>NVVI01000051.1 GCA_002402165.1 Flavobacteriales bacterium
AAAAGCAGGGCGTTAAAGGCAAAAGACTGAAAGCTGGGTGGGACAATCAATACCTATTAAAAATACTCAGAATAAAAGTATGAGTTTGCCCTGATTAAATGAATGTATCAATACCCAACTTAATTAATTGTTTCTATATTTGAGAATCAAAATTTAGGGCTATAAAATCAACAATATAAATGAGCGAAGAACAAAAGAAATTACTGGAGCAGCAACTTTGGAACATTGCCAATGAGTTGCGTGGCAGGATGGATGCAGATGAGTTTAGGGATTACATATTAGGCTTTATTTTCTTTAAATACCTATCAGAAAAGCAATACATCTATGCCAATGAATTACTGGAAACCGAAACGGTAAAAGATTACTTAAATTTAGTTGACACCGATGATTTAGAAGCTATACGGGATGAATCGTTAATTAAGTTAGGTTACTTCTTAAAACCTAACGAATTGTTTAGGTCTATTGCCAAAAGAGGTAACAAAAAAGTAGAAAGCCTGCCTGACGGACAGGCAGGCAATTTTATTTTAGAAGATTTAGAAACCATCTTAAACAGCATTGAGCAAACCACAATGGGTACAGATAGCGAAGATGATTTTAACAAGTTGTTTGAAGATTTGGATCTGAGCAGCACCAAATTAGGGCGTACCGTAGAAGCACGAAATACCTTAATTGCTAAAGTATTATCGCATTTAGATAAAATAGATTTTGAAATAGCCAATGTAGATAGTGATGTTTTGGGCGATGCTTATGAGTATTTGATAGGACAATTTGCAAGTGGAGCAGGGAAAAAAGCAGGAGAGTTTTACACCCCTCAACAAGTATCTAAAATATTAGCCAAAATTGTAACGACTGGTAAAAAGCGATTAAAAACAGTTTACGACCCTACTTGTGGTTCGGGCTCTTTATTGTTACGTGTTGCCAAAGAGGTTGCCGTAAGCGATTTTTACGGACAAGAACTAAACCGTACTACTTACAATTTGGCTCGTATGAACATGATTTTGCACGATGTACATTATAGCAAGTTTGACATTAAGCAAGAAGATACTTTAGTAGAACCACAACACTTTGAACAACGTTTTGAAGCCATTGTTGCCAACCCACCATTTAGTGCCAAATGGAAAGGCAAAGACAATCCTTTAAACGATAATGATGAACGCTTTAGCCAATACGGTAAGTTAGCACCCACCAGTAAAGCTGATTTTGCTTTTGTACAACACATGATACACCAATTAGCCGAAAACGGAACAATGGCGTGTGTATTGCCTCACGGGGTATTGTTTAGAGGCTCGGCTGAGGCAACCATTAGAGAATACATTATTGATAAACAAAATTATTTAGATGCAGTAATTGGTTTACCTGCCAACATTTTTTTTGGCACAAGCATACCAACTTGTATTTTGGTATTGAGCAAATGCCGAGTAAATAATGATGATATTTTATTTATTGATGCCAGTAACGATTTTGAAAAAGACGGCAACAAAAACAAACTAACCGAAGAGCATATTGCTAAAATAATAAGTACTTACCAAACATACATAAAAGGAGAAACTCCCCTCTTGAGAGGGGCTGGGGGTGTGTTAGAAGATAAATACAGTTATGTAGCTACTATTGATGAGATAAAAGCAAACGATTACAACCTAAACATACCTCGTTATGTAGATACATTTGAAGAAGAAGAAGCTATTAATTTAGATGAAGTTGCCAATGCCTTAAAAGCATTAGACAAGGACATAGCAGCAACCGACAATACCATTGCCGATTTCTGTAAACAATTAAACATAGCAACCCCATTTTAATTTTTGTCATCCTGAGCCTGTCGAAGGACAAACAGAAAATTTACAACACTTTATGACACAACAACCAACAAATAAAACAAGCCCCACCTTACGCTTCCCTGAGTTTAGTGGAGAGTGGGAAGAAAAAAGGTTAGATGAGGTTTCTGAAATTAACAGAGGTAAATCTAAACATAGACCAAGAAATGCGAAAAAATTATATGGAGGAAAATACCCTTTTGTTCAAACTGGAGACATAAGAGAGGCAAGTTTATATTTAGATAGTTATTCTCAAACATATTCAGAAGAAGGATTAAAGCAAAGTAAATTATGGGATATTGATACGTTATGTATTACAATAGCGGCTAATATTGCAGAAACTGCTATATTAAAAATTAAGGCTTGTTTTCCTGACAGTATTATTGGCTTAATTCCTTATGAAAAGGAAACAACTGTTTTATTTGTAAAACACCAGTTTGATAAATTTAAAATTGACATTCAAAGATTATCACAAGGAGTTGCACAAGATAATCTTAATAAAGAAAAATTATCTAAAATAGAGTTTAAGTTTCCCACCCTCCCCGAACAACAAAAAATAGCAGCCTTTTTAACTGCGGTAGATGCCAAAATAGCCCAACTCAATAAAAAGAAAAGTTTGTTGGAGCAATACAAAAAAGGCGTAATGCAACACCTTTTCTCTTCCTGTCATCCTGAGCCTGTCGAAGGAAAAGGAAGAAAAAAATTAGGCTTTAGGTTTAAAGATAAAAACGGCAACCATTACCCCGATTGGGAAGAAAAGATGTTGGGAGAGGTGGCAGTAAAAAAATCCTCCAATATTTCAGCAAATACGATTGAAGAAAATAAAGGGAAATATAAAATATATGGAGCATCAGGATTATTAAAAACTATTGATTTTTACAGAGAAGAAACTGAATATATTTCTATTGTGAAAGATGGTGCAGGTGTTGGTAGAACTTTGCTTTGTGAAGCATTCTCATCTGTATTAGGAACTTTAGAGGTTATTAAACCTAAAATTGATGCAAACCTTTATTTTATTTATTCTTTAATCAATAATATTGATTTTAATAAATATATAACTGGCAGCACAATTCCTCACATTTACTTTAAAGATTATTCTAAAGAAAAAATTAATATACCTTGCTCGGAAGAGCAAACCAAAATAGCTAATTTTTTAAGTAGTTTAGATGCTAAAATTGAGTTGGTAACTATCCAATTAGAAAGTACACAACAATTTAAGAAAGGCTTGTTGCAGCAGTTGTTTGTGTAGCTTTCCCCTCTTGAGAGGGGTTAGGGGTGTGTTAAAAAAGATGAGAAAGTATATAAAAACAAAAACCCGCAAGCTTGATTTTATACAGGGGCTTACGGGAATAATATGGTACAAAGATAGTATATATATTTTATATATACGCTAAATAGTGTAAAATAGTAGTAAAATGAAGTATAGTGAGTTTGAAAAAATTATGTCAAAACCTCGTATGGATAGGTATTTAACTGCGTGTAATAACGATAGTAGAAAAGCGATGACTTTATACAGGATAAACCTCAACCTTTCACAACAAATATTTACTATTGTTAGCTGTTTTGAAATTGCATTAAGAAATAAAATTGATGAACATTATAAAACAATATATGGTAATGATTGGTTAAGAGATTCTATTATTGCAGGTGGTTTTTTTAGCATACATAAAACAAAAAGGACTAAAAAAATTGTTAGTAATGCTGTTAAAAAATTAGGCACTAATTAAACGCACAATAAATTAATAGCTGAAATGGATTTTGGTTTTTGGCGGTATTTATTTGCCAAGCCTCAATTTAATGCAGGAGGTAAAACCTTATTAAAAGTGTTTCCTGCAAAACCCAAAAGTTCTATCCATATCCAATACAATCAAACCTTTGTTTTTTCTGAATTAGAAAAGGTCAACTTTTTACGAAATAGAATAGCACACCACGAAGCAATATGTTTTAAGTTAGGGCATAAGCAAATTGATACAGGCTATGTAGCAAGGCATTACAGTTTAATCTTAAATTTGTTTAACTGGATGAGTATAAATGAAAAAGGCTTACTTTACGGAATTGATAAAGTAAATACTAGTATTAATAAGATTAATTCGCTATAAAAAAGGGTTGTTGCAGCAGATGTTTGTGTAGTAAAATTGTGTAATATTGTTAAAAAAGTGTAAAAAATAAACTTATAAGTTGATTTAATGGAAATTGTATCTATATTTGCCATAATAGAAGGTAGTTTATACGCTGTACAGTATGATGGAAAATCATACGATGAGTTTAAAACTATTTTTGACCAATGGCAAGATATAGAATACTTGGAACAATTTTTTGAAGACAATAAAAACGACTTAGAAAATGGTATTTACAACCACCTATCAATTGAAGATGCAGTTAATAAAACAATCGATGAAACAAGTTTTTTTGAATTAAAAGTACTTGCAGCTGCAAAAAACAGTTTAAGTAACCCTGAAGCTAAAATTACGTTAGAAAAAGCAGTCTTTCATTCATTACATAAAGAAGTATATAACAATGATTATATTGAATCTAAAGCATACGGAACTAAAACAAATTTGGTTAAGAATATACGCTATAAGATTATGTGAAAATGTTTATATTGTATCAGGAGGAGCAATAAAGCTAACTAAAGATATGAGACCCACACACCTCCAAAAAGAATTAGTTAAATTACGTGCTACTAAAGAATACTTAAAAGAAAATTTCGTTATTAATGAAGATGATTTAGGCTATCTTGAATTAGGAAACAATGAAGAAGAATAGGGAAGAAATAATTGCAAAACTTAATGATTTAAGTAATGGCAAAAAAAGCCAATGGTTAGAAGATGCTACTTGGAGAAAAGAAAATAGAACGTGGTTAAAAAAATCACAAACTATTGCTCTTAAAATATTAAGACAACTTAGAGAAAATAAGCAAGTTGGAACTGCTCCTTGTACTCAGGTAGAGTTAGCTAATGCTTTAGGTGTAAAACCTCAGCAGGTTAATAAATGGGTAAAAGGAAAAGAGAACTTTACCTTAGATACAATTTCTAAAATAGAAAAGGTACTTCATATTGATTTATTACGCATAACTAAACCTCAAATTAATATAAGTACCCATAAATCACTTATTGAGCATTTAATTTATGCAACAAGGATAAAGTCTGTATATGATATGGGGACAAGAAAAAAGAAAACTAAAGTTATACAGCTTCATAAAAAATCAAAGACAAAATCAAAATCTAAAATTGTAAAATACGCTTAGAAAATATGAGTGATATAGGATTTGCATTAAGAAAAATTAATACTGAAGAATTTGCTACAATTGAAAAAGAAATAGCAGAAAGTAATGAAGTTGAAATACAGTTAAACCTCAACACAGGTTTTGGGATTGATTTAGAAAATAAAATGTTAGGTTGTTTTTTACAAATTCAATTTGAGTTAGAAGAAACGCCTATTATTATTCTTAAATTGAATTGTGAATTTGAGATAGAAGATAGTGCTTGGGAAAAATTCACTAATAAAAAAACAAAAAAAATCAAGTTTCCTAAAGAAGTATTACAGCATTTTTCAGTAATAACGGTTGGAACTGCGAGAGGCATCTTACATTCTAAAACAGAAAACACATCATACAATAAATATTATCTACCAACTATTAATGTTACTGAAATGGTTACAACAGATGAAGAGTTTTCTTTAGATAAGTAAATTGACCACCCAACCCGAAGCCATATTAGAAGATAATTTAGTAAAGCAACTCCAGGAGTTAGGCTATGCTAAAGTTGTAATAAAAGATGAAGCTGATTTAGTCGCTAATCTTAAAAAACAACTCGAAAAGCATAACAACAAAACCTTATCCGATAAAGAGTTTAAGCAAGTACTCAATCATTTATCAAAAGGTAATATTTACGCAAAGGCTCAAACGCTTAGAGATAAAGTTGAATACACCAAAGACAACGGAGAAACTGGCTACATTGAGCTAATTAATCAGATACATTGGTGTAAAAATCAATACCAAGTTACCCATCAAATAACAATGCAGGGTAAGTATGAAAACCGTTATGATGTTACCATCTTAATAAATGGTTTACCCTTAGTTCAAATCGAGCTAAAACGTAGAGGCTTAGAATTAAAAGAAGCGTTTAACCAAACCAACCGTTACGAAAGGCATACGTTCTCATCAGGCTTTGGCTTGTTTAACTTTATTCAATTGTTTGTTATTAGTAATGGTGTAAATACAAAGTATTACGCTAACAATCCAGTAAAAGCACGTTCTTTTAAACAAACCTTTTATTGGGCAGATATAGAAAATAAACTCATTACCAATTTACCCGAATTTACAAACTTGTTTTTAGAGCCTTGCCACCTTTCTAAAATGATAACTAAATACGTTGTATTGAATACGGCTAATACATTAATGGTTTTACGTCCTTATCAGTATTATGCTACTGAAGCAATAGTAGAACGTGTAAAGAACACTAAAAAGTTTGGTTATATATGGCATACAACAGGCTCAGGTAAAACATTAACCTCCTTTAAAGCTGCTCAGATACTTACTAATTTAGAAGCCGTACACAAAGTTGTTTTTGTAGTAGATAGGAAAGATTTAGATTATCAAACCATTAAGGAGTTTAACAGCTTTAGCGAAGGTAGTATTGATGCCACTAACAACACCAACACCTTAGTAAAACAATTGGCAAACGATACGCCTCTTATTGTAACTACCATACAAAAGCTAAATACAGCCATTGAAAAACAAAAATATTTGGCTAAAATGGAAGACTTAAAGGATAAGCGAGTAGTGTTTATTTTTGATGAGTGCCATAGAAGCCAATTTGGTGAAACCCATAACAGAATAAAAGCCTTTTTTCAAGGGGCTCAAATGTTTGGTTTTACAGGAACACCAATATTTGCAGATAATTCTACAAAAAATGCGTTGGGTAAAAGAACTACTAAAGATTTATTTGAAGAGTGTTTACATAAATACGTTATTACGGATGCCATAAGAGACAGGAATGTATTGAAATTCTCTATTGAGTACATCAGCACCTTTAAGAGTAAAGAAGATGTAGTTGATATTAATGTAGAAGAAATAGATACTGCTGAGGTAATGGAAGCACCTGAGCGTTTAGAAAATGTAACGAACTACATAATAGATAATCATAGCCGTAAAACCCATAACAAGCAGTTTACCGCAATATTTTGTGTTGCTAATGTTAAGACCTTAATCAAATATTACGACCTATTTAAAGCTAAAAAAGAAGAAGGCTTACACGATTTACGAATAGCAACAATATTTTCTTACCAAGCCAATCAATTAGATGAAGATGCAAACGGCTTTATACCCGATGAAGATTTTGCTGATTTTGTTGCAGAACCTCAACCTGAATACGACACTAAGCATACAAGGGAAAAGTTGGATGATTTTATAGATGATTACAATGGGTTGTTCAATACCAATTATTCGACTAATGAGTTTTATCCTTACTATAAAGATATTGGTCAGCGAGTAAAGAATAAACAAGTAGATATTCTTTTGGTGGTTAATATGTTTTTAACTGGCTTTGATAGTAAGCCACTCAATACCATTTATGTAGATAAAAACTTAAAGTATCACGGATTAATTCAAGCCTATTCACGTACCAACAGAATATTAGATGAGTTGAAATCTCAGGGTAATGTTGTTTGTTTTAGAAATCTAAAAGACAATACAGATGAGGCAATTACTTTGTTTTCTAACAAAGAGGCTATTGAGGAAATAGTAATACAACCTTATGAAGATTACATTGAAAGTTATAATAAAGCGGTAAGTAAAGTATTAGAGATAACACCAACATTTGATAGTGTAAATGATTTAGTTTCGGAAGATGAAGAACTGGAATTTGTAAAAGCATTTAGAGAATTAATGCGAGTAAAAAATGTACTCACTACGTTTACCGAATTTAGCTATGATGATTTACAAATGGATGAGCAAACTTTTGAAAATTACAAAAGCAAGTACCTCGATTTGTATGAAAGTATAAAGTCAGATAATCAAAAAGAAAAAGTATCTATTCTTAATGATATTGATTTTGAATTAGAGTTAATCCGAAAAGACGAAATTAATGTAGCCTACATATTGCAATTATTAGCTAAATTACTTGGTGCTAAGTCAAAAGACCAAGAAAAGCAGCGTAAAGCTATTTCTGATATGATGGAATCAGATACTCAGCTAAGAAGTAAAAAAGAGTTAATAGAGCGTTTTATTGATGAGAACTTGCCATTAGTTACTGATAGCGACAACATAGAAGATGCCTTTGATACCTTTTGGACTATTGAAAAGAAAAAAGCGATTAAGAAATTGAGTAATGATGATAACTTAAACTTTGAAAAGTTAGTTGAGGTAGTAAGTGATTATCTATACACAAAGAAAGAACCTTTACGAGATGAGGTTATTGCTTTAATGAATGAAAGACCGAGCCTAAAAGAACGAGCAACAGCCTCTAAAATAGTAACTTCTAAGATTATCAGTTTCGTAGAAACTTTTATTGAGGGAATGGGGTAAAATAAGGGCTTAAAAGCCTTAGTACTGTCAACGAAATTGTCAACGAAAAAAAGAAGCCCCTACATAATAAGGGCTTCCGTTGTTATTGGCGGAGATGGAGGGATTCGAACCCCCGGTACCTTACGGTACAATAGTTTTCAAGACTACCGCATTCGACCACTCTGCCACATCTCCGCTGCAAAAGTAGTAATTGCTTTTAAATATGAACTTATTTTTACTGTTTTTTAGAAAACTAAGTTCAAACAATAAGTGCAACAGATAACAAATATCGGAAAGCTAGCTTTCCGATATTTGAAAAAAAATCTGATGCCGATGAATTACCAACAATTAATCGACACTCAAAGATACCAAATAGAAGCGTATCTAAAAGCAAATTATACGATTACACAAATAGCTAAGGAGTTAGGAGTGGATAAAAGTACGATTAGCAGAGAGTTGAAAAGAAACAGTAGAAAATGCAGTTATAATGCAGCTTATGCTACAATGCTAACTAAAGAACGTAAAAGAGAAAGTTACAAACATCATGTTTTTGATGTTAATATGGAGCAGTACATTAATAAGCAGCTAATGAATTATCAGTGGTCTCCAGAACAGATTAAAGGACGGTGTGATTTGGGTGGAATACCAATGGTAAGTATAGAGCGTATTTACCAATACATCTATAAAGAACAAGCAAGTGGAGGTGTATTGTATCTGCATTTAAGAACAGCTCGTAGATGGCGTAAGAAAAGGTTGAACAGAAAACATCAAAGAGGGCAAATACCTAATCGAATTATGATAGATCAAAGACCGCCAGAGGTTGATACAAAAGAACGTTTTGGTGATTGGGAAGTAGATACTATTATCGGGAAAAACCATAAAACAGCTATTCTTACAGTAACCGAACGTAAAAGTCAATTTGAATTAATGGTAAAAACCGATGGAACTAAGGCTGAATCTATACGAAAACAGATGATTAATCTATTAGCTCCCTTTAAAGAATTAGTTAAAACCATTACCTCTGATAATGGGAAAGAGTTTGCTAAACATCAAGAAATCGCTCAAAAACTGGAAACAGACTTCTTTTTTGCTGAACCTTATTCGCCTTGGCAAAGAGGTCTTAACGAGTATAACAATAAATTAATAAGACAATATCTCCCTAAAAAAACAGACTTTAATCTAATCACAAATAATACTATTAATATGATTATCAGTAAATTAAATAACAGACCAAGAAAATTATTAGGGTATAAAACCCCTAATGAAGTATTTTTAAATAATTTTAACCAACCTGTTGCACTTATTAATTGAATCTAGCGTTAAAATAAACAAGAGGAAAAACCACAAAGTTTTTCCTCTTTAATCTATTATCTTTTTTCTAAAACTAATCCCTTAGCACAGCCCTTGAAATTACAATTTTCTGAATTTCACTTGTTCCTTCATAAATCTGTGTGATTTTTGCATCTCGCATTAAACGCTCAACATGGTATTCTTTTACAAAACCATACCCTCCATGAACCTGTATCGCTTCAACTGTAACCTCCATTGCTACCTTAGAAGCAAAAACTTTTGCCATGGCTSCTKSWKYKRTWWWAWSYWTCWYKYKWKYTYYTRWYCWTRYRGNCTTTWWWRYAWAASRRMMWAKCAKMYYYRAWWWYARWARYCMTWTMARYWRATTTWWWAKCWRKWKSYWKMWSCYYMKMAWYSKKYWTRSYWAAAGCTTTTCTTTCTTTAGAATAAGCAATTGCTAATTCCATCGCCCCTGATGCAATTCCTAAAGCTTGTGAAGCAATACCAATTCTACCTCCAGAAAGAACAGTCATTGCAAACTTAAATCCAAACCCATCCTCCCCTATCCTATTTGCTTTTGGCACTTTTACATCATTAAGTAAAATAGTATGTGTATCAGAGGCTCTTATTCCTAATTTATTTTCTTTTGCACCAACAACAAAGCCCTCCATGTCTTGTTCAAGAATAAAAGCGTTAATTCCTTTGTGACCCTTTTCTCTATCTGTTTGTGCAATTACAATATAATAAGATGCAGAACTACCATTGGTAATCCAATTTTTCGTTCCATTTAACAAATAATAATCTCCTTTATCTTCAGCTGTAGTTTGTTGCGAAGTTGCATCAGAACCAGCCTCAGGTTCTGACAAACAAAATGCTCCAATTTTTTGACCGGTAGCACAAGGCACCAAATACTTTTGTTTTTGTTCTTCTGTTCCAAACTTTTCAACCCCCCAACAATACAACGAATTATTAACAGACATAACTACAGAACAAGACGCATCCACCTTAGAAATCTCTTCCATAGCTAATACGTAAGAAATAGTATCCATTCCYCCWCCYCCRTATTTTGGATCAACCATCATTCCCATAAAACCCAATTCACCCAATTGCTTTATCTCCTCTGTAGGAAATTGTTGCTTCTCATCTCTTTCTATCACGCCAGGTTTTAATACATTTTGTGCGAAATCTCTTGCCGCATCTCTAACTGCTAAATGTTCTTCCGTTAACTCTATATTCATCGTTTAATTTTTATAAATTTGAGGAGAACAAATGTAATTGTTTAATTCAGATTTTCAAATAAATGAGTCGTTATAATGTGATAGGAACAATGTCTGGAACTTCTTTAGATGGGTTAGATATCGCCTACTGTTCTTTTAATTTTTTAGATAATCATTGGACTTTCAAAATTAATTCATCAATCACTGTTGGCTATACACAAGAATTGAAACAGAAATTATCTACAGCAATTCAAATGAGTGGTTTTGAATTAATGCAACTCCATAACGAATTTGGAAATTTCATAGGACATTCAATAAATAATTTTATTTCTAACGAAAAAATTAAACTAAATAATATTGATGCTATCTCCTCTCACGGTCACACCATTTTTCATCAACCTGAAATTAAATTAACCACTCAAATAGGAAATGGAGCTAATGCCTCTGGAATCACAAACCTACCTATTATATGCAATTTTAGGTCTTCTGACATTGCACTCGGAGGACAAGGTGCCCCATTAGTTCCTATTGGCGATAAATTACTTTTCTCTGAATATGATTATTGCATCAATTTGGGTGGAATAGCGAATATCTCTTTTGAAGAAGACAAACAAAGAATCGCCTTTGATATTTGCCCGGCTAATATTGTTTTAAATAAACTTTCACAAGAATTAGGGAAATCTTTCGATGAAAATGGGGAGTTAGCCCAATCTGGAAAAATTGATACTGACCTTTTAAACAACCTAAACAAGTTAAATTATTACCAAAAATCAAATCCAAAGTCTCTTGGAATTGAATGGGTTGAAAATGAAGTTTTTCCAATTATTAATTCTTCCAGAATTTCTGCAAAGGATAAACTATCTACACTTGTAGAACACATTGCTATTCAAATTTCAAATAGTATAACTTCCAAAAACAAAAAAGTGTTACTTAGTGGTGGTGGAACATTTAATTCCTTTTTAATTGAACGAATAAAAACAAATACTAGTAACGAAATTATTATTCCTTCAATGCAAATTATAGATTTTAAAGAGGCCTTAATATTTGCATTTTTAGGCGTTTTAAGATTAAGAAATGAAGTGAACTGTTTGCAATCGGTTACAGGAGCACAGCGAGACAATATTGGTGGATGCATCTATCAATCATTTTGACATAACCAAAAAGTTTAGCTATATTTGGGGCTCAACTATCGAAAATAATTAATCCAATATTATGCTTAAATCAAAATCCGTAATTCTTACAATATTTTCATTTTTTATGCCATTTATAACGTTTGCTCAAGACGTTGCAGAGAAGGTTGAATTAAGTACTGATCAAAAAATTGATGCATTATTTAAACCAATTGCTGATGGGCTTAGTTATTTTATTTTTTACACCATAAACATTGGAGGGACTGGAGTTCCTCTCGTTATAATAGTATTAATTGCTGGAGCTATTTTCTTTACCATCTATTTTAAATTTGCCAATTTCACACTCATTGGCACAGCAGTTAAAGTTGTAAAAGGAGATTATGATGAAATTGATCATCATGGAGCAGACATTGCTGAAGGAGATTCAACACCAGGTGGTGATGTTTTCGAAACTGCAAAAATTGAAGATGCCGAAGGAGAAGTTACTCATTTTCAAGCACTAACTGCAGCACTTTCTGCAACTGTAGGCTTAGGAAATATAGCTGGTGTTGCAGTCGCAATAGCAATAGGTGGCCCAGGTGCAACATTTTGGATGATTTTAGCAGGTTTCTTAGGAATGGCAACAAAATTTGTAGAATGTACTCTGGGTGTTAAATACAGAGAAGTAGCTGAAGATGGAACTGTTCATGGTGGACCAATGTACTACCTGTCCAAAGGATTAAAAGAAAAAGGGATGGGAGGATTTGGGAAAGGATTGGCCATCTTTTTTGCAATAATGTGTGTTGGGGGATCTTTAGGTGGAGGGAATATGTTTCAAGCCAACCAAGCAGCAGAACAAATTATGCTGAAATTTGGCATCGCAGATGGTTCTGGGTGGATTATAGGCCTTATAATGGCTATAATTGTTGGCGTAGTAATTATTGGTGGAATAAAGAGAATTGGATCGGTTACGGAAAAAGTAGTGCCAATTATGGCTGGAATTTATGTGTTAGCCGCCTTAATTATTATATTTATGAATGTTTCACTTGTTCCTGAAGCATTTGGGTTGATTTTCGATGGAGCGTTTAACACAAATGCAGCACTTGGTGGAGTTATAGGTGTATTAATCGTGGGCTTCCAGCGAGCCGCCTTTTCTAATGAAGCAGGAGTTGGTTCAGCTGCAATTGCTCACTCGGCAGTAAAAACAAAATACCCTGCAAGTGAGGGTATAGTTGCTTTATTAGAGCCATTTATTGATACCGTTATCATTTGTACAATGACTGCTTTAGTAATTGTTATCACCAATATCGAAGGAAAGTTTTTTGAATATGGAACAGCAGTTCAGGGTGTAGAATTAACATCTACTGCCTTCAATTCCGCTATTCCATATTTTGATTGGGTATTAATGATTGCTGTTGTTTTATTCGCCATCTCCACAATGTTGTCATGGTCTTACTATGGATTACAAGCATGGAAATACTTGTTTGGAAAAGCAAAAGCTTTAGACATCATATACAAACTAATGTTCCTAATATTTGTCGTAATAGGAGCCTCTATTGAATTAGGTTCTGTAATTGCTTTTTCTGATGCCATGATATTTGCCATGGTATTTCCGAACATTATTGGGTTGATTATTTTATCACCTAAAGTACGTGAGGAGCTAAAAATTTACATGGATAAAATTAAATCCTTCAAAGCAACGAAATCATAATAGAGTAAGAATGAATTTTAAAGACTACTTTTCTTTTACTCGTGGAGAAAAAAGAGGAACGGTAGTTTTGCTCCTTATTATTATTGTTTTAATTGCCGCTAATTTTTCAGTCGATTTATTAAAATCAACAACTCAAACAGATTTTTCTGAATTTGAAACTGCTATTAATGAATTTGAAAAAGAGTTAAATATAGAGTCCAATTCTAACAAAAAAGAAGTTTTATCAATTGAACTATTTGAATTCAATCCCAACACTATTTCTGATGAAGAATGGAAAAAACTTGGCTTTAAAGCTTGGCAGATAAAAACAATCAACAATTATAAAGTAAAAGGTGGTAATTGGAAAACGAAAGCTGATGTTTCAAAAATCTATGGATTAGAAGAAACTCACTTTAAACAATTAAAACCATTCATTTTATTGCCAGATAATATTGAAAAGAATAGTTACAACTCTAAAAAAGGAATTACCAAAACAGAATATTTTAAATTTGATCCGAATACCATTTCTAAAACACAATGGAAAAAACTCGGGTTTAAAGATTGGCAAATCAAAACCATTTTTAACTACAAGTCAAAAGGCGGAAGTTGGAGAAGCAAAGCTGATGTAAAGAAAATTTATGGTTTAACTGAATCTGATTATAACAAATTAGAACCTTATATTTTATTACCTGATAAAGCTGAGAAAAAGCAATACACTTCAAACAAAAAAGATTACACAAAAAAAGTAAATATTAATACTGCTGATGCTAAAGAACTAACAAATTTAAAAGGTATTTATTCTGAAAAATATGCTGCAATTATCATCAAATACAGAAACAATTTAGGCGGTTTTGTAAAAAAGGAACAACTCAAAGAAGTTTGGAACTTAAATAAGGAAACTTATTATGGTTTTATAAATCAAGTTACAATTGGAAACATTGCTCCAGAAAAAATAAACCTCAATACAGCATCTTCTGAAAAATTAAAAAAACATCCTTATATCAATTGGAACACTGCTAATGCAATTGTTAAGTACAGAAAAGCCAATGGAAATTTCAAAAAAATAGAAGATATTAAAAAGATTCACCTCATTAACAATGAAACTTATCTTAAAATTGCACCTTATATAACTGTCAATTAATGGATAGAATTTATAGCAGCCATTGGTCAGATTATGAATTAATTGATGCTGGCAACAATAAAAAATTAGAACGTTTTGGGAGTGTAATCCTTATTCGACCAGAAAGAAATGCCTACTTCTCTCCTATTCTATCTAACCAAGAATGGAAAGAAAAAGCCCATTTTGAATTTATTGAAGAAACAACTAACAAAGGTTATTGGAAAACATTAAAACAGAACACTCCTATCGAGTGGAAAATCAGCTATAAAAATTGTGTTTTTAATTTACATTTAACTAAATTTAAACATATCGGAATTTTTCCTGAACAACAAATCAATTGGAATTTTATTAAAAACCGTTTCTGTCATCCTGAGCTTTTCGAAGGAAAAGGAACTAGTAGATTTTTAAACTTATTTGCCTACACAGGCGGGGCTTCATTAATTGCTAATTCACTTGGAGCAAATGTTTTTCACTGTGATTCTATTAAACAAATAATTTCTTGGAGTAAGGAGAATATGGAAAGCTCTAATCAATCAGATATCCATTGGGTATTGGATGATGCTTTAAAGTTKGYAMACNGAGAAGYSAAAAGAGGNAAAARTNTAYRATGGAATAATTATGGATCCTCCAGCATTTGGATTAGGAGCAAAAAAAGAACGTTGGAAAATTGAAAATAAATTTCCAGAGTTAGTTCAAGTTGCAAGTCGGCTATTAAGTCAAAATGGTTTTTTAATCATCAACACTTACTCTCCAAAATTGAAAGAAGAAGAAATCCAACCCGTCATCAAAAATTATTTTCCAAATAAAAAAATAGAAATCAATAAGCTTTCTCTAAAAACTACCACCGGAAAAATTCTAGAATATGGTGAGTTAACGAGAGTTTATTAAATTTCACTCTTCAAAATCAAATAGCTCTTTTGGTTTAACCTTTAAGGCATTTGAAAGTCTGTAAATAGTGCTTAATGATGTTTTGATTTCAGCTCGTTCAATTCTACCAACCTGATTTATAGGTATTTCTGCATCATTAGCTAAATCTTCTTGTGAAAGTTTATTTTGCATTCGTAAATTGCGTAACTGCTTACCAAAAGCTACTATAAATTTTTCATCATTTAATTCTTCCACAAATTAAAATTCTGTAGAAAGAAGATATTTTATAAACACATATATGTGTTATGTTGAATTTTATTGCTATATTCATCAACTTAAAAAATTATAAGCGGAACCTGAAAAGCTTTTTAATAGAGTAAGGGAAACTAAAAATCAAACTATTATGAAAAAATTAATCGCATTATTTTTAATTGCAGCTCCATTTGGAGTATTTGCACAAAACAATTTGCATGATGCAAAAATTCTTGGTTCTATTAGCATTGGCAACAAGGAAATTACCTCAGTTTTAGATGAAACAACTGGATGTACACATAAATCCAACTTACACGCTAAAAACTTATTTGTAGTTGGCGAAAGTGTAAAATTAGACATGGAAAGCAATCCCAATCAACCTAAAATAATTAAGCCCAATTTACCTGAAGTTGTTTTTGTTGATAAGTGTAAAGGAGCCATTACTGATGAAGAAGTAGCATTATTAAAACAAGATATTAGAATAATAACAATTAGGAATAATAGTGAAAAATTGGCAAATGAATTAGATGCAACTATAATGATTGCTATCATCAACGACAATAAAGAACTAACTCAAGAGTTATATAATAATTATGGTGTAAATAAAATTCGTCAATTTATTAATGAAATTAAAAAAGACGGCAGAAATGATGACCCACCAAACACGAATAAAGGGGATGGAAATTCTTGTAATAAGAATTCTGATGGAACTGTTAATATGGATTCTTGTGGTTTTTGGGATTCTGTTGTAGTGGGGATAACATCAATATTATGCCCTACTGATCCTGAGTTTGTTTACGACTGCATACAAGCTGCTGTTTGTTCTACTTGTTCTTCAACAATTTAGCATCTTGCCCAGTTTATTTTTATTATTTTAGTACATAATTAAACTCCTTGAAATATGAAAAAGAAAATTATATTTATCTGTATCGTAGTAATTGCATCTATTTTTATTTTTCTTTTAGTTAGAAGTTTCCTAACAATCGAAGATGTCACTACTTTAACACCAAAAGAATACAAAGAAAAACATAAATAACCTTTATAGCCTGACAAAATTTAAGTTTTGTCAGGCTTTTACAATAAAATTATCTCATTATATTAGAATTTGATAACTGAAAATTTAATCTTAAATAAACCTAAAAGATATGAAACTAAGTTATTACAACAAGAATATGTTACCATCCGCCAGGGCAAACTCATACTTTTATTCTGAGTATCTTTAATAGGTATTGATTGTCCCACCCGTAATAACACTACAGGTTCGAGTCTCTATTCTTCCATGTC
>NVVI01000010.1 GCA_002402165.1 Flavobacteriales bacterium
AAAACTCCAAAAATAAATATCCTAATCCTCATCCTAAAACTAAATTTACTAATAATCATTCACACCTCATAAACCAACAACTTAAAATATAAGAAAGTCTATAAGACACTGATAAAATTAGAAACATCATCGAGTCTTCTATACTCTACTCCATGGATTTTGACTTGTTAACTCCACATTATGACACCATGAAAGTGGTWMRSRWRAGYRRGGYRWWWRAGGYWAMWRRYKSAAWGMWKRKTRRRACWRKCAAWMSYTWWKRMWWWWASTYWSAWKMARAKWATGAKWWTRYMSWRTAATTTTYCTMAAATATWTTTGYSTASMTATTAAAAAATTATACATTTGCACWCCTYAAATRAGAGGATAWYTTATTTGGCCCGTTCGTCTAGGGGTTAGGACGTCTGGTTTTCATCCAGGAAACAGGGGTTCGATTCCCCTACGGGCTGCAAAAAACAGCTTCAAAACCCGCTCTAGTAGCGGGTTTTGTTATTTTTAGACCCCCTTGCCGTAACCTACACCGTAACCACATATAATTTAATAAATTTATTCCTTGATTTACAATCAGTTATCATTGATCTTTAAACTAAAATATAGCTTTTTTGTCTATAAAAATGTATAAATAGCAACTTGAATATACAGTTTAACGTTATTATTATATAGGTTTAAAGTGCCGTAACTTTTCCCGTAACTTAATATAAAAAGAAATACATTTAATGACTCGGATGGCACTTGGCACTGGCACTCTTTTATTAATCGAAACACAATAAGAAATGGAGCTTACTAACGAACAAATAAAAAGTGGAATTAAAATTGCTAAAAAATATTTTAAATTTCATGAACGAATTAACCCCAACCAAATAGTTATTTTGGAATCAGTTTTAGTTCCGTCTAACACAGATGAGGATGATATAAAAGATATTAAAAAGAAATATATTATTGATGAGCGAGAACTAAATCAAATCGAAAGATATTTCAAATTTGAAGGAATTGATATTACAGCCAAACAGCGACAAGATTTAGGATTTATTATTAGGCTTGTTTTAAACGATCCACAATATGATATCTTTTTTGGGGGAATAAGAGATACCTTAAATAAAAAGATGAATAAAAAGACTAATCGAAGTTCTTTAGATTGGATAATACATCAAATTATTAAGGATGAAAAAGCTTTATTAAATATTGATAAGGACATTAATCAACTTAAAGCTGATTGTGGACTAAAATTGTCTCTTATTCAAAAAGGAAAAACAATATTTGAATTGKATGACACATTAATAATAAAAAAATTACTACTACAATTACAAAAAGAAATTGGCAAGAAAAATATCAACCTCCCTAAGATAGGTGGGAAACCTTCTAATCGCCATATAGAGGAATTAAGTGAGAGTATTTTTGAATACCTTATTGACGAGATGAAAATTTCACTTACTGATGATATGAATACCTCTTCAAAACATCACCGAATAACAGGACAACTACTTAGCATTTGTAATTTAGAAATAACGGAAAAAGAATTCTCAAATTCCGTTCAAGTTGGCGAGTTATCTAAAATGATTCAAGGAAATAAAGTTTACTATAACCCAGGATATATGGAATATTTGGATGCTAGATATAAAAAGATTTCTAAGAATATTAAATCCTCACATTAATATCCGAACTTTTTACCACCCTATTTTCTAAAAAAAAGTTCGGAATCCACTTCGCCTTATTGATAATCTTTGCCTCGTTGCTTTTAACTGGATAGCCCCAGCGGTTGATTTTCGTTCTACCTTTCAATCAAAACCGTTGGTAAGCTATCCTTAAAAACTAAACGGTATGGCACGGACAAATGAATATTATGTAACACTACGACTTACTGATTCAGAATATAATGAGTTGTTAGATTTTATCCCTTTAAGCGAAAACTTGGATGATGATTCTAGAATAATTGATTTAGCAGGACTCTTGGTTTCCCTTGCTCTTACTGAATTATCCATTGGTAAAATTGTTCCAAACAAAGATGTTTTAGACGATATTGATGAGTACCATGAAATACTTGAACGTAATTATAAGCAGGAACAAATAAAGAATATTAAAGAGATTAATATCTCAGTTCCCAGTAAGCAGTATGATTCAGTTTTATTTGTAAGTGATGCTTATTGTATGCACCTCGATAATGTAATTAAGGTTTTATWTATAATGAAGCGAGATCATTATTTATACGCTCCTCCTGAAATTAAAGTAAAAAAAGAAGTGATTATAGCCTCAATAGGCGATTTATTTAAGCACAGGCTAAACCATTAAATGTGGAGAAATCGAAAGGCGATATATTATATGAACTAATATCTGATATATTAAATAATCAGGTTACTGAAACAGTGAAGGAAGTGCTAATTACACAGATTTCTTCATTTTCTAACATTAAGAGTGAAGAATATCCAGAATACTTCACGGTTGGTGTTGCTGCAAAGTATTTAGGTGTTTCACGACCAAAACTCGGKGGACTTCTCTCCGATGGTGTTATTTCATTTTATTTAATTCCAGGTTCATCTAAGAAGTGGGTTCTGAAATCTGATTTAGATAATGTCAGGCAGAGAGTTGACATCCCAATAAAAATAAAAGACTTCACCTCTTTTTCAATGGAATTCAAACAGGCTTTAAAGAATGGAAAAGAGCTTAAAAAATTACACTCCACATTCAAAGCGACTTCAAACGAATTCACCCAAAAGAACTTCATTGAGTACTTATGGGATCAAGGATATACTGACTGCTTCCGAGCAATTTATTTAGAATTTTAATATTAACCAATAACGATGAGTAAATCAGAATCCATGAAAAATGTGAGAAATAAAATACCCAATCAGGACAACTTCATTCAATGTAATGAATGCAAAAAAGGAATTGGAGTTAACGAGCAATATCTGTGTGTAACTAGGCAGCTAGAGAGATTCTGCGAGGATGAAACCATTCAGGTTGATAATGCAGTATTTGAATATGCTTTGTGCAATTCCTGTAAGGATATGTACCAAGGAATAAAAATAATTCTAAAAACCAATTCTAACTAACAATAAAAATTATGAAAAAGAATCAAATAAAGGCAATCCTCAAAGGAGAATCTATTATAGACGGTCTAACAATTCATCCTTCAATTTTTGAAAAACAAATAAGTGAAGAAACTAATAAACTAGTAAAAAGAATTGCAAGTTATAATTGGTTTAGCCACCTGAGGAAACATGGACTTGTTGCAAAAATGAACCCTTATCCGAATCGTGTTTATAGGAAAGAAGGATGGAAAGGGTGGATAGATTTTATGGGTTATGAGAGATTGCTTTATGAAGTAGAGGAACTTAAAAGAAGATGGGGAGATGATAAACAGTTTTTGATAATAGCTAGAAAATTTTATATGACTAATGACCTATATGAAGCTCTCGCACTATATTTTATGAGGAGCTATATACCTAATGTTTATGTGATTGAAAACAATGGCGATAAATTTCTACAAATATTAGGAAGTGATATAGATGGAACTCTAAGCTACGAACAAATTCAAGAAAAAATTGACAATTACAAACAAGCTATTACTAATACCAAAAAATAAGATGAAGACTACATTGTCATATGGGGCTGCCTTAGAGTTAGTAAATGCAATTGAACGCAATAAATTTAATATGATTCCAAGTGATGGTGTATGGATTAATATAGCTTGCTGTCTAAAACAATTTGGAGAATCAGGAAGATCGTTATTTCATCGAGTGAGTTGTTTTCAAAAGAAGTATGACCCACAAAAGGTAAACAACTTATACTCGGCTGTTTTAGGATCATCAATTCAATCACCATCACTATTATATATGGTTGATTTAGCCGAGAAAATTTACACATCAGAATCAATTAAAAAAATACGAGAAGAAATCCTAAAAGAAGAATTCAATCAATCATTTCAATCCATTAATTATAACTAAAATCCAAAAAAAATGAAACTACCCCAGCTTACAATTGAACAGGAATATCAAGTACTTAATTATGCAGTTAGAAAGGCAATTCCGTATGGCAAAAAGGAAGACTTACTGGAAGGTGAGAAAATTGATAACCCTTTCTACAAGACACATAAACACAAGAATACCTTCTTTATCTGTAAAGACCTTACCAAAGAACATTGGGTTTATTTAGACAATCATTCTGGGCATTCTGGCTATTGGTATGATTTTGTAATGAAGAAGCACAAGCTTAAATCTTACAAAGAAGCTCTACAATGGGCAAATGAAAAATTAGAACTAGGTATAGATTTATCTGATAAAAAGAAAAAAGTCAAAAAAGAACCGAAAAAAGTTCAGAGATGGGATATTGAATATGATAAAAACAATAACCTTTCTTATAGAACACACACGGACGAAGATTTGGAATATTGGAAACAGTTTGGTATCACTGAAGAGATACYAACCAAGTATAACAACTATTCCCTAGAACAATATAAACATCTCAGTAAAGAGAAGAAGATTATTGAAGCATTAAAAAGACCAAACCAAAAATGGTACTGTTATTTTTATGAGAAGGGTGCTCATATTTATATGCCTGAAGAAAAAGTTCGATTTGCTATTGGTGAAACCCCAAAGCCTTATGTATTTGGAATGGAACAATTATTAGATACTGATGTTTTGTTTTTTACAGGAGGACAAAAGGATGTGATGGCATTACATTCGTTGGGTTATTCAGCTATTTGCCTAACTGGAGAGAATAACATTAATATGGATGAAACTATATTAGAAGATATTAAATCTCGTTTCAAAAATATCATTGTTCTATATGATCGAGACACCACAGGCTTAGATTATTCCATAAAACTAGCTCAAAAATATGGCTTTTATAGAATAGTTCTACCTCCATTAAATGGTAAGGACATTAGTGATTTTGTTGTTGAGAGGGGGGCAGATCATGTGAAGGAAGATTTAGAAAAGAGGATTTATACTGCGGTAAATAATCTTCAAGGATTAAGTGCCCCTCCTTCATCTATTAAGAATAATAAAGAATTGACTCCAGAAGATTTAGGTAATTTTTCAGAAATAATTATAAAGGAGGAATTGGTTTCTAAACCACTTGGTAGCCCTAAGACAGAGCAAGAAATATTTAATTATGCCATTAAATTAGCTACTGATAAGGGATGTGAGTTTATCGAAGGACATAGAAATGAATTCATTATACAAGTAAGTTCACTTGCCAATCTTTTTGGTTTACCATTAAAATCATTACAGAAACAGTTGGAGGACAAATACACGCTTTCTAACTTTCCAAAACATATAAAAAAACCAGAAAATATTTACTCTACCTATTCTAATGATTTTGGAAAGTATAAATATAAAAAGGTTAAAAAGAAGGATCATATTGATCAGTCTTTTATTAATACACAGGCAAAAGTTGGGAAAACCCCCTTCCTACCAGATCGTATTTTCGTTGACCTTCCTTTTCCTCTCAATAAGATGTATGAAATATATCCTGGAAAAAGCAGAAGACGTGATATGCTTTTCCTTGCTAGTATAGGTGTTATTTCTTCAGCTTTAGAAAACATATATGGATATTATGATGATTCTAAACTATCTCCTAACATATTCTTAATGAATGTTGGACCACCAGCAAGAGATAAAAGTGTGGTTATGTTTGCCCAGGTGTTAGGTGTTAAAATAGATGAAGAATTAATGGAGGAATCTAAAACAAAAGAAGAAGAATACCCCTCTAAATTGAAAGAATGGAAAAAAAATAAAGAAGATGGAGCGAATGAGCCAAAACCAGAGCTGCCATCCCGCCAAATGCTTTTTATTCCTCCTGATAATTCTGCAAGTGGTGCAGTAGAAATCATTGCTAACAATCTTAATGCGGTATTATTATCTCAAGAAGCGGACACCCTCAGTCGCATATTAGCAAACAGCGAATGGGGTGACTGGTCGCCATTACTCCGTCAAATATATGACCATGACCCWTMYSKKTKYKAKSKTWKKWSYAACANATGMATWTAWTAMTMYKYCYAKRRMMAKWCYATCTKKTRTYWKWKKTGGWACWMYWRRCSMWRTAMMAAMAKWRRYMGYTRRCSKYAARAATGGNWWAATANWKMWKATTCATTTTTTATTGTTTTGAAGATACCACTAGATTTCGGAATCCTTTTCTAAAAAAAAGAGATGTCAAAACAATAATTGAAGAATACGCCATTTATTTACAAAAACTTAGGAAAAAATTAAAGGGTGGATATGAAAAGGAATTTAGGTTTACACCTGAGCAGGAAAATCAATTTTTTCACGCTTTTGATGACTGGCATCAGGAGGTAACTCAATTTGTTGGCAATGATACTGATGATATAATTTTTAGACTTGGTATTGCCTTCTTTAGAATAACGATGACCCTAAGTATACTTAGAGATCACAGTGAAGATGTTATCTACTGTAAAGATATTGACTTTCACATTACCCTTGATTTAATTGATACACTTAAGCACCATAGCTTGGCTGTATTGAGCCTCATGCCACAACAAGAAGAAGCGGAAAAAGAAACCAAATCTAGCCAACAATTTTATGCTTTTCTTCCTGATAAATTTGATGCAAGTACAGCCACGAAAATTGGTAAGGCGAATGAAATAAGTAGGCGACAGGTCTTTAGATATCTCAATGAACTGGTTGAAGAAAAGAAGTTGAAAAAGATAAAGATGGGAACATATCAAAAGGTATCTGGCATGACTGACACTGGCACGAGTGACACTCCTTAAAATGAAAAGTGCCAAGAGAGCCAGTGCCAACCGTGTCAAAAATATTTTTGGATTTTAAGATAATTCAAAAACTGTCAGCGTGTCATTTTTAAAACCCATGGCACATTCTTTGTAATTTACTATGTATCAGTTAGTTATACGTTTTAACATATTTTAAAATATCTGAAAGTGGGTTGAAGTTACGAGCTAAGTTACGATATGAAATATTCTTGAATATAAATTGTCGGGAAGGAAAGGGCTGAGAGAACGATGAAACGTAGCCCTATTTAGGCTCTGAACCAACTGTAAGGAAATATTATTATAAACTTAAATATATGCCATGTACTCATTAAATTTCTATTTAGATAAGACGTACCGTGTTGGTACAGACTCTAAGGTAATTAAACAACATCTCTTTAAAAAAAAGGTAAATCAAAAACATTTGAACCTTAGGAAGACTTCAATCTACTTATGGTGTAGTATGCTTGGGACAAAAACAAAATTTAGAACCCAGTTTCGGATAGAGCCACTCTCTTGGGATATTAAGAAGCAGAGACCAAAAAAAGCTTATGAGCATTATACGACTCTCAATATTTTACTTTCACGTCTAATGAAAAAAGTTGAGGAAAATATAATGGCAGTTCAGTTAAAAGAGATGGTTACTGTTGAAGACATACATGAAATAATAAAACAAACTGTAAACGACAATTTACCTAAACCAAAATCACAAGATTTTTTCTCTGTTCTTGATATTTTCCTAAATGAAAAATTTGAAGATGTTAATCCTAATACTAAGAAAAAATATCAAACATTTAAAAAGGTACTCCATGATTTTAAAAAAGAAAAAGGATATATTTTGACTTTTTCTAACATCAATGAGCAATTTCATAAGTCGTTTACACGATACCTTGCAGAGGATAAAAATTTGCTAAACTCTACAATTTCAAAATACTGGAGTTCATTTTCAGTTCTGATGAATTATAGCGTAAAAAATGGTTATACCAATAATATGGAGTATAAGGATTTTAAAAAAATAAAGTATGAAACCGATGTAATTTTTCTTGAAGAATATGAACTTGAAGCAATAAGGACTTTAGATTTATCAAAAAACCATGGACTGAATAATGTACGTTGGATTTTCCTGTACATGTGCTATACAGGACAGAGATATGCCGATATTAGAGGGCTTACCCCTTCAGAATTACAGCGAACAGAGGATGGACTGGAGTGGAGATTATTTCAAAGGAAGAATAATAAACCAAAAATGGTTACTATACCCATCATTTTTGAAGCAGAAAAAATTTTAAACATGTTCATTAATGAAAGTGAAAGCAGAAATGGTAGAGTTTTGCCAGTTCTCTCTAATCAAAAAATGAATAAATACATTAAAGAAATTTGTAAGAAAGCTAAAATAACCGAAACTATTCATCAAGTAAAATATCGGAATAAAGAACGGGTTGAGATTAACAAGCCTAAGTATACTTTCATCAGCTGCCATAGTGCGAGAAGAAGTTTCGTTTCAAATAGCCTTATGCGTGGAATGAATCCAGAAACGATTATGAAAATTACTGGACACGAGGATAGTAGTACGATGAATCTTTATAAAAAAATTAAAAGTTCCTTTGCAATGAAAGAATATAGGCGTGTTTGGTCAAACGGCAATGAAAACAGCACTGAGTCCAATCAGGATGGCGGAAATATTTCTTTAAAGTAGTAATTAGCATCTCCTAGAAGAACCCCTCTCTTATTTATGAAGTAGTATTCTCCTTTTATTTCTACCGCAGCAATGCCATTTACATAGGGAAAGAAATTATCGTATAAAAGAGGAATTACTACTTCACTTTTTTTATTGATTGTCCCCCATTTTCCTCCTTCATTCATTACCCCACAAATACCGTCAGAAAAAGATCCTATTTCTTGATATTGGGGTGGTATCCCAATTTTGGTGGTAACATCAATGAATCCCCATACCTTACCTATCATAACAGGTGCTAATCCCTCATCAAAACCTCCAACCTGTTCATACTGAAAAGGAATAATAACTTGCCCAAGCGAATTAATAAAACCAAATTTTCCATCTTTTTCAACCACAGCTAATTCTTCACTAAATACAGTTACAGAATCATACTCAATCGGAATTGCTACTTCTCCTTTGTGATTTAGATACCCCCATTTTTTTCCATCACGTACACACCGAAGTTGTTCCGTACAGAATGGTGATACAAAGTCATACCATTTTTTAATATGGAGCTTTCCTTTTGGATTAATAAGGTTGAGTTTTTTATTCTTTTCTACTGTTGTAAATCCATCTACCGTACCGTGAACTATGTCAAATTTTTCGTTGGTAAATGTTTTACCAGATCGATCAATGAGTTCATAATAACCTCCAAGATTAACCGCAGCCCTACCCTCTTCAAATTCTTCAACATCAACTACATTTACTGGAATCATTTCTTCTCCATAACAATTCATATATCCCATATACCCACTTGGATGCTGGAAAGGATAAAGAGCATGCTTCCTACATTTTTTTAGTCTTTTGGTTACCCAAGGAGTAAGTGAGAATTTTTCTAACTTCTCCAGTTTTTCCAATGCTTCTTCATAATGTTGTTTTCTAATAAGAACATCAATCTCTGGTGCATCTCGAAGTAAAATTGACCTATAAAAGTATTTGTGAATATCTGGGAATTCTCTTGGTGCTTCTTGCCATCCTAAAGCGGTTACAGCTAGTTTAAAATTGTGTATGGCTTCTTTATACTTTTTTTTGTGATAATATTTTACACCTTGTTTTTTTAGGTATTGATGATCCCATGTGATTTTAACGTCTTTCATTATTTTATATTATTTCTTCATCTATCATGCTGATGTATTCTTCTTTTGTTAGGATCAAATGATCTAGTAATTTTATTTCCATTATTTCCCCTGCTGCTTGTATTTTTCTGGTAAGTATAATGTCTGATTCACTCGGTTTTGTATTACCTGATGGATGATTATGAGCAATAATGAAAGCGGAGGCATTGCCCATCAATGCTGTTTGGAAAATAATCTTGACATCTACCAGTGTTGCTGTTGTACCTCCTATTGAAATTTTAGAATAGCCGAGAGACTTGTTTGCGTTGTTTAGTAATATCATGTACATTTCTTCTACATGTTCCATTCTGGTTGACCAGATTTCTCTAAATAGCTGTTCTGATGCTTGAGAATTATCAATATGTGGCATCTCATTAAACTTTTTTCTGGTTTTATAATTGACTGATATTTCTGCAAATTGACTGGTCTCTTTCTTTTTCATTCTCTTGATTTTAAGCAAAAAAAAATGCACCCGGAATTGCTTCCGAATGCAGATATACTTTGCACAATAAATTACAAAGGACTTGCCAGATTTTTGTAACTATATTGTTACTGACATGTTTGTATTTTTAGCATGACAACCCTGTATTTGTTGACTGTCAGCGTGTCATTTTGAATTATTGTCCATACCCAAATATTTTTTCTATTTGAACGGGATCTTCTAAGTTTTTAAGTTGTTTTTCCATAGCTTTACTATCAGAATTGAAGAACCCCATCACTTTATCACATAAGTATGCAGCACTCGTTTGTGCTCCGATCTTGAAAACCATATCGTCTTTCCATTCATCGTCTATCTTCATGGCATAGTTATAATAAATAATGAAAGCCTGATATAAGTGCTCTTTCTTGAGGTCAAAAGACCCTGTCCTACCTTTTATCGTCCATCTACCATTCTTCTTTGGTGTAAAAAAGAGATCTGTAAGCTCTTGGTATTTAGCATCGGCTATTTTCTTGGCTTCATTAAACTCAGCTAAGTCCTTTGCTTCTGCTTCTCTTTTCAATTTTGCTACATAAGCTAATCTTCTATTTTCTTTCTCTACTGCTTGAGATGCTTCTTCCTTAGCTTTTGCAGCAGCAATTTTATTCTCAGAGTCACCATCAATAAAGGTATCCTCGAAAACAACTGTACCGTTCTGATCCCATTTCGTGCTTAAACCATTCTTATTCCACTTAGAATTATAGTGGGTTTTTTCTTTTGGTTTACCATTCTCATACCACATTTCTTTAGTCAGAGCTATTTTGTTTTTCTCAAATGATTTTTGTCCATTCTCATAATACTTTTGTTCATTGGTTAACACCCCCTCAGAATATTCATAAGCATATTCCACATTTCCATTTTTATTGTACTCTGTACTTTTACCATGTTGTAACCCATCTTTAAATTCTCTGAGGAATTTTATTTTACCCGAATTACAATAATAAGTCTTATGGAATCCAATTTTTTTTGCCTTGGAATAGTTTCCTTCAACATGTAACCTATGATTTTCATCATCACACCATTTTTTTTCTACCCCCATTTGTAACCCCTTACTATCAAAGTACATTATAAGTGCAATTTCACCATTGTGTTCATATCTACTTATCCATTTCCCTGTTTCCTTACCATTAGTATATTTTCCTTCAATAGCTATTACAGAGTTTTTGTAATAGACCTTATAATAGCCGTGTTTCTTTGTGGGGTTTGATACTAAAACTGAGTAAGATTCTTTAACCTTTGTTTTGTAATAATCCCAATAGGTTTTCATTTTTTTTGTTTGGGCAGACAGGTTCGTTATACTACCTATTAGCAATAATCCAATAATTATTTTTTTCATGATAATTGATTTTAAGGTTTATAATTATTTTGATAGTTCCGTTGCAGCTTGCATAGCATTAACTTGAATTTCCATAAATCTGGTTATTTGTTCTGGAGATAGGTCATCACCTGCTTTTTCTAGCTTTTGACTGATTGTTATCATCTTTGCATAAACCTTAGGATATTCACTTAAAGCTGAGTTATCATTCTTTTGTGCTTTTTTGACTAGCTTAATATAATCATCGTACATCTCCTCATAATCATCAAGTAAACTATCCCATTCTGCTGAACCACCTGATTTAGAAGTAGTTTCACTGGAAGTTGAGGAAGCCGTAATTTCTTTTTCGGGTTTCTGTTTTGGTTTAGAAATAGTATTAAAGGAAACCATTTCATTAAATAATTTCTCAATAGCACCCCTTTCACTAACATTTTTAGTTGTGTTAAATGTGATCCAATATTCCTCTCCTTCCTTTTTAAGTAAATCTTGAATTTTTGAATCATCAGAATAAATGCTGGAGATATTATCCCACCCTGATATTGGAGCACCAGTATCATCTATAATGGTTAAATGAAGTGGACCATTATTGTCATCTTCTAATCCATAAAATATTTCGTCTGTTATTCCTATACTTTTTACCTTAACACTGAAATTGATTTGATAAAGAATATATTCCTCAATAGCCACTACTTTTGTTTTACCTTCAACTACTTCTAAATAATCACTTAAATGACCTTTTATTTTAATAGACCGAGGTTTAATTGTGGCTTCAAGGTTTCCCTTTGTTTCGCTTTTTCCTCCATCTCCACCACAGGAAATGAGAAGGACTCCTGCCATAGCAGTAGCAATAAAAATTGATTTTTTCATAATGATTTGAGTTTTTCGCCAAAGGAGGAACAACAATGACTATTAAAAATTTGAATAAAAAAGAGGGGCATGCTCCTCAACTTTATCATCCACCTTCCGAGGTACTGACATACCACATGGTTGAATTTAGGTAAAAGAAAACACACCCCAAGGGATGCACTAACTTTACCGTTTCTACCATGTTTAAATTGTCAGTTTTCGGAAGGAAAAACGATTAGCTACGCTGCTCTTATATGTCTTTATAATTTACTTTATATCAAATAGTTTTTAAGTTTAACATTCAGGCATAAAAATACGATGCCTTATTGAATTGTACAATTTTTTATCGTCAAAGGACGTGCCAGCCTTTTGTAATTTGCTATATAGCTACTTTTGGGTGTCCTCCTAACTCAGGTACAACATTTCATCCTAGTAGATATATACTCCAAAACCTTATGAAACCAACAAATTGTACAAACTGTTCTTCAACCCGTTTCACCAAATTTGGCACTAGAGAAGGTAAGCTACAACGATATCGTTGTAAAGATTGTAATTATCGTTTTACTGGGGAAACTATTGTAAAGAAGCGAGACACCTATTATAAAACGAAAGCTCTACAATTATGGCTTGAAGGATTAACCTTTATTGCAATTGGTAAATTAATTGGATTCTCTGATGATACAGTAAGTAAATGGTTAAGTCCGTATATTAAAAAGTTAGAGCCATTACAGTTAGATCGAAGAAAGCTAACTGGGAAAGTGAAACAATATGAAAAGATTATTTATGTTGATGGCGTAAATAAGCACTCCTCAGGAATTGTGATTAATGGTTTTGAAAGTCATGTTTTTGGGGTAAGCAGACGACCATAAGCTTATCTCTTTCATTAAATGCACCAATTTAGTAGTTTTGGTGTATGGAACTAACAACAGAAGAACAAAAAATTAGGGATATCCTAATACGTTTAGCAAATGAAAGTGCAACAATTTCTTATTCTGATATGTGTATTGAGCTAGGGGATTCATATGACCAGAATAATCCAACTAAAATGGAGGAATTCTATAAAGAACTTAGCAATGTAGCTGTTGCTGACTTTAAATTATCAAAATCACTTCTTAGTGTTGTAGTAGTTTCTGAAAGAAAAGGATATCCTGGAGATGGTTTTTTTACTTTGGCTAAAGATAAAGGTAAGTTTAATGGCTCTGAAAATAAAACAAACCAAGTTGTGTTTTTTGTTAACGAACTTAGAAGCGTATTCAAATTTTGGCAAAATAATATGGTATAACATCATTGTTACGTTTCCGCCCATCGCTAAATTTAACTAATGTTAATGGCTTTGTTCGTCATTCGGAATTGGTTCGTCTATATTTCTATTTGGATGTCCAAATGTATAATAGTCTTTATATTCCCCATCATAAGAAAGTATTTTTAGAAGAATTCTGTTAAATAAAGTTTCATAAGCTCTTGTTAAACGAATGGTTGTCTTTATTTCCTCATCGCTAATTTCTCCAAGTGAAGAATGAGCCATTTTATTTCTAGCTTTAATTGCTTTACGCTCTATTTCATCAATAGGTAAACCGATTATCTCAAACATCATTTCAAGTTTTTCGTTAGACCCTCTTTGCGATGAACCTTTAATTTTTCGAAGTATGCTATCTTTTATAGCATCTTTTTTTTCTTGTGAATAACTGTTTTCTATAACAGTATCCAGTTTCTTTTCAACTGAAATAATATCTTCCTCTATTAATTCAGTGAATTTCTTATACTCAATATGATAATGTTTAACCTCTGGATGGTTTTTAAGAACTTGCCCTGCTAATGTTTCTACTGCACTTGAAAGTATCGGAAGGTTTGTACCAAGAGGTGAATATTTAGCAAGCCAATATTTCCATAATGTATCCTTTAATCGTAAGGAGGTTCTTTGTGTCAGATACTGATTGATAAGCTCGTTGAGTAAAAGCTCTATTCTTCCCCAATCATCAAAATTTTCAAGCTCAACAGGTGGGAAACCTTTTCTTTGACATCTACTTACTACATTATCTCCCCAAGGATTTTGATATTCTTGTAATGCCAACGAAGCAGATGAATTATATGAGGTTTGTCCAATTTTTAAAAGTTGATTACCAAAAACGAAACTGACCAATTCTGAAATTGCTTCTCTTTCCTCCTCATTTGGAATTCTACCAAATGACTGCCTATATTCAATTGAAATATTGAAAGACNACTGTGGTCCATATTCTTGTGGAACTTTTGAAACAATAAATGCAGTGTCAGCAAATTTAACTAACAAATGATCTCTACTACTACCGCTACTTTTAACCAGTCTAAATTCATCTTCTGGATCAACGCCAGCTCTTATGCGTTTAAATGATTTATCAACGCTCCTTGATGTTGAGCGTGGAAAATTAATTTCTGTTATTCCTGTTAAAAACCATTCTTGAATACTAATAGTTTTAGTATCAATATCATTGAACGATTTTTCAATCGTATCAACTATTAGTTCAGCCCGAAATTTTATTGATGGATCACTTATAGAAATATAATTGCTGTTTGTAGCTCCCAACACAACCCCAGAAAGTTTGTACTTAAAAAGTCCATCTTTGGAGTAACCAATTATTGTTTCACTTGAAACAAAATTTCCTTCTATCTTTTCAGCATTAGGATCAAGTTCCTCTGAATTTTTAGCCACCCCTGTGATTGTTGCGAGTAAATCATATTGACTGTCCCTCGAAAATTTTATGATACAATTTTTATTTAAACTATAAAGTCCTGTCTCAAAACTCAAGTGAGTTATTTCTTGTTCTGGTTCTATAATTTCCCATTCAAGATGATCCTGGTAATGGTCATATTTTTTAATCATTATTTTTGTATAAGAATCATTTCTGTAACATGCCAGACAATAAATGAACACATTCCTATTAAAAATAAGCGACCTTGCCATTTTGCCAATTTCTCAGCTTTATCTGAATTGGATTTCATAGCCTCTTTAGCACTATTCAATCCAATTTCTTGCTTTTGTATATGATTACCAAATTGAGGGTGATCTCCTTCTAAAATCTGAAAATAAACCTCATTTACAAACAATGTAGCTATTACATACTTTAAAAACATAAGTCCACAATAAACACTTATAGCCCATGAAAAAACAGCAATTCCAACAGGAATTTGAGAAAATTGAAGTTTAAGCCCAGTAGTTTTATGAATAGCAAAACCTATAGCTGTAACCGATAAAGCCAACAAGTAATAAATGAATTTTTCTTGTTGTTGTCTAAATTGTTTTTGTAAATCTTCCCTAACACTCATATATTATAAACTTAAACTCTTTAACTTATTTTACTTCGTCAATTTTTGTATGGTTAGATGAAGACTTATCAGCCCTCACATAGAACTCTTGATTAGCACAATGTAAAAAAATGTTACCATTACTTCTTGTAGTAAGTACTTTACCAAAATACATCTTTTCATCAGAATTATTAATATAACGAATACCTTTAGCTTTTTCCGAATACTTAGATGTAACATCAGTACCATCTTTATTAGCCTCACTACCTTTAGAGTGTATTACCAAAGACACTTCCCCAATAATTTTAAACAAATTTTCAGAGTAACCTGATTCATGTCCATGATGTGATGAAATCAAGACATCAACTCCTTTTTCTATACAGCTAACAAAACTACTATCATTTTTTAATAACCAATCCCAACCTGCTGTTTCAATATCTCCCGCATATAAAATTTTAACCCCATGATATTCAATAAACCTTAAAATACTTGCATTGTTTTTAATCTTTCCATTAAGAGATTCCTCACTCAAAACTGTAGATATTGGAATCTGAAATGTTTTATTTGATTCAAAGCCCCAATCTACAGCTTCAGGGTTAGTACCCCTATATTTTTTATCTAAATAATCAATATATTCTTGGTTTATAGGTTCTTCTTTGGGAAATTTTTCATAACCTGTGTTTCGTAATAAGTAGGGGGTCATTTCTTCCTTAATTCTTTTTGCATTTCTCACATGATCATCGTCAGGGTGAGTTATGTGCAACAAACCAAGAGCGTACTCATCACCATTTGATTTGAAATACGGTTCTATCTCCAGCCATTCTTTGTTTCTATTTAATATATCTATTGGATTATCCTTCTCCTCATGACTCCCACAATCAATCATTAATCCAAATTTATTAGGACTCTTGATAATCGAACATGCTGCGTTACCAACATCAAAAACAATTATTTTCATATTTTCATATTTTTATGTGATTTTTTAAGCCCTTCCAATATTTCATCATTAAGAATACCTATAGGCTCAATCTTTACACTATTTAATTTTCTATATAATTCAGGTCTCCACTTTCGTAAGGTAAGATCAATTGTAGTTTCTCCATGGTAAATTAATGCCTTTTGTTCAATTTTAGTGAAGGAATTAAGATCTGTTCTTACTTGAGATATTAATTTGTGAGCAGCATTAGATAAGCCATAATTAACATTAAGTAGCTCGACATCATCATTTGGATTTGGCGTATAGTTCTTGATGTAATTACAACTATTTCTTAATCCAACATAAACCCCATCAATATGATCCTTTCTGTCTTTATCGACAACACGACTCATAAAAAAGTTCCTTTGATCCTTAGCATTCTGCTCAGAAATAATATCATTAGACCTTCTAACTTGTGCAAGGAGGCTTTTTTTGTCAACTTCTGTTATAAACGGACGAGATGCATCACACATAATTACAAGTAAATCGCTTCCTGCTTTATCTAGTTCGTTTTGAATGCCTTTTATTCCTAAATTATCATAAATTCCGCCATCTGCGATATACATCTCCTCAGGTATTTCCAAGTTTACACCAAGGTCATTTTTTTCCCAATCCCTTAATCTAAATTCTTTGTTCTCAGTACTTATAATATTTGGATAGAATAATCCTGGAAAAGCTGCACTTGATGCTACGGCTTCACTTAGTAAAACACTATTAGTATCGGAGCAATAACCAGTTTTATACCCACCATAATCACTTTTATCAAATCTAAATCGAACCCCATGGTTTAAATCTGTGGCATTAATAATTATTCTTGCAGATTCTGTCAATTGATTTAATGAAGCTTTATTAAAAAGCTTGTCGTTTAAAAAATTCTGAAATACCTCAAGATTAGATAAGTCATTGACAATAGGTATTAATGGTGAAGCTTTAGCTGCCCACTTATTTAAGATTGAGCCTATCTTGTTCCCTATAATTTTATTACGGCAGTTCTTACTTGCCATATTTTTCAATGGTTCATAAATCAACTTGTCAAAATCATCTAATCCATTTATCTCATCATATTTCAATCCAATCAACCCATTTAATATACTTCCACCCGATACTGAAGAGATTAATTTTATATTTGGAAATAAGCCTAAAGCTGTTAATCTCCTAACTATTCCTAATTGGAATAGAGTTGCCCGATACCCTCCACCCGAAAGAGCTAATCCAATTTTTATGTCTTTATTTTTATCCWATCTACTGTTAATTTAAATTGTCAAACCTAGTGACTATATAGATATAAAACAATCCGTTAAAATACTTAGTCATAAGATTAACCTATCAGGTTTAATTTATAAATTCATTCCTTTATATGGTTCTTTTAATAGGAAGCTATACAACAGCTTTAATATTTTATTATTTAAGTGTTGTAATCCGATAACTGTCTTCTTGTGACAAAGGCGATATGATTGACCGCTACCACATAGACAAACTGCATTACCAGTTGGCTTCTTTTTATTTGCTAAAAAGTCAATAAACTTAAGCACTTGATCTGGACTTTCTAATTCTAGTTCTTTCATTAAAAACTCCCAAGTACCGCCAAAATCATGTGAATATTCTTTTTGATAATCCTCTCCATTATTTACTCGAAACTCTTCACACWATCTAGGAACTAACACATTATCAATAAACCAAATTAGTTTTATTCCATGATGACATACGAGTAATTCTTCAATTTCAACTACCAAACATAAATGATTAGTTTTAGGCATAACATGTCTGACTGGTGTTCTTGGGATTTTTTCCTCCGTTTCAATTACTTTTGGAAAGCATTTAGGAAAGTGCTCTGGAAAGAATATATCTACATTAAAAATATCTATATACTTTCCCTTATCTGTAGTCAATTCAATATCACCACTTAATACCTTCCTATTGGAATCGTATTTGAGCAGATTGTACTTGCTCAAAACATTCTCCAGATCTTTATCCCAATTATACATCTCTATCCTACTTTCCTTAACTTTTACACCAATTACCAGAAACAGCCGAACTAGCTCCAATTGCAGCCGCTGATTCTAACTTATCTTCTGTACTACTTTCTCCATCATCAATTCTATTTAACCCATCAGACGAAACTTCAAATATCACTGGTTCAGGTTTGCTTGGTTTTGGTGATTCTGCTAATGAGATGAAATCATCCTTAGAGTCAATATTCTTTATATACTCTTTTTTCGCTTGATTATGTGGAGGGTTATCATCATTATCCTTAATTAATTTACTTGAAGCTATAATCTGTCCACCTTCTAAATGATAATCTTTAATGATTTTTACTGAATAATCTTGTGGAATTTTGTTTACCTCTTTTTCTTCAATTGGAACATTATTAAAGTATGTCCATGAGCAGTGGTGAGGAGCTAAAAATAAATCCCATTTTAGAGCTTCTTCATTTCCATGCTTTTCGGTTTTTTCTAAAATTTTCTCCCAGTTATAATGATCTGCATCACCACCTAATATTAATCTTGCCGCAGCCTCATCATCACTATTGATTCTAAACCGTGCCTGAACAACAATACTAGTTGTGTTCTTATCTTTTTCTGCTCTTCCTGTAACCAAATCAGCTTTTAAAGGAGCATGAATAAAAAACGAGAATAAATCCTGCTTAACTCCCGAGATTTCATTTACAATATCGCTAGGATAATAATGGAGTATGTTTTCCAACTTATCTTCACCGTCATAGCCGACAATAATCAATCGGTTACCTCTATCATTCTTTGCTTCATCATTTTCATCATAAAGTTTTTTTCTTCTTCTTGCTTCTTTCCTTATAACTTTTGCATCATCGTTCGATACTCCATTATTGGTGAAAACCATTGGGGTAACCCATAGTTCATCAACAATAATCAACTCTTTATCTTTATCATTATAATCATTTGGAGAGCCTGTATAAAAATGTTTTTCAAAACCTAAGCAATGGTCTTCATCTGGATGCGTTAAGGCGAACATATCTAAATAAGGAATGTTGTTACGTTTTTCTAAGGTTTTCAATAAATCTCCTTTAACATCAAAAATATCATAGTCGTCTGAATTCTTTTCGCCCGAACGAATTTTGCAATCAAATAGGATTGTTGTGTTATTTCTTAGTTTAATTAGTGTTGTGTCTCCATTATCTACTGGGTAGAACTTTATGATATCTTTGCTCATAATATTTATAATTTAGGTATTATGTTGAATATTGTTAATTGGTTTGTATTTTAATATGCGTTCTTTTTCTAACTTTAAAGCTTCACTTCTCGTTTTTGGTTTGTCCTTTACCACACGTGTAAAGACTTTACCACTAGCTTTATGTTCTGTTTGACGAGTATCAAATCTGTGTTCATAAGCAATACCTTCATAAACCCGTTTCTTCTTATTATAATGGGTGTAGTTTACAGTGTCATTAGGACTTCCTAATAAACATGCTACTCCATATCCAGTTAGTGCCCCTAGTAAAGCTCCGCCAAGAGTATACCATATAACATCTTTTTCGTCAATATTTTCATTGTTCTTTGCCCAATAATGTGCTCCAGCTCCACCAGCAGCAGCTCCAGCTATTGAGCCAAATAGTTTCTGATTTTTCGTTGCCATAATTAACCTTTTTTAGTTTTATTATACTTTGGATTTTTTCCTCCGTTATTACCGCGATAAGCAGACAATTGTTTTGTCTCTGTTCGTCTTGCACCATCTTCGGTCTTCACTCTACCCACCTGCTGTATATGTGTAAACTTTTTACCTGCACTTGCGTGCTCTTGTGCTCTTTTATCTAAATCATTAGTCGTACCTTTGTAAACGACCTTTCTACCATGCTTAAGATTGTAATTATATGTGTCTCTTTTTGCCATTATTAAATTATTTTTTGCGTTACATAGTCTTAAAGACGTAAAAAAATAATTTAGGTTGCTTTTTATTTCATTTTTTTTCTGTATATTTATACAAACACTTAATAACTCATCTTATAACTATTTTAAAATATGTTTGTTATATTAATCAACTTTATTATTTTTAAACCGTAAACTAAAATATGCTCCCTGTTCATCAAATAGAAAGTTTATATAAATCCTTAGGATTGAACATAAGGGTAAGAAGAATGAAAATGGGATTTTCACAGACTCACTTTGCTAATCTTCTCAGAATAAGTAGACCCTCAATGGTAAATATTGAGCAAGGAAGACAAAAAACACCACTCCATATTCTTTATGCTATTTCAAATATCTTAAATGTGGAATTGTGTGATTTATTACCAAAAATTCATGATGACGAAGAAGTGAAGTTTAGTAACTCCTTTGAAAAAAATCTCGATGAATTAGATAAAGAATTAAAATCAACAATTTTTAAATTCGCCAAACATTCTCAAAGTAAACTTAAATAAATGAGCACATCAAAAGCGATAAAAGCGGCATACACCTTATTAGAAAAGCATAAAATCAAATCTGCTCCCGTTCCAATACAAAAAATTGCAAAACTGGAAAAGTTAAATGTTATTCCTTATGATTTTTCCACTAATGTATCTGGAGCTTTAATTGTTGAAAATGACATAGCTACTATTGGTGTTAATCCTTTTGAAAACACAAAACGAAAAAGGTTTACGATAGCTCACGAAATGGGGCACTTTATTTTACACTCAAACAGAAGCAATTCATTATTTGTCGATAACACTACTTTTTTAAATTCTGAATTACATTTTAGGAATGAAGTTTCAAGTCAGGGTGAAGATAAAAAGGAAATAGAGGCAAATGCGTTTGCTGCTGCTTTACTAATGCCAAAATTTCTGGTTGAAAAAGAGCTTAAAATAATTAGTAAAAGTTCAAAGAGTTATAATGATGAGTTAATAGTAAAACAATTAGCCAAAAAATTTGTTGTTAGTGTTGTTGCTATGACTTTCCGATTAGCAAACCTAGGAATCAGAGGTTAGCTTAAAACACTCCCTGAGATAGACGATATATTTTCCTTTTATTCTGTTTTTTCAAGAATACTAACACAACAAAGGAAAACTTAAATTCAACAAAGAGTCTCGCAGACACTTGTCTTCAATTTAATCATAATTTTATAACGTGGGATATATTTATTAGTCTCTAATGAAATATACAGCATTTGTACTAAAATATGGGAAGAATGGTTAAAAAATATGAAAATAGAATAGTTCTCTTTCTTGATATTCTTGGTTTTAAACACCACCTCAATAAAACCATTGGAAAAGAAAACGTGGATGATGAAAAAGAAATTACAAAGCTCTATATGTCATTATTAGCTATTCGGGCGATTGCGGAACCCGAAGACACAAATAATTCAAGAATAGCAACGCAATTTTCTGATGCAATAGTAATTTCAATAAAAGAAGATGACAAAAACCAAGTATTATATCTACTCGATGATATTGCCTCGATATTAATAACCTTAATCCGACATAGAATAATTTGTAGAGGTGCGATTTCCTATGGTAAATTAATTCATACAAAAGACGTTGTTTTCGGTCCTGCTTTAGTTGATGCATACCTCACAGAATCAGAAGCAGCAATGTACCCTCGTGTTATTCTAGATCAAAATATAATAAAGCTTGGAGTGAATTACGACAAATTTTATGAAGACAAAATATCAGCAGAAAAAGGTTTACTGTCATATTTAGGTAAGGATGAAGATGATAAATATTATATCGATTATTTTGAGCAAAGCCATTACCGACTATCTATTAAGGAACTTAATGACTATGTTGGCATTTTAAGAGAAATGGTTTTAGCAGGTAGAAGGTTTAAAAAACCAGACTTAAAAGTGAAATACGGATGGATGAAAAACAAATTTAATAAAATGGTAGACAAGTATACAAGTGAAATATTTCTTTCATATTACAAAGAAGATGATAGAACGGAACTGGAAAAATTATCGCGACTAAAAAAAATACCTTGAAATATAAATGATTTATCCCGGTCCAGACGTAACCTCATGGTTTAGTTATTGGGAGGCTAAGAATATCACCCGTGCCAGTGCCAAAAGTGCCATCCTATTTTACTTTTTTCACTTAAAAAAGGCTAATTTCAATTTTGTCTTATAAGAATGGATTATGTTAATTAGTACCTCCCGAACCAGACGATATACCTTCTTTATTTTTATTCAATCTTGCAGCTACTTATGCAGCTAAGGAATATCCAAGGACAAGGAAAACATCTCTTGCTTCTCATAATACAATTTATATTATAGAGAGTTATGGGACTGCTAAGCTTACAGTTCTCTTAACCTAAAATTAATATTACTTAACCATCTAATAACATAAGCATAAAAGAGGTTTTACCTATAAACTATAATCTAGTCGTTTCTTTGAAGAAAAATTTAAAACCAAAAAAATGAGAACAATTATTTTAATTATCGCATTATTGAGTTTAACACTTGTTTTTGCAGGAAATAACAATGAAGATAAACCTAAAAGCTTTTTAATAAGTGGAAAAGTAGTTGATAATACCGAGAGTTTAACAGGTGTTAAAGTAGTGTTAGACGGTAAAAAGGTTGTTGTTTATACAGATTTCGAGGGTAACTTTACCATAGAAAATATTTTGGCAGGGGAGCACACAATTTCTTTTAGTTTAATTACTTACAACAATAAAGAAATTACATTCGACCCAACTAACGATAACAATTTAAAAATAGAATTGGAAACAAAGTAAAATATGTTTCTGTAAAAATTAATTAAAGCTCCTGTAACCGCAGGGGCTTTTTTGTAGGTTGCCTACTAATGATTATTAAATTATTATAAAATGAACATAAAATCAATTATCACTTTTGCTGTAATAGTTCTTTTTTCTACTCCACTCTTTAGCCAACAAATAACAAAAACTAACGGTATTTATGTGGATGAAAAAGGAGAAAAGTATTCAGGTGTTTACATTTCTTATTATCCGAGCGAAACAAAAGAAGCGGTTTATACCATCAAAAACGGAGTAGAAAATGGTTCGGTGGAGTTCTATTATCCAACTACAGAAATAATGGAACAAGGTAGTTTTAAAAATGGGCAGAAACATGGGAAATGGGTAAGATGGTCTATAAATGGAGATAAATTAGCAGAAGCTAATTACAAAAAGGGCAAAAAAGATGGTAAATGGATTATTTGGGATGAAAGAGGAATTAAACGCTATGAATTGTATTACACCAAAGGTAAAAAAACAGGAATCTGGATCATGTGGGATGAAAGAGGACAAATCTCTAACAAAAAGCAATACTAATTTTAATAAACCCTTAACACTAATTTAACCACTAAATAATGGTGTTCAACTAATTTTGTAGATATGAAACCCATTATAGGCATGCTCAGCAGCGATGATTCAGAGTTACAAAGCACTCAAAAACTTCTTAAAGATGAAGGGTTTAATGTTTTTACTTATTCTTCTGCAACTGAAGAAAACGTCAATAGTATTTATAAAAATAACCCTGACATTATTTTATTAGATATTGATATTGAAAATTCTGATGGGGTAGAGTTGTGTTATCAATTGAAGTTAGAGAATGCTTTGAACTCTTTTATTGTAATTTTCACCAAACATACCGAAGAATACATACAAATTGCAGCATTTAAGGCTGGAGTCGATGATTATATTATAAAACCTATTGATTCCCAAATATTAGTTAARCGAATTAAAGCATTATTAAAAAGAAAGCTTCTAAATCCTAAAAAATTATCACCAAAAATACTCTCTTTTAAAAACTTGAAAATCGATAGAGAAAGATATTTGGTGTTTAATGAGGGAAAAACAATTTGTTTACCTAAAAAAGAATTTGAGATGTTATATTTATTGTTGAGTTTCCCTCAAAAAGTATTTTCAAGAGAGAAAATCTATCAAGAAGTATGGAAAAAGAAATGTAAAAACACAAGGGTTATTGATGTTCATATTAGAAAGATTAGAGAGCAAATAGGAGAAAAAACTATCAATACTGTTAAGGGAGTTGGTTACCAGTTGGCTTAATTTTTTTTACATCATCGGCTTCAAATAATTAGTAAAACACCTTTATTTTAAAGTAATACTTCCAACCCTTAAATTAATCAACATTTAATGATTCGATAATTTTTCTTTAACAAGGATATTGGGTTTGCTATTTATCTTTATAGCAACTAAATTATAAACTTATGAAAAGAAAAAATGTGTACTTAAGCAAAACAGACTATTATCACCATCCCATTCCAAATTGTGTTGGGAAAGAAATTGAAGAGCGAAGGCTAATTATGGAAACGAAAGTTTCTAATTTTAAAAAGAAGCCATCATTAATTGAATTGTTTTCTAATAAAATTTTAACGAAAAAAAATTGGCCAATTAAAATGGATGCTCTATCTAAGATATAGGGAAATAAAGCTAGGTTTTTCAGTTGTGACCACTTTTAGTGGTTTTTTTATGCCCTGTTAATTGTGATAATTTTAATTTGTTATATACAGTTTGTCATTAACCTATCAAATACTTAATTCCTAAACTAAATATTGCCCCCTTTTTGTAAGAATTAAAGATGTATTCAGTGTCTTTATAATTATAAGTTTTTTTAACTAAAGGATTTAAGATGTTTTGGGCTTTGAACTTTAGACTAAAATGGTTGCCAAGTTTTTTACTGATGTTAAAATCTAATTGCTGGAAAGGCTGTTGGTAAACATTCGGTGTTGCTCCAACAATAACTRCAGCAATTTTTTTACCAGAAACATTATAACTTAGGTTTGCAGAAAGTCCCAAAGAATCATTGTTGTATTCTAAGTAAAAATTAATAATGTATGGTGATTGTCCAAAAAGACTTCTTGTATCATCCGCATTAGGATCACTCGCCCTAATTAATTCTAATTCTTGAGCGTCTATTCCTACCTCAGAAAAAACATAAGTAAAGTTTCCTCCTGTACTAAATGTATTTACAGAATCAGATAGAAAACCAAGTTTCTTTTTAATTTCAAATTCAGCTCCGTAAACTGTGGCATTTTTAATATTTCTCCACGTTAATTCTGAATTTTGTGCCTGAGTATTAAATACCAATTCAATTGGGTTGGTAAATGATTTATAAAACCCTCCTAAAGAAATAATTTCACCAAAATTGGGGAATAGCTCATACCTTAAATCAAAGTTATCAATTAATGTCCTCTCTAATTCTGGATTCCCTACAATAATCCAGTTAGTTGAAAAATCATAGGTTGCAAAAGGTGCTATTTCTCTAAATGTAGGTCTGGCTAATGTTCTTGAATACGCAGCTCTCAGATTACTTTTCTCTGTAAGTGCATAAGTTGTATTTAACGCTGGCAATACATCTGCTTCAGTTAGTGTTCCTGTTTTTTCATCTTTATCGAAACTTCTCACAAAAATATCGGTTGTTTCCAATCGAGCTCCAGTGACAATTCTTAGTTTTTTCGTAGCCCAAATGTCTCCCATTAAATACCCAGCAAAAACAGATTGATCGGCTGAATAACTATTTCTACGTTCAGTTGCATCCTCAATATAAAGGTAATTTGAAACAGGATTTCCAGCAGTTGGCAACACCATATTACTATCATTCAAATAGCCAGCAACACTCCCATTATAAGTCAAAAATCCTTGAGAGCGATAATTGTACCTGTTCTCTGTTAAGATTCTTTCTTGTTGTAGCATTGCACCTCCAAATTTTATTTTTGATGCTTTTCCATCTTTTTCTTTGATGTTAAATTCAAGGTTTATTTTGCCATCAGTAGTTGTCTGGTTAAGTTCTCTATAGTACCTAGTTGGGACGGGATAAATAGATGCTTGAATACTATAGTTGGTATCTCCAGTAATTTCATCAACCGTATAATCATTGGAAAAATAACGTAAATCTGGTTGGTTTTGATTGGATTGTGAAAAGGCATACATCCAATCCACTTTTAATTTTTTTAATCCTTCAAAATAATGTTCTCCTTTAGTTTGGTAACTACTCAAGGCATTTTCTTCATACTCTAACGCCCTTGTTTGAAAATACAATCCTTCTTGGTCTTCAGGAATTTCACCTTCTTGAAAAGTAGTGGTTGTAATTCCGTTTTGGTTTCTTAAATAAACAAATCCTAATTTATGATTGGGAGAGATTTTATAAGAAATATTAGCAATCGCTCCCCACAGTACGTTTTCCTTAGATTGTACGTCTTTTAATGTTCTTTGTGCGTTTAGCTCATTTACATCAGACACATTTCCTGTTAACTCATAACGATTGGTAAAAGCATCCTCATCTCTATGATCGTATTTTTTCGAGTAAGATAATCCAGCAACAAACCCCAAACTTTTACCAAATAGTTTGGTTTGATTGCCAACGGAAAGAGAATAACTTTGGTTTAAGAATGATTTTTTTTCACTAACATCCATTTCTTTGTTAAAAGACTTTCCTACTTTTTCTAAACGGTCATTTTCTACAAACAAAGCTGGAATATTTCCAGTTGAAGTAGGCTTATCTCTGGTTCCATCATCAAAACCTAAATAATCTGTTCCTCCACCTTCATAAGTTAAAAAACCGTCTTTTAGGCTTGACGCTGTATTATAGCCTAAAGCACTTGAAAATTGAAAAGTAAATTGCTCTGGAAAATCTTTTGTTTCAATATCAACTAATCCACCAGTAAAGCTACCAGGCAAATCGGGAGTAAAAGATTTTATCACCTTCATATTTTCAATCATATTTGTTGGAAATAAATCCAACTGAACTGCATTCCTATTTGGATCTAATCCTGGAATTTCAGCCTTATTGATGGTGGTTTTACTGTAGCGATCACTTAAACCTCTTACATAAACATACTTACCATCTTCTATTGTTAAACCCGTTACTCTTTTAGCTGCTCCAGCCGCATCACTATCTCCTCTTTTAGCAATCTCTTTTGCTCCAATAACTTCCATTACTGTTGCTGATTTCTTTTTTATTTGGAGTAAGTATTCTTCATTTTTTCTATCTGCTTTTGCTTCAATGGTAAATGTTTCTATTGCCATAGATGAAGTGCTTAATGAAAAATTGTGTAATGTTATCTCGTTATTTACAACGACAATATTAATAGTGTCAGCACGAAAAGAGATATAAGAGCAAATTAATTTATAATTTCCTGCTGCTACATTTTCTATTTTATAATTTCCATCAAAATCAACGATAGAACCAATAACAGAGCCAGAACTTGTTTTTAACCCTTGAACCATAACGGTAGCACCTATTAAAGTTTCACCAGATTCTTTTTCTATAGCTTTCCCTTGAATAATTCCTTGAGAAAAAACCATGTTTGTACAGAAAAATAAAAGTACAATAGCTAATAATTTGTTCATTTGGTAAGTTTTTTTATTCTTCTACAAAGAAAATAATCAACCGTAATTAAGAGGTTAAACAAATGTTAAGTATCTGTTATTAGTGAGTAGAAAAAAAAGAAAAATAAACTCAAGACTATTTTTAAAATATAATACAAACGCCAACACAGCAAAGAGTTTTCAGGCAAACAAAAAGCCCTTGCGGTTACAAGGGCTTTGAGTAATTATTAAGTTAATATTATGGGAACGTTAACGTCCAACCTTGTGCCCAATTGCTTGCGCTAACATCAAAAGCACCTTTGTAAGTTACAGGGTCAAACCACGGGTCTAAAGAAGCTGTTCCTATTCCCAAACTCCCAAGAGGAACAGGATTACTTGCAGAAATTCCAGCAGAAGCAGTACTTAAATTTGTTACACTTGCATGTGTCGATAAATCTAAGCCTGAGTTAGTTACCGCAGAAACAATATTATCTACTCCAATTACAGAGAGGACAATATCTGCTAATATTAATTCTCCCGCATCTAACCTTGCTTTTGAATCTTGACCTGAAGCTAAATCTTCAATATCTATTCCTTTTCCAAAATTATGGAAGACTGAATTATGGTACTCTCCTCCAGCATTATCTCTAAATGTTAATGCTCTACTTGTTCCATTTCCAATATAAGTCGCATTGTATATCATAGGATGAGCATAAGGAAGCCCATCTTCAGGAACTGTCCCTCCATCGTGTTCTCCCCCTCTATCAGATGAAGCGTCTTGAATCGCAATCCAATATTGTCCTTTCCCTCTAAATCCTTGATCGTAATCGTAAGAATCATCAGAACAACCATTAACTAAGATGTACTTTAATTGAGGAACTCCTCCAAAAAATTCAATACCGTCATCTTGATTAGAAACAACTTCAATATGATGAATGGATGTTCCAGAACCAACACCTCCTAACGTTAAGCCATTTATCTCGTTTCCAGCACCAATATCTGTTCCTCCATGTCGTATCGAAATATAACATAAAGAACCTGAATTATCTGCATCATTACTACCCCCATACAATCCTCTTGGTTCAGATGTTGGAATTCCTTCAATATTTTGAGTTGTTGGAACCGTATTTAATGTTGCATTACCCAATAATATAAGTCCACCCCATTGTCCTTTTGTTGATAGTGGAACTGAACCATTTAAAGGATCAGCTTCAAAAGTAAAAATTATTGGCTGAGATGATGTCCCACAGGCACTAATCATTCCACCTTGTGCTACGATTAATGCAGAAGCATTAGCCCCAGTCCCTGGTTTTCCTTTTATAACTGTCCCTGGTTGAATAGTTAACGTTTGTCCTGAATTTACAAACACAAAACCATCCAATAGGTATATGTTGTTACTTGTCCAAGTTGTTGTGCCTGTACCTGAACCATTATCAGTTATTGTAACACAGTTTGTGCACCCTGGAGGTGTAGGTGTTGTGGCATAAGTACACGAGCCATCATCTTTTACTGCATCAGGGTTAAAGTTTTCTGCGGTTGGGTCTGTACAACCTTCTTTTTTAGAACACGAAGTAAAAACACTTGCTAGTCCAACGGTAATTGCCGTAATTAATAATAAGTTTTTTGTTTTCATTTTTTCAATCTTTAGTTTTATAATTATTTATAATGCAAAGAAAGTGTGTATACATTACTATATAATGAATTCAATCTTATAGTTAGTTTATATTCATGTTAAGTAAAAACTACATCCAGAGTAATAATTTGAACAAAAAAACTTCCGCCTCCAATAATAACGTGGATAATACAATTAGTTAATATTTAATTAACATCCATAAAGTAAGGTTGTCCTAATTTTATATAATAAAATATTAAGTATATGAATAACGAAAAAATATTATTAGTAGATGATGAACTGGATATTTTAGAGTTCTTAGATTATAATTTAACCAAAGAAGGATTTAATGTTTCCATATGTTCAAATGGCAAGGACGCTATAGAGGTTGCCAAAAAAGAAATACCTGATTTAATAATCTTAGATGTTATGATGCCAGAAATGGATGGTATTGAAACTTGCCATGAACTAAGAGAGACCGAAGGATTGGAAAATGTATTGATTGCCTTTTTAAGTGCAAGAGGAGAGGATTACTCACAGGTTGCTGGGTTTGATGCAGGAGCAGATGATTATATCACTAAACCAATAAAACCAAGATTATTGGTTAGCAGAGTTAAAGCTATTTTAAGAAGACGATATGCCCCCGAAGATATATTAGTGAGTGAACAGACAGGGAGTATAAGAATTGATAGAGAAAAATACCTTGTTTACAAAGAAGATCAAGAATATTCGCTGCCAAAAAAGGAGTACGAGCTGTTAGCATTATTACTTTCTAAGCCTGGGAAAGTTTTTACTAGAGATGTAATTTTAGAGCGTATATGGGGAGGAGAAGTAATTGTTGGAGATAGGACAATTGATGTTCACATAAGAAAACTTAGAGAAAAATTCGGAGATAATTGCATTAAAACTATTAAAGGAGTTGGATACAAGTTTAAAAATTAAACTCTGCCATATTACAATCTGGGTTAAATTAAAAGTTACGATTTCGTGGAATTCCTACAAAGAAGCTGGAATTCCTACAAAAAGTGGGACAAAAAAGTTAAGACCTATGCTACATTTTTCATTTTATTAAATTCTGTTTCAACTTCTACTGGAGTTTTATAACCCAAAGAAGAGTGTAAACGTTTTCTATTATACCATATTTCAATATATTCAAAGACTGCTAATTTAGCTTGCTCTATGGTTTTGTATTCTTGATGATATATTAATTCTGATTTAAGTGTTTTAAAGAAAGATTCAGCTACTGCATTATCCCAACAATTACCCTTTCGGCTCATACTTTGAGTAATTAGATTATTGGTGTTAAGCTGGTTTCTAAACTCCTTGCTTGCATATTGGATGCCTCTCTGAATGAAAAATAAGGTTGTTGTCTATTTTTCTTTTTGATGTTGCCATTTTCCAAGCTGGAGTTATCGTTTCTTTTGTAAATAAGGTTTTACTCAACGACCAACCAATTACTTGTCTATCATATAAATCCATAACCGTTGTTAAATACAACCAATCTTCATCAGTTTTGATGTAGGTAATATCTGATACCCAAACTTCATTTTAAGCCTTAGGCTTAAAATTTCTATCTAAATGATTATCAGAAATGGCATACATATGATTCGAGTTGGTGGTTACTTTATATTTCTTTCTAATCTTACTTTTTAAGTTGTTTAAACGCATTAGTTTCGCTACTCTTGGTTTGGATACTTTAATTCCTCTTCTTTTTAATTCTTCAGTTACTTTTGGTGAACCATAAGTTCTTCTACTTTCTTCAAAAACTTCTTTGATTTCTATTGTCAATTTTTGGTTTTCTATTTCTCGTTTAGATGGTCCTTCACAATACCATCTATAATAACTACTTCTACTTACTTTTAATACGTTGCACATCTTCTCAATGGGATAATAATATTTATGTTTTTCTATAAATTGAAAGACTTCCCATCGCTCTTGGAAAAGATGTGAACGGCTTTTTTTAATATCTCAAGTTCTAACTGAGCATTTTTAAGCTCTTTCTTTAATCGTTTAACCTCTGGTAGTTCTTCTTGTAACTTGGAGTTGGTTATTGATTTTAAATTAACTTGTTTTCTTGCTGTTGCTCGCCATTTATAAATTCGCTGTACTTGTACGCCTAATTCATCAGCTAATTCTTTTATGTTCTCTCGCTGATAACTTAAGCTTACTGCCTTTTCTTTAAATGATTCACTGTATACTCTTTTTGCTTTCTTCATAATTCTAAGGTATTGTTTTTTATTAAAACAGTCTTAGTTTTTATGTCCCAGCTAAGTTAGTAACTCCATCCTCCAGTCACACAATATGTTCAAAAAGATAAAAATATTAAAATTAATATGACATTTCTTTCATATATAGTTTTTTATATGTATGTTTGCATAGAATTTAAGATAATGGAAAAATTAAATACAGAAAAATTAGAAAAAGTAGCCTTCGTTTTAAAAACCATAGGCCACCCTGTTAGACTTGCTATCATTAACCACTTGGCAATAAATGAAAAAATGTCTGTTAATGAAATATGCGAAGCCTTAGGTCTTGAACAATCTTTAATCTCTCACCATTTAAACAATATGAAATTAAAAGGGGTATTGGATTGTGATAAGGAAGGGAATAGCCGATACTATTTTGTAGTGCTCGAAGAAGTGCTTACTGTAATTAATTGTATGGAAAAATGTAAATTATAAACTTTTTATTTAATTAATAATATGAGAATAACAACATATACACATATAGCTATATTAATAACAGGATTACTGTTAATTAATATAAATGCACATGGACAAGAGAAAATTGAATTGTCATTAGACGAGGCAGTTGCAATAGCACTAAAAAGTAACTGGCAAATCAAAATGACTGAAACAAAATTAGGGATGGCAAAATCTGATTTGATGAAAGCTAACTCATCATTTTTGCCAAACGTAAATATTTCAGAGACGTTTATTAGTACAACAGACCCATTGAACGTATTTGGATTTAAACTAAAACAAGAGATTGTATCGAGTGCAGACTTTAATCCTATAGTATTAAATAACCCTGAAGCTTTTGATAATTTTACTACTCGAATTCAGGTAGAACAGCCAATAATAAATCTTGATGCCTTAACTGGAAGAAGTGCCGCATCATCAGCTGTAAAAGCTTCCGAGCTGAATCTAGTTTGGACTAAAAACCTGATAACACTTAAAGCAAAGTACTTCTATTTTCACCTTCAATTAGCAAACAAGAAGAAAGAAGTCTTAGAAAGTTCTCAAAAAGCATTGAAAGAAAATTTTCGAGTTACTCAAAATTTATTCGACCAAGGACTAGTTCAGAAAGTGGATGTACTCGATATGGAGTTAAGAATGACTGAACTTGAAAGTCAATTGTTAGCCATGGAAACACAAATCAATGACATCAATTTACAATTCACTCATTTCTTAGGTTATGAAATAACAACTAAAATTGCGCTAACAGATACGATACAAAACTTTACTGAAATACCGTTAGAAAATTCTTCTCAGGGAATTTCAATAAATCGCTCAGACCTACAAGCATTATCTCTACAGTTAAAAGCAAGCGACAAAATGTTGAACTCTTCTAAAATGAGTTTTCTGCCACGATTAAATGCTTTTGGAAGTTACGAGTGGAACGATAATAAAGTATTTGGTACATCGGCCAACAATTATTTTATAGGTGCGAAATTACAATGGGATCTTTTTAAAGGAGGGAAAAATATCGGAAAGCTTCAAAAAATGAAATATCAAAGGAACTTAATGCAAATTAGGTATGATGAAAAATTATCTGACAGTCAACGAGAGTTAGTAAAGATTAAAAATCAACTGCTCCTTTCAAAAAAGCAATTGGAATTGGCAGAACTAACGGTAAGACAAGCCAAAGAAGTTTATAAGATAAAGTCAGATAGGTATGAAGAGGGTTTGGAAAAAACTGCAGACATTCTTCAATCTGAGGCCATTTTATTATCAAAAAAACTAAACCTATTACAAAGAATTAATCAATACCAGCAATTGATTTTCAATTTAGAATTGTTGTTGGAAAAAGAAATCACAAAATAATATAGACATGAAAAAAGGAAAACTAATAACACTATTAACGGCTACCACGATAATATTATCATCATGTGGTAGTGATGAGAAGAATACTCAACAACCTGAGGCAATTCCAGTAACCATAGAACACGCTGTCCCTACTCAACAGACTACCGAACATCAATTTTCTGGAAAAGTAACAGCAGATGATAAAATGGTATTGAGCACAACAATAATAGGACAAATAGAACAAGTTCTGATTAAAGAAGGAGATGAAATTGTTAAGGGGCAACTTTTGGTTAAGGTAAAAAGCAATGACCTTTCTGCTAAACGAAGTACAGCCATATCAGCTGTGAAAACAGCAAAACTGAACATGAAAAATACAATCAAAAACTATCAGCGGATAAAAACGTTATTCGAAAAAGAGAGTGCCACTCAAAAAGAGTTGGAAGATATGGCTACAGCCAAAGAAGGAACTATCACAAAGTACAAAGAAGCCAATCAAAATTTAACAGAAATCAATGAATACCTAAGTTATGCTAACCTGAAATCTCCAATCAATGGATTTGTATCTAAAAAAATGGTAAATGTTGGCGATATGGCAAAACCTGGGCATCCAATTTTAGCATTAGAATCACTGGATGAATTAAAGATAGAAGTAGATGTTCCGGAGTTCGAAATAAGCAAATTCAAACTGAATGATGCTGTTTCGATAACCATAGATGCGGTAAATCTGAACAAAGTAAAAGGGACTGTAGAAAGGATAATACCATCTTCTTCTTTCTCTGGGCAGTATAAAGTAATAGTAGTTTTAAAAGAAAGCTACTATAATCTTAAACCTGGAATGTATACCAAAATTCATCTTTTAAAGGGTATGGAAAATAAACTCCTGGTTTCTAAAAACATAATAATTAATAGGGGACAATTAACTGGTTTATATACTGTAAACCAGCAAGATGAAGCAGTATTACGTTGGGTGAGGTTGGGAAAGGAATATGGAGATAAGGTGGAAGTTCTTTCTGGTTTGAGATTAGGAGAACAACTAATTGTTTCTTCAGCATCTAAATTAACAGATGGAATTAAAATACAAATCACTAAAATAAATTAATTATGAGCGGAATTGCAGGAAATATTGCCAAACAATTTATTAACTCAAAGCTAACGCCTTTGTTAATGATTGTATTCATAGCAGTGGGGATTTACAGTGCTATGCTTACTCCTAAAGAAGAAGAGCCTCAAATTGAAGTTCCAATAGCCGATATATTTTTACAATATCCGGGAGCGAGTACAACTGAGGTAGAATCGAGAGTTGTAAAACCATTAGAGTCGATAATCTCAGATATTCAAGGAGTAGAATATGTTTATTCACAGTCATTGGAAGGACAAGCATTTTTGGTTGTTCGTTATTATGTGGGAGACAATAGCGAGGAAAGCATCTTTAGGCTATACAATGAGATTCAAAAAAACATGGATAAAATGCCAGCAGGCGTTAGCATGCCATTAATAAAAACCAGATCAATAGATGACGTTCCAGCTTTAGGCTTAACCTTATGGAGTGAAAATTATGACGATTTTGAATTAAAAAGAATTGCAGAAGAATTAACTACTGAAATCGAAAAAGTAACAGATGTTAGTTTTACTAAAACTTATGGAGGAAGAAGTCGAGAAGTTCAGGTTATCCTTAATCAAGAAAGTATGGCAGCATATAACCTTGATGCTGATGTGATAACAAACAGTATTTATTCTTCAAACCAACAAGCTCAAGTTGGAGCCTTTAATAATAGTGATACTGAATTTTTGGTAGAAACAGGTCAGTTTTTAAAAACTGCCGAAGACATAGAAAACTTGGTTGTTGGAGTTATTGACCAAGCTCCAATATATTTAAAACAGGTTGCCAAAGTAATTGACGGTCCGGAAATCCCATCTGAGTACGTAACCTTTGGATTGAGTGAAAAGCAAGCAGCCATTAATAAGGGTTCAACGAAAGAATTTGCCGCAGTAACCATATCAGTTGCTAAAAGAAAAGGAGCCGATGCCATGAAAATTGCAGATAAGGTTCTCGATAAAGTAGAAAAACTAAAAACCGATTTAATTCCTTCTGATGTACATGTAGAAGTAACGAGAAATTATGGAGAAACAGCGTCTCATAAAGTAAGTGAATTACTATTACATTTAGGAACAGCCATTCTTTCCGTTGCATTAATTGTAATGTTATCTATGGGTTGGAGAGGTGGATTAGTTGTTTTCTTATCTGTTCCAATCACTTTCTCATTGACCCTGTTTGCATACTATGCTTTTGGTTATACCCTTAATAGAATTACACTTTTTGCATTAGTATTTGTTACAGGAATAGTAGTTGATGATTCAATTATAATTGCAGAAAATATGCATCGTCATTTTAAAATGAAAAAAATGCCGTTTATGCAGGCCGCAATTGCCTCTATTAACGAAGTCGGCAATCCAACAATTTTAGCAACATTTACTGTAATAGCAGCAGTATTACCAATGGTTGCTGTATCTGGTTTAATGGGTCCCTATATGAGTCCAATGCCAATTGGTGCTTCTGTAGCAATGTTTGTTTCATTAATTGTAGCATTAACCATTACTCCCTGGTTGGCTTATCGTTTATTGAAAAATGACAAAAGCAAAGAAAAAGAGTTTGTTTTAGAAGAAACCAAAATTTATAAACTGTATAATAAAGTATTATCACCAATGATTGAAAGTCCTAAAAAAAGATGGACGTTTATTGGGGCTGTTAGTATTTTACTATTGGCATCTATGAGTTTGGTTTACTTTAAAATGGTAGCTGTAAAAATGCTGCCTTTTGACAATAAAAATGAATTTCAGATAGTAATTGATATGCCCGAAGGAACCACTCTAGAACGAACAGCTGTGGTAACAAAGGAAATTGCAGCTTATGTTAAGAAGCAAGAGGAAGTAGTCAATTATCAGACTTATGTAGGAACTGCTGCTCCAATTAATTTTAACGGTTTAGTTCGCCATTACGACATGCGCAGGAACGCCAACATGGCCGATATTCAGGTTAATTTATTAGACAAAGGCGATAGAAGTATTCAAAGCCATGATATCGCTAAACGAATGCGTCCGGAAGTTCAGAAAATAGGTAAAAAATACAATGCCAATGTTAAGGTTGTTGAAGTTCCTCCTGGACCTCCGGTTATTGCAACAGTTGTAGCGGAAATTTATGGGCCAGATGCAGCAGTACAGGAAGACATTGCTCTGCAAATTAAAGAGATGTTGAGCACGGTTGATGATGTAGTAGATATTGATTGGATGACAGAGGATGATCAAATTGAATACAACTTTATTGTAGATAAAGAAAAAGCAATGTTGTTGGGTATTTCCTCCAAAAAAGTAGTAGATGTGCTAAACACTGTGTTGGGAGGTAAAACGGTTTCATTTTTACACAATGATAATGAGGTAAATGCAACTCCAATTACATTAAAACTGAAAGAAGCAGAACGATCTTCTTTAGAAGATTTAAAAAAGGTGAAACTACAATCACCTTCAGGAAGAATGGTGGCTCTTGGAGACATTGTTAAAATTGAAGAGAAGACAAAAGACAAAAGTATTTTCAGAAAAAATCAAAAAAGGGTAGTTTATGTTACCGCAGATATTGCTGGCAATATGGAAAGTCCTGTTTATGCAATAATGGATGCTGGTAAGAAACTAAAGGACATTAAACTTCCTGAGGGATACAGTTTAGAAGAATTGTACAGTAACCAACCTGTTATGGAGCAAAACTACAGTATAAAATGGGATGGAGAATGGCAAATTACTTTAGAGGTGTTTAGAGATTTAGGAAGTGCTTTTGCCGTGGTGTTGGTCATTATTTATATACTGATTGTTGGCTGGTTCCAAAGCTTTAAAGCTCCTATTGTAATGATGGTTGCTATTCCGCTTTCTCTGGTTGGAGTGCTGGTTGGGCACTGGATGTTAGGTGCATTTTTCACAGCTACATCTATGATTGGTGTTATTGCGCTGGCCGGAATAATGGTTAGGAATTCCATACTCTTAATTGATTTTGTGGAGCTAAGATTAAAAGAAGGTGTTCCGCTAAAACGAGCAATAATTGAAGCAGGAGCAGTACGTACAACACCTATTTTATTAACTGCTGGAACAGTTGTTATTGGGGCATTTATTATTCTGTTTGATCCAATTTTTCAAGGATTAGCAATTGCCCTAATGGGAGGTTCTATAACAGCAACTTTTTTAACTCTGATTCTGGTACCATTGGCGTACTATATGACGGAAAAACACAAACATTAATACTAAGAAATTATGAAACTAATAATTGTAATAGGAATGCATGAGCATCAAGATCAACTCGATAAATTATTTAAAGAATCTGGAATTCCAATTTTTAGCAAAGTGGATGTGAAGGGATTTAAATCTGGAAACAAGCAAGCGGATTTATCCAACTGGTTTGGAGGAGGTACTGATCCTAATTTATCCATTATGTTTTTCGCTTTTGTTCCAAAGCAGAATGCTGAAAGCATACTAGAAAAAGTAAAAGGATTCAATTCAGAAGAAAACAGAATTGCCCCATTACATGCTTTCCAATTACCAGTAGAAAAAATCGTATAAACTTTAAATTATAATATTATGAAAGAAAGAATGATAAAAGGAATAGCTGGCACATTTGTATTGACCGGCTTAGTTCTAGGATATTTTGTAAATGAGTACTTCTATTTAATAATTGCCTTTGTAGGTTTAAATCTTGTTCAAACTTCATTTACTAAATGGTGTTTACTTGGTAATATTTTAGGAAGTTGTGGAGTTAAGGATTAGATAATAAATAAGGTTCTGTCGCATTAATCGAAAAATTGCAGATTATGGTGCATAATTGACAAAACCAAAAACCCCTAAATCGTTGATATTAGACTCTTTAACTTTTTCGAAAGTAGAGAGTTTTCGTGAATAATGATCGAAAAACAACTAATACGACAGAACCTTTAAAGCACTTTGTTTCACTTTTATAGAAAGTGAAACAAAATTTAATTAGATTAATGTATACACGCTTTCCCAAGTGTTTGCCAAAAATATTTAGCTCTTGATAGCACTGGATTTTATATGAGTACTCATCTTTTTTCCCAACCAAATTCCTACGACATAACGACAAAAACTGGATAATAAATTTGTTATTGTAAGTATTTATTTCTTGTTATCCAAGTGCTGCAGGGCAAGCTGAGGCTTCTTAGTTTATCAAACCTTTACTTATTTAGTTTTTACCATTTTTTTAGCGGAAATAACTTTACCATCAGCAACCAAAGAATAAGTATAGACCCCTGAACTTAGGTCTTCTCCGTAGACCTTAATACTTCCTTCTCCTCTATCAATAAGTTCTACCGTTTTAATAATTCGACCATTTTGATTGTAAAAATGAAGTCGTGCTTTTATAACACTTTTTGGTAATACATACTTTATCATTGTACTCTCAGCAAATGGATTTGGAACATTTTGATCTAAAATAATAGTTTCAATATTCTCCAAAGTAATATTTTGACTGTTCTCAATAGACGTAGTTTTATCGTCCGTATATAGAAGTTCTTCTAACTTTTCTATACGGGTAGAGAGTCCTTCAATTTCTGCTTCCAATCCTTCTACATATTCTTGCTGTTCTTTGTGCCCTTGGATCAGGACAGGGATAAATCCCGTGTAATTTAATGCTTTATAATCAATTTTTTTAGCAACAATATTATTGTTGTCATCGTATTTTGGTGGTAATACAGTTTTCTGAACTAAGCCTGGGAGAATTGCTTCTACCTCTTGGGCAATCAAACCATATTGAAGCTTATCAGAAAAATTCATGCGCTCAAATTCTTTTGTTTTAAATAAATATGTTTTCGGGCTTAGCTTATCAAGTATTTCCGTAGCATTCCGAATATTAGCAACATCTTTCTTGAATTGTCTATCTGAAGTAATCATCACTCCTCCATTCACAAATCCATTTCCTGTAATATAAACATCACCTTGAAAATATCCTGCATAATTAGCAATTATACCACTCAATGGAGAGGTTCTTGCATGAAYACCATAACTATAATCAGAGGGACCGCTGGCGTTAGTTTGAATGCCATAATTACTGATTGTTCCTGTAAGGCCATAGGCATTAACTTTCACTCCATGATTTATTCTTCCGCCTCTACCGACTACATCAACACCTATTACAGTATTTGCCAAGGAATTTGAAGTAGCTGATGCAAGAACAGCTATATTTGTTGTTGCCGCTCCTTCTACTACTGAATAAGAACCATAGTTTACATTTCCTCCGTCAATTCTAGTTCGCAAACCAAAGTTAGTACTAGAAGTATTCGTTGTGGCATCTATATCCGCCTGAACTCCATAACTAGCGGTTGTGTGATTGCTCATATTTACTTTTATTCCCTTTCCACTTGCTGAAATAGAATGATTCTCAAAAAGCGCACTTCTTGTAAGTCCACCACTTGAAATTGATGAATTCAAATTCACATGCAATTTTGCCTGAGGAGATGATGTTCCAATTCCAATTTCATTGTTCCCATAAGTGGTAGAACCGTTATCAGTAAAGACTAAATTRAATTCATTCATTGGAATTTCTCGGTTATTAATAAGTTCTCCAGGATTACCTGCCGCAAATAAATTCTGACCTAATTGCACTTGATTTGGATTACCAGGATCTAGTGATGTTCCATTATTTGCTAATATTAAACTACTTCCACCAACAAGCGTTGCTGCATCTCGCCAACGAACATTTCCTGTAACCGGTTCCCATACCATTACTCTATCTAATATATCATCCTGATTAACTGTTCTTATATTTACCTGACCGTTAACATCAAGACTTAAATTCGGGTAAGGTTGTACCAATCCTGTTTGGTAGTTAATATTTACAACACCAGCCAATGCATCATTTGCATTACGAGGATCAATAAATAAATTTCCATTTGCATCAGTAAAAAAATCTGTATAAATATCAGTAGCAATTGCTGTACTAGATGCAAAACTAAGGCGTAGTTGTGTAGTTCTATCAGTTACTGTTAACTTTCTCCATGGCTGAACGGTAAAGTTAAAAGGAAGACCTATTCCAACATTCCCATCCCCTTCTATAGTCATAGAAAGTCTTGAAATATTATCCAACCCACGATTAGTAAATCTAAACCCTCCATCTACCAAATTATTAGCTCCGTCATCGGTTTTTTCAAAAATCAAATAATCGTTACTTATTGCTCCACCTGCACCTGCATTAAAATCGTATACCATTCTAAAACCATCAGATGTTGGAACGCCTTGTAATGAAGTATTATGATACATTAAAGTATTTATGTTAGCGGCATTCCCTGGCTCTGAAAAAGCGATAGCACCTCCAATATTTAAAAATGCTGGTTGATAATTAGCTGATACTGGGCCAGTTGGACGTATCAATACACTCCCATTACCTCCACCCCATGTAGGATGTAAAACCATTAAAGCATTTGCAAATCCACCTGAATTAGGCATTCTAAATGTAATGAGTCTATTTTCTCTAGATCTAAATTCAAACCGTCTCGAAAATGGAGTAAAAGGGAATGTCCCAGTAAATAAACTCATTTCCATACCATTAGTATTAGTAGTACCTGTTGTATTGTTTGTAAAACGAATAGTATTTTGACCTGTAGTCTGGTGCATATGAAATCGAGCTTGTGGATCAAAATTTCCTGGTAAATTATCACCAATACCAATTTGACCATTATTAGGGTTTGTTCCAGGAGTTAAATCATCACCTTGTACTACCATTCGGACCTTAGGTGTGTCAAACGGGACAGATCCTGTTATAGTATATATAGGACTATTCCACCTAGTACCAAATAAGTTATTCATTCCGTTAGGCCCAATTCCTGAATTTCCATATCGACTCCAAAATGATGCGTTATTTGAACCCATTGCATTTGGATTGCCATTTGCAGTTGCCACTTGTTGTGCTGACATAAATTCTGACATACTAAACAGTGCAACTACTAATATAATTTTTCTCATAGTTTTTAATTTTAAAGCGAAACTAATAGCTCAATGTAGCTAAACACCATGAAAAATTAGATTTGTGACGAACCCCCTATAAAAAAGTGATGAACCAAAAAACGTTCTACGTGAATACACTTAGGCTAAAACTGAATTTCATCCAATTGATGAAGATAGGTTTCTCCAACAACAATTTTTTCACCTCGAATAAATACTTCTTTTTTACTTTTTTGGTCAATTTTATCAATTCGAACAATATATGATCTTCTAATTCGAAGAAACTCTATCGGATCTGGGATAATGTCTAAAAAATCTCCAATTTTTAAGCGAACTAAATGCTTACTCTTCTCTGTAAAGATTTCAAGGTAATTACCTGAAGACTTAACATACAGTATAGTAGAAGTATTTATTTTGATTTCTTGACCTTGCTCTTTAATAATAAAATAAGTTGTTTTCTTTTTTAATCGTTTTAAGACTTGTCTAAGTAATTCTCTAATTATGTCTCTGTTATAAGTTAATATTCTAATTTTAAAAAAGGAATAGATGAGTGCTGCTATACTTAAAATTACTGCTAAAATGAACCACCAAGTTTTATAAAAAGGTGGAAAAATGGTTATAGGAATAAATAGTTTGTTGTCATCCCAATTATCACCTTGCCCTTTTACTTGTAACATAAAMSWAWWWRMWCMRKKAGRKASYGARSKWWATRYTAWKYKRWKKKTAYKKKYWKRAYKMMAYKTSWWKTYWWMCSMAWGKRGTKWAAWWSKKTWAYYCWMTKYWMMYYGGCTTTTAAATGAAATTGCCTGATAAGAAATTTCGATTCGATTTTCTGTATGCTTTAGGTTGCCAAGATCATTAATAGTTACAGTTTTATCATTTACTTTAATTTCACTAACAGATAAATACCTCTTAATTTGATTGTTTCTTTTATCTAAAATTGAAGATGGAAATGATGATAATCCCTCTCTTGTCCCTACCCATACAATACTATCAATTATTTCAACATCAGTAACTTCGTTGTTTACTAAACCATCAACATAAGATACTCCTGAAATACTATACTTATAATCTTTAGTGAGCCTAATTCTATTTAATCCAGAACTGGTACAAACCCATATTGTCGAATCATTTTCAATGGTTATTTCATTAACAATATTGCTATATAAACCGTGTTCAACTCCAATATTAAAAAGGGTATCTGCATTAGATATAATTAATCCGGCACCCAAGGAACTAATGTATAGTGTATTATTTATAGCATCTACATCATTACACCTAAAGGATAATAATTTATTATCTTCCGAAAGGTTTCTTAAAACAGTATCTTGATATTTATAGAGCCCTTTTAATGAAGCTATATAATATACATCTTCCATTTTGGCAATTCCATAAACCCTTAGCCCTAAGAACTTATTTTTGATTTTGAGTTGATTTGTAATAAAGAAACCTCCATACCCCCCAATAATTAAATCACTATCCTGTTCTTCTGAAAAACTTAATAAAGATCTGTTCTTTAATAAAATAGTTAATCCTGATGAGCCTTTGAACGAGAGTGTTTGATCCGAGAAAGTGTATAAATGATTTGTAAATTTATTGTATTGTACCAATGCTGGTTTTTTTAAAATTGATTGATGAATTAATGAACTTTGATTATTCTTAACCTCAAGAATATTACCATTGTAACAACCCACAAACAAAATTCCTTTGTTATCTGATGTTAAACTATTAATACCAGATTTACTTCCATCTTTAAAATAAAAAGTATGGATACTATTATTCTGAAAATAATAAACTCCAGAAGATAGTGTGCTTACCCAAATTCCATTTTCATGATCTCTATACACTTTAGAAACGGATAGTCCAGTTAATAATGAATCTGAAAGTTCACCCTTTAAACTATATGTTTTTACACCTCCATGATTGTAACCTACCCAAAAATGGTCATCATCATAAACGCCTAATCCTATAGGAGAAAATCCATTATTCACAATAGTGGTATCGTTTCCTCTAACAATAAATAATTCTTTATTATCAATAAAAGCGACAACATCTTTATTAGTAGCTGTTCTATAAAAATGATAATTGGCAGAGATAATGGATGTATTTTGAAATGCTGTCAATTCACCTTTCGCTTCGCTTTTATTTTCACATAAAAACGAAAAATGAACTTTGCCATTTGATCGTACCTGAACAATCTTATTCAATGGTCTATAATTCGGCAATCTTTTTTTTGTATGGTTAATAATTTTACCACTAGAGTCAATAGATAAATAACCTAATTGATTAATAAAACCTACATAGAGAGTTTTACTATTATCCATAAACAAACTATTAACTACAGCAACATCGGGTATTTCCGAAACAAAAGAATTATATCGATAAGGCTTAAATATATAATCTTTTGGATGAAAGTAAAACAGCTTTTTATTAAAAGTGGAACACCAAATGGTTCCGTCTTCTTGTAAAAAAAACCGGAGAATAGTGTTATCGGTTAAACCATCTTGAATTTCAAATTTTTCAAAATAATAACCATTATACCTACAAATACCTCGGTCGGTTGCAAACCACAAATAACCGTTTACATCCTGCATAATGTCATACACCTCTGAACTTGGAAGTCCATCATTTACTGTAAAGTGTTTAGAAATATCAGTTTGAGAATACAATTGAATTGAAAATACAGAAGCAAAAGTAAGTAGTGCTATGTTTTTATAGTGTTCGTTGAGCATTTATGGATTATAATCTCCCAAAGATAAAAGAATAATAAAAAGTCACGATTCCGTTACAGAGTTTTAACTGTTTTCTGATGGTCGTAACCAAGTTCGTAACAAAATCATTTACAAAAAACCGCCAATATTTACAGAATTGACAACTGTAATTATCAGTTTTTTGAATACATTGTAAAAAAATGGAAATACTGTAATATTCTGCACCCCTTTACTCACAAATGGAACGCCCCCTACGGGCTGCAAAACCACTCTAATTTTGGAGTGGTTTTTTAAAAGACAAAATGTTTGATTTTTAGAAAAATTTCATACATTTGCAGTCCTTAAAAATAAAAGAAAAAAATATGGCTAATCATAAGTCTGCATTAAAGAGAATAAGACAAACAGCGACAAGAACACTAAGAAATAAGTATCAGCATAAAACTACTCGTAATGCGATGAAAGTATTAAGAGATAGTACTGACAAAAAAGAAGCTACAACTATGTTGCCTAAAGTTTCTTCAATGTTAGATAAATTGGCGAAAAGAAATATTATTCATGATAATAAAGCAGCTAACTTAAAATCTAAGCTAACGAAACACGTAGCTAGTTTATAATTTAGGTTTTATAGATATTTGAAAAGGCTTTCTTTAAAGAAAGCCTTTTTTTGTGCTTTATATTTATCTTTGTAGAACATTCAACATAAAATTATATCATAAAATGATAAGAGTTGCTATAAATGGTTTCGGAAGAATTGGAAGAGTTTTTACACGAGCTATTCAAAACCACCCAAATATTGAATTAATTGCTATTAACGATTTAGCAGATACTAAAACATTGGCTCATTTATTAAAATATGACTCGGTTCATAGAAAATTTGACGGCAATATCTCTACTATTGGAAATGACTTAGTAATCAATCAAAAAACTATTAAAATATTTACCGAACGAGACCCCGGGAATTTGCCTTGGGCAGCCCTTAATATTGATGTTGTTATAGAATCTACAGGGTTATTTAGAACAAAAGAATCAGCAGGAAAACACATTACTGCCGGAGCAAAGAAAGTAATTATTTCTGCTCCAGCTAAAGATGACGACATTAAAACAATAGTGCTTGGTGTTAACGAAAATGATATTGATGGAACTGAAGAAATTTTATCTAACGCTTCATGTACAACAAATGCCGCTGCCCCATTAATTAAAGTCTTAAATGAATTATGCAGTGTTGAAAATGCTTTTTTAACAACCATTCATTCTTATACCAACGACCAAGGATTACACGATGCTCCTCATTCAGATTTAAGAAGAGGAAGAGCAGGAGCACAATCAATTGTTCCTACTTCTACTGGTGCGGCAACTGCTATAACTAAAATATTTCCAGAAATGATGGGCAAAGTAGAAGGCTATGCTGTAAGAGTACCTGTTGCAGATGGTTCGTTGATTGATATTTCTGCAGCAGTTAAAAAAAGTGTAACTAAACAAGAAATTAATGCCGCATTTAAAAAAGCAGCAGAAACAAACTTAAAAGGAATTTTAGAATATACAAATGAACCTTTGGTTTCTGTTGATATTATTGGCAATCCTCATTCGTGTATTTTTGATTCGGACTTAACCATGGTTTTTGAAAAAGTAGTAAAAGTGGTAGGTTGGTATGATAATGAAGCAGGATACTCTCACCGTATAGTAGATTTGATTGAGTACTTGAACAAGTAAAAAACTTGACTTTCTGCTCAAAAAACGCTAACTTCGTTTAACATCTATGTATGAAACATTTAAACGTTTCCAACAAAAGCGTTAAACGAAAAATCCAACACTCTCTAAATCCTTCCAAAAATTAGGGTACGATTTAGTCACTACATTTTCAGCCTCAATGGCTATTTCATTTAACAAAGATAATGGAGCAAAAGCCATTGCCATCCGGTGGTCACTGTAAGTTTTAACGGGTTGTTGTGCTTCAAGGATGAGATTCCCGCCTTCGCGGGAAAGGCGGTTAATTATAATATCATCATCTTCAACATCAACATCAAAACCTAAATTGTTAAGTTCTGATTGCAATGCAGTAATTCTATCAGTTTCTTTAATTCGTAGAGTTTTTAGACCTGTTAGTTTGGTAGGCATATTTAAAGCTGCACAAGTTATCGCAACTGTTTGAGCAATGTCAGGACAATCTGTAAAATCATATTCAAACGAGTCTACTAGGTTATTATTTTTAGTTAATCGGATTCCATTTTTAATAAACTCAGTCTCCACTCCAAAATTCTTGTAAATTTCTTGAACTACTGCATCGCCTTGTAAACTCTCTTGTTTTAATCCATAAAGGGTAATATCAGCTTCTTTTGCCAAAGCCACCATACTGTACCAATAAGATGCTGCGCTCCAGTCTGCCTCAATAAAAATAGTTTTTGCTTTATATTCAACAGCATCTACTTTAATATTGTTTTCTTCCCATCGAACTGAAGCTCCAAAATAATCCATCATTGAAATGGTCATATTAATGTATGGCTTGGAAATAACATCACCCGAAAATTTAATTTTCAATCCTTTTTTAAGCTTTGGGGCAATCATCAACAAAGCAGAAATGTATTGACTGCTTATACTTCCATCAATTATTATTTCTCCTCCCTCTAATTTTTTTCCTATAATTTTTAGAGGAGGAAACCCTTCTTTTCCCACATACTCTATATCTGCTCCTAATTGTTTTAAGACATTAACCAACTCTTTTATTGGTCTTTCTTTCATTCTATGCTCTCCTGTTAAAATAACTTCTCCTTCTTTAATTGCTAAAAAAGCCGTTAAAAAACGCATAGCCGTTCCAGCAAGACCTGTAGACAATGTCTGCTGATAATTGTCAACATCTAATAGAGAAGTTTTATCTTCATCATTATCTGCTCGAACAGTTTCGTTTTTCGAACTAATCTCATCAAGTAATTCTCTCAATATCTTAGTATCATCAGAAATTGAAAGATTCTGAATTTCAAAATTATCATTACATAAAGCTTGAATAATTAACCCTCTATTGCTTTCGCTTTTTGAGGATGTAAGTTGTATTTCTCCGTTAATAATTTGTGTAGAGTGTGATATGGTAATTGACATTAGCTTTAGACCTTATTACTAATAAATGAATTATAATAATTTAAGGCCTCCAATATTAAATCAACTTCGACTTCTATATTTATATGGGCTAATCCAATTTTAGATAAAAGGGTAAAAATAATGGCATTCTTTTCATTCTTCTTATCATTTTTCATCAACTCTATTAATTGATGAAAATCTAATTCTTTTAATTCGTAAGGTTTATAAAAACCATTAATTGTTGTTGTTATGCTTTTTAGATTATCGTCAGATAAATTTTGTTGTTTATTAGAAATATAGCTTTCGCAAATCATTCCAATAGCTATTGCTTCTCCATGAAGCAGTGGTTTGTTATCGTTTTTTAACGAATAACTTTCTATAGCGTGACCAATKGTATGCCCRAAATTYAAYAGCTTTCTYTCTCCWYTYTCWAAAGGRTCATTCARCACTATTTCATTTTTTATATGGATAGAAGAAGTAATTAGTTTTAGCCAGTTTTTTTCATCTGAAAGCATGCCTTTTTCAAGGGCACTCCAATAATTAGCATCCTTAATCAATCCATGTTTTAGTGCTTCTGCATAACCCGAAAGCATTTGTCTTTTATCTAGTGTTTTTAAAAAATTAGGATAAATAAACACTCCTTTTGCTTCATTAAAAACTCCTATTACATTTTTCAACCCTTCAAAATCAACCCCAGTTTTACCACCAACAGAGGCGTCAATTTGAGCTAATAACGTGGTAGGTACATTTATAAAATCTATTCCTCTTTTGTAAGTTGATGCGGCAAAACCACCAATATCAGAAATTACTCCACCACCTAAATTAATTAATAGTGAATTTCTGTCCGCTTTATATTCGGCTAAGATTTTCCATAACTGATAACAAACATCCAATGTTTTATTTTCTTCACCGCTGTCAATCTCTAAAATTTCTGCATTGAGCAAAAGCTCATTTTGAGAAATTAATTCCGTAACACAATGTTTTAAGGTATTCTCATCTACCAAAATAAATATTTTACTATTTCGATAAGGTCTTAAGTACTCATTGAGCACATTAAAAACATCATCTCCTACAAAAACTTTAGAAGCTTTTGTTTTAATAGTTATAATATTACTTATTGGCATTAAAATCAATTTTTTGTAAAAATAGCTTATTTCTAATTGAGGTAAATCATATTTTCTACTAATTTCGTACTGTAATTTTATTCATCAATTAATAAAATGGATTTTAACAATACCGAAATAGCTTTTTCGGGGAAAAGCAATACTGATTTAAAAAGAAGTTACTGGTTATTTAAAATAATTGGCTGGAATTGGTTAATTAAAATTGGCCCTTTACTCCTTAAAATTTTTATGCCACTATGGATTCCTATTCCAATAATTAAAGCAACTGTTTTTAAACAATTTTGTGGAGGAGAGAGCATCGATGAATGTGAAAACACCATAAAAGAACTAAGTTCTCATAATGTAAAAACCATTTTAGATTATTCAGTAGAAGGTAAAGAAGAAGAAACTGTTTTTGATTCCAATGTTAGAGAAGCAATAGCAGTAATTAAAAAAGCAAAATCTAATACTAACATTCCCTTTTCCGTATTCAAACCAAGTGGTTTTGGAAGGTTTGAGCTATTACAAAAAGTAAACACTAAACACCTTTTAACACAAAATGAAGAAGCTGAATTTGAAAGAGTTAAAAATAGAATAGATAAAATGTGTGCTGCTAGTTTTGATGCAAGCATTCCAATTTTTATCGATGCAGAAGAAACATGGATACAAAACCCTGTTGATGAAATAGCATTAGAAATGATGCGAAAATATAACAAAGAAAAAACCATTGTTTTTAATACAGCTCAAATGTATAGAATAGATAGAATTACCTACTTAAACGAGTTAAAAACCATTGCAGAAAATGAAGGTTTTTTTATTGGGATGAAATTAGTTAGGGGAGCTTATATAGAACAAGAAAGAGATCGTGCAAAAAAAATGAGCTATGATGATCCCATGCATAAAACACAAGAGGATACTGACAAGGATTTCAACTTAGCTGTAAAATTTTGTATCGAAAATATTGAGAAAATATCATTATGTTGTGCTTCTCATAACGAAAAAAGCAACTTATTACTAATTGATTTAATGAAAAAACACAGCATTGATATTAGCGACAACCGAATTTATTTTGCTCAATTACTTGGAATGAGTGATCACATTAGCAATAATATGGGGAAAAAAGGATATAATGTTGCAAAATATGTTCCTTATGGACCTGTTAAAGATGTGACCCCTTACTTAATTAGACGAGCTGAAGAAAACACTTCAATGGCTGGACAAACAGGAAGAGAGTTATCTTTAATATTGGCTGAGCAACAACGAAGAAAATCAATCTAAATTTAAGTTTATCTTTACCTTATGCAAAAATTAAAATTAGCAGGATTATCAATCCTTAGTGGTTTACTAATGGGGATTTCTTGGCCTGCAACCGGAAATTTAGCACCTGTATTTTTTATTGCTCTTATCCCTCTTCTTTATGTAGAATACATTATTTCACAAAATTCTGATAAATATAAATCTCGCCACTTATTTTTTTATGCCTACTTAACCTTTATTGTATTTAATACTTATACCACTTGGTGGATTTGGCATGCTTCTTCTGAAGGTATGATTATGGCTGAAGTACTCTACTCCTTATTTATGGCAGTAACTTTTTTATGGTTTCACAACATTAAAAAAAGACTAGGAGATAAAAAAGGATATTTTGCTTTAGTCGTATTATGGATAGGTTTTGAATGGTTACACTTTAATTGGGAGTTTTCTCACCCGTGGAATCCTTTTGGAAATACGTTTGCAAACTACCCAAAAATTATTCAATGGTATGAATATACAGGTGTTATGGGTGGCACTTTATGGATATTAGTTGTAAATATTTTATTTTTTAAGCTTTTTAAAAAAATAATTATTTTAGGAGAATCTATTAAAAGTAACATAAAAACAGTAGGATTAGTTGTTACCATATTAATTGTTCCAACAGTTTTTTCTGTTATTACTTATTACAATTACGTTGAAGAAGAAAACCCTATTGAAATAGTAGTTATTCAACCAAACATTGATCCTTATACTGAAAAATTTGGCGGAATGACAGAGGCTGATCAAATAGATAGGATTTTATCTTTAGCTAGAAAAAAAATTACCTCTAATACAAAATTTGTAGTTGCACCTGAAACTTCAATTCCTAGAAGTAGTCGAGAAAATGAATTCGAAGCTAATTATGGTATTAAAGAAATTAGAAAGTTTATTCAAGAATACCCACATATTAATTTCATTATAGGCGCTACATCATACATTAATTATAATGAAGGAGGAAAACGACCAACTACAACAGCAAGACAAGTCAATTCAACTAAGGTTTGGTATGATGTTTTTAATACTGCTCTTTTAATGGATACTTCTCCAAATATCCAAACCTATCATAAATCTAAATTGGTACTCGGAGTAGAGAAACTTCCTTATCCAGCTCTTTTTGCACCTTTAGAAAAATTTGCCATTGACTTAGGAGGAACATTTGGAAGTATAGGAACAGAGGCAGAAGCTCACAATTTGATTAGTGAGGACATTCACATTGCTCCTGTAATCTGTTACGAATCTATCTATGGAGAATATGTTGCCAGTTATGTTAAAAAAGGAGCTAATCTTATATTTATCATTACCAATGATGGCTGGTGGAAAGATACTCCTGGCTACAAGCAGCATTTGGCTTATGCTCGGTTAAGAGCTATAGAAACTAGAAGGAGCATAGCCAGAAGTGCTAATACGGGAACTTCATGCTACATTAATCAACGAGGAGATATTATAGACGCTACACCTTGGTGGAAACCAGATGTCATTATCAATACTTTAAATGTAAATAATAAAACGACCTTTTATTCCGAAAATGGCGACTTACTAGGAAGAGTTGCGGCAGCAATAGCTGTCCTATTATTACTTTGGAGTTGGACTATAAAAATTAAAGGAAAACTGAATAAGCAAAATTAAATCTAACTAATATTCGCATATTCTAATCGGTTAACAGAATTCGCGTTAATTTTAAATTATTTCTTAATAAAAGGTTTTTTCAGCACATTACCATTTCCTTGTAGACTCATAAAATAAATCCCTTGGCTGTATCCTTTTAAATCTAATGGAATTATATTTTTACCTTTTGTAGCTATAAAATCATTAGAAATAATAAGCTTACCTGTGTAATCATAAACAGCAAGGTGAAATTCTGTTGCAATCACAGTATGAAATAAAACGTTAGTACTTTCTGTTGCAGGATTCGGATAAACGCTAAATTGCAATAAAGGATCATCAATAACAACAGCTACAATGTATGAGTATTCATACTTCCCATCAAAATCTACCTGCTTTAATCGGTAATAATTTATTTCTCCAGGATTTGGATTAGCATCTTCAAACCAATAAAATTGCTGTTGGGTACTATTTCCTGACCCTTTAACTTTACCTATTTGTTCAAATGTAACTCCATCTAAAGACCTTTCTACTAGAAAATAATCGTTGTTAATTTCAGTTGCGGTATTCCACTGTAAGTTTACAACTTTCTCATCAAAATTATATTCCGCATCGAATGAAATTAGTTTGACTGGAAGAGGTACACAACTGATGGTAGCTGTTCCTCCCAAATTTAAATTATAACCTGCACCTGTAGGTGTCCATTCGTCAATCATAATGTAATAAGTTTCTCCTGCAAGCACATTTAATTCTTCAGTGAATTTATTCCCATTAACATCTTCCGTAAGATCTCCTGAACCAGCTAATAAACCAGTATTACCTGTTAAAGCAGCATCACTACAACGAATAGGAGACCCTAAAGCTGTACAAGTTACAGCTGGTCCATATATGGCATAATCATAATCATCCGTTCCAACAGATGGCACAAGATTAAAATTAAAAGTTCCACTCGTAGTAAATGAAACAGAGTACCAATTACTATAATTTTCTCCACCTGCAGGACATCCTGCAGCACCACCACAAGCTTCAGCAACAATTCCAGGGCCAGTACTATTACCAGGAACTGCAATATTATTGCATATCAGAGTAGCGTTTACACAATCATTATTATCTGTTCCATTAGGACCTCCAGCACAAGGTGCCATACTAATTGTAGCTGACCAACCTGGACGAGTAACAGAGAAATCAGATGCGAACCTAAATCCTAAGCAACCATTTATTGTACCAGTAAATGGGCCAGGAATACCTACACCAGATCCAGACCATAAAAGGGGACTATTTTGGGTAGAACCATTAGTAACTCTCAAAATATCAATCCCCGCTTCGGTATCAAATGATGTAAATGTAGCTGTAATACAATTACCAACAGCGTCAGGACAAAACACTCTATATATACCTGCTGGGCACCAAAAAGGAGGACATAAATCATTTCCTATATTGTTAGAATAATTTCCTGCTGGTCCTCCATCATCAGTATAAGTACCTGTAGAGGTTGCTACTTCACAAGATCCAACATATTCATTGGCATATCCTGATGTAGGGTGCAGGTATGTTACAGGACAAGGGGTAGGAGATGTCACAGCAATAGTTGTATTTGAATTTGCAGATAAGGCAGCACAACCGTTCTCATCACGAACACGATAATAATAAGTGGTATTACATGTCAGTGGTGTAACTGTAGTAGAAGTAACAAGACCTACATTTAGGTTATTGTACCCAGGAACAAAGGCAGTAAACCCAACATCTGTAGCAACGTCAAGAAAATAATTAGCAGCCCCTCCAACGGCTGTCCAATTTGCTGTAAATTGAGTAGAAGTAATACCTGTAGCGGCAGTTGTAGTGGGCGCACCTGGAGCTGGAGATGTATAGGTGACCGTTTCAGTCCAAGAATTATTAACAATATATGAATAGGTTGTATTACATCCAGCACCACCCCAAACGCGAGTAATTCCTATTGTGATAGGTACAATACCTGTAGCATAAAATCCATTTGCTATATCATCTTGAGCAGCAGCAGTTGTTACATTACAAAGACCACCAGAATTAATAGCACATTGATACCACTGATAGGTAGCAAAAATTCCACCAATTCTTGTATAAACTTCACTACGCCACTGTCCATTTACAGCAGCATATTGCCATGTAGAAGCTGTTGCTGTAACTGTTGAATTAGCACAAGTTGTAACATTCATAACTTGTGAACCTATAGTCGGGTTAAAGCATGACCCAATATTGCCTGCTGCATAAGTATTACTTACCACAGGATCAATAGTTACAGGATATACTCGATTATCGCTTAATAACCAATCAATAGGAACAATCACTGAAATGGTATATGCATTGTTTTCACTCTTTATTTTTTTCCATTGGTATGATCCAGTTATGATGTTATCAGACTTATTATTATTCTGGATCTCTTCATCGGACACAGGTAAAGATGTATTCGAAATGGGACTTTGGTCGGGAATAGATGAATCATAGTAAATCGGAATATGTAGTTTTCCTACTTCTATACCCGAAGCATTTAATATATTAAGTTCTCCCTCTGAAGTTTCAACAATAGACCATCCTGCTGGTAACGTATATTTTTCTGTAAAAAGTAGATTCCCTTCAGATATAGGCAAAGCAGGTATGCTATTTAAGATAAAGTCAGTCTCAACTCTATCATAGGTCACCTTATGAACTCTATTGATGTTAGGAAATACATTATTGATTACGATTGTATTGTCATTTTTAGAATACGAATTTCCTTGAGTCCCTGCTTCATTGACAGAAAGCACATTTCCATCAGCATCCATCACCGACATTTCAATTTCCTTACCAAATATCATGGATTTTCCTTGCTCAAGTATCATTTCAATAATTCCCGTTGATGCATCCACTTGAATAGGTAATCCAGTTTGTTTTATGACATAAATGTCTTTATTTTCAATATCCTGTTTAAGTTTTTTATCAATGGATACAAACCTTCCTTCTTCATCGGTATAATGGAAAAATCCAGCTGTTTGTTGTTTCGAAAATGAGCCATCAGGATTCTGGAAAGTTCTAGAATAAGGTTCCCTCATTTGCAACAGTTCAATACTTTCTGGAGAGCCTTCCAACTTAACTTTTCCATACTCTGGGTGAGAACGATAAGCTTTAGGAATTAAATTATCCAACCGATTGTATACAATCTTTCCTTGAGGATGTGGATTACCTGCCATGGTAACCAATTTGTTCCCATTATTAGAGTTGGATGCTTTTTTATTATTGATACTATTCGGACTCTTCGTTACAGATATGATTGATTTTGATTTAATACCTGAATTTTGTCCATTAGTATTAATGGAAAAAGCCATAAGTAAAAACCCCAAGACGTAAACAATGTATCGCATATCTGCCTTTTTTTAAGTTGGATTATATTAAAATACTAATTATCAATAGCTTGCAACATCAAATATACCCAAATATACATTTGAACAAGTGAAATTTTCAATTTTAACGGAATACCTTGTTATTTGTTAAAATATTAGACGAACAAAACTTAATTACCTGCCAATTCATATATTTTTAAGACGAAAAAACAAGCAAAAAAGTTGCTTTTGAAAAAAAATAAATAACAAAGTAGATCTATTATCTTTCAGCTTGTTTTTTAGATAGGCTAATTATTACCCGAACATATATGTTTTCCATCACTTTAGGCTGACGACAATAGAATGAAAGACTCTTATTAAATTTCTCTTCAGAAATATTAAAATCCTCATAAACCTTGTCAAACAATTGTTGCTGATTAATAGTGTCTTGGGTTGAGAGTGTAAGTTTAATGAGTGCTTGAGTTATTTCAATTTCCGTAATTACATCTACCATTTTATCTTCTGGAATTACATCAATTGGAATTTCTTGTTTGCCATCTGCACATGAGATGAGAAGAAAAATGATAGTAAAATAGATATATTGTATTAAATTTTTCATTGCAAAAGAAAAACCCTATTCCAACCATTCAGAATAGGGCTTAACTATTTTTGGTTTTAATTAAGCAGCTACTTCTGATTTCCTACTAGTAGACTTAATTGTTTTTGCCGCTTCAAGCATTTTTTCAATCATTCCAGCACCAAATTCTCCATCAATTATATCTCTAACTTCAAAAATATCTGTGCCAACTTCAGCTTTGTATAAAAAATGGTTCTGTGTTTTTACCCCAGAATCTGGAATATCTTGTGTATAAATGATTGCGTTGTCTTCTTCTTTAATAATTTCTGAAGTGAACACTAAATCATCTTGTAAATCCATTTTTAACAATGCTATATCCCCTTCTCCAAACATAATTTCTAATCCAAAGTCCAAACCTACCACAATCTCTAATGCACCTCTCTCTGTTAAAATAACTTCAGGGTCTCCATGAATGTCAGCTTGAGGAACCATTACAGTTAAATCAAACCCCCACTCTGATAAATTTAACTCTTCAAATCCTTTTAATTCTATGACTTCAACTGTTTCATCTATGTTCTCACTAGCGTCACCTCCACATGAAGCAAATGATAAAAAGATAATCGTTGCAAATAAATATGCTAATTTTTTCATCTTAAATATTAATAAGTAGCAAATATAATTTAAATAATTCTAATCTGTTATTGAATTATTTTTTTAACCCAATTTTTACTCGAACACCCTCCGAATGAGAAATAAACTCTGGAGCATACATACATTGGATACTTGTGATTCCATTAGAGAAATCTCCAGCCATATTTACTCGTAATGGATATTCAAACACATAAGTTCCTTTTTTTAAATAATCGAAAAAGAAATTAGTTGAAGCATCTTTTGTGCTCTCATAATAACCTAAGCCATCTTGATAACGATATCCAGAAAACACATTAATTGGTTCTAAACCAGCAGCACGCATATCTTTCATGTGTACATACTCCATGTCTCTATCAACCCTTAATTCAATTCGCACTTTTATTTTATCTCCAACTTTTAGTTTGGTTCCTTCTACAATTGGAGTAATTACCAGACCTGAAGGAGTATTCTTTTGCAAGAATAATTTCTTTACCAATTTCAATGGGGTTTCTGCTGAAGTGATTTTATCCAATTGTTCAAAATATTGCCAGTACATTGCTCCCCATGCTACTCCATCATCTTTTTTAGTAACTGTTACATTTCCCATATTAGATTTGATAGCAGTTTTATTCCATGAAGCTTTAAAATACCCTGTTCCAGCTTCTACTTTTACATCCTGCCTGCCGGCAGGCATGGCATCAAGTTTTTTAGGATCAATAATTTTGTTACCAACTTTAATCTCTACCAACTGGTCAGAAGCTAATAATTCTGTTCCCCTCAACAATAAAGCATAACAGGCTTCTGTTGTTGCTTTTGTAGTTCTCCAATCTTGTGTTTGCTTTTGTTTTAACAACCAAACTTTCATTGCTTCAACGCTTTCCTTATCGTTTCTTACTTCATCAAAAGCCTCAATTAATAATGCTTGTGTTTCTATTGGTGCTTGATACCAATAATAACCACCATTATTATCTTTCCAATACATTCCCAATTCTTCATGGTTGATGGCATTTTCTTTTAAAGAAGCGATAATGAATTGTGGTGTAACTGATTTATCAACACTTGGTCGTCTATGCAATGCCAAGGCAATCATCCCTTGCATATAACGACTTTTGTTTAACCAGTACTTCGTAGCTTGTCCTTGATAATAATTATAAGCTTCTTTGTTTCTTGAATTAATTTGAACATCTTTTAGAARGTAACTTCGCGCATATAAATACTGAATAACTGTACTACTTAAATGRTCCTTCTCCATATCAACATTATGTTTCTTTAGCCATTCATAATCTTCTCTTATTCTATTATCTAAATAGCGAACTGCTTTGGTAACCATACTCCAAGTCTTGGAATCACTTCGGATATTTTTAACTCCCAAATGATCCAAATGCCCCATTCCTGTAACAATGTGTTGTGTCATATATCTACTTTCTGGCATTCCTTTAAACCAAGTCCAACCACCATTAGCAACTTGTAATTGTTGTAACTTCTTTAAGGCTCTTCCCAACTCATTACTCATTCTATTTAWATCAAACAATAACCCCACTCTTTTTTTACGTTCACTTTCGTTTTGAGCATTTAACACCCAAGGTGTTTCTTCTAAAATCACAGCCTTTAATTCTTGATTTTTCTCCAAATTAGAGAGGAAAGCTTCTGGACTACTTTTTTTCCAGCTTTCAAAAACAGCTTTAATTTTTGGGTTAGAATTAGCAATGTGTGAAGCAATTGAATTGGCATAAAAACGACTAAAAGTTTGCTCAGCACACTCATAAGGATATTCCATTAAATAAGGCAATGCTTGAATTGCATACCATGCAGGATTAGAAGTAAACTCTAAGGTTAATTTATGATGTTTAAGTGTAGTTGACTTATTATTAATCAGTTTAGTAAACTTAAACGATTTGGTTTGATTTCCTCTTATAGGCAATGGCATTGATTCCGTAACCAACATTCTATTGGTTAATACAGGAATTGCCATTTCTTCACCATCAGTATGGCTTCCAGCTTTAGCAACCACCTTATAAGTAATGGCAGAATAGCCTTCAGGAATAGTAATATTCCAATTTACGGAAGTGCTTTTCCCTTTTTTTACATTAAATGAAGCTGTTTCTTTTCCAATCAATAATTTATCAGAAATTAACTTAGAAGTTAATGCATCATAAAAGAAAATTTTTGCTCCACCGCTTAACTCTTTATCAGAAAGATTAGTGATTTTAGTACTGAAAATCATTTTATCATTTTCTCTGAAAAAACGTGGTGCATTCGGGTAAACCATTAAATCTTTTTGAGTTACTGTTTCTTCATATAACATACCTGTTTTTAAATCTTTGGTATGTGCCAATGCCATAAACTTCCATTTTGTCAATGCCTCTGGAATAGTAAATTTGATAATAATTTCTCCTTTGCTATTTGTTTGTAAATGAGGATAAAAGAAAGCTGTTTCAGCAAAGTTTTTACGCGCTTTAACTTCAGCAAAATCTTTTCCATTTCTTGTTTGTTGATTAGCTTCTCCTGATTTCCCTGTTGCAACTCCACCTAAAGTTGCTGAAATCGTTGTTGCATCTTTTGCTGGTGGAACAGCAGAAACATTATAAGCAGAAAGTTTATCCATTTTTCCGCCTCTTTTAGATTTTTCAGCATAACCATAAGCACCACTTACATCTTCATCCATCATTGCTTCTTCTGATTCTAATAAATCATATTCATCGTAACCTCCACGTCTATCATAACTATAGTAGTCTCTATATCTCGAATACCTATTCCCATAGTAAAAACCAAACCAATTTAATCGATCATATATCTTTAGCTTTAAACCTGTTAAACTTTTATTCCAATTAGTTGCAATTAGCTCAGAATTGGCAGTTGAAAATGATGTATTGCTTTGCCAATACCTATTACTGTAATCATAATACAATACATCTAATCCCCAGTAATTTGGTTTAAATGCATCCAAGGAAGCATCATATAATGCAGCAACCATTTCTGCAGCTACTTTCTCTCCTTTCTTACCTTTTATCTTAATTTTCCATTCTTCTTTTTGTCCTGGTAGTAATTTATTTCTAAAAGTCTCGAATTCTAAATCAAGCATTTTGTTTGTATGAGGAACAGTAACTGGTGACGAATAAGTAAACTGTCGTCCGTGTTTTACAAAAGTAAAATGTACCTGAAAATTACCTCTGTACTTTTCTAAAATAGGAATAGTAATCGTTTTTTGACTATTGCTAATTGTTATCCATTCCTTTTTTACTACCTTATTTTTATGCTCTATTTCGAACATTACTTTTACATCCTTAGCAGCCGATCCAATTAAAAATTCAGCTACCTCGCCTGGCTCGCCTTTTTTCTTAATGGGAGTATACCAACCAATCTCATTTACAGGAACATGTTTTTCAAGCTCTCCAAACACAGTAAAATATTTAACCTCTTTAACTTCTTGTCCGAATTTATCTTTTGTAATTGCTTCTAACACATAAACTCCCGACTCCCATTCTGGCAGATGATACAATCGGATTGATTTCTTTTTCTCAGTATCAAAATCATGATCGTAAACTTTAATATTTCTCTCCCATTTGTATTGATTATTTTCATCTTCATAAACATCTAATGGGAAATCTTTTAAGTAATTCTCTTTTGAAATGTATTTCTTATCACCTTTAGTCCATAATGATGTTCTGTAATATTTATTCGGCATTTTCAATGCCCAAACTTTTACGTTTCCTTTTGCTGGTTCTGGTTCTCCATTGAGATTCGTGGTAGAAAAATCAAACGTGTCTATACTATTTTTATTGATCTTAGCTGGTATACTTGTGCTAATATTTAATGCTTTGTAGCCAACATAAACATAAGCTGTAGAACTATGCGTTTCTCCATTAATATCAACTACATCTGCATAAATAGTATAAGAATAAGTTGGTGAGAATTTCTTGTTTACCGATTTATCAGGCTTGGCAATAAAATCAATTTTATATTCTCCATTATCATCAGTAGCAGTAGTTCCATTCTTAATTTCCATTTGTGCAGACTGCGGCCAATACCCCCATCTGTAAAAACACCAATAAGGAAAAGTTGCATTTCTTACCACTCTGTAATTTACTTCAGCTTCATCTAATACAGCCCCTGAATAAGTTTTGGCAGTTCCAATAACATTTACCTCTTCCTCTAATTTGTAAGTTCCTTTTATTGGTTCAAATTTTACCTCGAATTTTGGGCGTTTATATTCTTCTACTGAAAAGTATTTAGAACCATGAGAATCCGCAATATACATTTGTCCGTTTAGACCATTGTTTGGAGCTGTAAATGATCCACTAAATGTTCCATATTCATTAGTAGTTAATTTCAAGTTAGCTACTTTTTGGCTATTCACATCATAAAAAGTAACCGTAGATCTAAAATTGGTTTTAATCTTATTGTTTTTTTGATTATCGGATTCTAACACAATACCCTTAAAATATACTGTTTGACCTGGGCGATAAATTGCTCTATCGGTAAAGAAAACCGTTTTGGTATAAGTTTTATAATCATCTCGATACCTGTATTGATAATAAGAATCTTGGGTATTTAATCTATCATTTTTATAAGAAAAATCTGCATAAAAATTTCGATACTCTGAAGCTGAACTTACTTTAAAAAAACCATTAGCATCAGTAATTTTTGTTCCTAATGACCTCCACTCGTATTTACGAAAAGTGTAATTGTACTTTTCGTAATACAATTTTGCTTTTACTCCTTTTAATGGATTTCCTTTTTCTCTATCCATCACAAAAAACTCAACATCCTCTTTATCATTTCTTCTAGTTAAATAACTCAAGTTAGACACCCAAAATGGTGTTATTGCAACAGCATGTTCTTTATAAACAAATGTGGAAGAAGATGAAGTGAGTAAAACATAAAACCCAAGCGGTAATCCATCCATTTTAATCTCACCAGAATGCTCTTGAAAATCCCCTTCATCTCGTAGRTTAAAATTCCATTCTTTAATAATTTTGCTTTCTAAAATGTTTTTGAATCTATCTTTYTGGTTGTCATTTTTTATCCATTTTTTATAATTGTCAAAATTTATTTTAACTAATTTAAAATGGACATTAGACAAATTTTTAAATGTGATATTTGCCTTAAAAGGAATGTTAGGAGTATTCACTTTTTCCACCTTTACATTTAGCTGTTTCATTTTTATTTGATTCTCTAAAAAACGACATCTATCTGCTCCGTAAGTATCAGGGAATTTTTTAATGGCATTTAAACACATATTAACCGTTTTCTTTAACTCCCACTTATTGTCTTCAGATTCTAATGGTTTATAAGAATTCCCTCTTTGCTGATGAACTTTAGCTAGTTCATAAATGATTTCCGTAGAGGTAGGGTGATCTTGAAAAACACTATAAAGCATCCCCAACGCCTTATAGTATAAAGTATCAGCATTTTCAAAAACAGCGTTATTTTTTACAAATTTTAATCGTTTTAACTCGATATCAATTAATGCAGTAGGGTTGGTATCCATTAAATGGATAATGGTTAAATTTTGTAGGGTTTTTATCGCAAGATATTTTAAAGACATGCTATCTTTCGCTGAGATATCAAAAGATGCAAATTGTCCCATATTCCCAAAATATTCTGAGGTGTCCAAGACAAATTCATAAACAGGTTTAGTAAGTCTAGCTTCCCCACTCATAAAAAAATCTGCGGCACGATGAGCTAAAAAATCATATAAATAAGGTCGATAATGACGAGCACTATCTTCTACTATGATTTCACTAAAGGTTTCAATTGGAGTTCTTGCTAAACTGTCAATATTATGGATAGAAAGTAAATAATGTTTGATACTTGCTTCTGTTATCTTCTTTAAATCCCAGGTGGTAATATCCTTATTATCAAAATTGACTGTTTCCGTTCTATTGTAGAATTTCCATCTATTTTGTTGATAATATCTCCAATACGATTCTCCAATAATTGAATGTAAAAAGGGGTTTAAAGGGTATGATGCTTTCTCGGCTTCTGCATTAAGCTCGTCCAACGTTTTTACAAAAGCACCTTCTTCAATATAAGATTGAAGTTTGGCTTTAATGATTAATGCTTTTACTATTTGTTCATGATTCTTTTCTTCTTTTGCTTTTTTATAAATGGCTTTAACTTCTGTCAACGCAGATTTTGTTAATCCATTTTGTTCTAAGGAATCTACTTTAGTCCATTCAGTTTTATAAACTTCTCCTTTGGCGTAAATTAATAAAGGCTTATTACCAAATTTATTTTCTGAAATATTTGTTGAAGAACAACTGTATAAAATAAAACTCCCTACAAAAAGGGTAAGAGCAATAATAATTGTTTTTCTTGTTTTCATAATTAATACTATTAAAAGAGGGTTTAGCGGTTTATTTATAAGATTGCTTCGTTCCTCGCAATGACGTTTTTATAGTAGATGTTTTTCCATATAAAATTGCATAAAATTTATTAAAAAAAAACACTCTAATGATTTAGAGTGCTTTTTAAACGAATATTTTAATCAAATTATTTTAAAATAAAATTAATTGGTAAATTGAAGGAAACACTAACAGGCTTACCTCTTTGTTTACCAGCCTTCCATGGTGGCATAGCCTTTATAACTCTAAGTGCTTCTTTGTCTAACAAGTCATGAACTCCTCTTATGATTTTAATGCTTCTTATTTTTCCATTTTTACCTACTGTAAAGTTTACATAAACTTTACCCGAAATTCCATTTGCTTTTGCGGCTGGTGGAAACTTTACATTTTTCCTCAAAAACTCCATCATTTTCTTAACTCCTCCTGGAAATTCAGGCATACTTTCAACAATGGTAAAAACTTCGTCTTCTACAACTTCTTCTTCCTCTTCAAAAATCTCAACAACTTCATCCGCATCAATTTCTGTATCTATTTCAATATCTTCTACTTCYTCWTCATCWTCAACAATYTCRATAATTTCTGGTGCWGCTGGTGGAGGTGGAGGTGGAGGTGGAGGTGTATTTTGTTCTGTAATAGGAATAATATCTTCTTCCTCTTCATCTACAACCAATTGCCCTAACTCACTTGCTTGCACATCATAAAATTTCCAGTTTACTATTGAATACACAATAAATAATGACAACACTAATCCTGCTAGAGTAAATGTTCCTCTTAATTTTTCTAAATCTGCTTTTGGGTTCTTTTTTGGGTCCATCTTTATAAATCCTGCTTTTCGCTTTAGTTTAATTACTAAATACTCATCAAAGTTATTAATATTATCTGAGAAAGTTCGTGTAAGAATAGCTTTCTTCTTAAAGTCAAGATATGAAATTTTTTCTTTATCATAATTTTTAAATGTAAACTCTTTGTCAAATTTTACATTCCTATCAGCATTAGAATCTACATCTTTTATTTTTAGCTCATCGACTACCGATAGTATGRCAAATTCACCATCTCTCTCATCTTTAATATAGTCATCTATAATTTTATTAGAAATAGCATTACTACTGTATTCCAATACAGAATAATTAGAAACTTTTTTAAATGTATTATTCAATAACGAATAAATTTCTTTTCCTTTTTCATTTGCTGTTTCCTGAGAATCAACATCAATAAATAACGGAAACCAATATTTTGATTTTTTATCCTTTTCAAATTCAAATTGCAATAAATACTTCATAAGTTCATTTTTTAGTTCTCTAAAGTTAATAATTTTTTAGCAGTAATTTATTTTATTCCTAACCACCTATTAAACGGAAAAAAATTGGCAACTAACGGATAAATTAACACTCCTATAATTGCCCCAATTGTATTGGCTATAAAATCATACCAATTACCACTTCTGTTTATAAAGATGCTATTTTGAAGAATTTCCATAAGCCCTCCATAAAAAACACAAATTAGCACAATAATTATACCTATTTGTAAACGATTATTAGTTGTTACATATTGCTTATTAAAAGCAATTGCCATGCAAATAGAAAGTATTGCGTAAATGATTGAATGTATCAATTTATCAAACTGCCAAACAGGTAATTTAGGTAAATGATTACCTGGATAACCACTCAGCACCAAAATAATAAGCAACCATAATATTGCTGGGACGAATGATTTTAGGTTTTGCATTCTGTAAGCCATGATGCGTTTTATGTAAAGATTCTTTACTTCGATTGTTTTACCCTTGGACTACCCTTCGATAAACTCAGGGTGACAAAAGGCTACAAATCATCGTTCAGAATGACAGTCAATAGGCTATCCAATAATTTCTTTGTACTGATCTGCAGAAAGTAAATCATCTAATTCACTAGTGTCAGATAGCTTCACTTTAATCATCCATCCCTTACCAAAAGCATCGTTATTTACTGACTCTGGTTCAGATTCTATTGCTTCGTTAAATTCTATTACTTCGCCAGAAACAGGCATAAATAAATCAGAAACAGTTTTTACCGCTTCTACAGTACCAAAAACTTCTTCTTTAGCTAAAGTTTCTCCTTCAGTTTCTACTTCTACATAAACAATATCTCCTAATTCTCCTTGGGCAAAATCAGTAATTCCAATGGTAACRATATCACCATCAATTTTAAGCCACTCRTGGTCTTTTGTATATTTTAAGTCTGCTGGAACGTTCATTTTCTATGTGTATTAAATTATTATTTTTATTCTTTAGTTCTTCAAATGTATAATTCATTCGGTATTTTTCAAAACATTATTGGGTTAATGTAAATCTTAAACTAATACCTGCATTTGTGTTTGATGTAGGAAATGTAGTGGAAATAGCAGGTGTGGTTGAAATATAATCATAAAAAGCTCTAACATTAAGTTTAGTGCTTACTCTATAATCTGCAGTAAATTTAATCGATAGTATTCTTTGCCCTCCAGTTAATTGATTTACTTCTTCTACAATTTTTCTAATTATTGTATTATTCTCTCTAATGCCAACCTGAATTCTTGTATCAATATCACTTCTTATCAATCTCTTTCTTGAAAAAGGCATTTTAACATTTCTAAATTTGTATCCCGTGCTTATCGCCCATTCGCTTCCTTTAATTTCTGTTATTTGATTATTGGATAAGCTCAATGAAGCATTCCTATCTTTTTTATATTCTATTCTCAATAATACATTGTTACTAAATGTCATGTCTGCTCCTAATAAAGGTGAAAATTGCTCTGACATTGATACGGTAGATATTTGATATTCAGGTATAAAATTTGCATTTATATCAGTAGCAAGAGCATCCCCATTAATGGGGTGTTCATCATAAAATAAATTAGTTGTAAAAGAGCTATAATTTAATGTAGATTTATAGGAGTGAGTTAATGTGAATTTTTTAAATATCCTATTAATTATTGCAATTTTGCTCAATCCATCATAAGTTGCTCTCCAGTTTGGTAACGGAATAAATTTGGTAAATGATTTTAAAGAAACATCTTTACCGCTTTTGTCAGAATAAGCAGCTATAAATGCTGGAATTAATACATCTTGAGATGTTGCTCCGTAGCCATCACTATAACCAAAACTATTAACTCCAACTAAATTATTGTCATTTTCTTCACCTAACCTCTGAGAAATAGCTGCCCGTTCTTTTAAGAAATTATCAAATACTTTAGAAGATCTATCCAATGGATCATCTCCCCAAAAAGCAGTATTAAGTGTTAAAAACGACATGCTAAAGTTTCCTGTTTCAACGGGGGTAACAAAGAAATATTCTCCTCTCAATTCTCCATTAGCACTATCGGCAGAGAAAGTTAATGGGTCTTCAACTGAGAAAAATTGTTGTGTAGTATTTAAAGAATAAGTTCTTGTTATTGATAGTTGAATTCTCAGCGTTTTAACAGGTCGAATTGTTGCCCTTATATTATAATTTTCAGAATAAGTATTATTATAGCTATATATGATAGACGATGAGTCTGTTATCCAACCGTTTGCCAAAGCTTTAATAGCTACATCATCTTCTTGAATTCCTGAAACAAAATTAAACCCTGGTGCGTTAAAGTCTGGATTAAACCCTAAAAGTTGTGTTTCTTGCTTATAACCTGGCAACAAAGTTCCTCTATTTCTGTTATAGGTACCAGAAATGTTTTTTGTACTCATCATTCCTAACCAAATAGGATCCATTGGATGGAAAGGTTCTTTTTTTCTCCATAACTCAACCCTTGTTGAATCGCTATCTTTAAACTTTTTAATTTCAAATTTTATATCTGGAGGAGGAAGACCCGCTTTCCAACCCCTAACTTTTGCGTTTTGTGCTTGTGTTTTATTTGGATCTGGTTTTTGACTTCGCAATGCACGTCTTCTTTGTCTTTCTCTAGCTCTTTTATTTACCTTCTTTAAGAAACCTACTTGGTTATGAAGTTTAGTCATATTAAATTGAGAATTAGCCGTTACCGTATTAGAATTCTGGATGGTGTGGCCTAATGTATCAGCACCAATTGGCGATCTTTGCCAATCATAATCACCTGAATAACGTGTAGTCAATGTTATAAAACTTAATCCGGGAAACTTACCTATTGGCACTCCATAATTCAAATTGAAATTATGGTGGTAACGCGTATTGGTACCAAAATCCTGAACGTTATCCCAAACAGCTTTTCTCCATGCAGCATACTCCTCAGGATAATCGCTATTAACCCTGCCTCGAGTATCAATAATTTGACCTGTTTGTGGATTACGATAAGTTAAAGGTTCTTCAATTGTAGCATTATTTGTAGCATTAAAATCAAATTTTAATGCTTTTGTAATGTCATATTTTAATCCATAAATTCTATTCCAATAAAAATGTTTTTGATAATATGTAGGCAATGCAAATGCAAATCCTGTGTTATTTCTAGCCCTTCTTTCGGAATACATTCTATCAACATCTGTTTGAAATGTAAACTGCTTTGGTGTCAAGTAAAAATTAAAATCTTTAATTAACTTAAATGCTTTTTTCTTTGCAAAACTAGCATTTCCAAAAGGTTTATAGTTTTTAGGATTAGCACCAAAAGTATAACCTATTCCTCCCCTATAATTTTTTCTATCATCAAACTCTGTGTTAATATCACGATATTTTATTTCCGAATAACCATAGCTAAATGAGAAATTTGAAATGTTATAAAAATGAGATTTCTTTTGTCCTTTAGGCTTTAATTTGCGAACATTCGTAAAGTTTATATTTCTTCTTCTCGTTACTTCCTGACTTCTAACAGCAATAGAATCTCTATCTCTTTGAGGTAAAAGTTTGTTATTCAATAAATCTTTAAGTTCTAAATCAGGATCAAGAGGATTATATCTAGGGGTTATTAATACTTCAGAMAYATTGTARTACATCGGMACACTAATTCCTATTTTTTCTGGAATRAATTTWCCTAACTCWATACTKGTWGAAAGRTCATAYCCYCTYCTTGTTTCCTGTTGCCTTTCATTTAACTTTTGCTCGATACTTCCGAAACCTGGTGTACTATAATCTCCTGCTACTGTTATATTTCCTAAATCAGCAATTTGTGTTGTAATTCGGGCTATAGATGCCCATCCTCCAGCATTATCAAATTCTGCCATCCTCAACTCATTTACCCATATTTCTGCACATTTTGCTAATCCATCATCATCAGGAGCTAAAGGACTTTGTTTCGAATTCCTTATTCCAATCATAAAAACTCTAACATTTGCAAGATTTGGATTTCCTTTAATTCTCATGATATTTTTTCCGTCATTCACTTTATATGGTTTAATTAGCTGAACATCACCTGTTCCATTAGACAGTTCACTATTCCTCAACACCTTCATGTCTGTTAATTTAGAAAATTTCAAATCAATATTATTAGCCTCGGGCCATACGGTATATCTATCATTCGTATTACTATTATTATCGGTATTATAAGCCCCTGAGGGAGTAACTACTAATGGAACCTCATACTCATAATAATTATCATCATAATCAGAACCCATTCGGATAAATACTGAGAGATCATTATCGACTAATGGTATCGTAGGGTCACTCTCTTCTGCATGAATAAACATTTTTAAACGTTTATACCTCCTAATATCTATATCCATTATTTTGTAGGCAGCTCTAGCATCTCCATCTTTAAGATTACATACRTCWARYACYAAAGCTTGCTCATTTARTTGCTGTAWRTTRCTTCCTGWTGATGGRTTTGGGTTTATTTCTCTATCAATYCCTGGAGGAATGATATAATTTACRGGAGTTTTTGARCTRTTCTCTTCCACATTTACTCCCGAAATATCAAATGTAGTTGCATCATCATCATTACCTAGATAATCGCCAGGGCTCAATAACCCYTCAGTATATTTTCTCCATTCACCTCTTACCAATTCTAATTTTGCAAAACGCAAAACTACTTTTTGACTAAAGCCCTTTAAAAACATTCTCATAAATCGAATAGATTTGAAGTCTGGAATGTTACCAATTGTATTTTCAGGCTCTCTAATAGGAATTTTAAATTGATACCATCTAATAGTTTTAAGAACTCCATCAGGAGTGGTAACACTTGTTTCAAATACATTGGTTATGTAATTGTTTCCAACATTAGATGGAGAAATCTCTGCTGGATTTAAATTAATTGAATATTGAAAATAATTTTCTCTAAAATCAAGGTTATTGTTGTTGTTGATGTCTTCAATATCTGGTCTTGTTGTAGCCGATGTTGAATAATCTTCTGTAAACTGCTCGGATGTAGGTGAATTACCATCCATACCATTGAAATATTTATATCGGTTTAAGATACTGGTTCCAGCTCCTGCATTTGCTCCATCATAATCTGACCCTCTATAATGGTGATAATTATCTCCTGAAGGATCAGGAAGACCTAATGTTTGGAAACTACTAAAATTTGAAAAAAAACTGGTTTCATCTGCATTATTTAATCCATCCAATCCAACATCTTGAAATGGTCTTGTACTAGGTATATTATCAAAGGCATTTACCAAAGCCTGAACCGTAGGAACTCTACCCCAAACAGTAGTATCAACCAAATTTGCATTTGTTCCATTAGTAATAGTATAATCAATGGCAGTAACTGGCAAACCATTCTCAAAAGATTTTCTATCATCCTTTAAGATGTCCTCAGAAATATCTCCTAAGTTGAAATACAATTGACCTCCAGGATGATTTGGATCACCATCTGCAGCATCAAAAGGATCCATCATCCAAAACTGGATAAACTCAACATTAGATGATTCGAAATCTGTGGTTTCAATTTTTCTCATAATTCCACCCCAACGTGTGGTTGGATTAATTAAATTACCATTTGCATCAATACCAGCACTTATAACTGATCCTTCATCAAAATTATACTGCCCTCTTTCAGTTGGATAATAAGCCAAATCCAAAACAGATATGTTTTGTGTGATCCCATTTTGTTGGGCTTTAAACGGAAAAACTTCCGTTTGTAAAACTTCCCTTTCATAATGATTAGATTGCTGATCAAGGTTGTCTTTTATGTGTTGTGGAGTTCTAGAATCATTTCTCCAAAACAAAGGATCAATATTATACCAAGCTAGTTTCGCTCTATTCATACCATATTCTAAACTGTCTGATAATGGAAATATACCTTCTGGAAATAGTGATGGCTGCCCTTGTGGCGTACTTGCTAATTTCCATTGCAAAACATTTTTCATATCAATCAAAGATTGACTGCCTTCAAAATCATCTAAATAAGCTGTACCATCTTTACCAATTGCCCCAGGATTTCCGGGTAAAAGTTTGGCAAACTCCCCCTCAACTGTAATGGTAGATTTTTCTTTGGTACTGTAAATAGGTAGTTTATCAGCCCATCTAGTTAAGAAAGGAACTTCATGAGTGTAAGTTAAATCGAATCCAATTATAGTATTGTTAATCGGCTCATCACCTATGTTTATCTTTCTTGTTAATGGCCGTTCTGATAATTTTAAAATAGTACCTCCTAGATTAAAATTGTCATTAAATTTATAATCAAACCTTGACCCCATCAAAGTTTTTGTTTGAATGTTAAACAAAGATTGGCTCTCTAATGATATTTTTATTGGTGTGCCTGATTGCAATATTCCTTCATTAATAATTTTAACTCTTCCTAAATTATAATCGACTGTATAATCTACATTTTCTGTTAATAATGCCCCTCCTGCAGTTACAGAAACTGAACCTTCTGGTATGTTCATTGCATTTAGAGAAATATCTGAACTTGAAGAAGATGAATATTGTCCCTTTATAACAAATCTATTCTTTTTAGCATCTTGCTCTGCTAAAGTTTGAACTGTTACATATAATGAATCAAAGGCATATTTATCTGCAATTGTTTGGTCATTAATCTGACTCCGCAAATGAGACCCAAAAGGCTCTAAGACAGGAAAATAAACCCTACCATTATTTGGATTAATTGTAATTCCGCTAAGGAAATCAAAAACTCCATCTGGATTAGCCTGACTATTTACGTTTAGTCTATCTAGGTTTAAAACACTCACCAAAGGTATTCCGTTAATTACTCCTTCTGGTATAAATGGTATTTCAACACCAGTTGCAGGGTTGTTATAAAGCACATCTAAATAAAAATCTGTTGAAGATATATTATACGCCCCAAGAGCATAAACATTTTTCATCATTAAATCCCATATAGGAATATTGGTATTTATATTGGTGCCTTTCAATAATTTAACAAAAAGCCCACTCTGACCATCTACTCCATCTGTTGAAAATTCTCCTACTTGAAAAATTTGCCCATCTAAGGTATATTGAAAGGCAACAGCTAAAATATTATCAGCGTTTAAGGTAGAGTTTAAAGAAATATAGCCCAACTGGGTATTTAACGTATATTCTGATGGCCCCAATAACCTAGCTTGTTCATATTTTTCAAAATCGGTACCGTTCACATATCCTTGAGTTTGTAGAGCTTGAGGTGCTTGAACAAATCCTCTAACATCTCCAACAAATGCAGGTCCATAGGCAGAATTAAACGTGTCAGAAATATTTAAGTATAGATTATTGGTTGCGTTATCAGGGTTTAATGGTCCGGTCACACTCACATTACCACTATAAGGGACACTTTCTCCTAAATCCATAAATCCAATAATGTTCTTTGTATTTTCTATTTGACTATTAATGTTAGAAACCCAAATTTCTACTTTGGTAATATTGGCTCGTGAATTAATTATTGGAGGAGTTGCTAAAGAATTTTCATAAGTATTTCGGAAAAATTGTGATAAAAAGTAATGCTTGTTTTCTTCGTAATCAGACCCTTCTTTTTCAAATTTTTGAATCTGGGCTCCTCCTTGAATGTTAATCTCTTTCTTTTCTCCTTTTTCTTGAGATAATACACTAGTAACTGTTAATCTTCCAAACCTCAACTCTGTTTTTATGCCAAACAATGTTTGACTTCCCGTAATCAATTGCCCTTTTAATGGAAGTGCAACATTACCTGCTTCTATTTTTTGAATAATCTCATCTTCATAACCTGTATATTCTATTTTCATTTGATTTTCAAAATCAAAGGTTGCTTCTGTATTATAGCTTGTTGTAATCTTTAATTTTTCGCCAATATGTCCAATTACATTTAATTGAATTTGTTGATCAAAATCAAAGGTAGTTGTACTTCTTTGATTGGCTGGTAACGCGGGGTTATCTCTAGTAGATCTATTTATTCCAAAAGATAATTGTGCGGATCCTTGTGGGCGTATATCAATTACATTTCCACCAAATATTCTGTCAAATGCTTCTCCTTTTATGGTTAACTTAGGTCTAAACCCTTTAGTTTGATTAATGTCATCAGCAGATGATTTCTGTTTCCAATAGTCTTGTAACGATTTTTTCGAATCATAATTAATATATTCATCAAAACTCATATAAGTTGGGTACTTGAAATAGAAATCTCCAATTTTTTCATAGTAATTATAGGTTCCTGTTTCAGGGTCATATTGAAATCCTGATTGGACGTTACTTGGATTATTTAAGAAAAGTCCTCCAGAATTATTACTTCCAGGACCACCTATTCCATCATAAAAAGGATAAGGTAAATCAATTTCAGGGCTATCTATTTCTAAAGCAAGTATATTATTTCCTTGAGGATAAGCCCTAGATTGAGGAGGATTAACTAACCAGTTTGCAATAATTATAATTACTGAAAACCCAACAATTAGAAGTATCTTATTATATGTAAAATTCTTTAACCTCAACTTTATTGCATCTTATTAAAGACTTTTTAATGTCCTCTTAATAAGCTCTTCAACAGTCATTTCTTCTCCTGACAGCATTATTTTACTCAGTGCTTTTTCTGCCGGATTTTTACTAAATCCTAGCATAACTAATGCACTTAACGCTTCTTCTTTAACAGTATTGTTTGCAGGTAAAGAAATTGCTGTGCCACTATCTACTTTAGCAATTTTATCCCTCAAGTCTATAATTATTCTTTCGGCAGTTTTAGCTCCAATTCCTTTTACACTTTTCAAGGTAACTGCATCGCTGTTGAGAATGGCTTGTTTAGTTTCATGCGGTGATAAGGAAGAAAGAATCATCATTGCTGTTGCAGAACCCACTCCTGAAACAGAAATTAATAATCTAAATAATTCCCTTTCGCTCGTTTCTTTAAATCCATAAAGTAGTTGCGCATCTTCTCTAACTACAAAATGAGTATATAAAGAGCAAACTTCACTTTTTCCTATTTTTGAATAGGTATTTAAAGAAATTTTTAATTCATAACCAACCCCGTTACAATCTATAACAACATAAGTTGGTGTTTTTTCTATTAATCTTCCTTTAATTTGAGCTATCATTTTACAATCTTGTTTGTGAATCTGTAACGGCAATGGTTACCATATTTATAATTTCTCTTATCGAACTTCCTAATTGAAGTATGTGAACAGGTTTTTTCATTCCCAATAATATTGGGCCTATTGACTCCGTTCCTGCCATTTCTTGAATTAATTTATAAGCAATATTTCCTGATGATAAGTTAGGGAAAATCAACGTATTTGTATTCCTTTTAGCCAACTCAGAAAAAGGAAAAATTTGTTCTCTTAATTCTTTATTTAATGCAAAATTTGCTTGAATTTCTCCATCTACAATAATGTCTGGATGTTTTTCTTTCAACATCCTTGTTGCTTCTCTCATCTTAATTGGGTCTTCCCCTTCTGATGAGCCAAAATTTGAATACGAAAGCAATGCTATTTTCGGTTCAATTTTAAATCTCCGAACAATTTTTGCGACTAGAGCGGTTATATCAACAATGTCTTCTGCTGTTGGGTTTTCATTTATGGTAGTATCTGCAAAGAAAAATGGACCTTGTTTTGTGAACAAAATATACATCCCTGCAATTTTAGTTACATCATCATCTGTACCTATTACTTGTAAAGCTGGTCTAATTGTATCTCTATAACTTCTAGTTAATCCAGAAATTAAAGCATCCGCTTCTCCAACCTCAACCATTGCAGAGCCAAAATAATTCCTGCTTCGCATCATTTCTCGAGCTTCAGTATGGGTAACTCCCCTTCTTTTTCTTTTATTGTACAATAATTCTGCAAAATTATTTCTCCGTACTTTTTCTTTTGAGCTTCTGGGATCAATAATAGGAATATCTCCTATCTCTAAGTTGTATTCATCAATAACCTCTTGTATTCTTTTAACCTTGCCTAATAAAATTGGCTTAGCAATCCCTTCTTCATACACTATTTGTGCAGCTTTCAATATTTTATAATTATCAGCTTCTGCAAAAACAACAGTTTTAGGGTTTCGTTTCGCCTTTTGGGTAATGTTTTTCAACAACTTGTTATCCAACCCTAATCGTTTAGAGAGATTCTCAGTATAAGCTTCCCAATCTTCAATAATTATTTGAGCAACTCCAGAATCGATGGCTGCTTTTGCTACAGCAGGGGCTACCGTAGTAATTAACCTTGGATCTAATGGTTTTGGTATAATAAAATCTCGACCAAAAACGATGTTTTTTTCATGATAAGCTTCATTAACAACCTCAGGAACTGGTTCTTTTGCTAAATCTGCAATTGCTCTAACTGAAGCCATTTTCATTTCTTCATTAATGCAAGTAGCTCTAACATCTAATGCTCCTCTAAAAATAAACGGAAACCCCAACACATTATTCACTTGATTTGGATAGTCTGACCTTCCTGTTGCAATGATGATGTCTTTCCGAGAGGCTATTGCATCTTCATAAGGAATTTCAGGGTCAGGGTTGGCCAACGCAAAAACAATTGGGTCTTTAGCCATGGTTTGCACCATTTCTACAGAGAGAATTCCGCCTCTAGATAACCCTAAAAACATATCTGCATCAACCATAGCTTCTGTTAATGTGGTTATATCTCTAGTCGTTGCAAATTCTAATTTTGTTTTTGGCAAACCTTCCCTATCTTTTCTTATAACCCCCTTACTATCTACCATAACTATGTTTTCTTTCTTAACTCCAAGAGAAACATAAAGCTTAACACAAGATATTGCAGAAGCAGCTGCACCACTCACCACTAACTTGATTTTATCAACTTTTTTATAGGCTAATTCTACAGCATTCAACATTGCAGCTGAAGAAATAATAGCAGTTCCGTGTTGATCGTCATGCATAACAGGAATATCTAATTCTGCCTTTAACCTCTCTTCTATTTCAAAACATTCAGGAGCTTTGATGTCTTCTAAGTTTATCCCACCAAAAGTTGGTGAAATGGCTTTTACAGTATTCACAAAAAGATCTACATCGGTTGCATCAACCTCAATATCAAAAACATCTATATCTGCAAAAATTTTAAATAATAACCCTTTTCCTTCCATTACAGGCTTCGATGCTTCAGGGCCTATGTTTCCTAATCCTAACACTGCTGTTCCATTAGAAATAACTGCTACTAAATTTCCTTTAGCAGTGTATTTATATACATCTTCTTTATTTTTGGCAATCTCGGTACAAGGGATTGCAACCCCAGGAGAATATGCTAAAGATAAATCTCTTTGTGTGCTATATCTCTTAGTTGGAACAACCTCAATTTTCCCAGGTTTACCCTGTGAATGATATTCTAAAGCTTCGATATCTTTACGCGATTTTTTCATATAAATTACAATCTACTAAAACCCGTAAAAATACCAATAAAAATTGGCCATTTAACAATGGGAGAAAAGAGAGAAACAACTCCTTTTTTTGAGCTAAAAATCAGGTTTTTATAATTGAATGAAAATGAATAAATTTATTGTTTGATAATATTATTTATAATGAAAAAAATAATTGTTTTCTCTGGTGCTGGAATTAGTGCAGAAAGTGGTTTAAAAACTTTTCGAGACAGTAATGGCTTATGGGAAAACTATAATTTAGCTGAAGTTGCAACACCTGAAGCTTGGGAAAAAAATCCAAAACTAGTGCTAGACTTCTACAACATGAGAAGAAAACAAGTTATTGATTCCTCTCCCAACAAGTCTCATTTTTCTTTAGTAAAACTTGAAAAAAAATTTAATGTTGAAATTATTACTCAAAACATTGATGACTTACATGAAAGAGCAGGATCATCAAAAACACTTCACCTCCATGGAGAAATATTAAAATCTAGAAGTACTCATGATGATAAACAATATAACATTAAAGGCGTTAACCTTAATTATGGTGACACCTGTGAAAATAATTCTCAATTAAGACCAGATGTTGTGTGGTTTGGAGAAGCCGTACCTAAAATGGAAGATGCAATGGAATTATGCAAAGATGCAGACATTCTAATTATAATAGGAACCTCTTTAACAGTTTATCCAGCAGCAAATATTGTAGATTTTGTTCCCGATAATTGTGAGAAATATTTAATCGATCCAAAAAACATTTTATCTTCAGGAATTAAGAATTTAACGGTAATAAAAGAAAAAGCAAGTATTGGTATCCCTCAACTTACTGATAAATTATTAGAGAAGTCTGTAAGTTAATTTAGTAAGTCTTAAATTTGACTTGTGAAAAATTATTTAATCATACTACTTTTATTAATCTGCAGTTATTTCAACTCTTCCGCCCAAGTATTTAAAGTTGGTGTTATTGGGGGAATAAGTGGTGCTCAAGTAGAAGGAGATGGCTATGGTGGTTATAATAAATTAGGATTTATTGCTGGAGGTCTCGTCAACACTAATTTATCAGAAAAAATGTCTGTACAGTTTGAAATTTATTTTATAAATAAAGGCAGTTTTGATGCCGCACATCCAGATAAAGGGGATTATGATAGCTTTAGTTTAAATCTAAATTACATCGAAATCCCTGTTTCTTTAAGGCATAAATATCACAAATTTATGGGAGAAATAGGCTTGTATTATGCTCAGCTACTAAGTACAAGCGTATCGGATGAATTTGGTCCTAGAGAAATTAACCGTTTCCCCTTTAGAGGTTTTGATTTTGGCGGTTTGATTGGAGTTTACTACCAACTTAATGACCACTTTATTTTTAACCTCAGATCAAAAAATTCTATTATTCCCATACGAGATTTTCAAAATTATGATCAAAACGTAGGAATGTTAAATAAACTATTTAACCGAGGCTGGTACAATGTTGATTTAAATCTTTCTGTGAGGTATCAATTTGGAAGTTAAAAGAAAAATAATTATTGCAATTACAGGTGCTTCCGGCAGCATCTATGCAAAATTATTGTTGGATGTTTTATCTACCCTTCGACAAGCTCAGGGTGACAATCTTCTTGATGTTGGAGTTTTACTTTCTGATAACGCTAAAACTATCTGGGAAAGTGAATTAAAAAATCAAGACTACAAAAATTATCCATTTACATTTTACAACAAAAATGATTTCAATGCCCCTTTCGCATCAGGCTCAGCAAAATTTGACACAATGGTTATTATTCCTTGTTCTATGGGAACTTTGGGAAGAATTGCAAACGGACTTTCTAATGATTTATTAACTCGCACTGCAGATGTGATTTTGAAAGAAAGGCGTAAATTAATACTAGTTGCCAGAGAAACTCCTCTTAGTTTAATTCATATTAATAATATGAAATTGGTAACTGAAGCTGGCGGAATAATTTGTCCCGCAACACCCTCTTTTTATAGCCAACCTAAAACAATCGAGGAAGTAGCCAAAACTGTTGTGGATAGAGTTTTGGATTTAATGGAAATTGAAAATAACACTTATAGGTGGGGAGACTAATTGTCATTCCCAACTTGATTGGGAATCTATTTAGATCTCCAGTCAAGCTGAAGATGACATCCTATTTCAAAATAAATTTGATATTTCTCTTCAACCCTTTAAACTTGGTGCGTTTTACTGCAGATTTTTTAAATATTTCTTGATAAATTTCTTCTGTAATATCTTTCCATTCAGCTTTCGAAAAATTAAGTAGTTTTTCATTTGGAATAAATTTTGGTTCATTGTGAGCTAAAGAAAAACGGTTCCAAGGACAAACATCTTGACAGATATCGCAACCAAAAACCCAATCACCAAACTTTCCTTTTACCTCATTTGGAAGAATCTCGTCCTTTAACTCTATGGTGAAATAAGAGATGCATTTACTCCCATCTACTACTTTGTTGGGTAAAATTGCTTCGGTTGGACAAGCATCTATGCAAGCTCTACAAGTGCCACAATGGTCAGTAATTGGGTTGTCATAATCTAGCTCTAAATCTAGAATGATTTCCGCTAAAAAGAAAAATGAACCTTGCTCTTTATTAATAAGCATGCCATTTTTACCTATCCACCCTAAGCCACTTTTTTTTGCCCAAGCTCTGTCTAAAACAGGTGCTGAATCTACAAAAAAACGAGCATCAATCTCTCCAATACTATCCGTAATAAAATGAACAATATTTTTTAATTTATCTTTGATAACAAAATGATAATCTTCACCATAAGCATATTTTGAGATTTTAAATGTATCATCTCTTTGCTCTTTTTTTGGATAATAATTAAACAATAAAGAAATAACCGATTTTGAACCTTCTACTAAAAGCGTAGGGTCTAATCGCTTGTCAAAATGATTTTCCATGTAACTCATTTCTCCATGCATATTTTGGTTCAACCATTTCTCTAATCGTGGTGCTTCTTCTTCCAAAAACTCAGCCTTGGAAACCCCACAAAAAGAAAAACCCAAGCGTTGTGCTTCGGTTTTTATTTGTTGAGTGTAGTTGGATTTTATTGTATTCATTTCACTATCAAAGATAGTGTTTTTGATGTAAGACCCTGAAATAAATTCAGGGTGACGATATTGGTAAACTGACAAAACATTCTAATACCGTCATGCTGAATTTATTTCAGCATCTGTAAAAAACACATCGGTTGACTAATGTTGTGCTTCGGTTTTGAATTTATTGAGTGTATTTAGACTTAAAAAAGAAGCATTTTAATAAAAATTGACAACTAATCTAATATTACTGGAAAAATTAAACTGATTAATAATGCTAAAAAAATAAAAAGATACCCCTTACCTATTTTCATTTTCTCATAAAAAACCCATAAAGCAACAAACATTCCAAACGAGCCAAAAGATATATTCATAAACAACCACCAATCAGGAAACATTATCAAGTACATAACCCCTCCATAATGTTGATTATATAAACGATGTCCATTTTCATAAATCCATAATAGTGAAATAACAAATTGAATTACACTATGAATTTTAGGGTTCATTAATATGCTTACAAATTCTTTCAAATTTAATACTAAGTTAAAAAACACTTCGACAAGCTCAGTGTGACAAAATGAGAAAATTTAAAACAAATTCCCTTGATCTGGTGCTTTTACTTTCCCTAAATGTTGGTATGCTTTTTCGGTAGCTTCTCTTCCTCTTGGGGTACGCATTAAGAAGCCTTCTTTAATTAAAAAAGGTTCGTAAACTTCTTCAATAGTTCCTGCCTGTTCGCTTACTGCTGTTGCAATAGTAGTTAAGCCTACTGGACCCCCTTTAAATTTATCAATAATGGCAGAAAGAATTTTATTATCCATATCATCCAACCCATATTTATCAACATTTAATGCATCTAACGCAAACAATGCAATCTCTAGGTTAATTCTACCATCACCTTTTACTTGAGCAAAATCTCTTACTCTTCGCAATAATGAATTAGTTATTCGAGGTGTTCCTCTACTTCTCCTGGCAATTTCTACAGCCGCATCATCATCAATATCAATCTTAATAATTTTGGCAGAACGTTTAATTATTGTTTCTAATAAATTGGCATCATAATATTCTAACCGTGATGAAATACCAAAACGAGCTCTTAAAGGAGAGGTCAACAACCCAGTTCTAGTAGTTGCACCAATTAGCGTAAATGGATTAAGTTCAATTTGTACGCTTCTGGCATTTGGGCCAGTATCTATCATTATATCAATCTTGTAATCTTCCATGGCAGAGTATAAATATTCCTCTATAACAGAAGTTAATCGATGTATCTCATCAATAAACAAAACATCTCCTTCTTCTAAATTAGTTAGCAAACCTGCTAAATCACCTGGTTTTTCTAGAACTGGCCCTGAGGTAACTTTAAAGCCAACATTGAGTTCGTTAGCAATAATATGAGCTAAGGTTGTTTTCCCTAATCCTGGAGGTCCGTGAAGCAATACATGATCTAGGGCTTCTCCTCTTTGATCAGCAGCAGCTACAAATACTTTTAAATTATCGACTACTTTATGTTGCCCTGTAAAATCATCAAAAGAAAGTGGCCGTAATACTTTTTCTAATTCTTTTTCTGTAGAACTTAGGCTTTCATTATCTGCATCATGGTATTCATTCATAAATCAAAGATAGTTTTTTTTGTCCTTCGACAGGCTCAGGATGACAAAAACTCATCAATCAATTTTAAGCTCTTTTCCTGTTATTGTTCTAATAATTTCTCCTAAATAAATCTTTAGCTTAATTACATACTCGGGAGATGAGAACCTTTCTTTAATGCCAGGACTTTTATAATAAACAAAACGATACCCAACACCAGTTCCAATACCTATCCATCTGATTATTTTATAATCAATCATCATAGCTGGCTCATACGATAAAACCGTAGATTCTAATAGTTTGACTTTCTTGCCATTTTCATCATTATACTGGTAACTTGCACCACCAAAACCTATTTGAGTTGCTAAACTAAACTCCCATTTTCTTGTACTATAATAAACATATTCAAGATAAGGTGAAAAATAAAAATATTCTAAATTAACAGGAACTGAGGTATCCCCTTCATTTATTACAGTAGACTCTACAGGAAACAACATTTGATTTATGCCCAATCCAACTTTAAATTTTCTATTAAAACTAAGTCCTATTTTAATTCCAACGGTTTTAAGTGCATTATCTTGAATAAAGGAAAAGCGATTATCAAATTTTACATCTAATTTTGGTTTAGATTTAAAACTTTTTTTGAATTCTTCTTCAAAAACAAGCATTTTCTCATCATCATACTGAGCTAATAATAGAACTGGAAATAAAGTCAAACTAAAAACAACAAGTATTAACCTCATGTTATTTAGGCTTGCTCTGTTATTTGATTTTTCTTGTGATGGCGGTAAATAAAATACCCAATTGTACCTATTAATATATATGGAATAAACATGAGATAAATAATTCCATTATTAATCTCTTCTCCTGCTCCACTAGACTCTACCACTGCTTTACACATGGCACACTGGGCATAAACTGAGAGCTCAATTGATATTAAGACAAGGAATAAAACTATTTTTTTNACAGCAATCATTTCTGCAAATTTAACAATGATTTATCAGAAAACAGCATCTAAAATTATTTTCGCTGCTCCACTTTGTATTTATCATCACCCTTTAAAGGCACTACTTCTTCACGATATAAAATATCAAGTGCATCGGTGAGATCTTTTTTCATTTCGGAATAAACCGTACCATCAAAAAGCCCTCGAATATGTCCTTTTTTATCTACTAAAACAAAGTACTGAGTATGYAAAAAYCCACCWGGAGCAACTWCATCTTCKCCAACTGARGCAAAAAATCCTTTTAATGCCAAATCATATATTTTTTCTTTATCTCCAGTTAAAAAACTCCAGCTTTCCGTATCAGCATGCACCATATCAGCATAATCTCTCAGTACTTCAACTGTATCATGTTCTGGGTTTACAGTAATAGATATAAACTTTAAGTCCTTTCTATCTTTAAATTTATCTTGTAAATATTTCATGTTGGCAGCCATTCTTGGGCAAATAGTTGGGCAAGTGGCAAAAAAGAAATCGGTGATGTACACTTTACCCAAAAGATCATCTCTTGTTAGAGTTTTCCCATCTTGATTGATAAATTCGAAATAAGGAATTTGATGATAAATGGTGTCGTAACCACCCTCATTGTTTTGAATTGCTTCTTTTGGCCCTAAATGAGGAAGCTTGGTATAATGATGCTCACCACTTTGCATGACTAAATAAAAAGAAGCTGGAAGCAACAAAATTGCTACCAAAATTAAAACTTTGGTATATTTTGATGATGGTGATGGCATAATATAAAAAAAGATCACAGAGATTGTGATCTTTTCATTTAATCTTTTTGTTGACTAAAATAAATGTTCAATGTAATTGGTAAATGTTCCTTCTGTAAACACAATGTACATTAAATACAGTACTAGTATTGTATAGGGCACAATAATGGTGTTTTGCAAAGCAGATTTTTCATGTTTTAAGTGCATATAGTAAGCTACAATAAAGTATGCTTTAGCCAACGTCATCACAATAAATGTCATTTTGACATAATGAAAATCTATCCCCCATGATTTCCACATAATTCCTAATCCTACCTCTATAGTGGTAATTACTAAGAGTACCCAAAACATATTCCAAATCATTCTTCGAGTTTTCTTTCCTTCTTCCTCAGAATGATGTTGTGCATACTTATAAGGTGCGTCTGAATGTTCCATAATTATTATTTTTTAACTCTGTTATATTAAGTAGAAGAATGTGAATACGAATACCCATACTAAATCTACAAAGTGCCAATACAATCCTACTTTTTCTACCATTTCATAATGCCCACGCTTTTCATAAGTACCCATAATCACATTAACAAAAATGATAAAATTTAATACTACCCCACTAAATACGTGCGTTCCGTGAAACCCTGTTATAAAGAAAAAGAAATCTGCAAAAAGTGGATGTCCATATTCATTGTGCGTTAAATTTGCTCCATAAATTTCATTACCACTTGCTAAAGCAGCAGCTAATTCATCTCCTTTGAGTTCTATAAAGCCCGATCTAATATCCCCTGGGATTTCCCGCCAAGGTAGTAATAATCCTGTCTTGGTTTCATCCGTCCACTGACATATGATTCCTTGGGTTTGTTCTATCGTTCCATGTACATCTACTATTCCTATCCCTAATTTAAAAGCCCCTAGTTCTGTTCCTTGAATAAAATGCATCCATTCCCAAGCTTGAGAACCTACGAAGATTAAACCACCAATTATGGTCCAAAACATCCAAATCATAACCGCTTTCTTATTCATTCGTTGCCCAGCTTCCACGGCAAGCACCATAGTAACAGAACTCATAATTAATACGAATGTCATTAACGCAACATAAAGTAATGGCTGATGATGATCTACAAATGGAAAGTGCGTAAATACATTTTCTGCAGATGGCCAAGTAGCTGAGAAATTATGACGGTAAAATCCGTATGCTGCTAAAAATCCAGTAAACGATAAAGCATCCGACATCAGGAAAAACCACATCATTAGTTTACCGTAACCAGCATTAAACGGAGATGTTCCACCTCCCCATAATTCTTTTTTATCTAGTTCTTCTGTATGAGACATATTGTTTTATTTTTTATGCTATTGTATATCTTAAAAAAAAGAAAAGGTAAATCCACAATCCTCCTAAAAAATGCCAGTAAGTAATACTTATTTGTATTCCCAACACATTCTCAGCATTATATCTTTCTTTCATTATTTTTACTAATACTACTATTAAACTTATCAGTCCTCCAATTAAATGAAGCACATGCAATCCTGTTATCAGGTATAAAAAAGAGCTTTCCTGAGTACTTTCTTTACCAGCCGCATAAATTCCATTCTCGTTTAATGAAACCCAACCTAAATATTGAGATACCACAAATAATAACCCTAAAACCAAAGTAGTTGCAATACTTAATTTTGCAATAGCATAATTTCCTTTTTTAATTGATATTAAACCAAAATGAAATGCAACACTACTTAATACAATAATAACTGTACTTACTGTAAACGCAAAAGGCATGGTAATTTTTAAAAACTCACCACTGCCTTGGCTTACTATAACTGCACTAGTTAATCCACCAAAAAACATAACAATACTCATAATACCTATCCATATTAAAGGCTTAGAAGTTTTTCTTCTAATTTCTTCTTTATAGCTAATATTTTCTAATCTTATTGTTGTCATTTGTACTATTAATGTTCTCCTCCATCCTTCTCATCTTCCCCTAAAGGAGTTGTTTGAGGAATAAAATCTTCTCCATAAACATATTCTCCTTCAGCATTTAATTTACTATAATCGTAAGGCCATCTGTGAACATGAGGAATTTCTCCGTACCAGTTTCCATGAAAATGTTCAACAGGTGCTGTCCACTCTAGTGAGTTACTTCTCCATGGGTTCATAGGTGCTCTTGGTCCTCTAAATGCACTATATACAAAATTAAAGAAGAATATCAGCTGAGCAAAAAATGCCACTATAGCAAACATGCTGATAAAGGTATTAATGTCAACCATGTCATCAAATAATGGGAAAGCAGAATTTTCATAATACCTTCTGGGAACTCCAGCAAATCCTAAAAAGTGCATCGGAAAAAAGACACCGTAGGCACAAATAATGGTAGTCCAAAAATGCAAGATTCCTAATTTATTGTTCATCATTCTTCCAAAAATCTTAGGGAACCAATGGTAAACTCCGGCAAACATTCCAAAAATTGCAGATAATCCCATTACAATATGGAAGTGACCAACTACGTAATAAGTATCATGAACATTAATATCTAAAGCCGAATTTCCTAAAATCAACCCTGTAACGCCTCCTGAAATAAAAGTAGATACCAACCCAACACTAAATAATGTAGCTGGTGTAAATATGATGTTTCCTTTCCATAAAGTAGTTAAATAATTAAATACCTTAACTGCTGAAGGAACTGCAATTAATAATGTTGTGAACGTAAATACCGAGCCTAAAAATGGGTTCATTCCTGTTAAGAACATATGGTGACCCCAAACCACAAATGATAGAAAAGCAATTGCCATCATAGAACCAATCATTGCTCTGTAACCAAAGATTGGTTTCCTTGTCATAGTAGATACAATTTCAGAAGTAATTCCTAATGCGGGCAGTAATACAATATAAACTTCAGGGTGTCCTAAGAACCAAAATAAATGTTCAAATAAAATTGGACTACCTCCTGAGTGCTCTAAAACTTGACCTCCAATATAAATATCTGATAAGTAAAAACTTGTTCCAAAGCTTCTGTCAAATATCAATAATAAAGCAGCAGCTAAAAGAACTGGAAATGAGAGTACCCCAATAATTGCTGTTAAAAGAAATGCCCATATTGTTAATGGCAATCTTGTAAAGGTCATGCCTTTGGTTCGTAAATTAAATATTGTAACAATATAATTTAAGCTACCTAATAATGATGAAACAATAAAAACTGCCATTGAAACTAACCATAAGGTCATTCCCGCTCCAGAACCAGGAATTGCTTGAGGCAATGCACTTAAAGGGGGATAAATCGTCCACCCAGCAGATGCGGATCCACCTTCAACAAACAAAGAAATTAGCATAATTACAGATGAAACAAAGAAAAACCAATAAGACAGCATGTTCAAAAATCCAGATGCCATATCTCTAGCTCCTATCTGAAGAGGTATTAACAAATTACTAAATGTTCCACTTAACCCAGCTGTTAACAAGAAAAACACCATAATGGTTCCGTGCATGGTAACCAAAGCAAGGTATTTATCTGGTGTTATAACACCACCTTCTGCCCAACTTCCCAAAAACATATCAATTACTTCAAAACTTTCTCCTGGCCAGCCTAATTGTAATCTAAACATTGTTGACATTGCTAACCCTAGAAACCCCATTAAAAATCCCGTTACTAGGAATTGCTTAGATATCATCTTATGGTCTTGACTAAAGACATAAGTAAATAAAAAATCTTTTGCGTGATGATGTGTACTCATTTCTATATTAAATTAAAGTAATGTTCTAAATTTCTATTATTCTATAAATGTTTTTTGTTCTGCCAACCATTTATCATATTCCTCTTGTGTCTCTACTATTATATCCATTTGCATATTATAATGTGCTGCTCCACAAATTTTATTACACAACAATATGTATTCAAAATCTGGATTATTAGTCTTTTTCTTCATCTCCTTAGTAGTAATTGTTGGCACAAAATTAAATTGAGTTTTAAGTCCAGGAACACAATTCATTTGTACTCTAAAGTGAGGCATATAAGCACTATGTATCACATCTAATGATCTAAAAACAAATTGAACAGGAACATCAACTGGTAAATGAAATTTTCCCTTAACAAGTTTATCATCTTTAGAATTAGAATCATCTGCATCTACACCTGTTGCATTTACACCTTCTATTAACGTTACATGAGAGCGTCCTAAAATTTTATCTTTACCAGCATATCTTGCTGTCCAAGTATATTGCTGCCCTGTTAACTCAATTAATACATGATCTGTTTCATCTGGTATAGGTGCCATAATTTTATTCCAACTTGTTAACCCCATTATTATTAGTACCGTTAATGCCAAAGATGGACCTGTTGTCCATATTAATTCTAATTTATTACTGTGCGAAAAGAACAATGCTTTCCTATTTGGGCTAAAAGAATACTTGTAACAAAACCATAATAAGACACCATGTGTTACAATAAATACTGGAGTAATCATGTAATATGTTAAGTTGGATAGAAAATCTATTGCTACACCGTGTTCTGAAGCAGATACTGGTAATCTTAAACCATACCATGCCCACATTTGCCAGAAGAAAAAACCAATGAAAACGAAAAAACTAAGAAACAGCAATAACCCTTGAAACTTACTTTCCTTTTCGGTCATCACATAAATCAATTCTCCTTTACTTGCAGCTCTTAATTCTGCTATTTTAAGTAACTGCGACCCGACAATCACTACTAATATTATTGCTACTGCTATTATTATAGTCATCATAATTAAAAGACTTTCTTTATTACTATTCTAATTTTTAATTAATGATGTAAATGAATACTTTCATCATACATCGGATGATTCTTAGTCATCAATGGTGCTTTAGATAAAGCTCTTAACACCATAAATATAAATACTCCTAAAAACGTTAAAAACATTCCTATTTCCACAGCTCCTAAATGCCCATGCTCAAACATTGTTCCTGGTAATACCATTACTAAAACATCTACATAGTGACCAAAGAAAATAATTAAAGCAACTGGAATCAAAAATATTCCATTCCTTTTTGCATCTCTTGACATTAAGACAAAGAAAGGCAATAGAAAATTCACAAAAAATGTTCCTATATATAATCCTCTATATTGATCAAATCGTTGTATGTAATAAGTTACTTCTTCTGGGATGTTTGAATACCAAATTAACATAAACTGACAGAACCAGATGTAAGACCATAAACAGCTTATAGCAAACATCCATTTACCAATATCATGCACATGACTTGAATTCACTTCTTTTAAATATCCATTTCGTTTTAAATATTGAACTAATACCACCGCGACAATCATCATTGACACCCACATTCCTGAGAAACAATACCAACCAAACATTGTACTAAACCAATGCACATCAATTGCCATTAACCAATCCCATGCAGAGGAAGAAGATGTGTAAGCAAAAAACCCAATAAATAATATTGATTTTAAAATTGCTTTTTTATAGATGGGAGAAGTAGCTCCTTCTAAATTCAGTTTATCTTCTTTTAAAGAGTTCTTTCTAAACCAATTTGCAAAATACATCCAGACAGCCAAATAAACAATTGTTCTTGCCCAAAAAAATGTTTGGTTTAAATAACCTGATTTTCCTGCAATAATCTTATCATAATGCTCACTTTCTGGATCCATAACACCTTCTGCCATCCAATGGTATAAATGATTCCAATGCATGCTGCTTCCAATAAAAACAACTAAAAGAACACCTGCTCCTATAGGCATATATGCCATAATAGCTTGAAAAACTCTTTGAGTTGTTACTCCCCATGCCATTTCTGATACATATTGCAAAGATAAAAAGAATACAGCTGCTAAAGAAATGGTAAAAAAGAAATATCCGTTTACCAATAAATTTGCCCAAACTCTCTGATTTGTATAGTGACTATGATCTGAAAATATTCCATATAATAACGATGCAATTCCAACAACTATTAAGATTAATGTTGTGAGCTTTGCGTGATTTGATACCTTGTATTCCATTTTATAAGAATGTTTGTTTTCTTTTTATATTAATGTTCGTTTTCTTCAGTTGCTTTAACACCTTCAGTAACAGTTTCAGCCGCAACTTCTTCAACAACTTCAATTGCTACGGAATCGATAATATCCATTATTGGAAATTTCTCCATAAACTTAGTTCTAATATAATGAACTAATTTCCATCTTTCTTCTTTATTTAATTGAGAAGCATGTGCTCCCATTAATCCTTTTCCATAAGTAATGGCATGAAACATTTTCCCCTCAGTTAATTCTAATGTTGGAGAAAATTTTGTAGGAATAGGAGGAAATTTATCTCTTTCTACCAAAGTACCATCTCCTTGTCCAGTTTTCCCATGACAATGAACACAAAACATTCCATATAGTTCTTCTCCATTCTTCATAACATTCTCAGAATATGCAATAGGGTTTTTTAAGGTTTGACCTGCTAATTCATATCCTTCATTTGTATTTTCATAACCATAAGGCTGAAAACCTCTAGGAATTGTTCCTTCAACAGGTTTCCTAACAGACATAACATCTGGATTACCATAATCAGCATAATCWACATAWGKYTCTATWGMTGGKGAWCGATACATATCTGGCATRTATTCTGGWGCTAAACCRCCTTCYTCYYTACAAGAKGTAATAGAAATWACAGCWASAACTAYARMTAATTTTGATAWYYTAYTTAAATACTTTCTTTTCATCTGTATTAAATTATTTTTCGTCAATTTCTAAAACACACGTTTCATTAATAAACTTTTTAATGTCATCCTCACTTACCTCAGAATCTGAAGGATGAATTTCCATTACAAATCTATCATCAGTTGTTCTTGGATAAGGATTTCTTCCTTTAAATCCAGGTAATGTCCAGTTCCTTAAAAAAAATGTTATTACCATTCCATGAGCAGCACATAAAACTCCAAACTCAAAAACAACAGGAATAAACGCGGGTAAAYTTTCCCATAAAGAAAAACTAGGTYTTCCACCAATGTTCATAGGCCAATCATATATCATAAAGTACCATGTTCCTACAAGTGCTAGAGCAATTCCTATTATTCCATAAATAAAGCATGTCATTGCAATTCTTGTTCTTGCCAACCCTATAACTGGATCAATCCCATGAATTGGAAATGGAGAGAATACATCTCTAATATGAATTCCTTTATCTACTAAATGTTTAGCACTTTCTAAAAGCACGTAATCATCATTGTAAATTGCATATATTGTTTTATCTGACATAATTAAATATCTAACTAATTATTTTATATCTTTTTTTAATACCGGATGAAGTTTATTAAATTCCTCTTCCGACATATTTTTGTATTGTTCTCCAGATGATTTCAAAATCGACTTTACTTCATTAAGTGCCAACACTGGAAAATATTTTAAGAACAATAAATAAAACACACTAAATATTCCTAATGTCCCTATAAAAACACCTATATCAACCCATGTAGGATAGAACATTGACCAACTTGATGGTAAATAATCTCTATGTACTGATGTTACAATAATTACAAATCGTTCAAACCACATTCCTATATTTACCACTATAGACATCACAAAAGTAAATGCAAGGTTGGTTCTTAGTTTCTTAGACCAAAATAAGTGCGGAGATATCACATTACAAGTCATCATTATGCCATACGCCCACCAATATGGACCAGAAAGTCTATTTATAAAAGCATAAGATTCATACTCCACACCTGAATAATACGATATAAATAATTCTGTGATATACGCAATACCGACTATTGACCCTGTGACTATAATTACCAAGTTCATGTATTCAATATGTTTTATGGTAATAATGTACTCTAACCTCATAGCCTTCCTCACAATCAGCATAAGTGTTTGCACCATAGCAAATCCTGAGAATACTGCCCCTGCTACAAAATAAGGTGGAAAAATGGTAGTATGCCAACCAGGCACTATTGAGGTGGCAAAATCCATAGATACAATAGAGTGAACTGAGAATACAAGTGGAGTTGCCAAACCTGCTAACACTAATGAAACTTCTTCAAATCGTTGCCAAGCTTTGGCATTACCCGTCCAACCGAAACTCAATAATCCATACATTAATTTTTGTACAGGTCTCTTAGCTCTATCTCTTATCGTAGCAAAATCCGGAATTAACCCCACATACCAAAATACTAATGAAACGGATAAATAAGTACTAATTGCAAATACATCCCATAACAGAGGAGAGTTAAAGTTTACCCATAGTGAACCAAATTGATTTGGAATAGGAAATACCCAATAAGCCATCCATATTCTACCCATGTGTATCATTGGGAAAGTACCTGCCATGAATACAGCAAAAATAGTCATTGCTTCGGCTGGCCTGTTTATTGCCATTCTCCATTTTTGACGAAATAACAACAATACTGCAGAAATAAGTGTTCCTGCATGTCCAATTCCTACCCACCAAACAAAGTTGGTAATATCCCATGCCCATCCTATGGTGTTATTTAACCCCCATGTTCCAATACCTACTCCTATTAAATAAAGTATACAACCAACTCCCCAGAGGGCAGCAATTGTAGCAATAATCATTAAAACTTTCCACAACTTGGTAGGCTCACTTTCTATTGTACGTAATACATCATTAGAAATGTCACTATAAGTAGGACTTCCTAAAATTAATGGTTCTCTTATTGATGCTTCTTTATGCATTTTATAATTTTTTTATATAAAACTATTAAGCTTTTAAATTTCTAACYTTMGTTTGATAGTAAAYATTTGCTTGCTGWCCWACYTCYTCWATYACYCTATATGAYCTATCGTGATTYCTTGCNGMTRNNCARTTYNACTTTCTTCATCATTRTRATCTCCAAAMGTAATWGCRTTKGTAGGRCAAGCWGAWGAACAAGCCGTTTGAATTGCTCCATCTTGAACTTTAGTTCCTGCTTTTTTAGCATCCATTTTACCCTCTTGTATTCTTTGAACACAAAGGCTACACTTTTCCATTACCCCTCTAGATCTAACAACCACATCTGGGTTTAACACCATTCTTCCTAAATCATCTTGAGCAGGGTTGAAATCAGTAAACTTATTGTATGCTATATAGTTATACCAATTAAACCTTCTTACCTTATATGCACAGTTGTTAGCACAATATCTTGTTCCTATACACCTGTTGTATGCCATCATGTTCAACCCTTCATTACTATGGGTTGTTGCAGCGACAGGACATACAGTTTCACATCCAGCATGATTACAATGCTGACACATCATTGGTTGATGTACCACACTAGGATTATCTGCTGCATCTTCCATTGCTGTATAAGTAGATATTCCATTTATATCAAGAGCTTCCTTGGTTTTCTCATGAGTGGCTCCAATATCTCCTAACGGTTGATATTCACTAGAATAATATCTATCAATTCTCATCCAATGCATGATTCTACCTCTTCTTACTTCATCTTTTCCTATAACTGCAATGTTATTTTCAGCCACACAAGAAGTAACACAAGCACTACACCCAATACAACTATTCATGTCAATTGACATCCCCCATCTATGACCTATATGTTCAACAGGATGTGCAGCCCACAAATCAAAATCTTTTATATTTTTCTTAATCTGATGGCCATGTTCATCTGTTTCAGCTGATAATAGTTCATGAGCTGGATTATAATCTTCTTTGTTTCCATTTTTATAAACATCAAGCGTAGTTTCTCTAATTATAGAATCTCTACCCATAACTGTTTGCTGTGTTTGAGTACAAGCAATATAATAAGGCTCATCTAATTCTACTTCCGTAATGCTAACATTATTAGCATAATAAGAAACTCCTGATTTAGAAGATGTAGCTAATGGATAAGCATTAGCACCAGTAGCTTCTTCCATGTTTCCTACTTTCTTACCATAACCTAATGCTATTCCTATTGTCCCTTTTGCCTGACCTGGCTGAGCAATAACTGGCAACTGAATTGTTGTGCCATCTACTTTAACACTAACAACAGTTATTTCTTTTTCTTGTCCAAAATGAGTTTCCCAATCCTTATTCTTCATTTCAGAAGGGTTCATAGTAACATAATTGTCCCATGTTATTTTTGTAATTGGATCTGGCAATTCTTGCATCCATGGATTATCTGCTCCAACTCCAGCACCAATTCCCATATTCTGAACCAATTCTAATTCTATACCGCTACCTTGTGTTTTCTTAATTACAGAATTTGCTTTACTCGTATTTCCAGCAAAAACCATAGCATCTTCAGATTCTGGGTAATCAGCTGAAACTACACCATCGTGTAACGCCTTATTCCAAAAGTCAGTAAACATCCCCATTTCTTCAGGCATATTGACTTCCCAATTCTTTTTAATGTAATCATAGTAAGAAGTCTTATTACCTGACCAAATCAACATACTTTCTTCTGCTTGACGTGTATCAAATAAAGGAGAAATAGTTGGTTGACCTAAAGAATAATGCCCTGTAACAGGATTTGCATCACTCCATGATTCTAATGCATGATGAGAAGGACAAACATATTTACAAACTGAAGATGTATCATCCATTTTAGTTGCAAATGAAATAGTTGTTTTTACTTTCTTCATTGCTTTCTTAAAACTATCTCCCATTGTAAAAACAGGATCAACACCATATATTAGTAGTGCATCAACTTCGCCAGCATTCATTTCTGCAACTAACTCCGCTACTTTACTATCTATTCCTTGTTTAGAGTAAGAAACAGTTTTTACATTAATCGTATTCCCATAATTACCAAGCATATCGTTAATCGCATTAACCAATACTTGTACATTTTTATCGTTAGATCCACAAACAACAATTGATTCTCCTTTACTTGCTTTTAACGCTGCTGCTACTTCAGTAATTTGCTTATCGTAAGCTGTTTTTGCTCCACTACTTCCACCAAGCTGCCCATAAAGTGAAGAGATGATTGCTCCATATTCGGATGGTTTAACAGGTATTCTTAGATCAGCATTTGTTCCTGACAAAGACATACTAGCTTCAAACTGAAAATGTTTAGACATCCAATCGTTATCTGGATTTCTTGCTTGAGAATAATCATTTACATATTGTAAGGAATCTAACCAGTTACCCATAAAATCGGCACCTATACTAACTATTGTTTTAGCTTTTTCAAAATTATAAGTAGGTATTAGTGCTTTACCAAAAGATTCTTTATTTGCTTCTAATATCCCTGAATAGGAAATAGTATCATATTGAATCCATCCATCTGATGAAATCCCTTTCATGGTTCCATCTTCACTCAACGTTTCTTTACCCGCAAGACCAAGTATTACTTGTCCAGCCGAAGGGCTAATAATAGTGTTACTTAATACCCTAATGTTTTTAGCAGCCTTTAATTCTTTCCCTAATCTGTCATCTATAGTTGTCCAAGTAGTATCTTCTCCTTTTATCATAGGAGATTTAATTCTATTGTTATCATATAAAGAAAGTACGGATGCACTAACTCTAGCATTAATTGCTCCTTTAGTTAGAGAAGACTCTTTGTTCCCAATAATATGGATTGGACGACCTTCTCTAGTTTTAACTAAAATAGGAGCGTAATCATTTCCATCATAATAAGTAGATGCATAATAATTTGCTAACCCTGGAGTAATTTCTTCTGGTTTATTTAAATAAGGTATTGCTTTCGTTATTGGTGTTTCACAAGCTGCAAGAGATGCTGCTGCTACTCCAAAACCTAAATATTTAAGGAAGTCTCTTCTTGTTGTTGAAGCATTTTCCAGATTTTCTTTGTCTTCTAAAAATTCAGTAACCGGCAAGTGTTCAGCGAACTCATTGTTACTTGTTTCAACAAACTTAGTATCGCTATCTAATTGTTCTAACCCTTTCCAGTATTTTTTTGTATTAGCCATATTCTATTAAAGCTTATAAGTTCAAATCTATTAATAATGACATTTTGCACATTCCCAACCACCAATTTCATCTACTGTTAATACGCCATCTTTAAACACTTTTTCTTTAAACTCTGGTGTCATTCTCTTGTGCATTTCATCATAGTATCCATTCCCTGCAGTAGCAACCGCTGTTTCTTTATGACATTCTATGCACCATTTCATAGTTAATTGAGAATATTGCTCTACTACATCCATTTCCTCTACAGGACCATGACAAGTTTGACATTTTTGTTTTCCAGCAACAACATGCTGTTGATGACTATAATAAACATGATCTGGTAGATTATGTACTTTAATCCATTTAACTGGAGTTGGATTATCTCCATATATTTGAGTTTCTTTATCATAATCCAAATAGTCGTAAATTTTCTGAATTTCTTCTGTCATAGAATATTGTTGACCATTGTACATAAATGTTTTTCCGTTTGAACCATCTATTGCTTTATGACAATTCATACAAACGTTTAACGAAGGTATTCCTGATGTTCTACTATGACGAGCACTAGAGTGGCAATAATTACAATCTATCTTGTTATCCCCTGCATGTATTTTATGAGAAAATTTAATTGGTTGTTCTGGTTTATATCCAGTATGAACACCTATTTGAAATGCTCCATCTACTAAATTTAATAATCCCCCAAAGAACAGCACAATTACAATTACTGCAACAATTCCTTTATTGTCACTCATTAAATTTTTAAACCCACCATACAAGGTGGTTGTCCCATCATAAGTTTCTCCTGCCTCTTTTGCGATAACCTCTCTTACAAATACTCCCGTTTTATTAAGTGTGATAACTAGTATTAGTAGTAAAATAATTACCCCAATAAAAAGGTACTTCATAGTAGAATTATCTTCTTCAATTACAGTTACTACACCTTCTTCTTTTCCACCATCAGCAGAATCATCATTACCTGGATTTGCAATATAAGCTAAAATCGCATTAATATCCTCAGAACTTACCGCTTGAGGAGGCATTATAGATTTTTTAAATTCATTAAAAATTGCAACAGCATCTGCATCTCCAGAGGCAATTAATTCTCCAGAATTTTTAATCCATTTTCCTAACCATTCTCTTGAATATTTACCATTTACCCCCTCCAGACCAGGGCCAATAACTTTATTTGATCCAACACTGTGACAAGATGCACAGTTTATTTTAAATAATTTTTTTCCTCCCTCGACTGAATCGAAACTCCCAGAAACTTCTTCAACAATCTCCATCTCTCCTTCCGAATAATTTTCAGGACTCGCTATATAATTATAAACAGCTTTTAACTCACCATCCGACAAATGCTCTTGTGGAGGCATTGGAATCATCAATCCTTTTTCAAAAGCTGCAATTGCATCTGCATCACCAGAGGCAATTAATTCAGTTGAGTTTTTAGTCCATTTTAACAACCATTCCTCAGAATATTTTTCGCTTATCCCCTCCAAACCAGGGCCAACAACTTTATTTGATCCAACACTGTGACAAGCAGCACAATTTGCTTTAAATATTTTTTTACCGTCTTGAGAATATGAATTAAGTTGAAAGAACAGAAAAGAGATACAAAATAAAGACACTCTAAAAAGTGTGTTTACTTTTGCTAAATTGGTTATCTTGTTCATACTAAATAAGTTACAATTGCTTTATGAATTATTTTAAATATACCTACATGCAATAGCCAACAAATGTATAAGAATACCTTGTTTTTACTAAATCTTTTAAAAAAAAATACTCTTAATTTTTCTAATTTAGAATGGTTCTAAATAATGTATTTTTTTTAAAAATGGTTCATTAATTGACTAAAAAAATAATGTATTTTTGGAAATCAATCTGATTTTAGCCTTTTATGAAAAAGTTAATATTAATAAGCATCTTTAGTTTTTACTTTAATCTTTTGTTTTCTCAAGACGACAAAAACAATGATTCTTTAACCATTATTATAAAGGATGCCAGAATAGATAAGCTAAATAAAACTTATAAGTCTTCTTATAAATTAAAAGGATATAGGATTCAAATATATTCAGGAAACAAAAAACAACCAGCAAATCAAGCAAGATCTACTTTTATGAGAGTGTATCGAGAAAAGAAAGCACACCTAAATTATGAGCAGCCTTATTATAAGGTAAAAGTGGGGGGTTTTAGAACCAAACTAGAAGCTTTAAAGTTTAAAAACGAGTTAATTAAACATTTCCCGGATTGTTTCATTATAAAAAATGAAATTGATATAAAATAATTGGAATAAAAAAATCCCGATGAAAATTTTCATCGGGATTTTTTTATTCCAATTA
>NVVI01000011.1 GCA_002402165.1 Flavobacteriales bacterium
GACATGGAAGAATAGAGACTCGAACCTGTAGTGTTATTACGGGTGGGACAATCAATACCTATTAAAGATACTCAGAATAAAAGTATGAGTTTGCCCTGGGGTTAAGTACCTTATTGACAAGAATATTGTATATTAGCGTTATGAAGCATTTACTTTTCATATTATTTCTGATTATTTTAAACTTTAATTCTAAAGCACAAATTAATGAATTCATAAGCCAAAAACAGGATGCTTTAAAACATACCTGTGGAAACTATAACCTTTCAGAAGAACCAATTTGGGTTGATTCACCAGAAAAAAATGGACTACAAAACAAATCAATACTTAGTAATGTAACAGCCTACACACAAAGTATTCATAATGCTATTGCAAAATGGGATGCAGGTACTTGTCAATCTTTTTCTTTCGGTACAACTCCCAGTGGAAATAACATTCGTTGGGGACAAGCTCTAAATTCTACAGCAAAACATACAGGCGGTCATAGTTATGAAGACCTTAAAATTAGTGCTGCTGGATTGGGAACAACTTTTAATATTGGAGATACATTTTACCTAAGTTTAATTGCTGGTGGTGTTCTGGATACAGCATTTCAATTGCAGTTTACTTGGGAAAATTTAGGTATTGCAACGAATGTGGTTACAATAAATATTGAAACAAATTATGGTAATGGAGGAGCTCCACCATATACTGTAGTCGAAGCAGCTAAATTAATGGATTTTTACAATTTAGTTAACCCTATAGTGAAAGAGGTATATGGAGCACCTTCAAGAAATCATACTGTTAATGTAGTTAATGATGCAAATGCAGTTGGTGTTAATACTTATTACAATGGCCCTAATCAGGTAAGTTCCAGCTCTTCGAATTATTTAGATGTTGATAATGATTTGGATCAACCTCGTTTAATGATTCATGAATTGGTTCATGCTTATAGAGATAATGTTGGGATTTCAAGCAATTCCAATTGGCATTATGATCCGGTACTTAGCGGTTTTGAAGAAGGGATGGCAGAAGGTGTTGCCTTAATAGTTATGGATATTTTTATTGATAGATACCCAAATTTCTTTAATGGAGATAGACATAAAATTCATTGGAACCAAGCCCGAGGCATGCCTTTTGAATGGAATTATGATTTCCAAAATCACACTCAAGTTACAACTCAAGATTATTGGAGTYCATCTCAAGCGACTGGTAGTCATTGGGTCAGATACGGTTTAGGTGCTTCAGCAATGAAAAAGATGTATTATGAAGACTCATTAATTTTCTTAAATTTTAATACAGAATATTATGGTAGAATGAATGCTAATCATGCTCTACTTCCTACGCGAAATTTAGTTGTAGATATTTTTAAGGTTATTAAACCTCAGGTTGAAAGGACACCTATTGAAGATTGGATAAATGATCAAAGAATTTTTGATTGTACTATTAACTTAGGTAAAAAAGTATTTATGTTAAGTTTCACATCTTTAAGCTGGGCTTCATTTCAACAGGATAATAGAATATTTTTTATGGAAACGCATCAATTTGGAAGTGAATGGAATTGGGGTTCAACTGATGCATTAGGGGCAAGTGAAGTTATAACTGGAGCTAATTGGGGCTGGACACACCAATTAAATAATACTCCAGGAGATATAGATTTTATAAAAGATTGGAATAATACAAGTTTTAGGAACAGAGCAATTATTAATGATGGACATTGGGTGACAGATGCTGGGGGACCTTATTCTGGACAAACATTGCTAGGGCCTTATCAAGGGCCAAATCCTTATTACGTAGGAGCAATATTTACTAGAGACCATTTACAAAATAACTGTTCAGCAGTTCCTGGTTGTGGAAAAAGAGCTTATGCCATAGGRAGTCAAAACTTATATACATCTACATCTACAGTTGCATCAATGTGGCCAACGTTAGTATCTCAAGGTGGTACAGTATTAGATATTCGATCGGAAAATAGCATGAATGAATCAGGTTTGTTTCGTTTTAAAATTGGTTTTAATGATGTATTAGGTCCAAGAGTTGAAGATTCTTATTACAGATTATTAGGAGATAGTTTCATAGATCCAGTAGGCGTTTTTGGTGGAATATATAGCAATTTAGCGAATCAAATTAGTGGTAGAATATTTATTGAACATGAAGATTTTGGTGAAGAATTAAACATGACAATTTTTAACAATGCTTTTAAGGCTACAAGAACTTGGGCTTCAATATTAGAACCATTGGTAAAATTCCAAGGAGGTAGAAATGACAGAGAATATTCTATTCCGGGACAAATACATGCGGTTTACCTTGATGGCACATGTGCCAAAAAAAAGATAGACTTTAGAACAATCGGTTATGGTGATGGTTTAGAAGGGGTAGAAATGCTATTATTCAATCTTGAGGAGATGGATGATATAATCTTTACAGAATCTAATGATACCACAATTAATGTAGGTGATAATTTTAATCTAGCGGTGACTAATAATTTTGCAGATATTTTTTCTGGTGATACGAGAATTAATTACACATGGGTAGACCCATATAACAATCAAATTTCTAGTGACACTGCATTTACATTTAATAATGCAGCAATTACTGATACTGGAATTTATAATATTCAAATTGATTTTTTAGGCTGTCCTGTCTTTAGTTTACCGGTAAGAGTTTCTCTTTCAATAACTACTGATATTATCGAAACTGAATTACAAAATAATTTAGAGTTTAATGTATTCCCTAACCCTGCAAATGAATCATTTACAGTTGAGTTATTTAATTCTAAAGATGTTCATTTTATTATTACTGATAATTTGGGGCAAGAAATAAGACTTGAAAATTATATTGAATTTAACAAAGTTGTTTTTGATTCTTCAAAATTATCCAAGGGGATTTATTTTATTCAAGTAGTGAGTAAGGAATATTTACACACAGAAAAAATTATAATTGAATAAATGTAATTTTAAAACATGTGTTACCACTATTCCTTAAAAGCTGAAAAGAAAAAAAGTTTTGGAAATTAAAATAAAGTCTGTTTATCTCTAACCATTCTCCTTAACAATACACTCGGTCGATATCGGTCTTCACCGTATTCAGTTTGTAAATTTTCTAATTGGCTTAGCACTTTTTCTAAACCAATTTCATCTGCCCAAGCCAATAAACCTTTTGGATAATTTACTCCTTTGGTCATAGCCAAGTCAATATCCTCTTTCGTAGCAATGTTTAGAAATACTGCATCTACAGCCTCATTGATTAACATCACCAAAATTCTATTTAGTATTTCCTGACCGACTTTTTCATCTTTATTAGGTTGCGGATTTTCTGCTCCTTCAGCATAATTAAAATATCCTCTGTCAGATTTCCTTCCATACCAACCTGCTTCTGAATGCCTTTTTTGGGTTAGTGATGGTTTGTATCTTGGGTCGTAATAAAAAGCTGCAAAAACAGTTTCTGTTACCGTATAATTAATGTCGTTACCGATGTAATCCATCAAGGTAAATGGCCCCATCCTGAAACCTCCCAACTCAGTCATTGCCCAATCGATAGTTGCAAAGTCTGCAATACCTTCTTCGTAAATTTTTAGTGCTTCTCCATAAAACGGTCGAGCAACTCTGTTCACAATAAACCCAGGGGTATCTTTTGTTAAAACGGTTACTTTTTTCCAGTCATCAATCAATTRGCGTGCTGTTGTTGTTGTCTCTTCTGAAGTTTGCACCGCAGGAATAATCTCTACTAATGGCATCAATGGGGCTGGATTGAAAAAATGAATTCCGATTACTCGTTCTGATTTATTACAAGACGCAGCTATTGAAGCAATGGATAAGGAGGAAGTGTTACTCGCTAAAATGCAATCATTGTTTACGATTCCTTCAAGTTGAGTAAACACTTTTTGTTTGATGTCTAAATTTTCAATAATTGCTTCAATTACAATTCCACAATCAGAAAAATCATTGATGTTATTTGAGAATTTTATTCTTCCAATAATTGCAATGGATGTTGCTTCATCAATTCGTTCTTTCTCAACTAATCGAGCTAATATTTTTTTTAGACTAGCCTCAGCTTTTGCTAATGCTTCATCGTTTAAATCTACCAATACTACTTGGTGTTCTTGTGTTGCAGCAATCTGTGCAATTCCTGAACCCATTGATCCAGCGCCTAGTACGCCTAGTATGTAGTTATTAGTGTTTGGTTGATTGTTGTTATCAGTTTCTTCCATTAATTTATATTAAGATTGCTTCATTTCTTTTCGACTCCGCTCAAAGAGCACTCGCAATGACGTATATCAATAATGTCATTCACCTTTAAAAATAGGAGAACGTTTTTCTAAAAAAGCATTTACGCCTTCTTTGTAGTCATGTGTCTGCCCTGCTTCTGTTTGAATTTCATTTTCTAAAGCCAATTGTTCTGCTAGGGTATTATTAAAAGATTCATTTAATAATCGTTTGGTTAACCCTATTCCTTTAGTTGGCATCTTGGCTAATTTTTCAGCCAATCCTAAAGCTACTTCTTGTAATTCTTCATCAGCAACAGCTTTATAAATCATTCCCATTTTTTCAGCTGCTAGAGCCATAACTTTATCACCCAAAAACATTAAAGCTGCAGCTTTTTGCATGCCGATTAAACGAGGTAAGTAGTAAGTTCCTCCGCTATCTGGTATCAATCCTATTTTACTAAATGCTTGAATAAATGCTACTGAATTTCCTGCTATTGTTATATCGCAAGCTAACGCTAAATTTGCTCCTGCTCCTGCAGCAACACCATTTACTCCACAAATAATTGGTTTTTCAATTTTTCTTAATCGCTCAATTATTGGGTTGTAATGTTCTTCTACTATTTTGTTCAGATCTGTTTGCTCAGGATCAATCGCCTCTGCTAAATCTTGTCCTGCGCAAAATGCTTTTCCTTCTCCAGTAATGTAGATTGCTCTAACTTCTTTATTTGCTTCACACTCATCTAAACGTGCTTGTAAATCAAATGCCATCTGACGTACAAAGCTATTGTATTTATCTGGTCGGTTTAAGGTTATTTTTCCGACTCCGTTTTCTATTTCAAAATTAATGTTACTCATACTTTTTTCTGTTATGTCCGTCATTGCGAGGAACGAAGCAATCTCTTTTCAGAAAGTGAGATTGCTTCATTTTATTTTGTAAAACACTTCGATAAACTCAGCGTGACAAAATTTAAATTCGCAATGACGAATTTCTTATGATCTATTTAACTTCCATTTTGAGATACTATTCTCATTACTATTTATCACTACTTTGTTCGCTACACCTTCCTCATACAATTTTGCAGTAAACAATGCGGCTATTTCTTCACCAGCAGGGTCAGAATTTTGTAATTTTTCTGCACTAAAATGTTTAGACACAAAATGTGTGTCAAAATTTCCACTAATAAACGCTTCGTGTTCTAGAGTGAATTTACAGAAAGGTAAAGTAGTTTCTACACCACTAATTTGATAATCATCAATTGCCCGAATCATACGCTGACGAGCTTCTTCTCTATCTTTACCATGCGTAATTAATTTTGAAATCATTGGATCATAATAAATTGGAATCTCCATCCCTTCTTCAAAACCATCATCCACTCTAATTCCCATTCCTTCTGGTCGAACATACGTATTTAAGGTTCCTATATCTGGCAAGAAATTATTCATTGGGTCTTCGGCATAAACTCGAACTTCAAAAGAATGTCCGTTAATTTTCACATCATCTTGCGTAAAGCTTAACTTCTCTCCTCTGGCAATGTTAATTTGCTCTTTTACCAAGTCAATTCCTGTAATCATTTCTGTAACTGGGTGCTCAACTTGTAAACGGGTATTCATTTCCAAAAAGTAAAAGTCTTTGTTATTCTCTAGTAAAAACTCTACTGTTCCAGCCCCCACATAATTGCAAGAACGGGCAACATCTACAGCACATTTTCCCATTTCTTCTCTAATTTCTGGAGTCAAAACTGAAGATGGTGCTTCTTCAATTACTTTTTGATGTCTTCGTTGAATCGAGCATTCACGCTCAAACAAATAAACTATATTTCCATAAGTATCTGCTATAATTTGTATTTCAATATGACGAGGAGACCCTACATATTTTTCAATAAAAACAGCTCCATTTCCAAAAGAATTTACAGCTTCACTCACCGCTCTATCCATTTGTGATTCAAATTCTTCTACTTTTTCAACCACTCTCATCCCTTTTCCACCACCACCAGCAGCAGCTTTAATCAAAATCGGAAACCCAATTTTTTTAGCAATTTCTTTAGCCGAAGGAATATCTTCTATGGCATCTTCAGTTCCTGGCACCATCGGAATGTTGTAGCTTTTTACTGTAGCTTTTGCTTTTAATTTATCTCCCATCAACTCCATTGCTTCTGGTGAAGGTCCAATAAAAATAATTCCAGCTTCAGTTATTTTTCGATTAGCATCAGCATTTTCTGACAAAAACCCATATCCTGGATGCAAACCATCTACTTTTAAATCTTTACAGACTTGAAGTATTTTATCTACTTGTAAGTATGATTCACTTGAAGGAGGAGGTCCAACACAAACTGCTTCATCTGCATACTTCACAAATGGAGCTTCTCTATCCGCTTCAGAAAAAATGGCTACTGTTTTAATTCCCATTTCTCTTGCCGAACGCATAACACGCAACGCTATTTCCCCCCTATTGGCTATTAAAATCTTATCCATACACTCTATAATTGAAAGGCTAAAGTTAATAATTGTGTTTGATTATTCAGCTTGATTTATAAAATTACCAAATACTGATTTTCCAAAATGATAATTGACAGAAATAGCAACATAAGGAGCTGMATCMATYYTTTGWGWTGTTTTATYACTCCAWGAATAAATTTGTTGAAAGCTWGAATARCCTSCTTCAAKYTTAATTTTATAATGTTTTCCTAACTTACTRTTCAATGCTAWRTATGATTTTAATTGTCTAAAATTTAAGGTCTGATCATTATTCTTAAAAGTCGATCCTTCTCGATAAACAGAATTAATTCCATTAAAATGAGTAACAATATCTAAGTTCACTTTATTATTAAATCGATAATTAAACTTAATATGTAAAGGTAAAATAATTTCTGTTCGCAGTTTACTTCCTAATTTTGTTTTTATTCCCAACAATGGAAAAGGAATAAATTGCCCTTGATTAATAACCAATCCAGCACCATAGAAATAGAATGTTTTTAAATTCTTTGTTTTAATATTGGCAAAATACCCTCTAAAATTAGGAGTAAGATTTTCACTCAATGTCGTGGTGTTTTCAGTTGCACTAATATTCCCAGAATACAACCAAATTCCTTTACGGATACTTGCTGTTATTGCCGTTACTCCAAATCCAACTTTATAAAGTTTTTCATAACTATTATTATCTGTTAAACTTGGCTGTATTATACTAAAACTATAATTTAAAAAAATCTGGCTTGCTTTAGCATCTAGTTTTTTAAAACTAAAATCTTTGAATTTCAACCCTTTTATTCCAATTTTTGTCTTGAGTGGCTGATTATACTTAAAGTTGTATTTTGAAAGCTGAAAATCTGTTGAATCATTTATAGCAGATGGCATCAAATATTCAGTACCTAAAGTTACCCCAGGACTAAACAAAAAATCTACATTAATTGATTGAGCACTCACCTTCTTAATAAAGAATGTAAAGAAAATAATTATGATAAATTTAAAGTTCAACATACACTATTTGATGTAAAGATATCATTTTGTAGAATTGAGAATAAAACATTAAATTTACCTACTATGAATTTAACCCCTATACTTATCACAGCATATGTCATTTTATCTTTTTCTTTATGGGCATGGGCAATAACTGATATTCTAAAAAATGAATTTAAAAAATCTAGTTTAAAATTTAGGTGGATCTTGATCGTTATGGTCTTTCCTGTTTTTGGTGCAATTTTGTATTTTCAATTGAAGAGAAAAGTAAATAGAAAAGAATCTAACCCTCAATTCAATAAGTAAATTAGTTTGTTTAATTTTGTGCTTTAATGAAATTTGCTTATCCAGAGTTCCTCTACGCATTATTCGCAATTGCGATTCCAATCATCATTCATTTATTTAATTTCAGAAAGTTTAAGAAGATCTATTTTTCTAATGTTGAGTTCTTAAAAGAAGTTCAACAGGAAACACAATCGAAGTCTAAACTAAAGCATCTTTTAATTTTACTGAGTAGAATTTTAGCCATTGCGTTTTTAGTGTTTGCTTTTGCCCAACCATTTATCCCTACTTCTGATAGCGATGTTGCCAATCAAAATAATGTTGTTGGAATATACATTGATAATTCCTTTAGCATGGAAAGTACAGGAGAAAATGGTTCGCTTTTAAATGAAGCAAAAGCAAAAGCAATAGAAGTTGTTAACTCTTATAGAGCTACCGATAAATTTATTTTAATTACCAATAATTTTAATGCTGGTGACCAACGATTATTGAGCAATGAAGAAGTAATGGATAAAATAGAGGAAGTAAACATTTCTTCCAATTCCAGAAAACTCTCTACAATCTACTCAAGAAACAGAGATGCTATTAACTCTGCAGAAATAGAAAATAAATCATTTTACCTCCTCTCAGATTTTCAAAAATCTACAGCAGATTTTAAGGAAATTAAACCTGACACCCTAATTAACAGTTACATTATACCCGTTAAAGCTTCAGATATAAGCAATTTATACATTGACAGTTGTTGGTTCAATTCTCCATCGCACTTATTGAATCAAAGTGAAGAGTTAAACATCAGGATAAAAAATAATTCACCAACTGATTTGGAAAATATTCCTATTAAATTATTCATCAATAACCAAAATATTGTTCCAGCAAGCTTTACTGTAGCCGCCAATGATGAAACGATAATAACATTAAATTATCGTAACAAAACAAATGGAATTCAGCAAGGAAGAGTTGAATTGAGAGATAGCCCCGTAATTACTGATGATATTTTTTACTTCTCATATAGTATTTCCGAAAACATCAATATTCTTGGAATTGGGAATCAAGAAAATGAGATTGCACTAAGTTCAATTTATAGCACAGATAGTGTTTTTAACTACTCCAATTACAACATTACTCAACTCGACTACTCCATCATTAAGAAAAGTAACTTGGTAGTAATGTATAATCTTGATGAAGTAAACTCTGGCTTATCAAACGTTTTAAAAAGCTTTATAGACAATGGTGGAAGTTTACTTATTTTTCCTTCTAAAACTATTAATTATGATAGCTATAAAGAATTTTTAAGCCTATTGAACGTAAATTACTTTACTGAAATCGACACAGCCAAAAACAAGGTGAGAGAAATAAACTTGAAACATCCTGTTTATGCTAATGTATTTGATGGGAAGCCAAAAGGCAACCTCAATTTACCAATAGTTTCATCTCACTACTTGATTTCAAAGGGAACAACAGCTTTTAAGAATCACATTTTAACACTTAAAGATGGCAATCCTTTTTTAACTGAATACAAAGTAGGAAAAGGAAGTATTTACCTCAGCACTGTTAGCCTTGATAAAGAAAGTAGCAACTTTACCAACCACGCCTTATTTGTACCTACGCTATACAATATAGCTTTACTTAGTCAGAAGAATTACCCCTTGTTTCATATTATTGGAAGCAATTCTACCATTGATTTAAACAGAGATGGAAAAGACAATATTTACCACATTAAAAACAATAGTATTGATATTATTCCGAGAATTAGAAATATGAACTCTTATACAACGGTATTTGTTAATTCTGAAATTGAAATTGCTGACAATTATACCTTAGAAAACGAAAAACGGCAACTAGGATTGGCTTACAACTATAATCGTTCAGAATCTGAATTAACGTATTTATCTTCAACAGAAATTGATGAGATTATTAATTCAAGTTCAATTAATGCACAATACATTGATTTAAATAACGGAACAATACAATCTGCACTAAGTGACTTAAACATTGGTAAAAAATATTGGAAATATTGTATTATTTTAGCCTTACTTTTTTTAGCGGTTGAAATAATTTTAATAAAAATCTTCAAACAATGAACGCTTTAATTAAATCAGCAAAAGTAATCGACAGTAACTCCAAATTTAATGGAAAAACTGTTGATATTCTTATCGAAAAAGGTATCATTAGTAAAATTGGAACATCCATAAAAAACGCTAAAAAAGTTCAAGAAATAAGTTTTGAAGGATTACACATTTCCGTTGGCTGGTTTGATATGAGAGCTAATTTTTGTGACCCTGGGCATGAATACAAAGAAGATTTAAATTCGGGACTAAAAGCTGCTGCAAAAGGTGGTTTTACAGGCGTAATGGTTATGCCAGATACTRATCCAGCAAACTCTACAAAAAGCGGAATAGAATACATYATYAATAAAACAAAAGGRAACATTGTRGATGCTYTRCCTGCWGGWAGTATATCAAAMAACTGTGAAGGAAAAGAAATAGCAGAAATGTACGACATGCATTCTGCAGGAGCTGTTGCATTTACCGACAACAAAAAAAGCATCTCAAAATCAAGCTTACTTAATAGAGCATTACTTTATACCCAATCTTTTAACGGTTTAATAATAAATTTTCCTAATAAWMAYKWWMWAAGCAATAACGGACAAATAAATGAAGGGGTAGTTAGTACCGAACTAGGGCTAAAAGGAATACCAGATTTAGCAGAAGAGTTAATGGTAAATAGAGATATTTACTTAGCAGAGTATTGTGATGCAAGGATTCACTTAACAAATATTAGCACAAAAAAATCAATTAAATTGATTGCTGCAGCAAAGAAAAAAGGACTAAATATAACTGCAGATGTAAACTCATATCATTTACTCTTAGATGAAACAGCGTTGCTAAATTTTGATACTAATTGTAAAGTAAGCCCTCCACTAAGAACTAAAGACGATATCAAAGCCTTAATTGCTGGATTAAAAGATGGAACAATAGATGTGATTTGTTCTGATCATACTCCAGAAGATATTGAAAACAAACAATGTGAATTTGATAATGCAGCATTTGGAATGATAAACTTACAAACTTCATTTGCAGCTGCAAATTCAAGTTTAAAAGATAAGCTGACTATAGAGGAAATCATTATAAAAACCACTTCATCTCCAAGAAACATACTAGGGATTGATAATCCAATCATAAAAGAAGGAGAAAAAGCTAACCTAACCTTATTTAACCCTAAAGTAAAATGGAGTTTAAAGGAGGGAGAAATTGTTTCAAAATCAAAAAACACTCCATTGACAGGAAAAGAATTAGTTGGAAAAGTTTATGGAGTGGTTAATAATAATCAACTAAAAGTTTAATACGAACTTTTAAATAAAAATTACTACCCCCCATAAGATGACAAAGTCATGGTAATATCTGTTCCTAAGGTTCTTTCCCAATTACCTGTAGTTGAATCAAATTCCTTTTTAGAAATATCCACATTTTTTTTGTAAACCATGCCAATACCTTTAGCATACTTTTCTTCATGATAATATTCTTCCACTAAATTTATGTTATCTAATTGTAACACTGTTAAAACATTGTTTAAAGAAGTGCTACCAACAATTTCAGAATTATCTACGCTTGTGTATTCATAAATCATTTCCTGTCCGGTATTCATTGAATTTCCATTCCAATTTTTATTATCTTTTACTGGAAAAATTAATTTTACAAAACGGACATTTTCTTCCACTTTTTGAAAATTAGTCTGAGTAATTTTACTATTCCAAACATCTATTAACACCCAATTAGTGCTATCTATTTCTTTACGGTAACGAATAATCTTAAAAGCTTCTTCTCCTTCTAAATCTTCATACTTAGAATCTACTACTTCCTTAATTTGATAATAAGAAGTATCTATTGAATCATTAAAATTATTATAAAAAAATGAGTCAACATCGTAAATAACATACTTCCCTACCTCTAATCCAGCATAATCGTGCCCAATATCAGGAGTTACGTAGTCATCACTGTCTTTTGAGCATGAAAAAAAAGTAACAACCAATACTAGCATGATCCAAAATGACTTTCTCATAAGTTAAAAGTACGTAAAATGGTAGAATTAGTTACTAATTATCGATGAATCCTCCTCCAATAAGGTCATCTCCCTCATAAAATACTGCTGACTGACCAGGGGCTACTCCTTGAACGTCAGCATAGAATTCTATTTTAATTCTCCCATCAGATGTATTAGAAATTAAACTGTTTGTACCGCTATCTTTGTAACGAATTTTACTTAGAGCTTCCTTTTCGCTAGGTAAGTTTTTATACTTTATGAAATTAGGATCTCTAACAAAGACTTCTTTAGTATTCATGTCTTCTTTGGTTCCCAAAACCACTATGTTTTTTTTAGCATCAATTTTAATAACGTATCTAGGTTCTCCGAAAGCAACTTCTAAGCCTTTACGTTGACCAATAGTATAAAAAGGATATCCTTTATGTTTGCCTATCACATTACCATCCATATTCACAAAATCTCCATCTTTCACTCTTTCTTCTAACCCTTCTACTCTGCGCTTTAAAAACCCTCTATAATCATTGTCAGGAACAAAACATATTTCAAAGCTTTCTCCTTTTTTTGAAAGTTCTTCATACCCTCTATCAAAGGCCATTTTACGAATTTCTGGTTTTGAAAAACCACCTAAAGGAAATAATGTTCTTGCTAAACTTTCTTGACTTAGCCCCCATAAAACATAAGATTGGTCCTTATTTTCATCTAACCCTTTCGAAATAATATATCGTCCATTTTCTTTTCTTACTTGAGCATAATGTCCTGTAGCAATATACTCACAACCTAATTGATCGGCTCTTCTTAATAAGGCATCCCATTTGATATGTGTGTTACAAAGTACACATGGATTTGGAGTTCTCCCAGCTAAATATTCATTAATAAAATTATCAATGATTGAGTCTCCAAATTCTTCCCTAATGTCTAAAATAATATGATGAAACCCCATATCAACAGCCAGTTGTCTAGCATCGTTAATGTCATCTAAACTACAACACCCTGTTGATTTTCGGGTGCCACCAGACGAAGAATAATCCCATGTTTTCATGGTCAATCCAATTACCTCATACCCCTCTTCGTGCATCAGCATTGCTGCAACAGAACTATCAATTCCGCCACTCATCGCTACTAATACTTTACCTTTTTTACTCACAATTAGTTATCTAGGATTCATAAATTTATCCGGTCTCAAAATATCTTCTGGCAGATGTTCTGTTTCTCTTGGATCAATTATGTTATCATCTTTATTTGCATCTATGCGTTTACCATTTTTATATTCCTCTTTCTTTCTAACTGTTTTTCCATCCCCTTTATAATAAGTCCAAAAACCATCTCTTGCTCCTCTAATAAATTTACCAGAAACTGCTTTCTTACCTCCTTTTCCATAATAGGTAGCCCTTCCTTCTAATAACCCATTTACATAGGTTGCCGTTAATTTTGGTTTTCCAGTAATAAAATATTGGTTCCAAATTCCATCCTCAAAATCATTGGAATATTCTTTTTCTTCAGCAATCTGACCGGTATTGTAATATGATTTCCAAGTGCCTTCATTCTTCCCATTTAAATAAAATTCTTCTGCTTTTTTATATCCTTCTATGTCATAATAAGTCCACGTACTGTCTTTTAATTGATTTTCATATTTTCCTGTTGCTTTAATCTCACCAGTTTTATAATAAACGTTAGAATAAGTCTCAGAATCATAATGAGTCATTTTTACTTGAAGGTTTCCTGAATCATAATAATACTTAAAAACACCAATGGGTTTGTCATTTTTAAAACTTCCCACATAACGTAGCATGCCATTTTTATAGTACTTTTTCCATTCACCTTGCTTTAGCCCTTTTTCATCAGTTTTATTCTCTCCTTGCGGAAAAACAAACAAACCAAGCAAAACGAATAAGACTACAATTAATTTTTTCATATCAAAAACAAAATTAGTAAATAACTTTACCATTTTAACAAATATTATACCCACACTATAGATTTGATTATTAAACGAATAACTTACCTGTTTTATTTTAAATTTCATCTAATCGATTAATTATTAATAYKMMACGACACTATGTGTAACCAAGTCTAATATATGTTGCAAAAATCACTTTATTTAATTTCTTTTGTCGCCTAAAACAATTTAGTAAAACACTACTTATGAAATTTACAAAATACACATTGATAATTATTGCTACAGCCACTATCTTATTTTCATGTGGAGGAAATGAAGCGACTTCTGATTCTACTGAGGCTATAGTAGAAGAAAACGATTCAAACTTTGTATGGAAAACAGAACAGTTTGCTGATTTAAAAATTGTTCGTTACAAAATAAATGGTTGGGAAAATTTAAGTTTACAACAAAAAAAATTAGTCTACTTTCTTACCCAAGCAGGTTATTCTGGTAGAGATATGATATGGGATCAAAACTATCGTCATAATTTAACAATTAGAAGATCTTTAGAAAGTATAGTAAATAATTATGCTGGTGATAAAGAAACCGAAGATTGGAAAAATTTTATGATTTATACTAAGAGGGTTTGGTTTTCAGCAGGAATTCATCATCATTATTCTAATGATAAGTTTACTCCTGAATTCTCTAAAGAATACTTTACAACATTAATGGCTGAATCAAAAGCAGAATTAGCTGATGAAATTGTTGAAGTAATATTTAACCCAGAAATTGATAATAAAAAAGTAAGCTTAGACCCAACAAAAGATTTATTATTAGCTTCTGCAGTTAACTTATATGGACCAGATGTAACAGAAAAAGAAGCTACAGAATTTTATGCTGCTAAAGTGGTTAAAGGCGATAAAGAACCTATTTGGCACGGCTTAAATTCTCAATTAGTTAAAGGTGAAAATGGATTAGAAGAAAGAGTTTATAAATCAGGTGGATTGTATGGTGAAGCCATCGATGAAATTATCGGATGGTTAGAAAAAGCAGTTGGTGTTGCTGAAAACGAAGATCAAGGTAATGCATTAAAATTATTAATTGAGTATTACAAAACTGGAGACTTGAATACATGGGATGACTACAATGTTGCTTGGTGTGAAGCTACTGAAGGTGATATTGATTACATCAATTCTTTTATTGAAGTATATAATGACCCTTTAGGATATGGAGGTTCTTATGAAAGCATTGTTGAAATTAATGATTTTGAAGCTTCAGCGCGAATGGCCGTTGTTGCTGAAAATGCACAGTGGTTTGAAGACAACTCTACAATTCTAGATGAACATAAGAAAAAAGAAGTGGTAGGTGTTACATATAAAGTGGTAGAAGTGGCTGGAGAATCTGGAGATGCTTCTCCATCTTCTGCAATTGGGGTAAACTTACCAAACTCTCCATGGATTAGAAAAAAACACGGTTCTAAATCTGTGAGTTTAGGAAGCATCATTCACGCAAGCAGTAAAGCAGGTGGATCTGGAATGTTAGACGAGTTTTGTTACACTAAAAAAGAAATTGAGATGGAGAAAGAGCATGGTGCAATTGGCGATAAAATGCACACTGCCTTGCACGAAGTTATTGGGCATGCATCTGGACAAATTAACGAAGGTATTGGAACACCTAAAGAAACATTAAAAAGTTATGCTTCAGCAATAGAAGAAGCTCGAGCAGATTTAGTTGGATTATATTATCTATTAGACCCAAAATTAGTTGAGATGGGATTAATCTCTTCATTAGATGTTGGAAAAACCGCTTATGATGGCTATATTAGAAATGGAATGATAACTCAATTAATGCGACTAGAACCTGATGCTGTAATTGAAGAATCGCATATGAGAAATAGACAATTGGTTGCAGCTTGGGCAATGGAAAAAGGAGCTGATGACAATGTAATTGAAAAAATTGTAAAAGATGGTAAAACGTATTTTGTAGTAAATGATTACGAAAAGTTAAGAACAATTTTTGGGGAATTATTAATGATTATCCAAAAACTAACCTCTGAAGGAGATTATCAAACAGGCAAAGATTTGGTTGAAAATTATGGGGTACAAGTTGATGCTAAATTACATGCTGAAGTATTAGCAAGAGTTAAGAAGCTCAACATTGCACCTTATGGTGGATTTATTAACCCAAACCTAGAGCCAGTAACTAATGCTACTGGAGAAATTACTGATATTAAAGTTAGTTACCCTGATGATTTTACAAAACAAATGTTAGATTACGCCAAGCGGTTTTCTTTTTTACCAGATAATAATTAAAAAAATATTGTCAATTCGAGTGATTCCGATGTCATCCTGAGCCTGTCGAAGGAAAATCGGAATTTTATCGAGAATCAATGATTTTAGAATTTAAAAATTTGTTCTCGATACGTTTCCTGAAAAATGAAACACTCGAATGGACACTTTTAATACAATATACAAGGCCATCCTGAAAGGGATGGCTTTTTTTGATTTTCATGCAACCACAGATGATAATAAATCGTCTTTTAAAGAAAGATAAATTATGAAAAAACTACTTTTAATTGTCATTTTACTTCTATCAATAACAACTAATGCACAAACAACAGCAATACCTGACCCAAATTTTGAACAAGCTTTAATTAGTTTAGGGTTAGATTCTGGACCAATAGATGGGGTTGTATTTACTGCAAACATCAATGGGATTACTTCTCTTAATGTTACCAACAAAAATATTAGTGACCTAACAGGAATAGAAGACTTTACCAATTTACAAATATTACTAGCTGCATGGAATCAATTAACGAGTTTAAATGTAACTCAAAATACTAACTTAACTTATTTATACATCAGAATCAACCAGATAACAAGTTTAAATGTAACTCAAAATACAGCGTTAGATTTTTTGAATTGTGGTAATAATCAATTAACAAATCTAGATGTATCTCAAAATACAGTATTAACTGAATTATGGTGTTATGAAAATTTTTTAACTAGTTTGGATGTATCTCAAAATACAGTATTAAATTATTTACATTGTGATACAAATCAACTAACCTGCTTAAATGTAAAAAATGGAAACAACTCAAATTTTACTTATTTTTCTTCTACCTATAACCCAAATTTAACTTGCATAGAGGTAGATAATATATCATATTCAACTACTAACTGGACAGCCATTGATGCTGGAGCATCTTTTAACACCAACTGCGGTAATCCATGTACTGTAGGAATTGCAGAAGAAGTTTTAACTAACCTTTCTCTTTATCCCAACCCAACAACTAAAACTATTAACATTGATTTAGGCGAAATCCAAACCAACTTAACTGCTACTTTAACCAACAGTTTAGGACAGGTTATTTTAAAACAACAATATAAATCTACCAATTTTATTAGTTTGGATATTGATGCTAAAAATGGAATGTACTTTTTACAGCTTCAAACTAAAGGTGGAGAGGTTATAACTAAGAAAATTGTGAAAGAGTAAGCTATAATTTGTTATAAAGCTCATTAATGGTATCAACCATTATTTGCCAACTGTATTTTTTCTTTTCTTCTTTAACGCCTTCAATAAATTCTGCTGCTCTATTGTTTTGGTAAAAATCAATTAACGCTTTTACTATTTCGCTTGCGGTTCGCTGAACAACATAACCAACTTTATTATGTGGAACAATTTCTTTTAAGCCTCCAACATCAGTAACCAACATTGGTTTATCAAAATGATAAGCAATTTGTGTTACTCCACTTTGAGTAGCATTTCTGTATGGCTGAACAATTATATCTGCCCCACAAAAATAATTAACCACTTCATTGTCAGGAACAAAATTCTTTGTTAAAATAACTGAATCTTGTAACTGATGCTTTTTAATAATATCTAAATACTCTCCCTCATCATCATAAAACTCACCAGCAACAATTAATTTAATAGAGCCATTATTTAATTTTTTATCTGCAAAAGCATTGAGCAACAAATCCAAGCCTTTGTATTTTCTTATAATTCCAAAAAAGAGCATGTAATTATATTGAGCATCTAAGCCAAGAGCTTTCAAAGATTCTTCTCTGCTTTTAACAACTCCAAAATTATCATACAACGGATGTGGTGAAATCATTTTAGGCTTCACAGCATTAAACTGCTCTATATCAGTCAATACACTTTTAGACATGGCAATAAAACCATCCATTTTTTTTACAAAATAGTTGGTTAACCCTGTGTCTCCCATGCGCTTTTCGTGCGGGATTAAATTATGAACTACAGCTATAATTTTAGTAGTCTTATTCTTTTTAATGTGTTTGGCAATTACCCCAAAACAAGGAGCCATAAAAGGCATCCAATATTTAAAAATAACTAAATCTGGCTTGGCTACTTCAATCTCTTTTCCAACCTTAATCCAATTAAATGGATTTACAGAATTGATGGTTCTAGTAATGTTTAAATCACTCCCAATTGTATCAGAAGAAAATTGTGTTTTTCCAGGAAATAAAAAACTAGGATATTGTAATTTAAACGTTACGATATTAACTTCATGACCCCCACTAACTAATGCCTCAGCTAATCGATTACTAAACAATGCAATTCCACCACGATAAGGGTAAGCTGGTCCAACGATAGTAATTTTCATTTGAAGATTGTCTTACTCAATAGTTATAGCGAACATAGTTCGTTAGATTTCTTTTTCAATGTTGTATTGGTTTCTTGTAGTTGAAGTTCTAGAAATAAGTTCTCCTAAAAATCCTGCTATAAAAAGTAACGAACCTAAAATCATGGCGGTTAAAGAAATGTAGAAATAAGGATTATCTGTAACTAAAATTGCTTGAACACCTTTACTTAAATGATAAATTTTTACTATTCCAATATAAGCCGCACTTAAAAAGCCAACCAAAAACATTATGGTTCCCATAGAACCAAATAAATGCATTGGTCTTTTTCCAAATTTTGAAATAAACGTAATAGAAAGTAAATCTAAAAACCCATTGATAAAACGCTCCAAACCAAATTTGGTGACACCATATTTTCTTTCTTGGTGCTGTACTACTTTTTCAGTTATTTTAGAAAACCCTGCCCATTTTGCTAACACAGGAATATAACGGTGCATTTCACCATAAACCTCAACGGTTTTAATCACATCTTTACGATAAGCTTTTAAACCACAATTAAAATCGTGCAAGGTTTTTATGCCAGACATTCTTCTTGTTGCAGCATTAAATAATTTGGTAGGCAATGTTTTTGTTATTGGATCATAACGTTTCTTTTTCCATCCAGAAACCAAATCCCAACCGTCTTCAATAACCATTCGGTACATTTCTGGTATTTCATCTGGGCTATCTTGCAAATCAGCATCCATGGTAAAAACTACTTTACCCTCTGCAGCAGCAAACCCTACATTTAAACCAGCAGATTTACCATAATTTCTTCTAAACTTTATGCCTTTAATACTTGGGTTTTGAGCTTGCAAAGCTTCAATAACTTTCCAAGAACCATCTGTACTTCCATCATCCACATAAATAAGTTCATAAGCAAAATTATTATCATGCATTACTTTGCCTATCCAATCGGTTAATTCTTTTAACGATTCTTCTTCGTTTAAGAGCGGAATAACAATGGATATATCTAAATCTTGGTTCATTGCCGCCAAAGATAATGAAGTTGTTGAATAATTAGAGAATTTTTTAAGAGGCTTTAACAAATAATTAAAAGAGAATGCTACTTTTGCAGTGGGCAAGTCTTATACGACCAGCTCCTTCTGAACTTCCCCAGGCTGGGAACAGAGCAAGGATAAGTGGTTGAGCGGTGCGATGTAAGTAGCTTGCCCACTTTTTACCCTCTTTCCTTTTTTGTATCTTTATAAGATGAAACAACTCACTTTAATATTATTATTAATTATATCAGGCTATCTTAATGCTCAAACAACGGCAATACCTGATGCAAATTTTGAACAAGAGTTAATTAACCAAGGCTATGATAGTGGTCCAATTGATGGTTCTATCCCTACATCAAACATCGATACTATAACTAGATTAATTGTATATAACCTTGGTATCTCTGACCTTGCTGGCATAGAAGACTTTACAGCTCTTGAATTCTTGGACTGCTACTTTAACTTTTTGACAACATTAGATATGAGTCAGAATACTGCTTTAACACATCTTAGAGCAGGATATAATCAACTTACTAGTGTTAATGTTACTCAGAACCCTAATCTTAAAATGCTAGATTGCTTTATAAACCAGCTAAGTAGTATAGATGTCACCCAGAATCCATCACTTGACACGTTATTTTTAAGTGATAATCAGCTTACATCACTTGATGTCACTCAAAACTCTAATCTTGAGTATCTTGCTTGTGCAAAAAATCAATTAAGTTCTTTAGATGTTACTAATTGTGTTCAATTAACTAGACTTGATTGCTACTACAACCAATTAACAGCTGTTGATGTTACACAATGTCCACAGCTTGTGAGGTACTACCCTTTCAACAATATGATTACTGCAGTTAATATATCACAGAACCCATTGCTAGAAATAATTAACTGCTCAAATAACCAGCTTTCTTTACTTGATGTAAGTAGTAATCCTGTTCTACGCATTGTTGTATGCGACCAGAACAGTATTTCTGAACTTAACTTATCCCAAAATCCACTATTAACTAACCTATCTTGTGACACTAACCAACTTACTTGCTTAAATATAAAGAGCGGAAGCAACGATACTATAAACTATATTAATGCAGAGTTCAACCCTAACCTTACCTGTATAGAGGTGGATAATGTTGCTTTCTCAACAAGTAACTGGATAGGCTCTTATTACATTTTTGACCCAGCAGCATCCTTTAGTACTTCCTGCCCTATCCAATGTTTAGTAGGAATAGATGAACTATCATCTTCATCTATCAGCATACACCCTAACCCAACAAATGGTCAAATCACCATATCTTTAGAAGAAAATACAGGAATTCTAACCATTAGGAATTATCTTGGTCAATTAGTTCTATCAGAAAATTTTAATGGAAAAGAGTTTCAACTAAATTTTGATGTTCCACAAGGAATTTACTTTTTACAGTTAGAAACTAATGGAAAAGTAATTACTAAGAAAATTATTAAGCAATAAGGAACTATTAAACAAAAAAAGACCAATGAAATTCATCGGTTTTTTTTTGTTTATTTTTTAGTCCTCTTTTATTATGGACAAGTATTAGATACTAAAGTAGCACCTGTACAAGTTGCTGTAACTGTTTTAGCACAATAATTAGGAAATGTTCCTAATACATGTTGGAATATCCATTGAGGATTGCTAGCCATATATGTTACATTTATAAAACCTTTATTTCCAGGTAATTTTACACTAACTCCAACTTGAGCTCCAGCTCCTCCAGAAGATTGATAACCTTGAGATTGCCATGGGTTATTTCCACTACCATTGCCGTTTGAATGAGCACTAAAAGGCATACTACTTACACTGTTATGTAATATAGCAAATACAGGATCTATTTGGGATGCTGCGGTAACTGCAGCATTGTATGAAGAAATTATATCCCCACATGGGTCATTGTTTGTATTATTTTGAGCAGTTACATTTAGCCCTAAAATTCCAACAAATAATATTAAGTAAATTCTTTTCATTTTATCTATTTTTAGTTTTTCAAGTCGCGAAAATAAACCATTATTTTAACCTGACAAATAAAATTTTAATAATAACGCAATATGAGTAATTTGTTAAATTTAAAAATTAAGAAACCTATTTGAGGGTTTATACGTATTTAAGCCAATTACATTAAGTAATGACTAGGCTATTTACATATTGCTGTTTACTAATTATATGCTGTTTTAGTTACTCTTTAAAAGCACAGTACTTATGCGACAATGAACATAAGGTAATCAACAAACAGAGAAAAAAATTAAAGAAAAAATGTAAAAAAATTGCATCTAGTTGGATAATTAACAAGAGAGATTCATTAAACCTTCCTGAAAAATTAAAAATTTCTAAATTAAAATTTAGAGCAAATTCAAAAGAAATTGATAAAGTACAACGCTATAATAAATGGCGTGAAATAGACTCTTTATTATGTTTTCAGGCGAAGCCTAGTTCTGATTATGTTAAAAAAGCAAAAGACAGATTATTAGAACTACAACTCGTTGTTTACGATATTAGAACTGAATTTAATTTTATCAATACTACAAATCATGAAATTAAAAGTGTGCTAAATTTTGAGTTTGATTACAATGGAAACCTAATACGTGCAGTAATTAGAAAGAAAAAAATGAGCCCTTTCTCCGAAACTCCACACTAGTAAATCTACATTCTTAATAATTTATTTTTGTTACTTTAGTAAGCTTAAATGTTAATTATGAAAAAATCTATACTTGTATTATTCGTCTTAATTAGTTCTATCGCATTTAGTCAATCTAAAAAAGAAATTTTAACACAAAAATGGAAAATTGATAAGGTAGAAGAATTTGGTCAGCAATTTAATCCTATGGACAACCAAATAAATGATTGGATTCAATTTTCTAGTAATGGGAAATTTAACGCAATAATAGAAAGCAATCATGTTGAAGGTAATTGGTCAATTAATGGAAGTAAAGTTGTTGTTTCTGTAAATAAAAAGCTTTCAAAAACAATAATTAACTGGACAAAAGTTAAATCCCTTTCCAACGAGAAATTAGCTGTTGAATACCAAAACGGAGATTTAATTACAGCTACTTTACATTTTATTCCAAATAAGTGAATAACCAAAAAACTCAACACACACGTACTCTTTAAGGCAATTTTTTGATGATAATGTAGCTGTTTTGCTATAAAAAGATAACAAAAACTTCAAAAACACGTTTAATACATAGGTAGGCATTTGCACATAAGTAGTAATTTAAATTAATTATTATGAGAGTGATTGCAACAGTATTATTAATTCTTTTCAGCTTTATTAGCATAAGAGCTCAAGAACTAAGTGGTTATTTCGTTAAATCAGGAATTTATTCTCTGAAAGATAGTAGCTATACCGAAAATAACATTTCAGGAAATTCTATCACTGTTGAGTTTTTTAATTCTAAATTATCCGAAACCAATATTATACGTATTGGGCACAAAACAAAAATTGGTACTACTTATCATGATTATATAATTATGTTAATTGAAGTGCCTGAAAACAAAAAAGACTACACCATTGTTGTTGCAAACGATAAATTTGGTGCAGACATAGCCTTTAAGTATAATAATGAAGATTTCGTACTCCTTTACGGATACAATGAGCGTTTTGAGCAATGGACAGGTTATTATGCAGGAATGCTATTAAATAGAGACATAATATCCTTTTTAAGCACTAAGAAGCTCTCTAAATAAACCTACTTCAGTTATTTTATTACCATTTTATTCACAATTTCAGTAATTGAATTTCCTTTATATAAAAGAAAACAACCGTTTATTAACAAAAGGCAACCTACTTAAGTTATTTTACGACTACTTAATAGCTAAATTTTTTAACTAACTTTACATTAATCTTTAAAAATCTAAAAATGAAGACTTTAACCTTACTTTTTTCTTTAGCCTTATGTGTCAATTTATTGGCTCAACAAGAGAACAATTCTTTACAAGCATCTTTAAATAAAGCTTTAGCTAATAATGATGAATCCAAGATTCTAAATTTTGAAGCTAATGTAGATTTATCTCAAAATGCTATTCAATTAAAATGGGAAAGTACTCCTGAAACAAATGCTAATTCTTTTGTTATTGAAAAAAGTGGCGACAAATTGGTATGGAAAGAAATTGCCACTATTTATGGCGCTTCACACAATGCTCGAACTACAGAGTTTTTACACCTTGATTTTCAACCAACAGAAAATATTTCTTATTATCGATTAAAATCGAAGAATGATGAAAATAAAGAAAGTTTTTCCAACATAGTTCCTGTAAATTATCTAAATAAAGAAGGTGCTACGGCAGGAATGAATTTGCATCCTAATTTTTCTGAAGATTACAAAATCGTCAATATTGCTTTTGAAGAAATTTTTGAAAAAGAAATTTTAATAGTTATAAGAGATAAAAAAGGAAATGAATTTTACTCTAAGGTAATCATTAACATTGAAAACGAATCTTTAATAGCAGTTCCTATAGAAAAAGAAATTCCTAGTGGAGATTACTTAATTACTGCTACTTCTGAAAATCAAATTTACAGTCAAAACATAACTATACTTTAGTTATAAATCCATAGTAATACAGGTGTTTTCTTTGTTTTAAGAACTTCATCTATTTTTCTCATAAAGTTATTAGATACTGCTGGACATCCCCAACTTTCTGCAATTTCAGTTGGATAAGTTTCATTATCATCAATTCCCCAAGAATGAAATACAATATACCTTTTGTATGCATTGCTATTTGTTTTTTCTAAGCCATGCAGTTTATAATTAATATGTATTCCAAAACTGCTATATCCTCTTTTTCCAACTTTATATTTCCCTAAAGAAGAGCAATGACTTTCATTCGTGTTACTAAATTGTGGTGTTTTATTAGCATCGTAACCTGCCAAATTATCACAAGTCCCATGGCTACACATTCCAGATTTTAAAATAGAGTCTCCCTTAAAATCCCATAAAATAAATCGTTTTTTACCTGAATGGATTTTCATGTCTACTAATATACATACGTCTAAATTCATATTGTTTTTTTGGCAGTAATCTTTGGCCAATTTTGCTTTATCTTTTAACCGTTCGGTTGTTTTTATTTCACCCTTTGAAATACAACTAATAACAAAAGCTAAGAGTATTATTAAACAAGTTTTATGCATAATTTTAGTTTTTGAGATTAAAAAAGGGAATGGTAACCACTCAACCATTCCCTTTAAATTGCTAATTAGTTGTTTTTACTCAACATTATCAAAAGTGAAATTTTTTGATTTTGCTTGTTCATGAATGGCATTAATCATAGCTACATCCAGAGAATTCCCTGTTTTTTCACCCATCTCTTTCTTTTTCTCTGCAATAAACTTTATGCGTTTAGAATTGAGCTCTTTGATGCTTTTATTGATTCTGCTTCTGTCTGCAGTCTTTTTTTCAATGTGAGCTTTACGTTCTGCAACTGTCATAGATTGCATCTCCTTTGGAAGTTGCTCCTTCTTAACCGTTCTGATATCAAAATTCTTTTCTTTGTTTGCATCCACTAAATCCCATTTATAGTTTCTATAAACATGAGAACTTTTAGAAACAATTCGAGATACTTTATTCTCTCTTCCATATATTTCAGAGTTTGCATCTTCACTCATTTGCATAGCTTTTTTAGAATGACCTAAACTTCCATAAGGCACGTAAGTATCGTTTAAAGAAATGTTCAACTCATCAATTTGCTGGTCATAAGGTGATTCGATATAAACCGTTTTGCTGTTGTGAGAAATACTCATGTAATAACCTGATGCTAAATCTGCTCCATTTTTCCATCCTGTTCTAATTCCTTCCTTAAAATCTCCACAGTAAATAGTATTGATTGTAATGCCTTTAACTGTTGCTTTTTTACAGGCATCGTTTGGATTAACATTTCCCTGAGTAAATGGTTCATTACCAGCAATAAATAGCAATTTTAAATCTGCTGTTCCTACCCCCCAATCTAATTGATTAGTAGCTGTTTGAATAACATGTCCGCAAAATTCACTTCCCCCATTGGTTGTCAATGCAAATAAATCTGCTGAAATTTGATCTAAATCACCTGTTAATGGTGTTACCATTCTTATATAACCTTCCGATGCTGGTAAGCCATCATTGCCATATTCATACAAAGCAATTTCTAATGTTGGTTTAACACCTTCACATTTTGCTAATGCTAATTCATTTACAATTTTCCACAATTGAGATTGTGCTTGACTAATTAAGCCTCTCATACTCCCACTGGTATCTAGCAATAGCCCCAACTTTATGTGCTTAGCAGGTGGCGGAGTTGGTGGCAATGGTGGGTCTGCATGAATGGGTTCTGTACACGCCATAACAAAAACTAATAGGAATGACATTGAAATTGATTTTTTAAACTTTCTGATTATTTTAAATGAGTTCATAATTGTTGATTTTAATGATTAATAATTATTTGATTTCGAATATTGTTTTCACTTCATACCTTAATTTTATTTCGGGTACATTTTCTATATAGCTTCCTCTCGTTTTACTATAACTCATAATAGAATTACTTCTTACCATATTTGTATTTTGCTGTCCCCAATATTGATTATTATCAATTACTTGCAATTCATCTACTTGCATTAACCTTCCTACTTCTTCATCAACAGCTTCTAACAGATATGTTGCTTTGTCTTTAGCCGCTTTAATTGCTTCTATTTTTACTTCTCGTCTGTATTTCTGTAAATCTTTATTAGAAGTTTTGGTTATTCTAATACTCGTAACATATTCTTTATCTAAATCTCTTACCAACTTCATAAAGTTTGTTTTTGCATCAAGTTTTAAAACAATTTTTTTAGATTTTCGAGAATCGTTTCTATGATACCACCAGTAATACCAATAAAATGAAGAATTGGTACTGTTAAAAACAATTCTATCTTTTTCAATATCATTTCCAAACAATAGTTTCATAAAAGCTAACTCTATTTTAGAAAGACTTTTCCAACTATTATTTTCAGTTAAAGTGATCTCCAATTCAATTTCATCTGGAGGAATTATAATTTCGGCACTGCCTGTTACCGTAATAATTCTGTTTAATCCTGTTGTTATTTCAATGGCATTTGCATTAAATGCGAAGTAAATAAATGCGATAATTAATGTTATTCGTTTCATATTTTTAAGGCTTAATTTTTGACTAAACTACTAGTGAATCAAATACATTTCAACCTAGAATTAGGCAACTGGTAGTTTGATTGAGTGAAATAACCTTTACCATTAGTTAATCTGAATACAATCATTCAAAACCCTTTAAAAACAAGGTTTTARGCGATTTTTTGATTTTTGAGTTGTAAAAGAAATTGTACATTTATAAAATCATAGTACTATAAAAAATTGATAAAAAAGATTACATATTGTTGTTTACTCCTTGCATTAACATTAGGTGCTAACTCTCTTTTTGCTCAAGAGAAAGCAATACTTCAGCAAACAAAAGAAAGCTACGAACAAAAAAAGAGGAGCTATTCTAAGTTTAACAGTCGTAAAAGCTATTCTCAAGTTAATGAAGTAGAGGAAAAACTAACTGAAGCAAAAAAAATCTTTAAAAAATCACCTGAAAAAGCATTGGACTTAGTACACGATGGCCTTTTAATTGCTATAAAAGAAAACTACTTAAACCTAGAGGCTGAAGCATATCAAATACTTGGTAAATTTAATTCTGATTTAGGTGAGTATGGTCTTTCTTATAAAAATTATAAAAWAGCAATTGCGATTTACGAAAATCTAGGCTCTAGTTCATTTAATACTAAAATTTCTTATCCGTCTCCTCAACTCATATCCCTATACTATCCAACAGGTAAATCTGCTGAGATGAAAGCTGATTATGAAAATGCTATTACTTATTACAAAAAGTATTTAAATGGTATTTCCAATTCTGACAACATCGTTAAAGTTAAAACCGCTTTAGGCGATGTTTACCTCAAGAAAAAAGACCTAAAAAATGCCGAAAAATTCTATAAACAAGCATTACAAATAGAAACTAAAAGAGAAAACCAGAGCGGAATTGTAACACTAAATCTAAAATTAGGAGAACTAGAAAAAGAAAAGAAAAACAATGAAAAAGCCATTCAATATTATCGATCCTCTCAAGATGCTGCCATACAAATTAATGATGATCAAGCTATGAATCAAGCATATATCGACATTTCCAATATTTATGAAAGCGAAAACAATTTTGAAGATGGAATTGAAATTAGCCAAGAAGCATTAGATTTTAATAAAAAGAGAAATAACAAATCACAAGAAACTAGAAACAATATTGATTTGGCCAATTTTCTAATCAAGCAAGATAAGGATCAAGAAGCCATTCAGTATCTAGAAAATAGTGTTTTAATAGCTGAAGAAACAGGTGATATTGAAAATAAAAGTAAAGCTTTTAAAGCCCTTTCAGAAGCTTATGGTAAAACTGGGTTAGAATCTGAAGCCTTAAAAAATTACAAAGAGTATCTTATTCTTGAAGACTCTTTGTACAACATCAGAAAAAAACAATTGGCCAAACAAAATCAAAAAGGGGCCATGTTAGAAAATGCCCAAAACAAACTTTCTCTTTTAGAAAAAGACAAACAATTGAATGAAAACACCATTGAGTTATTAAAGCAAGAAAGAATAATTCAGGAAGAATTTATTAATAGGCAACGTATTCTCACTTACTCTTTGATTATTGGTATGCTGATTTTACTAATCACTTCTTATTTAGTTTATAGAAGCAATAAAGCTAAAAATAAAGCCAACCAGTTGTTAATGTTAAAATCGTTAAGGGCACAAATGAATCCTCACTTTATTTTTAATGCATTAAACTCAGTAAACAGTTTTATCTCTAAAAATGATGAACGAGCTGCCAATCGCTATTTGTCCGATTTTTCTCGTTTGATGAGAGACGTAATGGAAAATTCTCAAGAAGATTTCATATCACTCACCAAAGAAATTGACATTCTTTCTATGTATTTAAAGTTAGAAAACCATCGTTTTAACGATAAATTCGATTACTCTTTTGATGTTGATGAAAACATTAAAACTGAAGATTTTTTAATCCCACCAATGCTAATTCAACCCTATATAGAAAATGCAGTATGGCATGGGTTACGATATAAAAAGGAAAAAGGATTTTTAAAAGTAAGCATTAATAAAAGTGGAAATACTATTGTAATAACCATTGAAGATGATGGCATAGGTCGAAAAAAATCACAAGAATTAAAAACAGAGAATCAAAAAATATTAAAATCTACAGGAATTAAAAACATCGATTCTCGTTTAAAAATCATTAGCAATATCTACAAAACTAAACTTGATGTCGACATTCAAGATGCTATTCCAACAGGGACTAAAGTAATTGTTAAAATACATCAAGACAACTTTACAAAAGAAAAAATATGAGCACAAAACTAAAAGCCATAATAGTAGAAGACGAAGAAGCAAGCAGAATAACACTTAACAACTACATTAATAAATATTGTACAAATATTGAAGTGTTGGATATGGCAAATTCTGTACAAACAGGCATAGAAATAATTAACAAACATCAACCAGATGTAGTTTTCTTAGACATCGAAATGCCTTATGGCAATGCATTTGATTTACTGGAATCGTTAGATAACATCAATTTTGAAATTATTTTTGTTACTGCTTATAGAGACTATGCAATTAAAGCACTCAACCTCAGTGCGGCTTACTATCTTCTAAAACCAATAGACATTGATGAACTTATTTCTGCAGTAGATAAAATTGTTGAACGAAAAAAAGAAGGGGAAGATATTTTTCACACTAAAATTCTAATGGACAACATTAAATCGAATTCTATTCAACATAAAAAAATTGTGTTACCTCAAATGGATGGGTTTGAAGTGGTAAATGTGAGTGAAATAATAAGAGCAGAAGCAGATGATAACTACACTAATTTTTATTTAGTCAGCGGGAAAACCTTTTTAGTTTCTAAAACCCTCAAGCATTTTGATGAATTATTGAGTGAGTTTAATTTTGTAAGAGTTCACAAATCTCATTTAGTTAATTTACAATACATTACTAAGTATATTAAAGGAAAAGGTGGACAGGTTAGAATGTCTGATGATAGTTATGTTGATGTTTCTATAACACGAAAAAAAGAATTTTTAGCTCGGTTTAAATAATAGTAACCCTTATCAACACYTGTTCACATCTTTATTTGATTTAACCTTAAAGGCTGTCTATTTTTGATAACTAATTTAAACAACTTCAATGAAGTTTTTTATAGACACTGCAAATTTAGAGCAAATAAAAGAAGCTCAAGATTTGGGAATATTAGATGGAGTTACCACAAATCCATCACTAATGGCGAAAGAAGGCATTAGTGGAGATGAAAATATATTTAATCATTATAAAGCCATCTGTGAAATAGTTGATGGTGACGTAAGTGCAGAAGTAATTGCTACCGATTTTGAAGGAATGGTAAAAGAAGGTGAGCATTTGGCTTCTTTACACCCACAAATAGTTGTTAAAGTTCCTGCCATAAAAGACGGAATTAAAGCCATAAAATACTTCTCTAACAAAGGAATAAAAACAAATTGTACTTTAATTTTTTCTTCTGGACAGGCATTGTTAGCTGCTAAAGCCGGAGCAACTTATGTCTCTCCCTTTATTGGGCGTTTAGATGATACCTCAACAGAGGGTATGAGATTGATAGAAGATATTCGCTTAATCTATGACAACTATGCTTATGAAACTCAAATTTTAGCAGCCTCTGTTCGTCACACTATGCACATTATACAATGTGCTGAAGTTGGCTCCGATGTAATGACTGGACCTTTAAGTGCAATTGTTGGTTTATTAAAACACCCTTTAACAGAAAGTGGTTTAGCTCAATTTTTAGCCGATCATGCAAAAGTTAATCCTTAAGCAATGTTACTCTCTATTCATCCCGAAAATCCTGACAAGAGGAAAATCGACCAAGTTATTAAGGTTTTAAAAAAGGGAGGGGTTATCATTTACCCAACCGATACCGTTTATTCTATGGCTTGTGATTTAACAAATCGAAAAGCAGTAGAACGTATGGCTCAAATAAAAGGAACAAAAATCGAAAAAGCTAATTTTTCACTCATCTGCTATGATTTAAGCCATATCTCAGATTACACAGTTCAATTTGGAAACAATATCTATAAATTAATGAAAAGGGCTCTTCCTGGGCCTTATACATTTATATTAAATGCCAATAACAGTGTACCTAAATTGTTTAAATCTAAAAAGAAAACCATTGGTATTCGTGTTCCAAATAATAATATTGCTAGAACTATTGTTGAGGAACTAGGAAACCCATTAATTTCAACTTCAGTACATGATGATGATGAAATTTTGGAATACATTACAGATCCGGAACTCATTCATAAAAAATATGAAAACATTTTAGACGTAGTTATTGATGGAGGTTATGGAAAAAATGAAGCTTCAACTATTATAGATTGCACTAGTAATGAGCCAGAAATTGTTCGAGAAGGAATTGGCAATATAAATATCATTTAAATAGTTGACTCATATATACTTTTTAGTTTATGTTTGTACAACAAACTAAAAATCAATTATTATGAAAAAATACTTACTTTTTATTTTCACTATTATTATAGGATTTTCTTCTTTTGCTCAATATGAAGATTTTGAAAACTGGACACTRAATACTGTTCAAACCTTAGATGGTTATCAAACCTCCGTTAATGATTGGGGGATAGAAGGAGCACTTGCTGCTTACCCTATTAGTGACCCCCAAATTGGAAGTCTTTCAATTAGACTAGAAGCCATTTTAGCTTCAAATGGAGACACTATCCTAGGGTATTTCATTGATGGYGATCCAGAYATAYTACAACCTGGTCARCCAGTTACAATAGGTGCAGTCGATAGTATAGTTGGCTGGTACAAATACGAYATCCTYCCYGGAGATTCTTCTCTTATGATAGCTRTAACTACRTTTGCTGGRAAYCCATCTGGTGGTGGAACTTATTATGTTACAGCAGGYACWCAAACTACGTGGAAAAGATTTGCGTATTACATTGGAGCTCCTGCTGCAGATTCTCTATTATTAGGAGCAGCTACAGGAGATCCTGTAAACAATTTTAATGGAAAACCAGGCTCATGGATTCAATATGATAACATTCAACTAGTTGGACCAACAAGTGTCATGAATGTAGTAAATTACAGTTTTGAAAATTGGTCTCCACTAATGTGGGAAGAACCAAATAATTGGGCTACAGCCAATCAATGGGCATTAGGAGAACCGTCATTACCTATTGTTAAAACCACAGATATGTATGCAGGAAACTATGCTTTAGAGCTTAATGTTTTATTAGGCTCTCAAGGAGACACACTTTGGGGAGCAGCTACCAATGGATATTGGGGAAACAACGGTGCACAAGGTGGAGAAATATTTTCTGGTTCACCCATAGCTGTAGAATGTTATTATAAATATGCTCCAGTTAGTGGTGATAATGCTTTTCTAAATATTGAATTTAGACAAGGAGGTACTGTAGTAGGAACTTATGGAAATTCTTTTTCTGGAGCAAACTCATATACACAATGGAATATGCCTACTACTGCTATGACTCCTGACACGGTTCTTATATCTATATGGGCTGGAAATAATATTGGTAGTCAATTTAAAGTAGATGATATAAATATTATTTTTCCTGTTGGCATAGCAGAAGGGTTGACTGTTGAGAAATTGGTTACTTACCCTAACCCAGCTACGGATGTTCTTAAAATTAGATTTAACATTGAAAATAACAATAATGTAACCATTAGACTCATTGATGCTTTAGGAAGAGAGCTAACATCACGTTCTTTAGGAAGTTTACCTTCAGGAACTTATAATGAAATCTTTAATACATCCAATTTTTCATCTGGTATTTATTTTATAGAATTTACTTTAGATGATGAAAAAATGATTGAAAGATTTGTTGTGAAATAAGTTAATAACTACTGTTAATTAATAGGCTTGATTTTAAAATCAAGCCTATTTTACTTTATATAATACAAGATTATATTCATTTAAGTTTTTGTACATTTGATTTGTGAGTCCTAAATCAAAAACCCATTTATCTCCTTGGCAACTCAAATTGCACGAAATAATTTTTGAAGCAGATACTGGTGCAGGAAAATTATTTGACATTCTTTTGTTATTTGCCATTTTACTAAGTGTTGCTACAGTTATGTTAGAAAGTGTTAATAGCATTTCTGCAATATATGGAGAGGAGCTTAGAATTATTGAATGGGTATTTACTCTTTTATTTACYTTAGAATACATAGCACGGTTAGTCTCAGTTGGYAAACCACTAAAATATGTTTTTAGCTTTTATGGTATTATTGATTTCGTGTCTATCATTCCAACTTATTTAGGCGTATTTATTACCGGCACCCAATCATTGGCGATTATTCGAAGCATCCGATTATTAAGAGTTTTTAGAATTTTAAAATTAGCTCAATTTGTGAGCGAAGCGAATGCTCTAATAAAAGCCTTAAAAGCCAGTAGAGCTAAAATTGTGGTGTTTTTATTCGCATTATTAAGCTTAACATTTATTTTAGGAACAGTTATGTACTTAATAGAAACTCCTGAAAGTGGATTTACAAGTATACCTAGAAGCATTTACTGGGCCATTGTAACATTAACTACTGTTGGTTATGGTGATATTGCTCCTCAGACTGTGTTAGGACAAACTTTAGCTTCTTTTATTATGATTATTGGTTACGCTATAATTGCTGTTCCTACGGGTATCGTTGGTGCTGAGTTGATTAAAACAAATCCTAAAACAAATACACAGGCTTGTCCTAGTTGCTCATTAGAAAAACATGATGATAATGCCAAACATTGCAAATTTTGTGGTGAAAATCTTTATCCTTAAACTTTTACCTCAACCTTTAATTGTTTTATCTCTTCACTAAGCCTTAAAATTCAATACCTTTATCATTATAATTATAATGCATGAAGAAATTATTACTCATTATAGCTATTCTTAGCTCATTTAGTGGTTTCACTCAAATAAACCATGGAGGGATGCCATTGAGTTTTACTAAAAACATTAATACTCCTCCTATATTTATAACTCCTGTATTAGATTTACAACCTTTTATTAATGAAGATGTAATAACAGACCAATACAAAGATATTTCCTGGCGATTTGGAATAGAACAGTTTGTGAATTTAAACCTTAACAATTCTGGAGTTTGGCAAACTTTATTAAATGGAGATAGAATATGGCGAGTAGAAATAAAATCTCCAAATGCAAAAACCATTAATTTAAATTATAATTCATTTCTATTACCTGTTGGAGCTACTTTCTTTGTTTACAATAAAAATCAAACTCTTGGTGCTTTTACTTATGAAAACAATAAGATTTCTGGCCAGTTTTCTACATCCTTATTAAAAGGAGATAATGTAATCTTAGAATATTATGAACCCTCTTCTGTTCAAGGACAAGGAATAATAGAAGTTTCTTCAGTTGTTCATGGTTATCGAGATTTATTCAACAAATTAAAAGGGTTTGGCAACTCTGGATCATGTAACATAAACGCAATTTGTGATACTGCTTTTTGGGGGAATGAAATTCGTTCTGCTGTAATGCTCCTAACCTCTGGTAATTCAAGATTTTGCTCTGGTTCTCTTGTAAATAATGTATTACAAGATGGCACTCCTTATGTTTTGACTGCAGAGCACTGTACTCCTTCTAGTAATAATATCTTTATGTTTAATTATCAATCATCGAGTTGTGCTACAAGCATCGATGGTTTGATCACACAAACAATTAGTGGCTGTATAATTAGAGCAAACGACACCCCCTCAGATTTCTTTTTAGTTGAACTTTCAAGCACACCTCCTTCAAATTATAATGTATTTTATGCTGGATGGTCCAGCGTTAATGTTATTGCAACAAAAGGAACTGGAATTCATTTCCCTCAATTAGATGTAAAAARGATTTCACATGATGATGATCCTTTAGTTGAATCTGGATATTACACTGCTGGGAATGATCATTGGGAAGTATTAGATTGGAATTCTGGAACAACAGAACCTGGGTCTTCTGGCTCTCCTCTATTTGATCAAAACCATAGGGTTATAGGACAGTTGCATGGTGGTAATGCTGCTTGTGGAAATGATGCTTTTGATTACTACGGAAAGTTTTCTTATTCATGGGAAACAAACACGTTAAATTCTAAACAATTAAAATTTTGGTTAGACCCTGCTAATTCTGGAACAACAGTTCTTGATGGGTTCGATCCTAATGGTCAACCATTAACTACAGATGCTGTTTTGTTGAATATTTCTGGCATACCATTTTATATATGTGGAGACTCTATATATCCTAAAATTACGATTAGAAACCATGGCTCAAATAATTTAACTTCACTAGATATTGATTATCAAATAGATGGAGGAGGAATTAATACAATAAATTGGACAGGCAATTTATCACCTTATGCTATTGATAGCATTAATTTACCCATTATTTATGTCGCAGGAGGATCACATACCTTTGCTATAAATTGTACCAATCCCAATGGAACTGTTGATGAAAATTTAAGTAATGATAGTGCTTTAGTAAATTTCACTTCCAATGACACCCAATTATTTGCCACATTTAATTTAACTACAGATGATTATGGTGCAGAATTATCGTGGATAGTTAGAGATAATAATTCTGGAAATATTATTCTAACAGGAGGTGGATACCCTAATATAACTGGAGGGCAAACATACGTGGAAAGCTTATGTTTATATGATGGTTGTTTTAAATTAACTCTCTATGATAGTGCTCCTCCTAATGGTGATGGTTATTGTTGTGGGTTTGGAAATGGATCTACTTTGATAATTGATAATACTACTGGTGACACGTTAGGGATTGACAACACCTTTAGTAATGACAGTATTAATTTTATTTTCTGTTTAGGCAATGCTAATAGTATTGATGAATTTTCTAATGCTACTTTTAATATTTATCCAAATCCAACAGACGGAATTTTTACAATTAGAACTACAACTAATACTCCATATAGCATTTATATTTATGATGTCTTAGGAAAAATTATCTATCAAAAATTAAATAAAACTGATAATGTAGCTCAATTAGATTTAAGTAATAGAAAAGGAATTTATTTTATATCAATTATTTCAGAGAATGAAAAGACAGTAAAACGGTTAGTAATTAAATAACCTGTTATCTGTGCCTGTGCATCTTCCCACTTGAATTAGTTTTTGGTCCTTTATGATGTTTTTTAGGAGGCTTTCCAATATTAGAACAACTAACACCTACTATGAAAATAATTAATAGGGATAATGCAGTTATTTTTTTTGACATAAATTGAGTTTACACTAGTTTACGCCTATAAAGAAAAAAAGTTTGAAAATTTAGAACTTATTTCCCCCAAACGTGACGATTTTTGTGTCTCCTATTTCCAACATGACCAGAGGAGCCAACACGCTGCCCACCGTTTCTAGACTTATTGTACTTCGGTTTACCACAAGATTGCATTGAAACCGTAATAGGCAGCATTAAGCTGCATAAAAAAAATAACGCTAATATTTTGCTTAAAAATGACTTTTTCATTATTGACAAAATTTAATTATGTTAAAATTAATCTTTTTTTTCTTAAAAAGAAATGAAGACCTATTTAATTACATAACGCCTTAATGCGCTCTAATAGTGTAGGATGAGAATAATTAACAAAAACATAATAAGGATGAGGGGTTAAATTGCTCAAACTATCTACAGAAAGCTTTTTTAGTGAACCTATCAAAGGTTCAGCATTATAGGTTGTTTTTGCGTAATTATCAGCTTCATACTCGTTTTTACGAGATATTATATTCATAATTATTCCTATAAGCATTGAAAGAGGTGAATAAAGTAACGAAAACACAATCAAACTAACATGAAAGCTCTTTTCTTGAACACCCAATGCTAAGGAAAATTCAGGCTTATTAATTACTAAAGACAATATAAATAGCATAAACCCTATTTGAAATATTGAAATAACAATAGAGGTTAATGTGTGCTTTTTCTTGTAATGCCCTATTTCGTGAGCTAAAACTGCTGTTATTTCTTCTTTAGAGTACTCATTTGCTAATGTATCATAAAGTACTATTCTTTTTTTAGAACCTAATCCACTAAAAAAAGCATTGGCTTTAGAGCTTCTTTTTGATCCATCCATCACAAATAAATTATCCAATTTAAACCCTACCTTTTTACAATAGCTAGTTATTTCCTCTTTTAATTCTCCATCTTCTAAAGGAGTTAATTTATTAAATAAGGGCACAATTAGAGTTGCATAAAACATTGTTATTAATATCATAAACACAGCAACAGCTCCCCAAGTCCACAACCAAAAATATTCTCCAGTGTAATTATAAAACCAAATAAATAACGCCATTAAACCACCACCTAAAACAACTCCTATTAACAGCCCTTTTATTTTATCTAAAACGTATGTTTTTATAGTTGTTCTATTAAATCCAAACTTTTCTTCAATTACAAAAGTGCTGTATATTGAAAACGGTGTAGTTAAAATATCAGAAGCAATCATAAGAATAGCAAAAAATAACAATGGTAAAAGAATAGCATTTTCGGTAAAAGATTTTGCCAAATCATCAACAAAAGCAAAGCCGTTAAAAAACAGCATTAAAAGAATAAGAACAAAACTAAAAGATGAAGAAATAATTGAAAACTTACCTTTTACTTTATCATAAGCTCTTTGTTTAGCATATTTATCTTCATCATAAATACCTTTTAATTCGTCAGGTAAAGTTTCCGAAGAGTTTTTATCATTGAGCCAGCTTAGCCATTGCTCTAACATAAAATTTAGTACGATAATTGTAATTATAATGTAAAATATTGTTTCTGCTTTCATACTAATATGCTCCATTTCTTTTTCTTAAAAACCACTCTAGACTTAGTAAGGATAACAACACAAAAAATATCCATTTAAGATTAATAAGCTCCTTTAAATCATTTTCCTCATATATAATAGAGGTAATATCGCTATTTTCGGTTATTGCTTTTAATATATCTCCTATTTGTTGAGGATAAAATAATTTACCGCCAAACTTAAGAGCTATATTTTGAAGCAGTTGATGATTTGCTATTATATTATTTGCTTCAAGTAATAGCTTGTTAATTTGAAATTTTCCTGTTTCAATATAATCTTTTGTCCCAAATTTCACTTTAGCTTTGTAATTATAAAAACCTGCTGGTAAAATTCCTGCATTCAACAGGTAAGAAGTAGAAGTTCTATTAAACACAAAATTGTATTGTTCTCCACTTTCTGACAATAAATTAATTTTAATCTCAGGTTCATTTACCAATTCATAACTATCGTTATATAACTCTGCATTAAATTGAATCTCTTCATTTTCGAAATAGTTGTTTTTAGTAAAAATTCTAAATTTACTTTTATCTTCTTTTACCGATAAAAACTGAACGGTTTTATTAATCAGTTCATCAAAAGCTTGATGGTTTTTATTTTTGAGAAAATCTTGCATTCGCCATTTCCAAATACCTTCGGCAGCAAATACAATAGTTTTCTTTCCATTATTTTGAAAAAAAACCATCAAAGGAGTTTCAGTTTCAACACTTCCAATTTTTTGATTTAACAAAACATAACCGTTTGTTTTCAGTTGATACGTTCCAAAAGGCCCAATTACAGGAGGATAGCCATTAATATTTTTAATGGTGTTTTCTGACAAAGAAAACAATGGGAATTTATCTGCAACAGCAGGTAATATTTCATTGAATCTGTTCCTTGCATTCTTAATGTTTAATCCTATGTTTAACGAATTGTAGTTAGATATTGATGTTTGATTACCTAAAATGTAAAAGATAGAAATATCACTTTCTATTACTTTTTTTAATGCTGGAGAAATTGTATTAGGAATTTGATGAATGATTACTAAGCTATAAGCTTCAGTATTACCGTCAAACTTACTAATTAGCTGATTGGTTACTTTATAATTCTCGTTACTCTCAATACTCAGCTTTAACGCCTTAACATCGGGATGTGGGGCATTGGCTAAAATTAAAATATTTTGCCTACCATCTAATACCTCTATGTAAATATCTTTCGTATTGTTCACATAACTAATTTCTCCTTTAATGGTAGATAATGAAATTTTATAATGTTGAACACCAACTTCTTCAGCCTCAAACAATACATTTTCATTGATAGAAAAACGCTCTGAGTTTATGTCATACCGCTTGCTAAATATTTGTTTGCCTTTATGTGTAATTGTTAATTGAGTTTTCTGATTAATACACTGAGCAGCTTCTGCGGCTATCTCTATAGGAAACTGATTGCCTAAAAAAGTTAATTTATTATGAATGACTTCTTTTAAAATAATATCTCTTTGAACAGAAGTATCTCCTAAAGCAATGGTATAAACAGGAAACTCAATACCAGAATTGAAAATTGGGTTAGCTCCTTGATTAAAAATACCATCAGAAGCCAATATTAAAGCCCCTACGTTTCTGTTGTAAAATTTATTGTTAATCTCATTAAAAGCATTGGATAAATTGGTTATTTTTTCAGAATAATCTATTTGATTTCCTTCATTTAAATTTTCACCAAAAGTGTAGGTTTTAACTTCGTAAGTTTCTTCCAGACTTTCTCTTAATGCTTTCAGTTTATCTAAATATTCATTTTGATAAAAAGCAGAATCTTTATTTAATAAAATAGACGAAGAATTATCTTGAGCAATAATAATTACTGGTTTTTCTACTTTATTAAACAGCGTTTTTATAAAAGGAGACAGCAACAAAAAAGCCAAGATACTTACCAACAAAAACCGAAAAGCAGCCATCGTTTTAACTAACCAAGGTTTAATGGTATCAAATTTTTCTTCTTTGCGATAAAGCAAAAAAGCATAAACTAAACCAAGTAAAACACAAAAAATGCTAAACCATAGCGGGTATTCGGTGATGATATTTATACTGAGTAACAAGTTATTTTTTTGATAACGGTAAATTTAGGAAAATCTTACACGATACTGCCTAAGCACTTGACTTTCTCGTAAAAAAGTGATAATTTCGTTTAACACTATTGTAAATCACATTAAAACGTGACTAACAAGACCGTTAAACGAACTCCAAGAATTTTAAACAAAAAAAAGGCTGTACAATGTACAGCCTTTTTTATTTATGTTGAATTATTCTATTCTGCTAAAACAATCACCTTGTTATTGTTTACTTCAACTACTCCACCTTTTACAGGAAAGAATTGATCATTACCATCGGTAACCACCTTAATTTCTCCTTCTTTAAGGGTAGAAACTATTGCTGCGTGATTATTTAAAATAGCAAAAGAACCATCAGAACCTGGTAAATGAATTAGTTCCGCTTCTCCTTTAAAAACGTCTTTTTCTGGTGAAATTATTTCTACTTGCATATTTTTTTAAGTTTTGGGTTATGAGTTGTGAGTTATGGGGTTTAATATCTGTAAACATCTACTCTACACCCTTTACTCATCACTCGTCACTCATTGAACGTCAGCTATCATTTTCTTGCCTTTTTCAATAGCTTCATCAATGTTTCCAACTAAGTTAAACGCAGCTTCTGGATATTCATCCACTTCACCATCCATAATCATGTTAAATCCTTTAATTGTATCTTCAATAGGAACTAACACCCCAGGTAAACCAGTAAATTGCTCAGCAACAAAAAATGGTTGAGATAAAAAACGTTGAACTCTTCTGGCTCTGTGTACCACTTGTTTATCTTCTTCAGACAATTCATCCATACCTAAAATGGCAATAATATCTTGTAATTCTTTATAACGTTGTAATGTTTCTTTTACACGTTGTGCAGTATCATAATGTTCATCACCAACAATATCTGCTGTTAAAATTCTTGATGTAGAATCCAATGGATCTACAGCAGGGTAAATTCCTAGCTCAGCAATTTTACGAGAAAGTACTGTTGTAGCATCTAAGTGAGCAAACGTTGTTGCTGGAGCAGGATCTGTTAAATCATCTGCAGGCACATAAACCGCTTGTACAGAGGTAATTGAACCTGATTTTGTTGATGAAATTCTTTCTTGCATAGCACCCATTTCTGAGGCCAATGTAGGCTGATATCCAACCGCTGAAGGCATACGCCCTAATAGTGCAGATACTTCCGATCCAGCTTGTGTAAATCTAAAGATGTTATCAATAAAAAATAAAATATCTCTACCTTGTCCATCTCCTTCTCCATCTCTAAAATATTCTGCTAAAGTTAACCCTGATAATGCAACCCTTGCTCTTGCTCCTGGAGGCTCATTCATTTGTCCAAAAACCAATGTTGCCATAGATCCAGTCAAACCTTCTTTATCTACCTTAGATAAATCCCATCCTCCTTCTTCCATTGATTTTTCAAACTCTTCACCGTATTTAATTACACCAGACTCAATCATCTCTCTCAATAAATCATTCCCTTCTCTCGTTCTTTCTCCAACACCAGCAAATACCGATAAACCTGCGTGACCTTTTGCAATGTTGTTGATTAATTCCATAATCAATACTGTTTTACCAACACCAGCACCACCAAATAATCCAATTTTACCACCTTTAGAATAAGGCTCAATTAAATCGATTACTTTAATTCCAGTAAAAAGGACTTCTGCAGAAGTAGTAAGTTCCTCAAACTTGGGTGGATCTCTATGTATTGGATAACCATTTTCTTTAGAAACATCTCCCAAACCATCAATCGCTTCTCCAATTACATTAAAAAGTCTTCCTCTAATTTTTTCTCCAACTGGCATTGTAATAGGAGAACCTGTTGCAATAACTTCCATTCCTCTACTTAAACCATCACTCGCATCCATAGCAATTGTTCTAATAGTGTCTTCTCCTATGTGTTGTTGACATTCTAAAATCACTTTATCCCCATTTGGTCTTGTAATTTCTAATGAGTCCATAATATCCGGAAGAGATCCATTTTCTGTGTTAAAACTCACATCAATTACAGGCCCGATTATTTGTGTTATTTTTCCAGTATTAGCTGACATTATTTTGTATTTTTTAGATTGAACTTATCTGTCYGATTTTCGGGTGCAAAAATACTAATACTAATCTGTTATTTAAAATGATTTGTGTCATTATTTTTTTATAATTTTAATCCGWATATTTGTGTCCTTAAAATGAGCAGTATTCAAGTTAGTTTAAGAGATATTTAGTGAAGAGTTACAACAGTATTGAAGAATTTAATATCGCTAGCAAAACAGCTGTAACGATAGGTACTTTTGACGGTGTTCATTCTGGTCATAAAGCAATTGTTGAGCAGCTTAAAAATGCTGCAAAAAAAATTGAAGGAGAAAGTGTAATTCTTACTTTTTTTCCTCACCCTAGAATGGTGCTTTATCCAGATGATAATGAACTGCGATTATTGAACACCATTAGTGAGAGAATTGAAATGTTAGAGGATGCTAAAATAGATCATTTAATCATCCATCCTTTTTCCAACCAATTTTCTCGATTAAGCTCTACAGAATTTGTAAGAGATATTTTAGTCAAAAAATTAAATGTTGCTACATTAGTTGTTGGCTATGATCATCACTTTGGCAGGAACAGAGAAGGTTCTTTTGAACATTTACAAGAATTAGCCCCTCTTTATGATTTTGAAGTGGAAGAAATTCCTGCTCAAAAAATTCAGCAGGTTAATATAAGTTCAACTAAAGTTAGATTCTCACTGTTAAATGGAGAAATTCATGCTGCAAATCAGTTTTTAGGATATAACTACTTTATAAAAGGCAAAGTTGTAGAAGGTGATAAAATGGGAAGAACAATTGGATTCCCCACAGCAAATATTAAAGCAGATAAATGGTATAAATTGATTCCAGCAAAAGGAGTTTATGCAGTAAAAGTTAAATTTGAAGGAGCTACTTTTAATGGAATGTTAAATATTGGCACCCGCCCAACATTAAGTGGAAACGATAAAGAAACCATTGAAGTAAATATATTTAACTTTGAAAAGGATATTTATAATAAAGAAATTCAAATTGAGTTTTATGAGAGGATTCGAAACGAGCAAAAATTTGACAACCTTTCAGAATTAAAAGAACAGTTAAAAATTGATAAACAAAAAATTATACAAATTCTTAATTAGCATTTTACTAATTATTTTTACTGTAAATACTAATGCCCAATTATTAGATTCTATTACTCTTGATACAGTTCCTACGTACACCTTACAAAAAGCACTAAAACAGGATCCATTAAAAGTCTATAAGCTAACATTAAAAAAAATGAAGTTAACTGAACTTCCTTCAGAAATTTTAGCATTTAAAAATTTACAAGTTCTTAACCTTAAAGGAAACAAGTTTAAAATCTTTCCGAAAAAGATAACAACCTTTGTGTATTTACAAGAATTAAACGTTTCAGCTAATAAAATTCAAATAATTACAAAAGAGTTAGGAGAGCTTATTCATCTCAAAAAATTTATCGCAAACTCCAACAAAATAGTTTCTATTCCTCCTGAAATTAGATATTTAAAAAAATTACAATACTTAGATCTTTGGGGAAATGATATTGGCGCTTTACCCCATGAAATAAGTGAATTAGAAGGCACATTAAAAGAAATTGATATGAGAGTTATTTTAATGAGTAATGCCGAACACAAAATTATAAAAGCATTACTTCCAAACACAAAAATTCGATTCTCTAAATCCTGTAATTGTGGATTCTAACTACAAGTATAAATACTTATTTAACGATTATTTGTTATAAAGTTTTATGAGAATACGACTGTTTTAACTACTTATATACTATTTTTGATTTTTATATAAGCTTTTATTGAAGTTTATTTGTCTATATGGCTAAAATGAGCAAGAAGTTTAACATATTATTTTTTCTTACAATCTGTTTACTTTCAATTAACGTAAGCGGACAGGACAAAATCTTGTTTATAAATGGAAAAGTTCTTGAAGGGAAATTAATTGAGAAAACTAATTATGAGTTTACATTTAAAAGCAAAAGTGATAAACAGTTTATCATAGATAAATATCGAGTATTTTCATATACTCAAAACAATAAAGAAACTATTGTTTATGAGTACGATACTCTTGCTCTTAACTTTTTAAAGGTTCCTGAAATGAAAAAATTTGTTTATGGGGAAAGAGATGCTCAACAAACATTTAAACCTCGCTTTACAAACGCGCTAGGATATGCTATTGGAGGTGCTGCAGGCTACTTAATGCATCGTGACCAAAGTTTTGTTTACTTCCCTGCACCTATTTTATATACTGCCCTGACCCTTCCTTTTGGAACCCGAGTAAGACAAGAAAAAATTAAAGATAAAAGATACATTAAAGAAAATGAATACCTCCGTGGATATGATAGAATTGCCACAAGTAAAAGAACGCAAAGTGCTCTAAAATCTAGTTTAGCTGGCATGGGGATCGGATTTTTAATTGGTATAATTACCAATAGTTCAAAGGAATAGGAGCTTTGAGGTCAATTATCTCATTTATAAAATTACTTACCTACTCYAATCTATTTGTTTCTATYTGTGTAACTGCCTTTACRCAYATYACTTACYTCATWTAYRATTTACCTACAGACAATYTATTGRTTGTATTATTAATGGTATTTAGCTTTACTTTTTTTACTTACAMYGGGCAACGKTTRTTYCGRYTGAGARAAAAAAAKCTACCMAATAAAATAGGGATTCGATTACAATGGATAATTAAACATAAAACTACACTAGCTTTTCTTTCATTACTCTTTGGGTTAATTGGGTTGATTTGTGTCTATTTTATCACCCCTTTTGTATGGATTGTCTTAATTCCGATGGGTGCTTTATCTTTTTTTTATGTGATACCCATTATCCCATTTTATTCAAACAGTCCAACATTAAGACAAATTCCATTCTTAAAAATATTTGTAATTGCATTTGTTTGGAGTATAGTAATAGTGGCAGTTCCTATGCTCTCCTCAGAATACATTAACTTTGAACTGCATCATTTAGCCTTATTTTTATACGCAATTCTGCAAGTATTTTGTTTTGTTCTTGGAATAACTATTCCGTTCGACATTAGAGATATAAAATATGATAAACAAGATGGTCTCAAAACAATTCCTAGTGTGTTAGGAATAAAACCTTCCATCTTTTTTGCTGAGCTATTTCTTCTTATATCAATTGGCTTGTTGTACGTTATTTTTACAAGTAGCCCTATTTTCTATGTTTTACTAATCGGTCACATTATCACCATGGGAATGGTATTATATTCGAGTGATAAACGAAAAGAAATGTTTTTTGCTGGCTGGATAGAAGGCTCTGTTTTAATTTTATATGGCCTTATCCTTATTGCAGATTATCTTTATTTTCTCTGATTTTTCGATATACTTTAATTGCAAGCATCAATAAAATTCCAAACAAAACAATACCAACAATACCCCAAATCCAACTTATTGAACTTTTTAGCACAACTAAAAAAACAATAGAAAATAGGAGTACCGTAGCTATTTCATTAAACACCCTCAATTTAAACGATGAAAAAACAAGTTTATCGTTAATCAACTTAACGTACATTCTGTGACACATATAGTGATAAGCATACAATACTGCCACAAAAGTTAATTTAATGTGCATCCATGGCTGACTCATATAATAAGACAGATTTGTTGACAACAACCAAGTAGCAAAAAAAAGTGTTAAAATGGCTGAGGGCCATGCAATTCCATACCAAAGTCTCTTGCTCATTAATTTGTATTGTTTTTGTAAAATGGCTTTCGCATTCTCCTCTTCATCATTTGCCTCTACATAATAAATAAAGAGCCTAACAATGTAAAACAAACCTGCAAACCAAGTAACCACAAAAATAATATGCAGTGCTTTTAARTAGAGCATTTCCATAATGCTAAAGTATAAAAWWMTACGCAATAAGTATATATTCTTACTTTTGCTGTCATGTCAAAAAAAGGAGTTTTATTAATTAATTTAGGTACGCCAAATAGTCCTTCTACAAAGGATGTTAGAATTTATTTAACTGAATTTTTAAATGACCCTTATGTGATAGACATCAACTGGTTGGCAAGAACTTTACTAGTTAACCTAATTATAGTTCCTTTTAGAGCACCTAAATCAGCGAAAATTTATAAAAAACTATGGACAGAAAAGGGTTCTCCTTTGCTTTGTTATAGCCAAAAAGCTCAGAAGAAATTACAAATAGAACTCGGTGATTCTTACAAAGTCCATTTGGCAATGCGCTACCAAAACCCAAGTATGGATAAAGTAATTGCTGAAATGGAAAAAGAAAATTATGATGAAATCATTGTTATTCCTCTTTACCCTCAATACGCTACATCTAGCACTAAAACAAGCATTGAAAAAGCAAAGAAATTATTTAAAAAATGGGCAACACCCCCAATAGTAAAGTACGTTGAACACTTTTATAATCACCCATTATTTATCGACACGATAATTGAACAAGCGAAACCGTTTACACTCAGTGATTATGATTCAATTTTATTCAGCTATCATGGTTTACCAACTCGGCAGCTACACAAAACACATCCTGGAAAAACCTGTAAAGAATTAGATTGTAAAAATTCAATTAACGGAACCAATCGCTATTGCTATCAAGCTCAATGCTATAAAACTACAAGATTGATTGCTGAAAAATTAAACTTAGGCGAGGAGGATTATTCTGTAGGCTTTCAATCTCGATTAGATGACAAATGGTTAAAACCTTATTCTGATAAGTTAGTAGAACAATTTGCTCAAAAAGGAAAAAAGAATCTTTTGGTTTTTAGTCCGGCTTTTGTCGCAGATTGCTTAGAAACGATTATTGAAATTAGTGACGAATATCAAGAGATATTTACAAATAATGGAGGTAATAAATTACAGTTAGTACCCAGTTTAAATGATCATCCAACATGGATTTCAACACTAAAAGAATTAGTTTTAGCTCATAAATAATGTTTTTTGTTCTGTCTAAAATATTACTTTTCTTGACTACTCCAATAATTTGGGTTTTTGTATTGTTGCTCTTAGGGTTACGAGCTAAAAACCCAATTAAAAAAAAGAAGTTACTGTGGACAACCGTCATTATATTTTACTTTTTTTCTAACCCATTTATTACAGATGAATTTGTTCGGTTATATGAAGAACGAAATCAAACTTACTCTGAGTTAACCGACACTTATGACGTAGCAATAGTATTAGGTGGTTTTTCAGAAAATGATCCTACACAAGAGTTGGTGCAATTTCATTCTTCTACAGATAGATTAATGGCTGGGATTAAACTTTACAAAACAGGAAGAACAAAAAAAATTATGATATCTAGTGGTTCGGGAAAGCTCATGAATCCAAATGAAAGAGAAGCATTATTTATTAACGACTACCTTTTAAGTATTGGAATTCCGGCAACAGATATTATTATAGAATCTGAATCTAAAAACACTCGAGAAAATGCAGTGAAATCTGCCGAAATATTAAATGAAAAATATACTGATGGAAACTTCCTATTAGTAACCTCAGCCATACACATGCCAAGAGCTAAAAGATGCTTTAAAAAAGCAGGTATAACTGTTACTCCTTTTAGTGTTGATCAACAAGCTGGACCACGTAAATATACTATAGATCATTTATTTATACCCAATGTAGAAAGCTTTAAAAGATGGCAACAGCTAATTAAAGAGTGGCTAGGGTTTATAGCTTATAAAATGACTGGGTATATTTAAAAGCAAACTTGACTTTCTCGGATAAAAACGCTATCTTTGTTTAACAACAGTTTTATATCACATTAAATTAAAACGTGACATAGAATGGCGTTGTAAATAATACAAACAAGATTCAAATCAGCTACTACTGCTTGTATTCATATACATTCTTTAGACACTATAATTCACAATTATGATTTTCATCACATACACACCTTCATACTCTGCAAAAGTGCACGATTTTGAATGATAGAATTCATACAGCTAAGAATACACACTAAATACCTTTGTTATAGAAATTGTTAATAAAGGAAATAATATAAAACTTAATAATTATGAAAACAAGTAAATTTAATTTAGCTATTAAAACAATAGCGTTGTCAAGCATTGTTTTAATAGCGTCTTGTGGACAAGAAAATGAATCAGGGAACACAAGTTTTAAAAAAAAGATTGATACTGCAAACATTGAAGTGTCTGGAGAGATGCAAGCAGAGTTAACATCTCCACCATTTGTGCCACCTTCTGTTGGAGATAGGCCAGCAAAAAAACTAATTGTTGACATGGAAATACTCGAAGAAGTAGGTACCATGACTGATGGTGTAGAATACATTTATTGGACTTTTGGGGGTTCTGTACCAGGTTCATTTATTAGGACAAGAGTTGGTGATGAAGTTGAATTTACTTTAAAAAATCATCCTGATAATAAACTACCACACAATATTGATTTACACGCAGTAACTGGTGCTGGTGGTGGTGCAGCATCTTCATTTGTCGCTCCAGGTCATGAGGTAACATTTTCTTTTAAAACATTAAACCCAGGCTTATATGTCTATCATTGCGCTACAGCTCCTGTAGGAATGCACATTGCAAACGGWATGTAYGGKCTTATTTTGGTWGARCCAGMAGGMGGWYTWCCTCCAGTWGAYAAAGARTAYTACRTAATGCAAGGWGATTTTTATACAAAAGGAGAGTATGGAGATCCTGGACTACAGCCTTTCGACATGAAAAAAGCAATTGATGAAGATGCTGATTATGTAGTGTTTAATGGAAAAGTTGGAGCTTTAACTGGAGATAATGCTTTAACGGCAAAAGTTGGAGAGACTATTCGATTATATGTTGGTAATGGCGGTCCAAACTTAGTATCTTCTTTCCATGTAATTGGAGAAATTTTTGACAAAGTAAATATAGAAGGAGGAACAGCTATTAATGAAAATGTACAAACTACATTGATTCCTGCTGGAGGTGCAGCAATAGTTGAATTTAAAGTTGATGTTCCTGGAACATTAATTATTGTAGATCACTCTATTTTTAGAGCATTTAATAAAGGTGCTTTAGCTATGATTAAAGTTGAGGGTGAAGAAAATAAAAGAATTTACTCTGGCAAACAAATAGAAGGTATTTATAATCCAGAAGGTGGTAAGATTGTTGGAACTGCTGACGCTCCACCTACACCAAAAGCTTCGTCTAAAGCAGAAAGAATTGAGTTAGGAAAACAATTGTATGCACAAACATGTTTTGCTTGTCATCAAGGAGAAGGACAGGGTATAGCAGGAGCCTTCCCTCCTTTAGCTAATTCTGATTATCTAAATGAAGACATTAAGAGAACTATAGACATTGTTTTACATGGTAAAACAGGAGAAATTACTGTAAATGGAGAAAAATATAACAGTGTAATGACATCACAATCATTAACTGATGAAGAAGTTGCAAATGTTTTAACTTACATTTATAACTCATGGGGAAATAACGGAGCAGAAGTTACTCCGAAAATGGTGTTAGAAGTCAAAAGCGGGCATTAATGACTAAAATAGGTTTTTGCTTTTGGATTGTCTTTGGCTTTCTTCATTTTAATGGAATAAGCCAAAATAACTCAGAAATGAAGTTGATTAAAAGGGGAGCATTTGTTCCCCTTTATGGTTCTGACAGTAATGGCGTATTTGTAAAAGATTTTTTATTAGATGTTTATCCTGTAACTAACCAACAATACTTAGATTTTGTAAAAAAATACCCTAAATGGAAAAAATCGAAAGTGTTACGTCTTTTTGCAGATGAGAATTACTTAAATAAGTGGCAAAATGACACCACTTTAGGAGAAGAGGTAAACTCAGAATCTGCTGCAACAACCATTAGTTGGTATGCAGCTAAGAATTACTGTTCTTGCCAAGGAAAACGGTTGCCAAGTATGGATGAATGGGAATATGCTGCAACGGCAAGTGAAACAAAAAAAAATGCACAAACCGATAGTATTTTTAATCAAAAAATTATCGAAGGTTATGAAATCCCTAAGACATACAGAAATAAAATTGGTAGTACGTTTAAAAATTATTGGGGCATCTGGGATATGCATGGTTTAGTTTGGGAATGGACCAGCGATTTTAATTCAGTATTAATTTCTGGAGAATCTCGACAAGATGTAGATACAGAAAGAAATTTATTTTGTGGAAGTGCAGCAATAAATGCCTCTAATTTAATGGATTACGCAGCTTTTATGCGTTACGCTTTTAGAGGTAGTATCAAAGCAAATTATGGAATACAAACCTTGGGGTTTAGATGTGCTAAAACAATTAAAAAATGAAAAAATTAATTATTGGATTATTCCTTTCTATCTCTTTCCTATCTCCTTCTTGTAACAATGATAAAACAGTAGATGAAAACGAAATTACTTATCGCTGTCCTATGAAATGTGAAGGAGAAAAAACATACGCAAATTCAGAAAATTGCCCCGTATGTAAAATGAACTTAACTCCGATTGATGATTACCTTAAAACAGAAGATGGAGGTATATTACCAGAATCAATTTTTAACCTTACTTCTAAATGGAATACGCAAAACAATAAAACTATTGAGCTAAAAGAGTTAAAAGGCGATGTTTTGGTAATGGTTATGATTTACACAACCTGCAAAGCTGCTTGTCCAAGATTAGTAGCAGATATGAGAAGTATACATGAAAAAGTAAATAACGATAAAGTAAAATATGTTTTAGTAAGCATCGATCCAGAAACAGATACCCCCGAACGCTTAAAGGAATTTGCAATAGAAAATCAAATGGACAATGACCAATGGATTTTCATACAAGGAACAGTAGATGATGTGCGAGAGTTCTCTAATGTTTTGGCCGTTAAATACAAGCAAATATCTCCTATGGATTTTTCTCATTCTAACATTATTAGTGTTTTTGATGAAGATGGCGTTTTACATCATCAACAAGAAGGTTTGGGTGTTGATAATAAAGAAACTGTTTCAAAGATTATTGAATTGATAAAGTAAAACTATTTACAACAATATGCTATGCATATTGTTAGACCCTACTTGACTTTCCCCTAAAAAAACACTAACTTCGTTTAACACTTTAGTGTAAAGAACATTGAAACATTCCTGACACGGTCGTTGCCATTCATTAGAAAAAAAATAAAAAACCCACCACATGTTCAAGCACATTTGGTTTTTGCCAACGCTAAAAACCAACGCATAAAAAACCAAAAGAGCTAAAATCTCCCCACCACCCCCAACATCATAATGATTTTAATACTCATTGAGTGAGATGTTGAAAAGTAATTATTACTTTAGCATTTGAAAGAAACAACTTTGAAAATGAATAGAATTAAAGAAGTTTTAGAAAGTAAAGGAATAAAACAAATTTGGCTAGCAGAGAAGCTAGGAAAGAGCTACAATATGCTCAATTCTTATGCTAAAAACAGAAGACAGCCAAGTTTAGAAGACTTATACAAAATTGCAGAAATATTGGATGTGGAAGTCAAAGATTTATTAATAGAAAGAAATAGCAAATGAACTTATCAGAAATACTAAAAGATTCTAATTACAAGCTCACTCAATTTACACCTGAGCAAATTGAAACGTTTGAAAAAACAATCTTTCAAAAAGAAGTAAGAGGAAAAGAAGTGCCTTTTATTAACTGTTTGGTTCGTAGAAAAGACATCCAATTAAAACCAGAAGAAGCGGTAAGACAACTCTATTTAATGGTTTTGAATGAGCAATATGGTTATCCATACGAAAGAATGGAAATTGAATATGCAGTGAGTTTCGGACGAGAAAAAAAACGTGCCGACATTGTTATTTTCGACAAGAAAGATACTCGTTCTATCTACATAATGGTAGAACTCAAAAAACCAAAACTTAAAGACGGAAAAGAACAATTAAAATCATATTGCAATGCTACTGGTGCACCAATTGGGGTTTGGAGCAATGGCGATTCTATTTCTTTTTACCACAGAAAAGACCCTAACTATTTTGAAGATTTATCGGCAATTCCGAAAGCGACAGAAAAACTATCGGACATATTAACCGAACGTTGGACGATTGATGATTTAGTTAAAAAAGACAAACTCGTTACCGAGAAAAAATCATTGAAAGATTTGATTTTGGAAATGGAAGATGAAGTGCTAGCAAACGCAGGAGTTGATGTTTTTGAAGAATTGTTTAAACTCATCTTCACCAAACTGTATGACGAAATGGAAAGTGGTAGAAATAAAACTCGTCACTTAGAATTTAGAAATTACGGAGACACAGAAACTGAACTTAAAGATAAAATTCAAAACGTTTTTGATAATGCTCGTAAAAAATGGGAAGGCGTTTTTACAGAAGATGCTAAAATAATGCTTACCCCTTCTCACCTCTCTGTTTGTGTTTCTTCTTTGCAAGATGTAAAGCTGTTTAACTCTAACTTAGATGTAGTTGATGAAGCTTTTGAATATTTGATAGGCAAAAGTAGCAAAGGCGAAAAAGGCCAATATTTTACACCAAGATATGTAATTGATATGTGTGTAAAAATGATGAATCCACAAAAGGAAGAAACCGTTATTGATACTGCTGCTGGTAGTTGTGGTTTCCCTGTGCATTCTATCTTTCACGTTTGGGAACAAATTTTAAAAGAAAAAGGAATACCCAAAAGCCATTTATTTACCGCAGAAGAGAAACCAACTGAGTGTACCGATTATGTGCAAAACAAAGTTTTTGCCATTGATTTTGACGAAAAAGCGGTGCGTGTAGCTCGTACATTAAACCTAATTGCAGGAGATGGACAAACCAATGTTTTGCATTTAAACACATTGGACTATGAGCGTTGGGATGAAAAAACAGAAGATGAAACTTGGCAAGACACTTATTATGAAGGTTGGAAAAAGTTACGAAAACTAAGAGAAACCAAAAATAACAACCGAGATTTTCTGTTTGATGTATTGATGGCAAACCCACCGTTTGCAGGAGATATTAAAGAAAGTAGAATACTTGCCAAATACGAATTAGGTAAAAAGCCTAACGGAAAATATCAAACCAAAGTGGGTAGAGATATTTTGTTTATTGAGCGGAATTTAGACTTTTTAAAACCAGGCGGACGAATGGCTGTTGTTTTGCCACAAGGAAGATTTAACAATAGCTCTGATAAAAACATACGTGATTATATTGCTGAAAAATGCAGAATATTAGGCGTTGTAGGTTTGCACGGTAATGTTTTTAAACCACATACAGGAACAAAAACATCTGTACTTTTTGTGCAAAAATGGGATGATGAACTCTGTCCTAAAAAAGAGGATTACCCAATCTTTTTTGCAACAATGCAAGAGCCAAGTAAAGACAACAGTGGAGATAAAATATTTGTAAAGAAAAAAGACTTTTTACACACCCCTAACCCCTCTCAAGAGGGGAATTCCCTCCTTGAGGAGGGCAAGGGAGGTGTTGTTGCCGAACCAATAGACCACTACCAAGCTACTACACAAGATTTAGACGAATATTTATTAGACTCGCACGGACATTTAATAGTAAAACACGACCTTTTTAATCACGATAATATAACCCAAGATGGTATTGCAGAAGCTTTTATTGAATTTGCCAAAAAAGAAAAACTTTCATTTGCCTCCCCCTTTGAAGGGGGCAAGGGGGATGTTGTGGGAAAGCTCTAAGCCCTTTTAACCAAACTCGATACAAAGAGTTGTTGAAAGGGCTGGAAATTAGCATTTTAAATTTATCGGAAGTAAAAGATAATAATGAAACCCAAAGAATAGATAGTGAATATTTTAAAGAAGAATATTTAGATAAAATTAGAGAATTAAAATCTACTAAACACCAACAGTTATTTGAATTAAGTTCAATAAAAGGGGGAAAGAGGCTGCCTCTAGGTGAAGAGTTTTCGCTGGAGGGAATCCCATATATTAGAGCACAAGATGTTAAAAATAATTTTATTGGATTTGAAAACTCACCAAGAATATCTGAAAAATTACATTTGAAATTAATAAATTATCAAACAAAAAGAAATGATGTTTTAATTACTAATGTAGGGAACTCTATTGGCGACACAGGTATTGTGAAATTTAATATAGAGAAATGTAATTTGACAGAAAATGCTGTTAAAATAATATCAAAAAAAATAAACCCTGATTACTTATTTAGTTTTTTTCAATCAAAATTTGGTAAATTTCAGATTGAACGTGAAACTGTAGGCACTGCTCAACCAAAACTTGCTATTGAACGTATTCGAAAGTTTATAATTCCTACAGTCAATAATAAATTTCAAGACAAAATTTCAAGTATAATTAAAAAATCTTATCTAAATAAGAACCAAGCCAAACAAAGCTACAACCAAGCCGAAACCCTACTATTACAAGAAATAGGTTTACAAGATTTTACACCAAGCAAAGAACCTGTAAATATTAAAAGTTTTGCAGATAGCTTTGCTGCAAGTGGTAGGTTGGATGCAGAGTATTATCAAAAGAAATATGAGGATGTTGTAAATACAGTTAAAAACAAACCTTTTGATGTACTTTCTAATTTGGTAGAAATAAAGAAGTCCATAGAACCTGGTTCTAAAAACTATGTAGAAGAAGGTTTACCGTTTATGCGTGTAGCTGATTTATCAAAAAATGGCTTGTCAGAACCTCAAAAATACATTTCATCACATTTCGTAAAAGAAAATCAAAATAAGGTAAATGATTTAAAGCCTAAAAAGGGTACAATTCTATTTTCAAAAGACGGCAGTGTAGGTATTGCATATCATTTAAGACAAGATTATAATGGAATAACATCAGGTGCAATTTTGCATTTAAACGTAAAAGACGAAAGCAGCGTAATTCCAGAATATTTAACCCTTGCTTTAAATTCTAAAATTGTGCAGATGCAAGCAGAAAGAGACGCAGGTGGTTCAATAATTTTGCATTGGCGTTCAAGTGAAATAGAAAATGTAGTTGTACCAATCATAGATTACAAAAAACAACAACAAATAGCCGAACTCATCGAGCAAAGTTTCACCCTCAAAAAACAAAGTGCGCATTTATTAGAAGTTGCCAAACGTGCGGTAGAAATTGCTATTGAAGAAGATGAAAAAGTGGCTTTAGTGTTTATTAAAAAAGAGACCGAAAGCCTCCCCTCTTGAGAGGGGATAAAGGGGTGTGTAAAAAAATGAAAAGAAAAATAATACCATATAACTCAAAACTAAAAGAATTAGCACGAAAGCTTCGTAATAATAGTACGAAAAGTGAAATAAGGTTATGGCAGCAGTTAAAAAGAAAACAATTATTTGGATATGATTTTCACAGACAAAAACCACTACTCAACTACATTGCCGATTTTTACTGTTATGAATTAAAGTTAGTTATAGAATTAGATGGTTACACACATCAATTTGAAGAGGTTGTAATAAAAGACGAATTAAAGCAAAAAGAGCTAGAAGAAATTGGATTAACAGTTTTACGATTTGATGACAATGAGGTGATGAAAGACATAAATAATGTATTAAGAACTCTAGAAGGGTATATTGATGATTTTGAAAAACACACCCCTAACCCCTCTCAAGAGGGGAATAAAAAAGTGATATAATGGGTTTACGTGAACTAAAAACAGAACTCAACAAAATGGAAAAAACCGAAATTATTAAAATGATTTCGGAACTCTACAAAAAGGTGCCAATGGCAAAAAACTACTTGGATGTTTTTACCAACGGAGAAGTAGATGGTTTAATTAAAAAATACCAACGAGAAATTGAGATTTTAGTTTACCCATTAAGCATCAACGCTACTTTTAAAGATGCTGAAGCTCGCAAACTCATTAAAACCATTCGTAAAATGCAAATTGCTGAGCTAACCGTAGCCTTAGAACTACATTATGTAGATTGTTGCTTAGGCGTAATAGAAGATTTAGGTTATTGGGATGAGCCTTATTATGCAGCAGTAGATAGGATGTTTTACAGTGCTACAAAAAGTATAAMASAMWATWGTTTNASRMRMWMRMYRCGWKMMSTKMAWTSMYSRTTWSSKCWGWAKWMKCTAWRWWWYKSGYWTAGAYTTTRWWYATTAAAAGTACAAATATGGAAGAAAACAACTCACAAATAATAATCTATCAAACAGAAAGCGGAGAAACCAAATTAGAGGTTACTTTTAATGGCGAAACCGTTTGGTTAACACAAATGCAATTGTGTGAGCTTTTTAATAAATCGAAAGCCACCATAAGTGAGCATATCAAACACATTTTTGAAGAAGGAGAGTTACAAGAAAATGTGGTTGTTCGGAAATCCCGAACAACCACTCAACACGGTGCTATTGCAGGAAAAATACAAACAAAAGATGTAAATATTTACAATTTAGATGTAATTATTTCAGTTGGTTATCGTGTAAAATCCAAACAAGGCACTCAGTTTAGAATATGGGCAACTCAGCGATTAAAAGAATACATCATAAAGGGTTTTGCTTTAAATGATGATAGATTCAAAACGGGTAATTCTATGAATTACTTTAACGAGCTACAAGAACGTATTCGTGAAATACGTATTTCTGAGCGTTTTTTCTATCAAAAAATCAAAGATATTTACACTACTAGTATWGACTATAATCCAAAAGATGAAAACACTTTAACATTTTTTAAAATTGTACAGAACAAATTACTTTGGGCAATTAGCCAACAAACAGCAGCCGAATTGGTTTACCGTAGAGCAGATGCCAATTTGCCACTTCTCGGAATACAATCTTACGATAAGGACAATAAGAAATTAAAAAGGGGAAAGAAATAGCCAACGCTATACAGAACGTAWAAAATAATTATAAAAATATTTGTCTTGGCTAAGCACTAAATTGAAAGGGCAGAGTTTCACCCCCCTACGATTTTTTAGCCTAACCGTTAAACGAACTACTTCTTCACTCTAGTATAAAGTACCATTTTAGTTTCAAAAAAAGCCTCTTTAAAGTAGTCTGATAAAGGATAAGTTTCTACTTTTTTATTGCTTTCAATAATTTCTTCTTCTAAATCTCCCCCCTTTAAAAAGAATACTCCGTTTTTTAACTCATTAAAGCTTTCTGGGTGTAACTTTCCTTTTACCCAAGGTATAAATTTCTTAATACTAGTTACAGCTCTGGTAACTATAAAATCAAATTGATCATTTACTTCTTCAGCTCTTTTGTGATAAGCTTTTACATTTTCTAATCCTAATCTGTCTACCACCTCTTTTACCACTTTTATTTTCTTTCCAATAGAATCTACCAACACAAACTCTACACTAGGGAATAAAATGGCTAAAGGTATGCCAGGAAAACCACCGCCTGTTCCAACATCTAACACTTTGGTCTTATCCTTAAACTGTATCACCTTGGCAATTCCCAATGAATGCAGCACGTGTTTAACATAAAGTTCATCAATGTCTTTTCTAGAAATTACATTAATTTGAGAATTCCAATCCCTATATAAAGAAGCCAACATTGTAAATTGTTCTACTTGCTGTTCAGATAAGTCTGGAAAATATTTGGTAATAATATCAACTGATGAATTCATGAATAGGGAGTTATATTTTCCCTTTTTTACCTTGCATCAATTTATAGAGCTGTTCTCTAGCTCTAAATAATTGGGCTTTTACTGTTCCAAGCGGCAACTTAGTTTCTTTAGCAATTTCATCATAAGAATACTCTCTAAAATAACGAAGCACAACCAGTTCTCTGTATCGTGGTTTTAGCTTATCTACAATTTCTCGCATTATTCTTATTTTCTGCTTTCTAACAAAGCGTTCTTCAGGATCTAAATTTGGTGATCTTATTTCGAAGCCAATCTCACCACCCTCACCATCTGAAATTGTTTTATCTATTGAAAGTGTTATCATTTTTTTCTTTCTGATAAAATCAATGCAATTATTAGTTGCTATTCTAAATAACCAAGTGCTAAAGGCAAAGTTAGGAGTATATTGATGTAATCGGTTAAATGCTTTTCCAAATGCTTCAAGGGTTAAATCATCAGCATCATCATTGTTTTTTACCATCTTTAACATCATAAAATAAATAGAATCACGGTACTTCCCCATCAATTCGGCATAGGCTTTTTCATCTTTATCATCCCTAGCTCTACAAACTAGTTCGAAATCAATTTTTGCCTTTGGTGATAAATTTGGGTTTAACTCCATTTAGTCTTTTTTACAATTAGGTTTGAAATTACCAATAAAGGATTAAAAACCATAAAAAATATTTCATACAAAGGAGATAATATAATCAAATCTTTGCCTCCTAATTTATTTGCTGATAGCTTAAAAATAAGCATTTGAATTAGATATCTTATAACAAACACCCCAACTATTAGATAAACAGGCCTAACCATTAGGACTAATGCTATAAATAAACCTATGAAAAGTAGTTGAGAAAATTGTAATAGCCCTAACATGAATTTATGCTTGAATTTATAGCGTGATCCTGTTAATAGATGCCGTTGTTTTTGTCGATACCAATTTTTATAGGTTGTTTTTGCGTTTGATACCGTATATGCATCTTGATGGATTACAATTTGAGTATTTTTTTTATTTGCAACCTCATTGATAAATAAATCATCATCTCCAGATAAAATATGTTGATGAGTTGCAAACCCCTTGTTCTTAAAAAAGATATCTGAATAATATGCTAAATTCCTACCAACTCCCATATATGGAATTTTTGCTTTTGAAAACGATAAATATTGTAATGCTGTATAAAAGGTTTCAAAACGAATCAATTTATTTAACAATCCTTTTTTATACTCATAAGCTCCAAAACCCAAAACAATACTCTTGTGTTTTTGATATTGACTCATGTATTTTATCCAATATTTTGATGAGGGCTTACAATCTGCATCAGTCAGTAACAAATTATTATACTTTGCAGCTTTTATCCCTAGAGTTAACGCAAACTTTTTACTTCCAAAAAAACGATCTGAATCTGGAACATTAACTATTTTAAGATGTTTATACTGTAATGCAAAAGCTTTTAACACATCTTCTGTGTCATCCACAGAACTATCATTTACAACAATTACTTCGAAATTTGTATACTCCTGATTGAGATATAAGGGTAAAAATTCTAGTAAATTATCTCGTTCATTTTTTGCACAAATAATTACAGAAACCGGATTGTATTTACCTCTAAATCGTTGGTGTTTATGAAAAGCTATTCTTGTAAAGAAAAAAAAATAAAAAAATAGTTGAACAAAAAAGCTACCTAAATAAACAGTAATTAAGTAATCTAACCAACTGTTAAATTCAATAAACTTTATTAATTCGGCAACATCCATATCTCAAATGTAAACCGATACTTTGGGCTAAATAACTATCTTTGACCAAGTTTTTAAACACAAATAGTTAATATCATTAATGGACTTTAAGTTAGAGAAAAAGGATAAAGAATCTAAGGCAAGAGCAGGTGTAATTAAAACCGATCATGGCGAAATAAAAACACCCGTTTTTATGCCTGTTGGAACTGCTGCAACTGTTAAAGGAGTTCATCAAATTGAGCTAAAAGAAGATACAAAAGCCCAAATAATTTTAGGCAACACTTACCATTTGTATTTAAGACCAGGCATTGAAATAATGGAACAAGCTGGTGGTTTGCACAAATTCATGAACTGGAATGGACCAATACTTACAGATAGTGGTGGTTACCAAGTTTATTCTTTATCAGAAAGAAGAAAAATCAAAGAAGAAGGAGCAACTTTTTCATCACACATTGATGGTTCTAAACATTTGTTTACACCAGAAAACGTAATGGACATCCAGCGAATAATAGGTGCAGATATTATTATGGCTTTTGATGAATGCACTCCTTATCCTTGCGATTATAAGTATGCTAAAAACTCTATGCACATGACACACCGTTGGCTAAAACGTTGTTGTGATCGATTTGATGCTACTGAAAATAAATACGATTATTCACAAACCTTTTTCCCTATTGTTCAAGGAAGTACATACAAAGACCTAAGAAAACAATCAGCAGAAAAAATAGCTTCGTTTGAACGAGAAGGAAATGCCATTGGTGGATTATCTGTTGGCGAACCAGATGATGAGATGTACGAAATGTGCGAAATTGTTACCGATATTTTACCAGAAGATAAGCCTCGTTATTTAATGGGGGTTGGAACACCATTAAATTTATTAGAAAACATAGCTTTAGGTATTGATATGTTTGATTGTGTGATGCCTACTCGTAATGCAAGAAACGGAATGTTATTTACATCAAAAGGAACCATTAACATNAAAAATAAAAAATGGGAGGATGATTTTTCGCCCATTGATGCTGATGGAACTAGCTATGTAGATAGCTATTATTCCAAAGCATATTTAAGACACCTTATTATTTCTAAAGAAATTTTAGGTGCGCAAATTGCCACTTTACACAATTTAAGCTTTTATATTTGGTTAGTAAATGAAGCTCGCGAACAAATTATTGCAGGYACTTTTTATGMTTGGAAAAAGAAAATRGTAAAACAATTRGGGCAAAAAATATAAATGCTTAAAATACTTGACATATACATTATCAAAAAATTTTTAGGGACATTTTTCTTTACCCTTTTATTGGTCATTTGTGTGATAATTGTTTTTGATATTTCAGAAAAATTAGAAGATTTTATTGACCATAAAGCCCCTCTAAAAGCAATTGCTTTTGATTATTACCTCAACTTTGTTCCCTATTTCGCTAACATGTTTAGCCCTCTGTTTATTTTTATTTCTGTTATCTTTTTTACCTCTAAAATGGCTAGTAATTCAGAAATTGTTGCCATTTTATCTGGTGGCATTAGTTTTAAGAGAATGCTAAGACCCTATTTAATATCTGCTCTTGTTTTGGCATTATTATCTTATTACTTAAATAACTTCTTAATTCCTGAAGCCAACAAAAATCGCTTGGCTTTTGAAGAAGTTTATTATCGAAATAAAATGAAAAATTATGACTTCAACATCCACATGAAAATAAACGATAACACCTATATTTATATGACCAATTTTGTGGTCGATTTAAACTTAGGAAACAATTTTTCGATAGAACGGTTTAATAAGGAAGGGGAGTTAGAGTACAAATTATTATCAGACAACGTAAAATGGGACTCAACCATTAACAAATGGAGCATTACCAATTATGTAGAAAGACACATTGATGGTCTGAATGAAACCATTACCACAGGAGTTAGAAAAGATACGATTTTAGACTTAAAACCTGAAGAATTTAAACGTAGAAATAATTACATCACTACCATGAATTTTTTCGAGCTGAATGATTTTATAGAAGAGCAAAAATTTAAAGGCTCAAGTCAAGTAGTAGATTCTGAACTTGAAAAACACCAAAGAGGAGCATATCCATTTGCCACTTTTGTATTAACAATAATAGGTGTGTCTATCTCTAGCAGAAAAGTAAGAGGTGGCATTGGATTACACATTGGACTAGGTTTGCTCATTAGTTTTTCTTACATTTTATTTATGCAAATATCCTCTACCTTTGCAACAAACTCAGGATTCCCTGCTGTAATTGCTGTTTGGATACCCAATGTTCTATACTCCCTTTTAGCCTTATACCTGTTGAAAAAAGCTCCAAAATAATTGTTATATTTGGGGTAAACGTATAATGCGAATAAAGAACACTGGTGTTCTTTATTCGGTTGTTGCCATTAATCCGAATGAAGCAAACCCTCATAATAATATCATTTTTTTTAACTCTAAATTTATTAGGACAAAACCTAATCGAAAAAGTTGGAGAAATTGAAGTTCAATTTATCGGACATAATTATAAATTAAATTCAAACGATAAACTAACCAAAAAGAAAACAAACAGAAAAAACAGACCTTATTTGAATATGTATTTTGATTCTTCAGGTACACTATTGAAAGCTATTAGTTTTGGAAAACACCATAATACTGATTTAAGACTTCTGAATGACATCAAAATTTACAGCTATGATCGAAACGGAATAAAACTTAAGGTTGATATTTGGGAAACTGATTACGAGAAAAATCTTTCAAATAAATATTTTATAACGTTTGATTTAGATAGTACCAAGTCGAAAATTATTTCAGAAAAAATGTATAAAGTTGAAACTGATTCCATTTTCATTCAAACTGACTATTGGTATAACAAAGATGGACAGTACCAAGGAATTATTTATGATTCATCCTATTACTACAAACGAGAATACAACGAGAAAGGAAAATTGGAAACTCTTCAACAAATCTTTGATGGAAAATTAAGATGGAAGTTGGATTATACTTATAAAAACTGTCAAAGAATCGGGATTTTCCAAACTTATTATAATGACGGGAAGGATTACTCTACAAAAGAAATTCAAACATATAATAATCAAGGCTTACTTATAGAAACCAAAGAAGTACACACTTCTAAAGATGGTATTGACGAAAAAACAAAAATCTATTATGGAGATAACGGAGTAATCAAAAGAATTAAATATTATGAATTGTATAACACTAAAGAAGGATATGAATTGATTTCACATTCTGATATTAAAGTAAATAGTAAATTAAAAATTGATTCTCGAACTGCAGAAAGAATCAATGAACTAATCAATATTAAATAGAAAAAACTAATGGCAACACTCTGTATATTGCATTTTGGTTGCGAGCAGTTATCGTTTTTTGATAGTTTTGTAGTTAGTGCCATAATTTTTGTTAGCAGTTTTTAGCTAATAATTAGCAAGTTGCATCCTTGCTTTGGGCTTGGTAAGGTTTTACTTCTTGGACACTATTTAACTTGGGAAGCCTCACAAAAATTATTACTTTTAATCTGCTTAATAAACTAAGCAAACGCAACATACAGTTRYCRTTATGTGCAAGCTGAAAAAAGACAATATGAAAACATTTTTATTCACCTGGAATCCTAAAAAATGGAATTGGACAACTCTTGAACAAAGTATTAATCAAATAGAAAGTACGGGAAGAACAACAGAAAAATGCCAACAAGTAATACTGTACCCTATCGGGTTTATTTAGCAATTAAACAATATGTTTATACCCTATCGGTGCTATTTACAATATTTTAACTATATTTACACCCGTAAGGGTATATAGTTATGACGAAAATATCATCATTTATAAAATATAATCGTAAAAAATTAAATCTAACACAAGAAGAACTCGCCAATAAAGCAGGTGTTGGAATTAGATTTATTCGAGAATTAGAGCAAGGAAAACAAACTTTACAATTAGATAAAGTTGACCAAGTTTTATCTTTATTTGGGTATTGTGTATCCCCAACAAAACTAGGTATTGACCCCTATTTTATTTTTTGGAATTTCTTTAACAAAGCGATTAAAATCACATTAAATAATAGAATAATAAAATATGGAATAATAATAAAAGAACTTTTTGATAATAATGGAAATGATATTATAGCTTGGAAATTTCTTCCAAATAATAATGCTATAAAGTATCAAAAAGATGAAGATGATAAGCTAACAGAAATAGTATTACACTCTGATATCCAAAACATAGAAGAACAATAAAATGAAGAAAGGTTTAGTCTATAAAAAAGAAAAGTTAGCCGGGGAAATTTGGGAAAATGAAACTGGTTATCATTTTCAGTACGATAAATTATACTTAATAAATCCTATGTATGGTGAAATAAGTAAAACCTTACCATTACGGGAAAAAGCCTTTGATGATGAAAATATGATACCTTTTTTTGACGGACTAATTCCTGAGGGTTGGCTATTAAAAATTGCTATTGATAATTGGAAGTTAAACCCAAGAGATAGAATGAGTCTTCTACTCACTCTTTGTCAAGATAATATTGGTGATGTAAGTATTATAAAAGAAAAAATAAAATGAAATGTTTAATTTGTTACAAGCTTCTTGATAAGTCAGAAATAGACTATCATAAAAAATGTTTAAAAAAAGAATTTGGGTTAAAACAAATGCCTTCAATAGATATTGATGAAAAGGAATTAAAAAATTATGCAAAAGAATTAATTGAAGCTAATATAGCAATTACAGGTGTTCAACCTAAACTAAGTTTATGGTTAGAAGAAAGCAAACAAAATATTCGATTCACAATCGTTAATAACAAAAGTAATTTTATAATAAAACCACAAAGTGAAGTATATCAATTTTTACCTGAAAATGAAGACTTATGTATGCATCTAGCTTCTGTATTAGGTATTAAAACAGCTAAACATAGTTTAATTCAATTGCCTTCTGGAAACCTAGCTTATATAACACAACGATTTGACAGGAAAAGAGGAAGGAAGTTAGCTAGTGAAGATTTATGTCAACTCACAGAAACACTAACCGAACATAAATACAGAAGTAGTTATGAGAAAACAGGTAAAATTATTCGGAAATATTCATCCCAATCAGGGTTTGATGCTTTGAGTTATTTTGAATTAATCTTATTTAGTTTCATTATTGGAAATGCAGATATGCATTTGAAAAACTTTTCAATGCTAGAAAATATAGACAACCATTTTTCTCTAAGTCCAGCATACGACTTATTATCTACATTTTTAGTAATAGATAATGAAGACGAACAAATGAGTTTAACTATTAACGGAAGAAAAAATAAAATTAAAATAAGAGACTTTGATGTTTTAGGAAAAATCTTAAAATTAACAGAGAAACAAACAGAAAATAGCTACCACAAATTCATTGGTAAAGAAAAAAAAATTAGATGGTGGATAGAAAATAGTTTTTTGCCTAATAATCAAAAAGAAAAATTACAAACCCTTATTGACCAACGAATGAAAATATTAACAAAAAAGCCAGCAGGTAACAATGTATAAAAATCATAGCCACCCTGCGGGATGGATACGTTTCTTATACTAATCGTTCAAAGATTCTCTCCTTCTTCTCTTCCTGTTGGCTTTTGTTCTTCTTGGGAGGTTGATTTAAACATATTTTGAGCACTTACTGTTCCTGAAACCTCTACAACAGTACTGCTTTCACATTTTATGGTTCTTGATTTAAATTTTTCCATTAAATGAAAATCGTGTGTTGCCATTAATATTGCTTTCCCTTTTTTACTAATGTCAAAAAGTAGCTTCATTATTTCTTCTGAAGTTTCTGGGTCTAAATTTCCGGTAGGCTCATCGGCTAAAATTAAATCTGGTTCATTTAACAAAGCCCTAGCTATTACAACTCGTTGTTGTTCTCCCCCAGAAAGCTCGTGAGGAAATTTGTAGCCTTTAGTTCCCAACCCAACACTTTCTAACACCTCTATTATCCTTGCTTCTATTTTATTCTTGTCTTTCCAACCTGTAGCTTTTAATACAAACTTTAAATTATCTGTTACACTTCTGTCTGAAAGTAATTGAAAATCTTGAAAAACGATGCCTAATTTTCTTCTTAAAAAAGGAACTTTACTGCGTTTAATTGTTTTTAAATCAAACCCACAAACAGTTGCTTCTCCTTCTTGCAAAGGTAAATCGGCATAAATAGTCTTTAGTAAACTACTTTTTCCTGACCCTGTTTTTCCAATCAAATAAACAAATTCACCTTTTCCTATTTTTATAGTTACATCTTGTAAAATCAGGTTCTTTTTCTGAAATATTTTAGCTGAATTAATGTCTATTATCATAACTATTATGTTGCCATTTTTCAATTATTGTCATCCTGAGCCTGTAGAAGGATTAATTAAAGATACATTTGTTTTTTACTTTTTTATACTTCGATAAACTCAGCATGACAAAAAGCTTCAACAAATATATACTAACTAAACTCAGCATTTAATCTTTGCTTCCATTTGTTAGTAAAATAATGTAAACATTCTCACGTTGAAAACTATAGGTGTTTATAGAAACAGCTGACTTTATCATTTTTAATTTTAAACCGTTATAAATTAAGGTTTGTAAGTATTTTATAGTTGAAAAAAATTGTATTCATAGTATTTTTACTCTGTACGATAAGCAGTATTGTTTTCGGACAAAAAACTACTATTTACACGCATGAAAATGCTACTTATAACTCAGCTTTAGAACTTTACGACAAAAAAAAATTTAGCGCTGCTCAAGAAAAATTTGGTGCTGTTTTACATGGAATTACCGACAAAAAATCTGAAGTAGCAGTAAACGCTCAATACTACCAAGCTCTTTGTGGTTTAAAGCTATTTAATATTGATGCAGAAAATTTATTGATTGAATTTATTTTTGCCTATCCAGAAAGCCCTAAAGTAAAGTTGGCTTACTTTCATTTAGGTCGTTATAAATTTAGGAAAAAGAAATACGATGATGCTCTAGAGTGGTTTGCTAAAATCGACATCTATGATTTAACAAACGAAGAATCAGCTGAATTTTATTTCAAAATAGGCTACAGCCATTTTAGAGAAGATGATTTAGAAAAAGCATCTAAAGCTTTTTATGAAATTAAAGATGCTGACACTAAATACACTGCTCCAGCTCGTTACTATTACGCACATATTGCCTACTTACAAAAAAAGTACGAATCTGCCTTACAAACATTTTTATCGTTGAGCAACAATGCTAAATTTTCTCCGATTACACCTTATTATATTACTCAAATTTACTACTTACAGAAAAAGTATGATGAATTAATTACTTATGCACCAGCTCTTTTAGAGAAAGCCATTCCAAAACGAGCTGCAGAAATTTCTCGCTTATTGGGTGAAGCATATTACAATACAGGAAAATTTAACAAAGCCATACCCTACTTAAAAAGGTATCATAAAGAAAAACCTTATGATGCAAATCGCTCAGATAAGTACCAATTAGGTTATGCTTACTATAAAAGTGATAGTTGTGATTTAGCCATTAAATGGTTTAAAAAAGCCATTAAAAAAGAAGATAGTTTATCCCAAGCTTCACATTATCATTTAGCAGAATGTTATTTAAAAATAGGCAAAAAAAGGTATGCTCAAAACTCTTTTAGGATTGCATCTAATCTTGATTTTGATCCACAAATAAAAGAAGATGCTTTATTTAGTTATGCCAAAATTTCTTATGAACTCTCCATTCATCCGTACAATGATGCCATTGTCGCTTTTGAAGAATTTATAAACACCTACCCCAACTCAACTAAGCTAAACAATGCTTACGAGTTTTTAGTTGCTGTATATTTTACAACAAAAAATTATAAAGCCGCTTTAGTTTCTATAGAAAACATTAAAAATATGAATATTAAGCTTGAAGAAGCTTACCAAAAAATAGCTTACTACAGAGGTGTTGATCTGTTTAACAACAGAAAATATCCTGATGCAATTGTACATTTTAATAAATCAGACAAATACTTAGTCAACAAAAAAGTAAAAGCAGAAAATAGTTATTGGAGAGCCGAAGCTAATTATCGATTAAACAGACATCAAATAGCTATTGGAGAATACAAAAAATACATATTTGAACCCGAAGCAATAGCTAGTAATGATGTAAACAAGGCACACTACAGCATTGGCTACTCTTATTTTAAATTAAAAGAATACAGCAGTGCAAATCAATGGTTTAGGAAATATGTACAGAATGCTAAAGAAGAAAACACCAAAACAAAAAACGATGCACTAAATAGAATTGGCGATTGCTTTTACATTGATAAAAAATACATAGCAGCTATTGAATATTATGATAAAGCAGCTATGCTTGGACTAGAAAAAGTTGATTACTCACTTTATCAAAGCGCCATTACTAATGGTGTTGTCGGGAATTATAAAGACAAAAAAAGTTTACTGCAAACATTAATTAGCCGAAAACAGAAGTCTCATTTAATGGACGATGCTATTTTCCATTTAGGAAAAACACAAGAAATATTAGACGAAATAAATAATGCATTAGCAAATTTTCAGCTATTAATTCAAGATCATCCTAACAGCCCTTATTTGAGTGAAGCTTTAATTAAAGAAGGCCTTATTTATTACAACCGCAAACAAGATGATAAAGCTTTGGTAGCATTTAAAAGAGTAGTTAGCGACTACCCTAAAACTGATGAAGCAAATGAAGCCATTAAACAAATTAAAAAAATACACATTGATAAAGGAGAACTTACTGCTTACGAAAAATACTTAATTAGCATTGGAGGGGCTGATTCCTCTGCACAAGTTATGGATGCTGATTATTATGAAGTTGCTGAAAATAGCTACATGAAAGATGACTGTTCCAAAGCCGTTAATGAACTTAGTAAGTACTTAGAAAAATATCCTAATGGCACTTATAAATTAAACGCTCATTTTTACAAAGCAGATTGTGAGTATCGGTCTGGTTTTGAAAATGAAGCTTTACTTGATTTTAATTATGTAATTGAACAACCTAAAAATAAATTTACTGAAACTGCCTTATTAAAAGCTGGTGAAATAAATATGAATTTAGGAAAAATGGAAGATGCTCTAAACAACTATAGCAAATTAGAGTATTTAGCAGACATTCCAACAAATGTTTTTAAAGCCCAAGTAGAACAAATGAGATTAAATTTTCAATTAAATAATTATGATGAAACCATTAAGTATTGCGAACTCATTATTAATAAAGATGTTGATGATCCCAACTTAATTACTGAATCACATTTAATTTATGGTAAAGCAGTAATGGCTAAAGATGATTACAATTTAGCTTTAAAAGAATTTACAACAGCAGCTTCATCTTCCAATGAGTTTGGTGCCGAAGGAAAATTTAACGTTGCTTACATATTATATTTAAGAGGCGAACACGATAATTGCGAATCAGAAGTATTTAGCTTAATTAAAAAATTTCCTTCTTATAGTTATTGGATAGGAAAGTCACTTATCCTTTTAGCTGATAATTATATTGCTAAAGAAGACTTATTTCAAGCAAAAGTGGCGTTAAAAAATGTTATTGATAACAGCAAATTTCCTGTATTAGTTGATACTGCCAAAGAAAAACTAAATACTATTGAACAAGCTGAATCATCTAAACTAATTATGGAAGAAGAACCAGAAATTAATCTAGAACTATTTGACAGTGAAGAATTTGAGAAACTATTTAACGAAGAGGAAGAAGTAATAGAAGAAAAACTTCCTAAACTTAAAAAATCAATACGTAGCAAAAATTCAAAAATTGAATTAGAAGAAACGCCTAATGATGAGTAATGTTAAAAACATATTAGTTGTAATGATACCATTTTTAATGCTATCATTAACTGCTTATGCTCAAACAAAACCTTCTGTAGATTCTACTACTATTTTTACAGAAACTGTTTTTAAACCATTTTTAACGGATGCTTTTAAAATTAAAAAGAACCCAACTATTAAAGATACAAACAAGGTTATTCCTGAATTGAAATACTCTTTTTTACACAAACAAGTTCCTGTAATCTTTAACATAGACCCTATAAAACCTGCAAAAATAAAAGGAGAACCTCTAGTTAAATTATATAGAGGTTATGCAAAATTTGGTTTTGGAACAAACATTACACCTTTAGCTGAAATCTATTATAATTCTAAACGATCTAAAAATCTTTCTTATGGATTTTCTGCAAAACATTTTTCTTCACAAGGACTTGCAAATAATGATTACAGCAGTTATAGTGATAATGAATTAAATATTTTCGGTAAAAATTTCACAAAAGAATTTACGCTTTATAGCAAAACTGGATATACCAGGAATGTAAATCATTATTATGGTTTTTCAGATGAAACCACATCAACATTAATAAATTCAGATGATATCAAGCAAGAACTCGATAAATTTAATATAGCATTTTCTTTAACAAGAAACTTTACAGATACCAATCAATTTGATTATAATTTTGACATCTCTTACCATAACATTAATGACTTATACGAAGTTTCAGAAAATCATTTTGAGGTAGATGGAAAATTAAGTAAATGCCATAAAAATGAACTCTATACCATAGGTGTAGAAATGAATTACAATAAATTAATTAATCCTTTAGACCAAGAAAATAATTTAGTTTTAGGATTAAATCCACACATTAGCACCAGTACAGATAAATGGCAATTTCAGGTAGGGGTTGGATTGTATCTAAATTCTTATCCTGATACTAAATTTCATTTTTATCCAAAAGCAGAATTCAAATACAATGTTGTTGAACACATTATTATTCCTTACCTAGGAATTAGAGGAGGCTTAATAAGTAATAATTTAAACAACTTCTATCAAGAAAATCCTTTTATAAATACTCAATTATTAAACATTCAAAACAGTAATCAGAAATATGATATTTATGGAGGAATTAGAGGTAGTTTAAGTTCCAAAATTACTTTTAACACCAGTTTTAGTCAACAAAAAATTGAAGGAATGCCGCTTTATGTAAAAGATTTTAGCAATTTCGAAAATCAATTTATTGTAACATATGATACTGTTTCTTTCTCTAAAGTTACAGGAGAACTAACCTATCAGAAATTAGAAAAATTAAAGATTTTATTAGGCGGAAACTATTACAGTTATAGCCCAAGAAATGAAATTAAAGCATGGCATAAACCTGATTTTAAAATATCGTTGTCGGGTATTTATGATTTAGGTGATAAAATTATTGTTAGAGCTGATTTCTTCTATTATAGTAAGCAATATGCTAGAACGTTTAATACAATTACCTCCAACAATATTGTTACCATTACTGAACAAGCCAAAGAATTAGACGGTGTTTTTGACATCAATTTAGGACTTGAATATCGTTACACCAAAAAGCTATCCGCCTTTATTCAGTTTAATAATATTGCATCTACTCCTTACAAAAGGTGGGAAGATTACCCAACTCAAAAATTTGGAGTTTTAGGTGGGCTGACTTATTCTTTTTAGATTACAATAGTCAGTAATTCAGACAAAGAAACCCCTAGTCCTTCTGCTACTTCTAACAAATAAATATATGATGGATTTATATTTCCAGACTCCAACCTGTGTATTGACTGTTGATCTTTATCAATTCGATGAGCAAGCTCTGTTTGGGATATACCTAAATCACTTCTCTTCTTCCTTACTTTCTCTCCAATATCTTTAAGTATGTCAAGCTTATCCATCGATATTATTTGACATCCAAGCTATTCTATTTCATAAAAATAATTCACAACGGATTCGTTGTATTTTAAGATAGTTTTCATACATTTGGGAAAATCAAAAACTAAAACACTATGAAAAAAATCATTTATTTATGTGCTACTGCACTTTTATTGTTCACCTCAAATGCTTGTAATAAAGAAGAATTACAGATTAATCCGTTAACATCATCTTCCAATGGTGATAATAGCATTAATGCTACTGCAAGAAATAGCAATGCAAGTAAAGGGGATATATGCCATAATGGAAATACAATTAATATTAATATGAATGCTTTACAATCACATCTTGGACACGGTGATATTCCAGGTTCTTGTGGGAATCCTCTACCAGCTAATTCTTGGTACTTTAAAGTTGGGCTTACATCAATTACTGAAGCAAAAAATAATTCACTTTTTACTGATGCCTTTTTTCAAATAGCAAGTGACCAAATAAGGGCTGAGTTTGAAGATGATTTATCAGATGAGTTTTTATTTGACAATAAAAAAAGAGCATTTGCCTTTACCTCTAAAACAAACCCTAAAAGAACTTTATTGTTAGCATCAAAAGGAGGAACAATTGAATCAAGAATTATCACTATAACATCTACAGATGTAACTTTATCAGATATTGGAGAAGCAAATAGTATAACGCTTCCAATCATGCCATCACCTCAGCAAACACCAAATTGTGATGATCTTGGACCGCCTCTTCCTGGTGAGGGTTTTGTCGACTGTTTTGTTAGAAACTTTTCTAATTTTCCTTGTGATTTTCTTGGTGTTGTTGTAATTGCAACAAACCCGGGAGCAGTTATACTTGCTATTGAGGCAGTTTGTATATTTGGTGCATAAGAACAAAATAATTGTTAACTTTAAGAAAAAGTAATTTATTTTAACTTTAGGAAAGAAAAAATTTTTGGGCAATTATTCCTATAATAATTAACATTAATTTGTTATTATTAATGACCCATTTTTTTAATATTGGAGAAGATACTTTTGCTATTGCAACCATTATTTTAATTATTGTTGTGGCTATTGTTTCACCATTTAGAAAAAGAATTTCTAAGCTATTTAGAAATTGATTGAAAAGGAAAAATAAACAACTATTAATAGAGTCGATAATAATCGACTCTATTTTTTTCTCCCATTTGCTTGCACAATTTTAGCGTAGGGTAACTCGTTCCTGTTACAACTCTGCCGAATCACAATTATCACAAGTAAAAACTCGCAGTATCAGAGGAATTTTTTATTGTTCATAAAACATAATCTATCAAGCATCTTTCCTACTTTTGATTTTTTCAAATTGAAATGGAGTACAGCAAAGAAAAACAACTCAGGTATGATAGTGCTTATTTAAAAATGGCATTAGAATGGTCAAAGCTTTCTCATTGTACCAGAAAACAAGTTGGTGCTTTAATTGTTAAAGATAAAATGATTATTTCTGATGGCTACAATGGCACTCCAACCGGCTATGATAATTGCTGTGAAGATGAAAATGGAGAAACCCATTGGTACGTTTTACATGCAGAAGCAAATGCATTGACTAAAATTGCCAAATCAAATCATAACGCTAATGGAGCAACCTTATACCTTACTCTTTCTCCTTGTAGAGAGTGTAGTAAATTAATTTTACAAGCAGGGATAAATCGAGTGGTTTACATTAATGGGTACAAAGATGCTTCCGGATTAGATTTTTTAGCTGCTTCTGGTATTGAGCTTTCCCAAATTGATAGCCTAAATGAGTAAAAATAGGACTCTCATATTTATTTTTCTTCCTTTAGTAATTGCTGGATGCATTATTATTGGAATCTACTTAGGGGCATTTTTAACTCCCTCTGACATCAACGATAAAACATTAATTTTCCCTCAAAACAAACGATTTAACACAGCAACCAAGCTTAATGAAATTTTGAACTTTATTGAAGACGCCTATGTTGATTCCGTTGACAAACAAGAACTGACTGAACGTTCAATTACATCCATGCTTGCTACATTAGATCCACATTCCTACTATATTCCTGCTAAAGATTTTGATGGAATGAACGATCCTTTAGAAGGGAATTTTGAAGGAATTGGTGTCGAATTTAGAATAAAAGATGATACTGTTCTCATCATTTCTCCTATTGTAAATGGTCCTTCAGATAAATTAGGAATAAAAGCTGGAGATCGAATAGTAAAAGTAGATACTACTAATGTTGCAGGAATCGGAATTACAAACGAAAAAGTAATAAAGCTTTTAAAAGGACCTAGAGGCACTAAAGTAAAAGTTGATATCGTAAGACAAGGATCTAAAAAAAGAAAACATTTTACCATTATAAGAGACCAAATACCAATCTTTAGTATTGATGCTCCTTATATGATTAAAGATGATATTGGTTATTTGCGTATCACCCGCTTTTCTAAAACTACCTATACTGAATTTGTAGAAGCCACTCAAAAGTTAAAGAAAAAAGGAATGAAAAAACTCATCATCGATTTAAGAGGCAATGGAGGAGGTGTTTTAGGTACAGCAACAAAAATTGCAGATGAAATTCTTGTGAAAAATAAAATGATCGTTTACACAGATGGAAGAACCCGAAATAGGGATGAATATTTTTCTACTGGCAATGGAACATTAGAATCATGTGATATTGCAATTTTAATTAATGAAAATTCTGCTTCAGCAAGTGAAATTTTGGCTGGTGCAATTCAAGACAATGATAGAGGTTCTATCATTGGAAGACGTTCTTTTGGCAAAGGCTTAGTTCAAGAGCAAGTAGTGTGGCCAGATGGGTCTGCACTCAGATTAACAGTAGCTAGGTACTACACCCCAACAGGCAGGTGTATTCAAAAACCTTATGGAACAAATCTGGAGCAATATCATGCAGAGGCTTATAACCGATATGAAAATGGTGAATTATTATCAGCAGATAGCATACAGCTACCTGATTCATTAAAATTTTACACCCCAGAAGGGAAAATAGTTTATGGTGGTGGTGGAATTATGCCAGATATTTTTGTTCCCTTAGACACCGCAAATGGAACCATTTACTTATATGAGCTTAGGTACAAAGGTATTATTCAAAATTTTGCGTTGAATTATGTAGACAAACAACGTAGAACATTAAATAAACAATATAAAAATGCCATTATTTTTAAAAATCGTTTTAAAGTAAACAATGATTTGTTTAACAGCATCGTAAAATTTGCTGATGAGAATGATGTGGAAAGAAATTTAGAAGAGATTATCACTTCAAAAAAATTAATTTCTAGAGGTTTAAAAGCTGCTATAAGTAGAAATTTATTTAACGATTTTGGGTATTACGTCATTATTAATGATTACGATAAAACAGTTCAAAAAGCAGTTCAGTCTTTTAAGTAAACCATTATGAAAAAAGACATTAAGCCATCAAAAGTTAAGGATGTTGCTGTTGCTGTTATCAAAGAGCAAAATGAACTCGGTCAAGATATATGGAATGTTTACTTAATTAACCAAAAAACCGAAACCATAGAAAATGTGCTAGTTTCTGCAAAAGGCTACCTAACAGATGTAAAAGGAATTGAAACAAAAACATCTTCCTTAAGACATTCTATAGGAAACATTGAAGCTAATAATTACGCTCAAATTGAACCAATAATGGAAGATGTTTTTGGATTGCATAATGAATATTGGATCAGTTTTTTTCATAACAATGAAATGCTTGATAAAAAGTATATTTTTTTGGCAGAAACCATTGCAGCAAAAAACCTGATCAATGTTCCCATAATCAATAAGTCTGGAGTAATGATTAAATAAGTCGTTTTTACTACTTGACTTTCTCCTAAAAAAACGCTAATTTCGTTTAACAGCAGTTTTATATTTGAATTTATCCTGAGCTTGTCGAAGGATTAAAACGTGACATAGAATGACGTTGTAGCACATACCCCTTTTAATTATGAAAGAAATAGAAAATCTTATATCAAGTATTAAAAAATGGTGTGATACTAATTCTATAAAACATTTTGAAGGAACCTTAACAGAATATGATAGTGTTTTTGAATTAAACCTAAAAGATTCAGTTTTTGAATTTCTTGAAATTTGTAAATCAAATAATATCGCTCATATTATTTTTGAAACTGAATTATATTCATTTGAAGAATATGAGTATGAAATATTAGATGACTCTGGTATTGTAGATGATGAACCTATAAATCAAATTCAAGATGTTTTAAGTGAGTCAACTAAATTTGATAACTCTATCGATTATTTAATAATTTACTGTGTACATGAAGGAATTATTTATAAATCTTCCTTTATTCCTGAATGGCGAACTAAAATTGAAAATGAAATTGATTTAGTTATTAAAAAATATGTTCAATTAAAACGAGAAGAGATACAAAGAACGTTTCCAAATTGTTATGAACAACGTGATAGAATTTGTAATAAAATAGCATCCCACCCAAATTTTTTAAGGTTTTCTACAAGGTCGAAAAAGAAAAAAGTAATTATTGAAAACGTTTTAATCGAAGAAGATATTGAAATAACCGAAAGAAATTTAAAAATTGTTAAGTTTATATCGACCCCTAATGTGCTTGACATATTTTATAACAAGTATTTTGACGATGCAGCTAGTAAAATCAATATGCAAATTAGAGCAATGAAAAAAAAGGATACAATAAAATTGATACCATCAAAAAACTTGACCTAACAGAAGGACTATACAATACATATAAATAATTATGAAAAACACTTTAACTTGCCCAGAATGTTCAACAGAAATTGACATTGATGATGTTTTAATTCATCAACTCAAAGATGAAATTAAAAAAGAATTAGACGAAAAACATTCAAAAAAGGAGAATGAACTTAAAAAGAAGTTTTCTGAATTTCAATCGGAAAAAGAAAAGCTAGAAAAAGATAAAGAAGATTTATCTAAAACTGTTGCAAGTAAAGTTCAAGAAAGAGTTAAAGACGAAAAATCAAAATTTGAAAAAGCTATTAAACAACAAGTTGAAGAAGAACAATCTGAACAGTTCAAAACACTTAACGAAGAACTTCAAGATAAATCAGATAAATTAAAAGAGTTTAACAAAGCAAAAGCACAGATTCAAAAACTTGAAAGAGAAAAAGACGAGCTCAAAGATAAAGTTGAAGCAGATGCTGAAAAAAAATTCACTGAGAAACTCAAAGACGAAAGAGTGAGAATCAAAAAAAATGAAGAAGAAAAAGCTGAATTACAAATTGTCGAAAAAGACCAATTAATAGAACAACTAAAAGACAATTTAAAGGAAGCTCAAAGGAAAGCGGAACAGGGCTCAATGCAAGCACAAGGAGAAGCACAAGAGGTTGCAATAGAAGATTATCTAAATGACAACTTCCCTTTTGACACAATTGATGAGATTAAAAAAGGAGCAAGAGGTGCCGACTGTCTCCAAACAATCAATACCCAATTAAAGCAAAACTGCGGAACAATATACTATGAAAGTAAACGGACAAAATCTTTTCAGCCAAATTGGATTGAAAAATTTAAAAATGATATTCGTGATAAAGGAGCAAATATTGGTGTTCTCGTGACTGATATTTTACCCATAGGAATGGAACGTATGGGGCAAAAAGATGGTATTTGGATTTGTACATTTTCTGAATTTAAAGGACTTTGCTTTGTGCTTCGAGATTCAATAATACAAGTTAACAACGCAATTTTAACTCAAGAAAATAAAGGAGAAAAAATGACTATGCTCTATAATTTCCTGACTAGTAATGAGTTCAAATTACAAATAGAAGGAATTGTAGAAGGATTTTCGCAGATGGAAATTGATTTACTAAAAGAAAAACGTTCTATGGAAGGGCATTGGAAACGAAGAGAAAAACAAATTAAAAAAGTTGTTTTAAATACAAACTTCATGTACAACTCTATAAAAGGTATAGCAGGAAATGCTATCCAGCCTATAAAAGCATTAGAGATTGGAGAATCTGACGATGATGGAATTGATATGAGCGTTCTAGATGATATCGATCTATAAACTGCCTTTTTTATAATAAAACACTTGCTAAATAGTAACTTTTAAGTTACCTTTGTCGTAATGGAAAGGGTTAGAAAAGTAATATCTTATAAAAATCATTTCGAAGACTTCTTGCTAAAACAGCCCAAGAAAGTTCAAAACAAGATTTTTAAAGTAATTGAAGCAATAGAAACCCTTGAAAGAGTTCCTTCCAATTACTTGAAAGCTATTACTGGTACTAACGGACTTTATGAAGCTAGAATTAAGTTAGCTTCAAATATTTGGAGAGTGTTCTGCTTTTTTGACAAAGGAAAACTTGTCATCCTTTTAAACGGATTTACAAAGAAAACTCAAAAAACACCAAAGAAAGAAATTGACAAAGCACTCAAATTAATGGCTGAATATTATCAAAACAAAAAAGGAGGAAAAAGATGAATACTAAAAGCTGGAAAGACATAAAAGATTCTGTTTACGGAAAAAAAGGAACAGAAAGACGTGATGAATTAGATAGAGATTTTGAATCTTTTAAAATTGGACTTCTTTTAAAGAAAGCCCGAGAAGAAAAGCATTTAACACAAGAACAACTTGCTGACCTTGTAGACAAAAAAAGGACTTACATTTCAAGAGTTGAAAACAACGGAAGCAACTTAACTTTAAAAACTTTATTTGACATTGTTGAAAAAGGACTTGGAGGAAAAGTTAATATTTCAATAGAAGTATAAAAACGTACAACAACACTATGTATAAAATATAGCCCCACAAAGCTAACGCACAAGCAAGCTACAATTTCATACATTAACCGTTAAACGAAAAACTTATCTACCGATAATTACTTAATTCTAAAAAAGTATTAACTTGTCCTTCAATTATTAAATCTATGCTATGCTTCAAAAAATTAATCTCGAAAAAATTCTATTTTTAGACATTGAAACAGTAGCCCAACAACCAGAATTTTCTCAATTAGATGACGACTTTAAAAAACATTGGGAGCAAAAAGCTAATTTTATTGCTAAAGAAGATGAAACAGCTGTAGATGTCTACAGTAGAGCTGGGATTTATGCTGAATTTGGAAAAATTGTTTGCATTTCAGTTGGTTTTATTAAAATAGAAAATGGAATAAAAACACTACGTCTAAAATCATTTTTTAATGAGGATGAAAAAATATTATTGATCAATTTTTTTGAATTGCTGAATAAACATTACAGCGATAAAGATTACCTTTTATGTGCTCATAATGGTAAAGAATTTGATTTTCCTTACATCGCAAGAAGAGCTTTAATAAATGGCATAAGTATTCCTCCAATACTTGATATGGCGGGTAAAAAACCTTGGGAAGTACCTCATTTAGACACCTTACAACTATGGAAATTTGGCGACTATAAACATTACACATCACTAAGTTTATTAACTTCTATTTTCAATATCCCTACTCCAAAAGATGACATCGATGGTAGCATGGTAAACGATGTTTATTGGAAAGAAAAAGACTTAGAACGTATTGCAAATTATTGTCAAAAAGATGTTGTAGCACTAACTCAATTATTTTTAAGATTTAGAAACGAAAGCATTGTTGAGCAAGAAAATATTATTACTCCTTAGCTTATGAAAATCGATAAAATATTTCTTCTTCTYWCKKGTTGCTTTTTTCTTGGTTGCGGACAAAACAAAAGTCCTTACTACGATGAAATTTTAAAATCAGAGAATGGTCATTTTAGAGGAATTGAAATTGGTGCCACCATTGAAGATCTTGTAACTATTGAAGATGAGCAATTTTTAAAAGACCAAATGTCCGACTATTTGCATTATGATTATGAAATGAGTATGGGAAATACCTATACCGTAACCTATGATTTTTCTGAAGACAACGARTTGTACGAAATTGAAGTTGCTGTTTTTTTAGATGTAATTGAAGATGCTAATGTCTTATTTAATAATTTTTCAGACCATTTTAATAGAAAATATAGTATTGGAAGGAAAGAAGATGATGGCTACATGACTTGGCATACCAAATCGAGTATTTCTAACTCCAGAATAGCTATATTAATAATTAACGATAGCGAAGCTTATGGGTATTTAACCATTTTAATTCGCGACCTAGATTATTAATTTATAGACARTTAAAGCATCTTCATCCTTAATAAATCACTAGTGGTCTAATCATTTATTAGGTATTAATCCTATTACTTGYTTTAGTTTTTTAGAAAGTGTAATTTTATTGCCCTTTCAAGRTGGTTTTAAAGYATGGATAACAGAACATTATTAGAAATAAAAAACTTAGTAACTGAGTTTCATACTGAAGAAGAGACTGTGAAAGCAGTAAATGATATTTCATTTACGCTTAAAAAAGGTGAAACCATTGGTATTGTTGGAGAATCTGGCTCAGGAAAATCTGTTACATCATTATCTATAATGCGATTAATTCCTCACCCTCCAGGAATAATAGCTAACGGAGAAATTCTATTTCACTCAGATAATGGGGTTGTTGACTTACTTAAATGTACCGAAAAGGAAATGAGAAGTTATAGAGGCAATGAAATAGCAATGATATTTCAAGAGCCTATGACCTCCTTAAACCCCGTTTATACTTGTGGAAATCAAGTAGCAGAAGCTATTACACTTCATCAAAATGTAAATAAAAAAGAAGCCAAAATAAGAACCATTGAACTTTTTAAAAAGGTTCAATTACCAAGACCTGATGATATGTATGATGCATATCCTCATCAAATTTCTGGAGGGCAAATGCAAAGAGTTATGATTGCAATGGCAATGTCTTGCAATCCTTCTGTTTTAATTGCAGATGAACCAACTACAGCATTAGATGTAACAGTTCAAAAAACCATCCTTGAGTTAATGATGAAATTACAGCAAGAAAAGGATATGGGCATTTTATTTATTACGCATGACTTAGGTGTAATTGCAGAATTAGCTGATAAAGTAATTGTAATGTTTAAAGGAAAAATTGTTGAACAAGGAAATGTAATGGATATTTTTACCAATCCCCAACACCCATATACTAAAGGATTATTAGCTTGCAGACCACCTTTAAACAGAAGGTTGCATTGGCTACCAACTATTTCTGATTTYATGACCATTGATGATGATRGCACAATGCAYGAAACCAATAAATCAGTAGAAGAAGTTACCAATAGTCTYRTTATAACTGCTGAAGAAACTGCAAAAAAACATGAAATATTATATAAGCAAGAGCCAATTTTAAAAATCACTAATCTTAAAACGTACTTCCCTATAAATAAGGGGATATTTGGTAAAACCAAAGAATACGTTAAAGCTGTTGATGATGTTACTTTTGAGGTTTATCCAGGAGAAACACTTGGTTTAGTTGGAGAATCTGGTTGTGGAAAAACAACTTTAGGAAGAACTATTTTAAAATTAGTTGAACCAAATCAAGGTCAAATAATATTTGATGGAAACGATATAACAGATTCAAACACAAAAGAAATGAGAGTATATCGAAAAGATATGCAAATCATTTTTCAAGACCCTTATTCATCACTAAATCCTCGTATTACAATTGGTGAAGCCATTATGGAACCAATGCGAGTTCATAAAGTATTTAATAATGATAAAGAACGTAAAGAAAAAGTGATGGAATTGCTTAAAAAAGTTAGTTTATTAGAGCAACACTTTTATAGGTATCCGCATGAATTTTCTGGTGGACAACGACAAAGAATATGCATTGCCCGTTCATTATCACTAAATCCAAAGTTTATTATTTGCGATGAATCCGTTTCTGCATTAGATGTATCGGTTCAAGCCCAAGTACTAAACTTATTAAACGAATTAAAAGAAGAATTTAAATTTACCTACATCTTTATTTCTCACGATTTATCTGTTGTTAAATTTATGAGTGATAGAATGATTGTAATGCAAGAAGGTAAAATTGTTGAAATAGGATTGGCAGATGAAATTTATGCAAACCCAAAAACTACATATACCAAAGAATTGATTAATGCTATACCTAAAGGAGAAGTAGAGGATATTAAAGCTTCTTTAGCAAAAAAGAAAGGTAACACAGAATTCGCATAATCATAATACCACATGGCAAAAACTAAAATAAAAACAGCCTTTTTTTGTCAAAATTGTGGGTCTCAATACGCAAAGTGGATAGGAAATTGTAACTCTTGCAATAAGTGGAACACAATTGTAGAAGAAGTATTAAACAAAACAAAACCAAACAATGTTAATTCAACCTTTATCACCAATCGCACAAGCAAACCTCAGCAGATAGATAACATTGAACTTTCAGATATTCCACGCATTAAATTACCAGGTACAGAATTAAATAGAGTACTTGGTGGAGGTTTAGTTCCCGGTTCATTGATACTCTTTGGAGGTGACCCTGGAATAGGGAAATCTACATTAATGCTTCAAATGTCGCTACGTTTAAAAGGGCATAAAATACTTTATGTAACAGGTGAAGAAAGCGAACAGCAAACTAAAATGCGTGCCGACAGAATCGGAAATAAAAATCCCGATTGCTACATACTTACCGAAACCTCTACACAGAAAATATTTTACCAAATTAAAGAACTTCAACCTCAAATTTTAGTAATTGATTCTATACAAACCTTACATACCGGAACAATTGATTCTTCTCCTGGCAGCATTTCTCAAGTAAGAGAATGTACTTCAGAACTAATGCGATATGCTAAAGAAACAAATACTCCCGTATTTTTAATTGGACACATTACCAAAGATGGGCACATTGCAGGTCCAAAAATTTTAGAACACATGGTAGACGTTGTACTTCAATTTGAGGGAGATAGAAATCACATTTACCGATTATTGCGCTCCATTAAAAATAGGTTTGGCTCTACCAACGAGTTAGGGATTTACGAAATGCATGGAGCAGGCTTACGAGAAGTAGACAATCCATCCGAAATATTAATTAGTGATTCAGATGAACAACTTAGCGGAACAGCCATTGGTGCAACCATGGAAGGAAATAGGTCTTTATTGATTGAAATACAAGCATTGGTTAGCTCAGCTGCTTACGGCACACCTCAACGATCTACCACAGGGTTTGATAGTAAAAGATTGAACATGTTGTTGGCTGTTTTAGAAAAACGATGTGGCTTTAAATTAGCTTCTAAAGATGTTTTCTTAAACATTGCAGGAGGATTAAAAGTAAATGACCCCTCGATAGATTTAGCTGTAATTAGTGCAATATTATCTTCAAGTGAAGATATTCACATTAACTCTCAAATATGTTTTTCTGCCGAAGTTGGGCTGTCTGGAGAAATAAGACCCATAAGTAGAATTGACCAACGCATTATGGAAGCTGAAAAATTAGGCTTTGAAAAAATATTTATTTCCAAATACAACAAAAAAGGAATGGCTGAAGCCAAACATAAAATAGAAATTGTTTTTGTAAGTAAAGTTGAAGAGGTATTTGGACATTTGTTTGGGTAGTTATTGTTTTTCCATATAACCTTGCCATTGCACCAAAACGTATTTTAGCTTTCCCTTTTCTTGTTTCTCTAAAAACCCAAATTCATAACAAAACAAGTAAACATCTCCTTTTTTGTTTTTCCAATAATGGGTGAAATAATTAGGGTTAAAACCCTCTTTAGTTAAGGCTTCTTTTCTAACAACTGCTTTACCGGCTTTATTATAATTTTTTAATAAACGTCTGTTCAAACGTAATTGTTTATCTATACTTCTAAATAAATCATCATCCTTGTTTAAAGATTCTTGATAATGATAAGAAGATTTACAATAAGGTGTGCAAAACACCTTATCTGCTCTACCTTTTATCTTTGTTTTGCAATAAGGGCATTTTTTCATAGTCGTAGATTAAACGTTTAATAGTCGTTTAAATATACGATTAAATTTGCATTAATATTCATTCATAAATAATTTTAAAAACTATGAAACATCAAAACCAAAAAGTAGTTACACTAAAACATCTTATCATAAGCCAAGAAAAACAAATTGGTATTAAATTTTATCCTGATAAAATGGTGCAAACTATAATAAAAGGATTACCAGAAGTAAGGTGGAGTAAAGAGTTTAATATGGCTTATGTATTAAATAATAAAAAGAACTTAGATTTAATTTTTAATGATTTTAGAGGTATCGCCTGGATAAATTCAGGGCATTTTTTTTATAAGAAAAATACCTTAAAAGGCAATGAATCCATTTCTTTAAACCAGTACAGAATCAGAACAAAAATATCAGGACATCGCTATTGCCCAGAAGAATATCTAAAAAAATTAGAATTAAGACAATATGCTTTAGCAACTTCTAAAACTTACATAAAATTATTTGAGGTTTTTATCAATCATTTTAAAAAGTGGGAATTAGTACAAATTGACGAGGTTCAAATTAAAAATTACTTACAAGTATTAGTGCATCAAGGAAAATCACATTCTTACATTAATCAAATGATTAATAGTATTAAATTTTATTACGAAATAGTATTAGAAATGCCTAATCGCTTTTATAGTATTGAACGACCGATTAAAAAAGAAGCTTTACCAAAGGTAATTAGCTTAGAAGAAGTACAAACTATCATCAACAATACCAACAACATTAAACACAAATGTATTGTTAGCTTGTTGTATTCTGCAGGGTTAAGGAGAGGCGAATTACTCAATTTAAAACTTACAGACATAGATAGTAAGCGTATGGTTATTTTGGTTATAAATGGAAAAGGTGGAAAAGACAGAATAACTATTTTAAGTAAATCAGTTTTAGAAGATTTGAGATTCTATTTTAAAGTATGGACCCCAGAAACCTACTTATTTGAAGGGATAAAAGGAAGACAATACCCCGGATCTAGCGTTTTAAGAATAGTTGAAATGGCAGCAAAAAAAGCCAAAATTAAAAAGAAAGTTACCCCGCACATGTTAAGACATAGTTTTGCAACACATCTCCTAGAGGCTGGGACAGATTTACGTCAAATTCAGGTTTTATTAGGACATAGCAGCACAAAAACAACAGAAATTTACACACAAATTGCAATAACTAATATAAAAACTATTAAAAGTCCTATTGAAATGTTAAATTTGGATTGAATCCATAGGTTGGATAAAGTGCACTAGTGCACTTTATCCAATTGTTTGCCATTCATTCGAGAAGAATCCTCCACACAAATAGCACATTTGATTTTTTGCTGACACACAAAACCAAACCTAAAAAACCAAAAGAGCTAAAATTTTCCCTCCCACATAATTGTTATTAAATAATATTGTCTATGTTTGTCCAAACAAATAATTCAAAATGAAATATTTTGGTGAAAAAATAAAAGATTTGCGATTAGAACGCAATCTGCCACTTAGAAAAGTGGCTGCTTATTTAGATATTGACACCTCTATTCTTAGTAAAATTGAAAGAGGAGAAAGAGAAGCTAATCGAGAAATGGTAACTAAAGCTGCCGAATTCTTCAACATTAACGAGGAAGAGTTTTTAACGAATTTTTTCAGCGACCAAGTTGCAAAAATCATTTATAAAGAAAATAACTGTGACAGTATATTAAAAGTCGCAGAAGAAAAGATAAAATACATTAAAACAAAATCCTTGAAGCAAGGAGACTTAAATTTTGACCATGAGTAAAAAATTAACAGCGATAGATTTATTCTCCGGATGTGGAGGGTTTAGTGAGGGGTTTTATAGCGAAGGATTTGAAACTTTAGTCCATGTAGATATTGACGCTCCATGTTGTGAAACAATTAAAGAAAGAATGTCTTATTATAAGTATTCGAAAAAATCCATTCAAGAAGGAGTTATTTGTGGAGACTTGACAGATAAAAATGTACATAATGAAATTGAAAATGTTATAAAGAAAAAACAAATTGACGTACTTGTTGGCGGTCCTCCTTGTCAAGCTTTTTCTTCTGTTGGAAGAGCGCAAGACCCCAACTCAATGCGAAATGACCCAAGAAACTACCTTTTTAAATCTTATATGGAGATTCTTGAAAAATATATGCCTAAAGTATTTGTATTTGAAAATGTATCTGGTTTATTATCTGCAAAACCAAGTGGAAACTTTATTTTTCCCGAAATCATAGCGGACATGTCTAGACACTATAATGTTTGTGATGAAAAAGAGACTGTTCTTTTAAATTCAGTTCATTATGGTGTACCACAAGTCAGAAAAAGAGTTATTTTAATTGGTGTTAGAAAAGATTTAGATATAAACGTAAAAGATATATACAACGCTATAGAAAAAACCCACTATTCACCAGAAATGGAAGTAAAAGGTGAGGTTAGTTCTCTGAAAAAATATTTAACTGTAAAAGATGCCATTTTTGATTTGCCAAATTTACAAGCAGGTGAAGGGGATGAAGAAGTTTTTCATAAAATAGAAAAAAAGAATAATTACCTAAAAATAATGAGACCGAATGGTTCTACTCAACTTTTTAACCACGTTGCTAGAAAGCATAATGAGCTAGATAGGGAGAGATATAAACTCTTAAGTAAAAACAATTGGCAACTAAAAGAATTGGCAGAAGTTCGACCAGATTTAATCCATCACGACCCAAAACATTTTGGCAATAGATATACCGTTCAAACAGCCAATAAACCAGGAAGAACTGTAGTTGCTCATTTATATAAAGACGGAAATTTATTTATCCATCCAGACTCTAAACAAAGTAGAACATTTACAGTAAGAGAAGCTGCAAGAATACAATCTTTTCCTGATGATTTTAAATTTGTTGGTTCGCGAACAAATCAATTCAAACAAGTTGGTAATGCAGTGCCACCTCTAATGGCTAAACAAATAGCAAAAGCAATTAAAAAATTTATATAATGATTTTTTTTAACATTCCATCTGTAGGTCAATTAAAACCTAGTACATTATTTTCAGAAGATGACCATTTTGGTTTTATACAAACTATTATTGGTAAAGAATATAATCGATCAAACATTACTTCTGAATGTTTAGACTATTATGATAAAACAAATGACCGATATTGGGATCAGATAATTACAATTATTAATTTTTTAGGTATTAAAAAATTAAATCCTGAAAATAGATTTTGTGAAATTCCTTTACTTGAATTTGTAGCGGAAAAATTTGATAGTGACAACAAAAAACCATCAAAAATTATTTTTGATTATCTATTAAGTCAATGGCAGTTTCCTCATCCAATTGTAACCAAAAATAGAGTTATAAATAGTTTAGATTTGAATATGGAAAATATCAGAAAAGATTTTCCTTATACTAAGCCTTATCAAATTATACTAGCTCTTTTAAAAGAATTATATCTTATTAATCCATCTCAAGCATATTTTTCTAATGAAGAATTTTATTGGTTTGGATATCATTTTTATAAAACAAAAGCCGAAAATTACAATCTAAAATCAATTAAAAAACTTACAAAGGATTTATTAGACATTCGAAAAAATGGATGGAACTTATTCAAAGGCATAAAAGATAATAGTGGAACAAAAACCCATTTATCTTATCCTAAAGGTTTTTTGAAAAACTCATCTGTTTTAACAGATGATAGTGGTTTTTATAGCAATCAATCTGATTTTTTTATTGGCTTAAAACCTATTGGAAACTTATTAAACATTTTAAACTCCTTGATTGAGAACTCAGGAGATATATTTGAATTTGATAGAAATCTAAGTGAAAGAGACCTGCAATTATGCTTTGATTATTCGGAACATTTATATGAAACGAATAGAGTTAATAATTGGTTAAGAAATGTTGAAATTTATGATGAATTAAAAAATATATACTCTAAGGTAAAGCCTATTACAAAGAAATTTGATGAAAAAATATTTAGAAGATTAAATATTGAACGGCAACTAAAAAGACTAACTACATTAGAAAGATTAACCGTTACAAGACAACGGACTGAACAACATATTCTTCGAGCATATCTTTTGAAAAATAAAAAATCTGGTTCTTGTGCAATATGTGATAAAGATTACCCTATTCAATTTTTAGCAACAGCTCATATAAAGAAAAGAAAAAACTGCTCTGATGATGAAAAGAAAGATTTAAACGTTGTTATGCCTGCTTGCCATTTAGGGTGCGATAAAATTTACGAAGAAGGTTATATCTATGTAGATAAAGGATTAATTCACAGCAACCTATACGGAAAAGAAACTACTGATCCATTAAAAAAATACATTGCAGATTTAGAAGATAAAACATGTAATTATTTTAACGAAGAAACCGCTAACTATTTTAAACATCATGCCGAAAACGTATAATTTTATTGATTTATTCTGTGGAGCAGGTGGGTTTGCTAAAGGCTTTGAAATGTCTGGTAAATTCAAATGTATCGGAGGAATTGACAACAAAAAAGCAGCCGTAGAAACTCATAAATTAAATTTTAAAGATTCAATCTCCATAACAGAAGATATAAGAAAGGTCGAACCTAGAGAGTTTGAAAAACTACTTAATGGAAAAAAAGTAGACATAATTATTGGAGGCCCCCCATGTCCTACTTTTAGCACTATCGGTCATGCAAAAATACAATCTGTGAATAAAGATAAAGGAAGTTGTATTGCAGATGACCCAAGAAATGTATTATTCATGGACTTTTTAAAGTATGTTGGATATTTTGAACCTAAAATGTTTGTCATGGAAAATGTCCCACAATTTTTGACAAAGTATAAAGGAGAAACATTTAATGAAGTGAAAAAAATAATACAACATGATTTACCACAATATACAATTGTAGAAGAAGTCAAAATTTTAAACAGTGTCAATTATGGAGTTCCACAAAATAGAAGACGGATGATTTTAGTTGGATACTTAAAAGATTATAGTTTTTCTTACCCTAAAATCACACATTGGCATGAGGGTTCTAGATTTAACATAAACCCTCATAGTGATAAAATAGAGGCAACAAACCTAAAATCTCACACTTCAGTTAAAAGTGCAATAACAGACTTACCCAAAATAACTGACAATTGGAGGATTGATGAATGTGAATATTCAAAGCATAAAAACCTTGATGCTTATCAAAAATTAATGCGTAAAAATACAAATGGAGTAGTAAAAAACAATATTTGTAGAATGTCTAATGATAGAGCAAAAAAAGTATTTGCTCATATGAAGCAAGGTGATATTTACATGGATTTACCTAAAGAAATTCGACAGATTTTGCCGTTTAGAGAAGATATTTTTAAGGACAGATTGAAAAGATTAGTATTGAAAAATCCTTCATGGACGATTTTAGCACATATTGGTATGGACGGTTACATGTACATTCATCCTACCGAATTAAGAACCTTATCCGTTAGAGAAGCTGCTAGGATTCAATCTTTTCCTGATGATTTTGTTTTTGTCGGTAATCAACAGGAAACTTACATGCAGGTTGGCAATGCCGTACCTCCAATTATGGCTAAATCAATTGCAGAAAGCGTTTATGAAGGATTGCAGAACTCTAAAGCCATACACATTGCCAAGTCGCTCAAAAAACCAATCACACGAGCCAAAACTTGTCAATAAGTATRTCTTTGCCAACGCCTTGCAGACTGAATWAAAATAACGAAAKSSCAACAATGGCTAAAAAACATAGGGGTTTYGGTGGTAAAYTGRAAGTTYRGARCYTYGATTGAAAACCRCCAAACCAAAATTTTRAKAAYGAAAAAAGAAAAWTAATTATAAAAATATTTGCTTTGGCTAAGTGCTAAATTGAAAGGGCAGAGTTTCAAACTACCCTACGTTTCTTAGCCTAATCTTTAACTTTTGTAAACCATGTATCTTAACGTACATCATCTCAAAAAAATATGTTTAAAGAAATATTAATTACAATCATTTTATTTATAAGTATATCAGTTTTTGGACAAAGTGAAATGTCAAAAGCAATGATTGATATGGATAACCGTATAACAGCTTATGAAATATCGAAAATTGACACTCAATTTTTCGCGTCTAATGAAATTAACAAATTATTCTATTATGATACCGACAATAAACTAAGAAAGACTTCTACCTTTTATATTTCTGGAAAAATCAAAGGAATTCTTAATCGAGATCAAGATGACAAGCTCGATGGTTTAACTCTGAGTATTTACGAATCTGGATCTTTAAAATCTTATGGAATGTATAACAAAGGGATAGGTTTCTCATATCAATATTATGAAGATGGAAGGATTAAAATATACTCACAATCAAAAGACACTTATCTCTGTGGTTATCGTGTAAGTTTCTGTTCTGAAGGTGAGTTATACTCTGAAACTTTTTACGATTCAACTGGTTATTCGGTAACTGGATATCATTGTAACGGAAATTTACGTGAAAGAGGAAGAAACAAATCCGACTACATTAAAAAAGTAGGAAAATGGGAATATTGGAATAAAGAAGGAGTAATGATAAAAACTGAATATTGGGAAGAAGGAAAATTAATAAAGACAAAAGAATTTGAACCTGACAAATAAACTACACACAACAATCTATATATAATATGCCTTGTTGCTAGCATTTTAGCTTTGTGACACTTGGGCAGTTAGTGCCATAATTTTTGCTAGTGCTTTTTAATATCAAATTAGCGAGCTGCATTCTCGCTTTTTAAATTGACAAGGTTTTCACTATTTGGTTGGTGCGGTTTCTGTGGATTCCTCACAAAATTTCATTACTTTGGTGCTATTAAACAACTGTAAAAACGCAACATACAGTAGCGTTGGGTGTAATTTATATCAAAACCTGGCGAAATCAAAATCATACATATATGTATGACCCTTAATCATAAAGCATACATATTAGTATTCATTTATTTTGTATTTAATACATATTTGTATACTTTTGTTTAAATATATATACTTATATGTATAAAATATTAACAGATGAGAAACAAAAAAAAATTACTCATAGAACAACTAGACCAAAAACTCTCTAAATTTAATGATGCTGGAATCATTTTGGTCCCACAAAAGGGGTGGATAAATACAATTAGAACTAGTCTTAATATGACGATGGGCCAATTAGGCACCAAACTTAACTTAACAAAAGGAGCAGTTCAAAAAATTGAAGAGCGCGAGTCTACAGGTCAAATAACTATAAATAAATTAAGGGATACTGGTAAAGCATTGGATATGAAATTTGTATATGGCTTTATTGCAAAAGATGGGACCATTGAGAATCTAGTCAAATTAAAGGCAGAAAAACTGGCCCGAAAAATTGTTTTAAGAACCAATCAGAATATGAAATTAGAGGACCAAGGGATTGGTGATGAAAAAATTAATGACACAATAAAAGAATTGGCTAAAGAAATAAAACGAGAGATGAGAAAGTCGTTATGGGATTAAAACTATATTATAAAGATGGACAAACGCCATTAGATGAAGACGAAAAGGAAGGTCTCAAGATAAAGTCAATAACTACTCAAGGAGAATTGGATGAATTTGAACAACTTAATATTGAAAAGGCAGTTGAGTGGATTATTCACGCCAATTTAAAGGTCGAAAGAATATTGACGGAAAAATTCATAAAAGACTTACATAAAAAAATGTATAGTACTGTTTGGAAGTGGGCAGGAGAGTTCAGAATGACAGACAAAAACATTGGAATAAAATGGGCTCAAATCGGTATAGAATTAAAAATTCTTATTGATGACACCAAATATTGGATAGAAAACAAAACTTTTTCGCCCGAAGAAATTGCAATTAGATTTAAACATAGAATTGTAGCTATTCACTGCTTTCCGAATGGAAATGGTAGGCACTCAAGAATCATGGCAGATATAATCATTGAATCCATTTTTGGAAAAGAAATTTTTAGTTGGCATAAGTCAAATATGGTTAAAGCTGATGAAACAAGAAAAATCTATATTGTAGTATTAAGAAAGGCTGACAAAGGGAACATAAAACCTCTAATAGAATTTGCTGAAAACTAAAGCCAACAAGCTGTAATATTGCATTTAGGTCACAAGCATTTATCCTTTTTTTGAGATTTTTGTAGTTAGTGCCATTCATTTTGTAGGTGGTTACCTAAAAGTTTTGCAAGTTGCATCCTTGCTTCGGACAGTGAGCCATTTAGTTATCTGATTTTTAATTGCTCATAGAAACTTCTACAAAATTTCATTACTTTGGTGCTATTAAACAACTGTATAAAACGCAACATACAGTTGTCGTTAACTCTTTTGAAAATTCTGCGCTTCGCTTGGATTGCGTACCTTTTCAAAAACACATTCCCCTTTCGCTTTACCGCTCAAGCTCACGTGTTTTTTCAAGACAAATTATTTGGCTTTGCCAAACAAGAAAGTCCAAGTTAAAAACTTGGACTTTCTTAGTAGCGGGGGCCAGACTCGAACTGACGACCTTCGGGTTATGAGCCCGATGAGCTACCAACTGCTCTACCCCGCGATATATTTTTAAAGAACTTCTTTTCTTAATTGGGGTGCAAATATAATATTTTGTTTCTTTGTACCATCACAATTTTTTAAAATAATGCATAAAGCTGGTTTTGTAAATATTATTGGAGCACCCAATGTGGGTAAATCAACACTGATGAATGTACTTGTAGGAGAACGTTTGTCAATTATAACTTCTAAAGCACAAACTACTCGTCACCGTATTTTGGGTATAGTAAACGATGAAGAATATCAAATTGTGTTTTCTGATACACCTGGAATTGTTGATCCTGCCTATAAAATGCATGAAGGAATGATGAGTTTTGTGCATACTGCATTAAATGATGCTGATGTACTCTTGGTAATGGTAGAAATACAAGAAAAATCTTTTAAAGATAATAGTATACTCAAAAAACTCCAAAAAATACAAACACCAATTATCTTACTCATCAATAAAATAGATGAAGTAGAACAAGATTTTTTAGAAGAAAAAGTTAAATACTGGGCAGAGCAATTACCTATGGCAAAAGTGTTTCCAATTTCAGCCCTACACAACTTTAATGTAGATCAAGTATTAATGGAGATTAAAGCTTCATTACCAGAGTCTCCTCCCTTTTATGATAAAGATGCATTAACAGATAAGCCAGAAAAGTTTTTTGTTTCAGAAATTATCAGAGAAAAAATTCTGATGAATTACAAAAAAGAGATTCCTTACTCCTGCGAAGTTGAAATTGAAGAGTTTAAAGAGGACCAAAGGATTATTCGTATTCGTGCTGTAATTATGGTTATTAGAGATTCTCAAAAAGGAATTATCATTGGCCATCAAGGGAAAGCGTTAAAGAAAGTAGGCACCGAGGCAAGATTAGACATGGAAAAGTTCTTTGATAAAAAAGTTTTCTTAGAACTTTATGTCAAAGTGAATAAAGACTGGAGAAACAATGAAACACAATTAAAACGTTTTGGATATCTAAACAGATAGTTTTAGGTAATTTAGCCGCCTTGTATGGGAAACATTGTAGCAATAGTAGGAAGACCAAATGYCGGAAAATCAACCTTATTTAATAGGCTGACAGAATCGAGAAGTGCCATTGTTGATGAGGCTAGCGGTGTTACCCGAGACAGGCATTATGGTAAAGTGGATTGGAATGGAAAGGAATTTACACTTATTGACACTGGTGGTTACGTAAAAGGATCTAAAGATATTTTTGAGGAGGAAATTAGAAAACAAGTTATTATCTCTATTGAAGAATGTGACCTAATAATTTTTGTGGTGGATGTTACTATTGGAATTACTGATTTAGACCAAACGGTTGCTAATCTTTTAAGAAAATCTAACAAAAAAGTAATTTTAGTTTCTAATAAAGTAGATAACAATGAACGAGCTCCAGATTCAAGCGTATTTTATGGATTAGGAATTGCTGAGGATATTTTTAGTGTTTCTTCCAKTAACGGCAGCGGAACCGGTGAATTACTAGATGAAATTGTCAATAATTTAGAAGGTGTTCAAGAAGAAGATGAGGATGGAATACCAAGACTTGCCATTGTTGGAAGACCTAATGTTGGAAAATCTTCATTATTAAACGCTTTAATTGGTGAGGAAAGAAACATTGTTACCAATATAGCTGGTACTACCAGAGATTCTATAACAACACGTTATAATGCTTTTGGCTTTGATTTAAAATTAATAGATACCGCTGGATTAAGAAAAAAAGGAAAAGTAAATGAAGATATTGAGTTTTACTCTGTTATGCGAGCAGTTAGGTCTATAGAAAATTCTGATGTTTGTTTGATATTAATTGAGGCTCTTGATGGAATTATGGCTCAAGACATGAACATCTTTAACTTAGCCATTAAAAATAAAAAAGGAGTTGTTATTTTGGTAAACAAATGGGATTTGATTGAAAAAGAAACCAATACCATGAAAGCATTTGAAGAACAAATTAGAAAAAAAATTGCTCCTTTTACAGATGTACCTATCATATTTACATCTGTAATTAATAAACAGCGTATACATAAGGCGCTTGAAGAAGTTGTTAAAGTTTATGAGAACCGATGCAAAAAAATACCAACTTCTAAATTGAATGAAACAATGCTAGAAGTAATTAATCAATTTCCTCCTCCTGCACTTAAAGGAAAATGGATAAAAATTAAATTCGTTACTCAATTACCTACCCATACTCCATCATTTGCTTTCTTTTGCAACTTGCCTCAATATATTAAAGAACCGTACAAACGTTTTTTAGAAAATAAATTAAGAGAAAATTTTAACTTTACAGGAGTTCCTATTCAAATATTTATGAGAAAAAAATAAGACTATGAAAAAGATAATATACATAACACTTGTATTGATCATTTTTTCTTCATCAACTGCTTCATCTCAATTTTGGAAAAAAAATAAAAAAGAGACTGAGCAAATCGTTGATAAAAAAGAATCACCATCCAAACCAGCTTCACCAGAGGTGAAAAGTAACGATGAGACAGAAAACGTAGTACAAGCACAAGAACCTCAAAGCACAAGTACTGGAGCACAAAAAAACAGTGTTGAACTAAAAGCTGGTAAACCAAAAAAAAAGAAGAGTAATTTTAAACCCAAGAAAAACATTACTCAGCCAGAATTAGATTCAGGAACAATTGAACAACAATTTGACTATATTATCACTAAATCTTCTTCATTTAAGCAATTTCAGTTAATCAGAAGAGCTTCTATTTTAAAAGTTAAAGCTCATACGTTAGATTCTATTAAAATGATTAGAAAAGAACTAATTACTGCTAACAAATCTGTCGCTCAAACTAAAAGTTCAATTAATCAATTAGAAAATGAAGTGCAGTTATTAAAAAAAGAAAATGAATCTATTTCAGAAGAAGTAGATAGTATATCTTTATTTGGTTCACTTATGAGTAAAACAAAGTATAATACTATTGTATGGGGGCTTATTGTTGTACTCCTTTTAGGGTTAATCTATTTTATTGCTCAATTCAAAAAAGGCTGCTTAGTTACTACGAGTGCTAAAAATAATTTAGATAAGATAGAATATGAATTCGAAGCTTTTCGAAAAAAATCATTGAAAAAAGAACAAGAAACAATGCGGAAATTACAAGATGAAATTAATAAAAACGTTCATTGATTTTTAATTTTAATGTGTCGTCCTGAAATAGATTGACACAAAGTTAACTTATTTCAGGACGGGACATAAACATAAAAAAAGCCCTCAAGGAAACTTGAGGGCTTTTTATTGATTAACTAAATTGTATGAATTATTGAACTATTAATTTTTGAACCTTAACATTATCATCAGCATTAAACTCTATGAAGTAAATACCAGGTGATAACTTTCTTTGCTCATCTATTTTT
>NVVI01000052.1 GCA_002402165.1 Flavobacteriales bacterium
ATTATCAGTATAATATACGAATAATTAACAACTTAACCAACTATAGTTTAGGTGATTATCTTAGATTTGTTTGAGAAAAAAGTATGAGTTTGCCCTGATGAGAATAGAGCAGGAATATATTATCGGCTTAAAAAATATGTCAAAGCAATAGCTGACTATAACATGGTTGTTAAACTACAAAAAAACACTAGTAAAAATAAAGAAATATATTACTTCCGAGGGCTATCAAAACTCGCAATAGACTCAAATTTTGAAGCTATTCAAGACTTTAATAAGGTTTTAGAATTGGATTCTTTATACTATCCTGCCTTTGCTGACAGAGGAGTTGCAAAAGGTAATTTAAGTGATTTTAGAGGTGCTATTCTTGACCTAGACAAAGCTATTTCAAATTCAATTAATGACCCTTTTAACTATTATGTTCGAGGGATTGCAAAGATGCAATTAGATATGTATCAGGATGCAATATTAGATTTTGATAACGCAATATCATTAGATTCGAAATTCGCAGATGCTTTTTTTAGAAGAGGTATAGCTAAAATAGCTATTAGAAAAGTAGATCAAGCATGTTTTGATTTATCTCAAGCTGGACAATTAGGCTCCAAAGTCGCTTATAAAGCAATCAATAAGCTTTGCAAATAACCTAATTTAGCGTAGTGTAACCCCATCTCACAAGCATTTGCTTGTGAGTTTTTAGCCATTTTTTCTAAACCAATATAAAGAATACTTTAAAAATCGTTATTTTTGTATAAACGCGATTGTTATGGATATACAAGCAGACATCAATTGGATACGTGCTGAATTAAAAAAAGTACAAGACCCTCATTTAATTGAAGCGTTTAAGCAATTACTGACTTACCGAAACGAAAAAAAACTAGCTACAACAGATGGCTTAGCTATTTCTCTAGCTAAAGCTTTAGCTGATAAAAAAGCTGGAAGAGTAAAGCCACACAACGAAATAAGAAGCAAATATGAACAATGGCTTTAAATATAGAATGGACTTCTGAAGCTGAAGAACAGCTGGATAACATTATTAAATATTTAGAAGCAAATTTTACAGATAAAGAAATACGCGATTTCTTCTCAAAATTAGAAACAGGAATAGAAATCATAAGCAGAAAACCCTTGCAACAGAAGAGGTCTACAAGAAAAACAGAGACTCACGAATATCAAGTTTCACCACAAACAACTTTATTTTATTCTTTTGATAATACCACAGCTACAATTTTAGTTTTGTGGTCGAACAGAATGAATCCTGATAAATTAAAATAGATTCTTCATTTTGTTTTATAAATACTTCGACAAGCTCAGCATGACAAAATTATGTTCAGAATGACAAAGAGAATCAGCTATTTGCATCAAAAATTTCTGCCAACTTCTCGTGTAATTCTTCTCCACGTAGATTTTTAGCTACAATAACTCCTTCTTTATCAATTAATACCGAATGAGGTATTCCTCTTACTCCATAAATTTTACCCGCAGCATTACCCCAACCTTTTAAATCACTCACATGAGCCCATGTTAGTTTGTCATCTTCTACTGCTTTTAACCATTTTTCTTTATCTGTATCAAAAGAAACTCCAAAAATTTCAAACCCTTTATCATGATACTTTTTATATGCTGCAACCACATTTGGATTCTCTCCTCTACATGGGCCACACCAAGAAGCCCAAAAATCAATCAATACATAGCTTCCTTTAAAACTTTCTAAAGTTATCGGGATACTATCTTTGTCATTCATTGCAAAAGTTGGAGCTGGCATTCCTACAGCAGAATTTTTAACTATTGTAATTCTTTCTTCAATTTTCACAACATACTCAGAACTTCTAATGCTATCCGAAAAACTTTTGCTTAACGCTTCTAACTCTTCCACTTCTTTCCCCATCATATATCGTGTAGATAAGTAAGGGGCAATTACAGAACTTAAGTTGGCATTAATATAMTCTTCAATAAAYATTCTTTTTARTGAATCTTCATTGTCATATTTYACTCCAACCTCTTCYAACAATGCTTCATCTCCAGCRTCCTKTRCTGCATAATACTCTTCAACAATTGCTTTTAATCTATCTTCATAACTAGCCAATTGATCTTTAAAATCTTTTAATTGAGAATGAATAACGGATCCTGTTACCGTAATATTATCACGTTCAAGATTAACTCCTGTTATTGAAATTTCGCTATTTTCAATAAATACATTAACCCTTTCATCACTATCATCAAACATAATGTATTGTACATTCGGAGATTCAACCATTCCCGTAAAAGAAAACATTCCACTATCTATTGCTACTGAATCTGACTTTACAAAGTCGCCATCTGTATATTGTGCCAAATAGGCCATCTTATAATCTAAAGTGTCTATTTTTCCTTCTATATTAAATACTGGCTCAACATTAACTACTTCTTCTGTTGAGTTTCCACAAGCTACAGCAATTATTGCCATCCCTACTATTGTAATTATCTGTTTGATTTTCTTATTCATCTTTTTAGTTTATTTAATTGATTTTCAAACCTAAGCATAAATGCTATAATTTAATTTCTTTATTTGATTATATAATTGGATTCCTATTTATTCTTGTTTACCCATTTCCTCGCATTTACAAAAGCTTCGAACCAAGGGGTTACCTCATCTTGTTTTTTATCAGCWGGATAATGAGCTGCTTGCCAAGGAAAAATGATACGTTCTAGGTGAGGCATCATTCCTAAATGGCGACCATTGTTAGAGCAAATTCCTGCTGTATTGTATTCCGATCCATTTGGATTAGCTGGGTAATTACTGTTTGAATATTTTAATGCAATATTATATTCTTCCTCTGAATCTTCAAACAAGAATCGACCTTCTCCGTGAGCCACCCATATTCCTAATTTACTTCCTGCTAAAGAATTCAGCATTACTGAGTTATTTTCTGGAATAGTTACATTTAAATAACCTGACTCAAATTTCCCAGAAGTATTGTGATGCATTGGCTGAGTAGCTCCATTAGATTCAATCAATCCTAACTCCATCATTAACTGACAGCCATTACAAACTCCTAAACTCAACGTATCTGATCGTGCATAAAAATTATCTAAGGCTTGTTTTGCTTTTGGATTGTATAAAAATGCTCCTGCCCAACCTTTAGCAGAACCCAACACATCCGAATTAGAGAACCCTCCAACATAAACAATCATGTTTACATCGCTTAAATCTTCTCGTCCAGCAATAAGATCAGTCATGTGARTATCCTTCACATCAAAACCAGCCAAAAATAATGAATAAGCCATTTCTCTATCTCCATTCACTCCCTTTTCGCGGATTATGGCTGCTTTAATTCCCTGCCCTGCCGGCAGGCGGGCTGTTTTGTTTTGTCTGCCATGTTCAACTCCATAATCAGAAAGTTTACCCGTAAATGAAGTTGGAAATTTATAATCCAATACAGTATTTTTATAGGTATTAAAACGTTCAGTTGCTAATTTTTCTGTAGACTGCTGTTTATCTAATAGATAAGATGTCTTGTACCAAACATCTCTTAATTCATCAATGTCAAAAGTTAGCTCGGCACCATGGTGTTTAATGTTGATTTTTCTATCATTAGTTGGTGTCCCTATAATGTGAGCATGAATTCCATTCTTCCCGAATTCTGAAACAACAGAACCACTATCTTTAACCTGAATAACAACTGCTGCAATTTCACTAAACAATATTTTAGTAATATCTTTTTCTTCTAAGGAAGCCAAATTGATATTTAAACCACCTTTTTTATTGGCAAAATTCATTTCTAATAAAGTGGTGATTAATCCACCTGCTGAAATATCATGCCCAGCTAAAATAGCACCCTCATTTATCAGTTTTTGAATGGTATTAAATGCTCTTGCAAAATATTTATCATCACAAATAGTTGGTGAAGAATTTCCCAATTTATTAATAATTTGAGCAAAAGAAGATCCGCCCAACTCCATTTTACATTTAGAAAAATCAACTAAAATAATCGAAGTATTTTCATTATTTATTAATGTAGGTTCTACTACTTTTTTAACATCAGATACTTCTCCCGAAGCGGAAATAATTACGGTTCCTGGGGCATAAACTGCACCATTTTTGTATTTCTGAACCATAGAGAGCGAATCTTTTCCTGTTGGAATATTGATTCCTAAATTGCAAGCGAAATCACTAATTGCTTCCACAGCTTCATATAAACGAGCATCTTCTCCCTCATTTTTACAAGGCCACATCCAATTTGCACTCAATGAAATAGACTTCAATCCGTCTTTAAATGGTGCCCAAACAATGTTGGTTAAAGCCTCAGCAATTGCCATTTTACTTCCATTTTTCGGGTTAATTAAAGCGTTAATTGGCGCATGACCTAAAGCTGTTGCAATTCCTGATTTTCCTTTGTAATCAATGGCAACAACACCTAAATTATTTAATGGCAATTGAATTTCTCCAGTAGTTTGTTGTTTGGCAATTTTTCCAGTTACAGAGCGGTCAACCTTATTGGTTAACCAATCTTTACAAGCCACAGCTTCTAATTGTAATACTTGTTTTAAATAGTTTTCAATTTGATTGCTGTCATAATCAACTGCTTCAAACTTTGTATTTAGCGTGTTGTCTGTAATAACCGTTTTGGGAGGACTCCCAAACATATCTTCAATTTTAAGATCAATAGGATTTTCTCCAGTTTCTTCATCTTCAAATTTAAAGTTCTGATCCATTGTAATTTCTCCAACTACGTACATCGGAGCCCTTTCACGTTCACAAATTTCTTTTAACAAAGCAACATCTTCTTTCTTAATTACCAATCCCATCCTTTCTTGAGATTCGTTTCCTACAATTTCTTTAGCAGATAACGTTGGATCACCAACAGGTAGGCTTCTTAGGTTAATGGTTCCTCCCACTTCTTCTACTAACTCTGATAAACAGTTTAAGTGTCCGCCAGCCCCATGATCGTGAATAGAAATAATTGGATTGTTGGTTGATTCTACAAATGCTCGGACAGCATTACTCGCTCTTTTTTGCATTTCTGGATTGGAACGTTGAATGGCATTTAATTCAATATTACTATCAAATTCTCCTGTTGCGACAGAAGAAACGGAACTTCCTCCCATTCCAATTCGGTAGTTATCACCGCCCAACACTACAATTTTATCTCCTTTTTCTGGAACGTGTTTTAATGCATCTTGGTGCTTTCCATAACCTATTCCTCCTGCTTGCATAATGACTTTATCAAAACCAAATTTCTTTCCATTCTCAGTATGCTCAAAGGTTAAAACTGATCCGTTAATCAATGGCTGACCAAATTTATTTCCAAAATCGGAAGCTCCATTGGAAGCTTTTATTAAAATATCCATTGGAGTTTGGTACAACCAATCTCTTTCCGCCATTCCTTTTTCCCATTCTCTATTGTTTTCTAATCGAGAATAAGCTGTCATATAAACCGCAGTTCCTGCCATTGGAACACTTCCTTGTCCACCAGCCATCCTGTCTCTAATTTCTCCACCAGCACCTGTTGCTGCCCCATTAAAAGGCTCAACTGTTGTTGGAAAGTTATGTGTTTCTGCTTTTAATGAAAGTACCGTATCTATTTCTTTGGTTTCAAAAAAATCTGCTTTATTTTGAGTTTTAGGAGAAAATTGCATCGCCTTTGGTCCTTTTACAAAACTCACATTATCTTTATAAGCTGATACAATTGTATTTGGATTTTCCTTAGCTGTTTTACGAATTAAATTGAATAAGGAAGATGGTTTTTCTTGTCCATCAATGATAAAAGTTCYGTTAAAAATTTTGTGKCGGCAATGTTCTGAATTTACTTGAGAAAATCCAAAAACCTCGCTATCGGTTAATTTTCTTCCTATTCTTTTGCTTACATCTTCCAAATAGCCAACCTCATCATCACTTAAAGCCAARCCYTCTGCTTTATTRTAYTCTCCAATATTATCAATGGTAATTACTTTTTCTGGYTCAACATCTACYGTGTATAAAYCTTGYGTTAAAACAGTAAACATGTTCTCCAGCATTGGGTCRAAAAARTCTTTATCAGATTGAGCAATTTTATACTCTTCAATCCTAACAATATTTACTATTGCCATATTCTGCGTAATCTCAACAGCATTAGTGCTCCAAGGAGAAACCATTGCTGCTCTTGGGCCAATGAAAAATCCAGGCAATTCAGTGTCTTTTAATTGCTCACCATCTAATAACCAGCTTAGTTTTGGCCCATCATTTTTGTTCATTTTACCATCAAACTGTACGGCAATAATTTTATCGGATTTTGCTTTGAAGAATACTATCATTTTTATTTTTTTAACTTTTGTCTTTCAAAAAGTGTCAGTTCGAGTGTTCTGACTTTTATCGTCAGAATGTATCAAGAACAACTTTTGAAAGATGCTGCAAAGTTAATTTAAACCCTAAAAAAGAAAGTTTAATAAGTTGTTTTTTTTCATAACATTTCAACAAATATTATCACTTAATAATTACCGCCTCTTTTTAAATTATAATTAATAAAAACCACTCATTATTCCTTAAAAAAACGCTAACTTCGCTTAACAACATATTATAAGAAACATTGAAACGTTTCCAATAATCACGTTGTGTTTCATTTGTGCAAACCGAAATAAATAACCAAATTTGCAGAAAACAAATTAAATGAACAGAAGAATAGATATTGAAGAAGGAAGAGGAGAACTGAACGAATGGGTATTAAGAAGTATTGAATTATTTGAAAGCACTCCTTATCTTGACAATATTTTAAATGTTTACCCTTTACAATCTGCAAGTCCAGAAAGGTTAGATGACAGATTAAAAAGACGAATTATTTCAGCACATCAATCAAGGAGAACAGATGAATTAATTTCTATTCTTCAAAATGAAGTCAAATTCCCATATGATGAGCCATTATGGTTTTTAATGAAAAACATACAAGGATGTTTAGAAAACAACCCTCTTCAAGTACAAAGAATTGCGGACTCTCTTTATTCAATGACTGCCGATGAAACCGTTTTTAGATTAGAGTCTGCACCAAAACTAAACACTCAAATGGGACCAATGTTTACGAATTGGCTTAGAGAAAATTTCAATCTTTTAAACATAGATGACTTTACGAATTCAACCGAAGGAATTCACATTTTAAATTCATCCGAACAGGATGGAAAAACTTTTGTCAATGAAGTTTTAAATCAAGATTTAGAAAAGAGACCAGACTTAGTTGCTAAAGTAAATAACACTTACATTATTGGAGAGGCTAAATGGGTTGGTTCACCGGGAGGAAATCAAAACAAACAAGTAGTTGAAGTTTTAAATTTATGTAGAGACCAAAGAGGAGAAGTAATTAGAATTGGTATAATTGATGGCTTTCCTTGGGCAACTAAAAACAATGTTGATAATATAATTAATGACAAAACAGTTGTTCAAGTTCAAGAATCAGAATATGATATCATCAGTGCATTACTGCTGAACAATTATTTAAGTTCATTTCTTTAATCAAGTTAAAGATACGTACTCATAAAAATTACATTTAATAGAATCTTTCTTAAAGGATTCTCTAACAACATCGTAGGAATGAGTAGAGTTATCAACTCCAATCCATTTTCTATTTAATTTTTGAGCAATCTTTAATGTACTTCCAGAACCTGCAAAACAGTCTAAAACAACTGATTCTTCATTTGAAGAGTTTCTAATAATCCGTTCTAAAAAATCAAAATTCTTTTGGGTTGGGTAATCTACGTATGAAAGCCCTTTATCTTTAAATTCCCAAATATCTTGAACTTTAAATCCTTTATGTTCAGATGCTAAAACAACTTTTCTTGGGTTTCCTGTGCTTGACCATTCTATTAAACCTTTATTATCAAGTTCAGTTAAGACTTCACGACTATAACGCCAATGACGACCTTTAGGTGGTAATAAACCTTTCCATTCTTTTCCTGTGTCGCCATCAATAGTTTTTCCRGGAGCGTGAATTGGATTTGTTGTATAATAACCAAGTTTAGGATGCTTTTTAGGAAACAATTCTTTTCTTTTATCTTCAAACATTTTTTCCTTTACTTCATTCCAAATATTTTTATCTCGGTTTTTCGCATAAAACAAAACCATATCAGAATAGTTACCATAAGCATTTCTTGCAAAATTTTTCGGATTACATTTAATTCTTGTTATGTCATTTATAAAATTATTATATCCGAATATTTCGTCCATTATTATCTTCACGTAATGTCCAATTTTTTTATCTATATGCAAATAAATACTTCCATTCTCAGATAATAAATCTCTTAATAATATTAATCTTTTTCTAATAAATTCTAAAAACTCATTATCAATTAATTTATCAGAATACGCAGAATGATCATCAATAGAATTAAAACTCCTTCCAGTGGCAAATGGAGGGTCAATATAAATTAAATCAATTTTCCCATAATGTGTGTCAAGTAAACTTTTTAATACAAAAAGGTTATCACCAAAAATGTATTTATTATCATCTAAGTTATGTTCTTTATCAACGAGTTTAAGAGTTCCTTTAGAATATGAATGTCTAATTTCAAATTCATCCATTTTATCAGGATAATCAAGTAAGCAATTTTTACTTTTCTTTAAATATGCAATTTGTGGTTCTCCAGTAWTTSAGWWNATWRRWMAYANAWAWTTTSAAAATNNTNAAAWKYWNATTCTWTNAACTTTTATTCATCTTAATTGCATTCAATTCTTTAGTCTTTATATATTTGGAAACTGTCTGCCTTGTAACTTTGAGATTTTGTGCTACTTCTTCGACTGTTAAAAACCCTGCCTGATTCATATGTTATATGTTTTAACACAAATTAACTCATTTTAACTGAAATAAACAAGTGACATAATGGGAATAATGAAAACRGCACACAACAACGTATAAAAATAATAGCGGGTTTGTGTTAAAATCAAAGTAAGTATCTTTGAACAAAGTTTAGTGATAAATTGAAAGGTTCGTGCTTTGAAATCCGCCACTATTCTTATACAAACCGTTAAGCGAAATACTTATAATTCTCTTTGCTAATCCCGATAGTTATCGGGAGCAAATTCAGATTGCGTACCTTTTCAAAGCACATCCTTTTTCGTGAAACCCTTCGACTTCGCTCAGGGCATTGCTCAAAAACGTGCTTTTCAAGACTTGATACACATGCAACTTCAAAGATTAAACAACCTTTTTATCATTATAACCGTATTATTACCATATTATCCAAAATAACTCAATATAAAATTGGACTTAGAAGAAATAATAGCAGGCTGTTACCAAAGCAACAGAAAGCATCAAGAAGCATTGTATAATATGTTTGCTTCAAAAATGTTTGGTGTTTGCTTAACTTATACTAAGGATAGAGACTTAGCTCAAGACATCTTGCATGATGGTTTTTTTAAAGTATTTAAAAAATTTGATAAGTATAATGATGAATGGAGTTTAAATGCTTGGATAAGAAGAATTATCGTAAATACAGCTATTGATCATTTTAGAAAGATGAATAGAATGACTAGTGTTGATTTTCAAGAAGTGCCTTATTTAGCTGGCGGATTTGATGAGACCTCAGAAATATCAAAAACTGGAGATTTATCAGACATTATAAATATGCTTCCTAACGGAGCAAAAACTGTTTTTAACCTTTACACCGTTGAAGGCTATAAGCACAAAGAGATTGCGGATATGCTAAACATTAGTGTTGGCACTTCAAAATCTCAATTATCAAAAGCAAAAAGTGTTTTAAGAGGCTTAGTAAATAAATATTACATCAGATAAGAAAAGAAGGTGAAAGATATAGACAACATAGAAGATTGGTATAGAAATGAGCTTGACAACTATAATGTTGAGCCAGATGCTTCTACATGGGATTCTCTTTCTGAAAAGCTAGACATTGCTACTCCATTAACTGATGACAATATTAGTGAATGGTATAAAAAAGAAGTAGATAAATTGGAAGAGCGACCAGATTATACTGTTTGGGAAAAGCTTTCTACTAAATTGGATACAACTAGTGTTTGGGACAAATTGGTAGTTTCACTCAATAAGTATGATCAATATATCTTATGGAGAAATTTAGTTTTTAGAGGAAGTGCTATCTTTTTGTTGTTTTTGGGTAGTTATTTAGCTTATGATAATTACTCTAACAATGATCTCTTAAAAGATGATAGCTTAACCAGTAATAATCTAACTAATAGAAGTAATGATGTAATCAGTAAAGAAAATAAAAAGACACCTATTTACCAAACTGTTTATGGAAATAACAACCCGATTAATTCAAGTAAAGAAATTACTTCTATAAACATTAACCCTACTACTAAATCGCCCAATAATAATAAATCAATAAGTGAAAAGAATATTACCTCCCTAACTACAGAAGAAAAAGTAAATACAACTATAAAAGATGCTCAGATGATTATCGCAAAAGAATTATCTAAAAATCGTGGCAGAAGTAAAGAGAGTACTTCATATGCTTCATTAGAAAAGATTCAACAACATTATAGTTCTATTCACATTGACAAACTAGATGAATTAAAAACTAAAAGTGAAAGAACCATTTTTACAGAAATTAACCGTCATCAGTTAACCGAAAGAGACATATCTCAACTTTATGCTAGTGGTGATTTTTTAGTTAAAAAAGACAATGATAAAATTGTTTTTAATAGCAAAAGGTTCTCTTCCTTCTTTATTTTTGGTTTATATGCGAGAAGAGTTTATGTTGGGTTTAATGCTGGAATTAAAAAGCAAGGCATGATTACCAAGATTAAAGAGAATACTCAATTAGCGGAATACAAACAACGTGATTTTCTTGATTTTGGAAGTAGTTTTGGAGGTACTGTGGGTTATATCGTTTCTGACAATTTTAACATAGAAGCAACAATCAATTTAAATTCTACTTCTGGGTATAAAAGAGCTTACAACGCTGAAGGTATTTCTTATCAAGAAAATTTAAACTTAAACTACACATCAATTAGCCTTTTAGCTAAAAAAATGAATAACAAATCAACTTTTGATAACAAAGTATATTCTACTAATCTTATTGGTGGTATCTATGTAAGTTATTTGAGAACTGCTATATCCGATGCTAATGGAATTTCTAACAGTATAGATGAGTATAACAAAACAGACTGTGGAATAGTTTTAGGAATTGAGCAAGATAGATACATTACAAAAACGTTAATTATTACTCCAGGCATAAGATACAATCAAGGGTTAGCCAATATTGCTAATGGCAATAGTTCTTTTGAATATTCACGAAACTTTTCTTTTGAGTTTAATTTAGGTGTTAAATACATTTTTTTGAAAAAAGGAAAATAAATTCCAACCTTTCCATAGATTAAAACGTGTTAGCTACAGAAGTTGCATAAAACAACATGACTTTATTTAAAAACATATTATCTACTATTCTCATTACAGGGATATTCGCTTTACATCCAAGTTTAAACAAAGGGGAAACTCCTATTACATATCTTCAGTACTTTGTTTATGGTAATTCATTAGACATTTCTACGAGTAACACCATAGATAAAAATTTATTAGAAATAAGATGGATGTGTAAAACTCAAAACATCGCATGCAAAGATTTGGTTATTTTTAAAAATGGAAAAATAATTAATGCTATTCCATCTGAGAAAGGGAATCAAAAGTTAGTTGTATATTATAATCATAGAAAAGTTGGTGAAATACCACAAAACAAAACAATTAAAGCACAAGCCCATCAATATCGTATTGAGTTATTATCAAAAAATAATTCTTTGTTTTTCAAGGGAGAAATCATTGGCCCGTCACCATATAAGGGTAGGCCGACAACAATACTATCAGTGGCATCACTATAATAAGTAAAGGCTTCAATTTAAATTGAAGCCTTTACTTATTCTTTCCATTATCTTTTATACTATCCACATTTAGAATGTCCGCAACTTTTACAATTCAAGCAACCTTCTTCATAAACTAAAGCTGCTTCACTACAGCTAGGACAAACATTTTCAGAAGGCTTTGTTCCATTAGGAATAAATTTCTTTAATGAACGTACAACACCCTTTTTCCATGTGTTCAATGTTTCATCATTTAAGTGTAAATTGTTTACCATGTCAACTACAAAACTTAATGGCATACCATGACGCAACACTCCAGATATTAATCTTGCATAATTCCAATACTCTTTATTAAATGTTCTCGACAATCCCTCTATAGTAGTTTTGTAACCATAATTATCTTCATATTGAAAATCGTAACGTGTTGTTCCATCTTCAGTTTTACTTTTTATTACCCAACCTTTATCTACATGAGATAAAATAGAAAAAGATTCTTCCGCTCCACCAGTAAATATTTCATAAGGACGGCCATCAAGTAAACCAATTACAGCAATCCATTTTTCACTTTCGTTATTAAATTTAATAATCTCTGCCTCTAGCTTTTCTGGTCTTTTTGGAGCTTGAGTTTCTAAAAATGCATTAATCACTTTATCCTTTTCCTCTTCCTTTTTGTCATCATCAGAAATTAACACTCCGCTTCTTGATCCATCTCTATAAACAGTAATCCCCTTACATCCTTCTTCCCATCCTGCTTGATAAATCTGGCTTACCATTTCTTCAGAACAATCATTAGGAACATTTACAGTAACACTAATTGAATGATCTATCCATTTTTGAACAGCACCTTGTAACCTTACTTTTTCTACCCAATCAACATCATTTGCTGTTGCTCCATAATAAGGCGATTTTTCAATGATAGTATTTAATTCTTCCGTATTCATTGTAGCAACCGCATCCTTATCAAATCCATTTACTTCTAACCAAGTCACAAATTTGTGATGGAATACATGATACTCTTCCCAAGAATCTCCAACCTCATCTACAAAATCAACTCTTGATTTTTTATCATTAGGGTTCACTTTTTTTCTTCTGATATATGAAACATTAAATACTGGCTCAATTCCAGATGAAGTTTGAGTCATTAAACTCGTTGTGCCTGTTGGAGCAATAGTTAATAACGCAATATTTCTTCTCCCGTACTTTACCATGTCATTGTAAAGGTTTTCATCCGCTTCTTTAATTCTCATTATCATCGGATTTTTTTCCTCTCTCATAGCATCATAAATAGGAAAAGATCCTCTTTCTTTAGCCATATCAACCGAAGAACGGTAAGCAGCTAAAGCTAACTTTTTATGAATGTCTGCAGAAAAACTAGTCGCTTCTGGAGTACCATATTTATAATTTAAAGCTGCTAACATATCTCCTTCAGCAGTAATTCCAACACCAGTTCTTCTCCCCTCTATTGCTTTTGTTTTTATTTTTTTCCAAAGTGTTAACTCTGTTCTTTTTACCTCTAAATTTTCGGGGTCAGATTCTACCTTATCAATAATCTTGTTCACTTTCTCCATTTCCAAATCAATAATATCATCCATGATACGCTGAGCCATGCCAACATGGTTATTGAATTTTTCATAGTTAAAAGTAGCACTTTCAGTAAATGGGTTTTCTACATAGCTGTACAAGTTAACGGCTAATAATCTACAACTATCATACGGACATAAAGGAATTTCACCACAAGGGTTAGTAGAAACAGTTCTAAAACCCATATCAGCATAACAATCTGGAATTGATTCATCTATTATTGTGTCCCAAAATAAAATTCCTGGTTCAGCAGATTTCCATGCATTATGGATAATCTTATTCCATAAATTCTTTGCATTAACTGTATTAGTATATTTTGGGGTTTCTGAATTAATTGGATATTGTTGTGTATAATCTGCCCCCGATTTTACAGCTTCCATAAAATCGTGGTCAATTCTTACAGAAACATTTGCTCCTGTAACTTTCGTTCCATCCATTTTTGCGTCAATAAAATGCTCTGCATCTGGATGTTTAATAGAAACAGAAAGCATTAATGCTCCCCTTCTCCCATCTTGCGCAACTTCTCTTGTTGAATTAGAGTATCTTTCCATAAATGGAACAATACCGGTAGAAGTTAGTGCACTATTTTTTACAGGACTCCCTTTTGGTCTGATGTGAGACAAATCGTGACCTACACCACCCCTTCTTTTCATTAATTGAACTTGTTCTTCATCAATTTTCATAACACCGCCATAAGAGTCAGAAGTACCATCATTACCTATAACAAAACAGTTGGATAATGAGCCTACTTGGTAATCATTACCTATGCCTGTCATCGGCCCTCCTTGAGGAACAATATATTTAAATCCTTTTAATACATTATAGATATCTTCTTCAGAATAAGAGTCGTCATATTTCTCTTCAACTCTGGCAATTTCTTTTGCCAAACGCCTATGCATTTGATCGGGATTGCTTTCGTAAATATTTCCTTCAGAATCTTTTAATGCGTATTTATTTATCCAAACATTAGCAGCAAGTTCATCACCCTTAAAATATTTTATCGATTCGGTTAAAGCTTCATCAAAAGAATAGGTTTTTTTCACAGTTTCGTCATTTTTTTGGTTTGACTCGACTTTTTTATCCTCTTTTTGGTCGACAGACTCACTCACTTGATTTAATGTTTTCTCCATTTCTGAAAGGGGTTTGATTCGTTTATTAATAACGGAATTTTATTACTAATATTCCTTGTACAATTATAGTGTAGATTAGTCGATTTTATTCCATGATTCATCTACTAAATTTATCAACAGCAAGGTAAGTTTTAGGGGTGGGCGTTTGAGCGATTTTTACGATATTTATTAACAACGCTTTCTTAATTTCGAAAATTTTCATATGTAAAATAACTTATCATAAAACGTAAAAGATAATCGAAAGCTAGATTCAATTAATAAGTGCAACAGGTTGGTTAAAATTATTTAAAAATACTTCATTAGGGGTTTTATACCCTAATAATTTTCTTGGTCTGTTAT
>NVVI01000053.1 GCA_002402165.1 Flavobacteriales bacterium
ATGAATTACGAAATAAAGAAAAATCAATAAGGTTAGAAACTAATTTAGTGTAAAGCCTAATCTTTAACTTTTGTAAACCATGTATCTTAACGTACATAACCCTCTCCCCCTCTATCTTGGTAAATGGCATCAGCACCACATTTTTTTTGTTGATTTAAACGGCAAGTAAAAACTTACTCTTACATAACGAGAGCGTCATTGTCTTTTACTTTCAGAAACAAAATTTTCTACTTTAGAAATACTGCTTCTATTTCTAGAATTGAATACATCTTTACTTGTAAAAGAGATGGTAGCGTTTCCTTTTAACACATCAAAAGAGAATGCAACATCTAAAGAGTAACGTGCTTTAGTTTCTCCTTGTGGCGATTGTTTTGGCGCACTATAATTTCTAGATGCCAGGTTAAAAAATTAACTATTCCCATAAAGCCCCATTCTATTTCCTTCAGAATCAAGAAAATAAGCATAATACCCTAAAATACTACCATCTATAAAATTCTTTGGAATTACAGAACTTCCGTCCTCTTTGATGTCTTTTATAAGTGTTTTACTTACCAAAATTTGACCACCATTTGCAATTATTTTTGCTTCTACATCTCCTAAAGAAGGATATCCGTCAAAAAATAAAACAATACCATTTTTTATTTCAGCACTGCCATTATCTACTATAGCTCCTTTTACTTGACCTTCTCCAAATTTAAAAATACCATGTTTAATGCCGTTCAGTTCTATCTCATTAATTTCCATTCCAAAGACTTTTGAATAAAAAGCAGTAGCCCTACTAAAATCATTTGCCGGTATTTCAAACCAACGAATATGCTGTTTTACATATTTAATTTTAGATTTTTTTTCTTTTTTATTAAACCAAGCCATGGTTTAAAGTTACGATATTTTTTCAGTTAAAGCATTATTAGATTTATGCCAAGAGTAAAATAGCTAATTTTAAACATTAAACTATAATGATTATTTTTGAATAAAAATGACCGACACAGGTGAAAAAAATCATCATAAAATTCTTTTTTATCCCAATATATAGCTATGAGTTCTAAAGACTATGATGTTATCATTATCGGTTCTGGATTTGGTGGATCTGCATCTGCCTTTAAACTTGCTAAAGCGGGTAAATCTGTTCTTATTATTGAAAGAGGAAAAGCCATTAATAGAGATGATGATGATTGGAATCCTGAAAAAATACTAATTAAAAAAAAATACCAAGGGCCTGAACCTGTATTTGTCAAACAATACAATCAGAAAAAATATGAACCCGTATTTGATAATGAAGTTATTGGTGGAGCATCTGTTTTTTATGGTGGAGCATCATTAAGGTTAAGAGAAAAAGATTTTAAAAACTGGCCTTTTAAGTATGAAGATTTTGAGCCTTACTATACTGAGGCAGAATCGCTTCTTGAGGTTCATGGAGATGGCACTAAAGATGTATTTGACCCTAAACGATCTCAACCATATCCTTTTTCTCCAATAGAATTAACAACTCCCTCTAAAAGGATTTATAAAGCAGCAAAGAAATTGAATTTATCTCCGTTTCCAATTCCATTGGCTCTTAATTTTAAAAACAAAGAAAGAAACTTATGCCAACAATGCAATACGTGCGATGGTTTTCCTTGTAAGGTTAATGCAAAAAATGATGTGACACAAAACCTTTTAGCTCAATCATTAAATAGTGGTGCTGAAATCCTTTCAGAACACCTTGCTTCAAAGCTTAATGTTAAAAATGGAAAAATTGAATCGGTAACAGCAATACATACAATTTCAAAAGATAAGTTAACGTTAAAAGCCAAGCTATTTATTTTATCAGCAGGAACATTACAATCTCCAGCTCTTCTTTTAAGATCTGGAATCTCTGACTTTGATAAATCTGGACTCATTGGAAAAAATTTAATGAGGCACTGCAATGCTGTTGTCAGCATGGTTTTTCCATTTAAAACAAATCCAGATAAAAATTTTCATAAGCAGCTTTGTTTTACAGATTTTTATGAAGATGCGAGAGAAAAATATGGAACAGCTGTTGGTGTAATTCAAGATATTTATACCCCTGACCCAAAAGTTATCAAAGCATTTGCTCCATTTGGATTAAAAAATATTGCAAGCCATATAAGTCAATATCTTCAAAATTTGTTATGTATAGCCGAAGATGAACCTCAAGAATCAAACAAAGTTAGTTTGTCTGAAGAAGTCGATCAATTTGGTCTTCAAAAAATATTAGTTCAACACCAATACTCAGAAAACGATTATTTAAGACGTGATTTACTCATAAAAAATTCTAAAAAAATTCTAAAAAAAGCGGGGGGTATAAAAACTCAAATTTATAAGATAGATTCCTTTTCTCACGCTCTCGGAACACTCCGCTTTGGAATTGACCCTAGCACTTCTGTACTAAACAAGAACTGTAAACTGCACAATATTGAAAATTTATATGTCCTAGATGGTAGTTTTATGCCCACATCAGGAGGTGTGAACCCTAGCCTTACCATTACTGCTAATGCTCTTCGAGTTGCGGACAATCTTGTAAATGAAGTATTATGAAAAAAATTACATTTATAGGTTGTGGAAAAATTGCAAGAATGCACGCAAATAATTTAAAGGGTAAACTCCATTTACAATTTCAAAGTAAATCGATTGATAGTGCAAAGAAGTTTGCTAAAACTTTTAATGGCAACCATTTCAATACTTTTAAAGATGCACTTTCTTCGGATACAGATGCATTTTTTATTACTAGTCCTGTTCAAAATCATTTTGAGCAAGTAATTGAAGTTTTAAAACAGAATAAATCACTCATAGTCGAAAAACCATTAATTGCCACAAAAGAAGAACTTCTTAAACTTGAAGGTGCTTATCGAGAATCTACTTCTCCCTTTTTTATGATTGCCGAGAATTATTATTATAAACCTATTCTAAATAAAATAAAAAGTTTAAAAGAGGAATATCAACTTGGAGCTATCAAAGATATTTTTCTGAAAAAAGAAAAAACTCAAAAAACAGAATCATGGCGCAATGAACTAGGTGCTCTTCATGAAGGTGGAATACATTTTATTGCAATGATATCAGACTTAATGAACCATTCTGAAATTAAAAATATTAACATCGATTTTCCTAAACCAAAATGGCCTGAACGACATTCTATTCTTTCTATTGAATTTCAAAACGCAAAAGCTCGCCTTATTTATTCTYGGGATACACCTTCAAAAACATTTGGATTTTTTCAAAAATCATATATCCAATTTGAAAATGGAAGAATTGAATTTGAATCGAATGGACTTGGAGGAGTTCTCATTCATGATAATAAAAAGTCTTTCTTTCTCCCTCCTGGATTAAGTGATCTTATGGGTTATAAAAAAATGACGGAAGATATACTCCGATCTATAGAAATTCCAGACCCTAAACCTTACTCTAATTTTGAGAAATCAGTTTACGATCTCAACATCATTTTTGACGCATATAAAAATTATGAGCAATAATTAAACATTGAATCTAAAATGCATCACATCTCCATCTTCAACGATATATTCTTTCCCTTCTACCCCAATTTTTCCAGCTTCTTTACATGCAGATTCAGAACCTAAAGTTATAAAATCATTATACTTTATAACTTCTGCCTTAATAAATCCTTTTTCAAAATCTGTATGAATTACTCCAGCCGCTTGAGGGGCTGTCATTCCTTTTTTAATTGTCCATGCTCTTACTTCTTTTACTCCAGCCGTAAAATAAGTGTCCAATTTTAATAAACGGTAAGCAGCTCTAATCAATACATTTACTCCAGCTTCTTCTAATCCGATATCTTGTAAAAATTCCTGCCTTTCTTCGTAAGTATCCAACTCAGCAATATCAGCTTCAATTTGAGCACCAATCATTATTACTTCTGCATTGTCACTTTTAACAGCCTCTTTTACTGCATTAACATAAGCATTACCTTCCACCACAGCCGCTTCATCTACATTACACACATATAATACGGGTTTAGCCGTTAATAAGTGAGCATCTTTTACATATTCAAACTCTTCTGCTGTTACATCAACAGTTCGGGCAGATTTTCCAGCCTCTAAAGCAGCTTCATAACGTGATAAAACTTCATGTTCTTTAACTACTTCCTTGTCTCCAGTTTTTACTTTTCGTTTAATCCCTTCTAACTTTTTCTGAACTGTTTCTAAATCTTTTAATTGCAATTCAAAATCAATCACTTCTTTATCATTAATTGGGTCTATTTTACCATCAACATGTACTACATTATCATCATCAAAGCACCTTAGCACATGAATAATAGCATCTGTTTCTCTAATGTTGGCTAAAAATTTATTTCCTAACCCTTCGCCTTTACTTGCTCCTTTAACTAATCCGGCTATGTCAACAATCTCAATAGTAGTTGGCAGCACTCTTTCAGGACTCACTAACTTTTCTAACTTTTCTAATCTTTCATCTGGTACAGTAATTACACCAATATTTGGTTCTATTGTACAAAACGGAAAGTTTGCTGATTGTGCTTTTGCATTAGATAAGCAATTAAACAAAGTAGATTTGCCAACATTTGGCAACCCAACTATACCACATTTTAAAGCCATAATTTATTCATTTTTAGGGCAGCAAAGATATATTATTAATTTGAATAGTTTCTAACAATTGATTACTCATAATATAATAGCCAATTAAGATTTTTTGATCTAAAATTTTAGGTATTTTTGACATCATTAATGAAGTAATTATACTTCAAACCTAAATTAATAATGGCTAAAGAAAGTAAAGCTCAACTAGTAATCTATAGCATCTTAAATCCTTTTATTAAACTGATGCATAAAATGGGAGTTACCCCAAATATGATTACTTCTTTTGGTTTAATTTTAAATATCACTGCAGCCGTCATCTTTATAATTGGTGCTGAACAGCCTGACCGAAACGATGTGACTTATGCTGGATGGGGAGGGGTTACTATTCTCATTGCTGGATTATTTGATATGATAGATGGAAGATTAGCAAGAATCGGAAATATGTCAAGTTCATTTGGTGCTTTTTATGATTCGGTTATTGACCGATACAGCGAGTTAGTAATGTTTTTAGGCATTTGCTATTACCTTATTTCTCAAGATTATTTTTTAAGTTCATTGTTTGCTTTTATTGCTTTAATTGGATCAATGATGGTTAGCTATAATAGATCTAGAGCAGAAAGTCTAGGTATTGATTGCAGCCTAGGAATGATGCAAAGGCCGGCAAGAGTTGTTACAATTGGAGCAGCCGCAATGTTTTGTGGAATTATCTACTTTTTTACAGGGCATTTTTCATTTCGGTTAACTGGCACACCATTAGTATTTGAAACAATTTCGATTTTTACTTTACCTGTAGCTTTTGTCGCTATTACATCTAATTTAACTGCCATCCAAAGATTAAATCATGTTAGAAAAGAATTAAACAAAAGAGATGAAGCTAAAAATAACTAAATATGTTACCATATTATTTTCTTGCTTCTTAATTATCGGATGTAGCTTAAAATCATACTCTCAAAATAAAGAATCTGTTTTTGATGGACACACTATTCCAACTGATGAGAATATCATGTTCTATATTCAAAAGAACACAAATCCAAACACTGTTGTTTATGCTTTAAATATAAGATCTGATGGAAAAATAAATCCAAAACACCCCATAGAAGTTTTTTGGAGAAGATATGAAGAAGACGGGAGAAGGAAAAAATTAGGTTGGCTTGAAAGGACATTTGCATTCGACTTCAAAGTAAAACCAGTAAAAAGCAAGCCCAACACCTATGTTTTTAGTTTGGTAGCAATGAAAAAGAAGAAAGTTTATGTTACCCAAAACAAAAGTGGTAGCCCCGAAGTATTTATGAAGATTTCTGGAAAAATAGCTAGATTAGAACGAATCTATGTAATGGTTGATGATTCTAGAAGGATTCAAAGGGTTTTAACAATGGAACTTTTTGGTCGTAATTTTAAAACTGGAGAATTAATTTATGAAAAAATGGTAAAAAATTAATTCTAGCTTATCTCTCAATTCTTTTTTTCAACTATTATTAGTTCTAATAATCTACTTTATAACCATTAGTAATTATTATATTTGCCCCCTCTWAAATTTCAATTATAAAATAACATAATATGAGTCAAGAAATTGCTAGTGCAGATGGGAAATTAGGCATTTTATTACCAGGTATGGGAGCTGTCGCAACAACTCTTATTGCAGGAGTTCTTGCTGTAAATAAAGGAATTTCTAAACCTATTGGTTCCACTTCTCAAATAGGAACTATCCGTATCGGAAAAAGAACTGAAGACAATACTCCTTTAATTAAAGATTTTATTCCGTTAGCTGATTTAACTAAAATTGAATTTGGTGGCTGGGATATTTTTGAAGAAAATGTTTATGAATCAGCAACTCATGCAGGAGTACTAGACAGGTACCTTTTAGAGCAATTAAAACCTGAACTAGAAGCCATCAAGCCTATGAAGGCTGTATTTGATAGAAAATATGTTACCAAATTAGACGGTTCTCACACTAAAACTGGTACTACTAAAATGGATTTAGCAGGCCAATTAAGACAAGACATTAAAGATTTTAAAGCAAAAAATAATTGCGATAGGTTAGCAATGGTTTGGTGTGGATCTACAGAAATTTATATTGAAGAATCTACAGTTCACCAAACAATAGAGAATTTAGAAGAAGGCATGCGTAACAATGATGAAAACATACCATCAAGTATGCTGTACGCCTATGCTGCAATAATGGAAGGCGTGCCTTATGCAAACGGAGCTCCAAATTTATCGGCTGATATTCCTGCTCTAATAGAATTAGCAAAACAGCAAAATGTGCCAATTTGTGGTAAAGACTTTAAAACGGGTCAAACATTAATGAAAACAATTTTAGCTCCAGGATTTAAAACAAGATCTCTAGGAATTGCAGGCTGGTTTTCAACAAATATTTTAGGAAATCGAGATGGAGAAGTATTAGATGATCCTGCAAGTTTTAAAACAAAAGAGATGTCCAAACTGAGTGTTTTAGACAGTATTTTAGAACCAGAAAAAAATCCTGATTTATACAAAGATTTATACCATAAAGTTAGAATCAACTATTATCCACCACATGGCGACAATAAAGAAGGTTGGGATAACATTGATATTTTTGGTTGGTTGGGATATAAAATGCAAATTAAGGTAGATTTTTTATGTAGAGATTCTATATTAGCTGCTCCTCTAGTTCTTGATTTAGCTATCTTCTTAGATTTAGCTTCAAGAGCAAAAATGAGTGGAGTTCAAGAATGGTTATCTTTCTTCTTTAAAGCTCCACAAACACCCGCTAAAAACATGCAACCAATACACGATATTTTTAAACAAGAAATGAAATTAAAAAACACCTTACGTTATTTACAAGGTGAAGATTTAATAACTCATTTGGGACAAGATTACAATGAAGAAGTAAAAATAGAAGCTTAATTTTTACTACTTAATTTTATATCAAAAAGCTGTTATTAATTAATAACAGCTTTTTTTTATTTTTGTAGGTATGAAATTCATATACAAATTATTCGCAACAGCATTAGGATCAGGATACTCTCCTTTTGCACCAGGAACAGCTGGAACAATTGTTGGCTGTATTGCATTATGGTTATTTCACAAATGTGGTCTCATCTCTACTATCACCACTCCATTCTTATTTATTGGATTAATTGTAATCACAACAATTTTAGGAATAATAGCGGCAGATAAATTAGAAAAAGAATGGGGGAAAGATCCATCTAAAATTGTTATTGATGAAGTAATTGGAATATGGATTACAATGATGTTTGTTCCTTTTACGGGGATTAATCTATTAATCGGATTTATATTATTTCGATTTTTTGATATAGCCAAACCCTTAGGAATTAGAAAGCTTGAAAATTTAGGTGGTGGAATTGGCGTTATGGCAGATGATATGTTAGCTGGAATTTATGCTAACATTGTTTTACAAATTATCATCTATTTTATATGAAAAAATATATATTCCGTCATCAGGTTGCTGCATTAATTGGCTGGGGAGTTGACTACACTGTCTTAATTCTTTGTACAGAAATATTTAGTATCTGGTATGTAACATCAACAGCTGTTGGAGGTGTATTTGGTGCTCTTGTTAATTTTTTCATCTCTAGCTATTGGGTTTTTTCTAAATCAAAAAATAGTTTAAAAAATCAACTATTTAAATACATCATTGTAACTTTTGGAAACCTGATACTCAACATTCTTTTTATTTACTTATTAACTGATTGGGTAAATATTGATTATAAAATCTCTAAGATAATAGCAGGTATAACTATAGCCGGTTTATATAATTTTTTATTGATGCGCTATTTTGTTTTTAAAAAATAGAAAATGTTCAACAGAAACGTGTTGAAAAGAAGCATTTATATAAAGTAGATTACCACAAACCTTTACTTATCATTACATATACTTAAAATATATTATTATGGTAAGTTTTCGTTTATTTCTAATATGTTTAGTTATTTCAGCTATTATTTTTTCATGCGGAAATAATAATAGCAATAAAAAATCTTCAAATACTTTTAGATACAATGAATCTGAAGGGATAACTTCATTAGACCCTGCTTTTAGCAGGAATAGAGAGACAATATGGGCTTCTAATCATTTATACAATGGACTTGTGCAGATGGATGATAGCCTTAAAATACTTCCTAGTATAGCTAAAAGTTGGGAAATTTCTGAAGACGGAAAGACTTACACCTTTCATTTAAGAACTGATGTTTTCTTTCATGATCATGAATTATTTAAAGATGGAAAAGGAAGAAAAGTAGTTGCTGAAGATTTTATCTACAGTTTTAATCGAATTATTGATCCTAATGTGGCTTCTCCGGGTTCATGGCTATTTAACAATATTGATTATGTTGAAGAAAGAGGCTTTAAAGCTTTTGAAGCATTAAACGATAGTACTATAAACATTTATCTTTCTATTCCTTTCCCACCTTTTTTAGGGATTTTGACCATGCAGTATTTTTCTGTGGTTCCTCATGAAGTTGTTGACTACTTCAAGCAAGACTTTAGAAATAACCCTATAGGTACTGGTCCTTTTAAATTTAAAATGTGGGATGAAGGAAGTAAAATGGTTCTTTTAAAGAATGAAAATTATTTTGAAAAGGATGAAAAAGGAGTACAATTACCATACTTAGATGGTGTTTCTATTACTTTTATTAAAGATAAAGATATTGAGTTCTTGAAGTTTTTGTCTAATAATTTAGATTTCATTAATGGTCCAGAAGGTGACACTAAAGATGCTATTTTTACCAGCGATGGAGAATTACAGGCAGAACAGCAAGAAAAGTTCAATATGCTTACCACTCCTCAACTAAACACTGAATACTTAGGTATTTTGGTTGATGATGAATTAGATATTGTTACAAAAAGCCCTCTCAGAAAAAAATTAGTGAGACAAGCTATTAATTACGGTTTTGATAGAAAAAGTATGATGGCTTATTTAAGAAATAACATTGGGACTCCTGCTAATGCAGGATTTATTCCTAAAGGGCTTCCTTCCTATAATGAGGAAATCGTTAAAGGATATAGATATAATCCTGAAAAAGCAAAAGAACTACTGTTTGCAGCAGGATTCCCTAATGGTGAAGGTTTGCCTGAAATTACACTCTATACTACAAAAGACTATGTCGATTTGTGCGAATTTATTCAGCACCAACTAAATGAAATTGGTTTTAAAATCAAAATTGATCTAAACCCAGGTATTACTCATAGTGAACTAGTAGCTCGCTCAAAATTAAATTTCTTTAGAAAATCATGGATGGCAGATTATCCTGATGCAGAAAACTATTTGGCTTTGTTCTATAGCAAAAACTTTATCCCTAACGGACCAAACTGCACCCATTTTAAAAACTATGATTTTGATAAATTATATGAAAAAGCTCAATCTGAAACCAATGATTCATTGCGTTATCACTACTACCAACAAATGGACAAAATAATTATAGAGGAAGCTCCTATTGTTCCTTTGTATTATGATGAAGCTGTAAGGTTAATTCAAAAAAATGTAGTGGGATTAGGAGTAAATCCTCAAAATTTATTGAGCTTAAAAAAGGTAAGAAAAAATTAATTTCCGTGTTCTCTATCTGCGTTTCACTAAAAGACATTACCATTTAAAAACGGAAAATCTTACTACTAAATAAGTTGTTGAAATAAAATAATCAGGATCTAAAAATGTTGTTCTGCCTAACATAGTTTTAAAACCATATTGAATTATTTTTCCGCCAATAAAAAACCCAACTCCTATTCCTATAGTGTTTTCAGCAGTAAATTTAGTGTTATTCTTAAGGTTATCTAGTTTTGCATAACGAGGTTCAAGGTCAATATAAATTAGTTTTAGGGGTTGGTATTGAAAAGGAATACCAATACTAAACAATTCATAATCTCCAATATAACGCGAATTTAACACAGGTTTAAACGATGGCCCAATTGAAGCACTAACTCCTACTTTCCATCTTTTGGAGAGCTTTTTTTTGTAAGAGAAAGAAACAGATGTAAGATCTACATCTATGGTAAAATAGTTATTAATGGATGTAGGTAGTATCTTTAATTTTAACAGGAACTATTTCATCTTGTCCAAACACAGTAACTATTGAAGAAAAAAACAGTACTAAAAGTATGATTGCTTTTTTATTCAAATTTTCTGATTTTTTTCAACGCAAAAACATATGTGATTCCTACATTTTGAGAATTTTTATCTTCAACCTTTAATATGAGTTTATTATTGTTGATTTTTTGAATAACCCATGAAGCATAAGGGAAAAATTTACCATAATTTTTGGGAGGTATACCTTGTAAATAGGGATATATTGTTAAAGATGGGGTCATTTCCCATTTTCCTGTAGCGGGTAATTGCCTAAGGTAATGAATCGTAAGGTTGGTATCTTTTTGAGGATAAAAAATAAGATAGTCAAAAAAGGCAGGATCCGATTTAAAATCATCAAACATATTTACTCCATCAATTACTAAATCAACAGGCTCCCATTTACCTAATAGTTGTTGTTCACGGGACAATAGGAGGTTCACTAGGTATAACTTCTTTGTCTTTAGAGCAAGCTAAAAAAAGTAATGATAGTATTATAATAAACGTTTGTTTCATTGTTTAATAAACAATTTTGTTTGTGTAAAATTGTTATTGGTTAGTCTAAGATAATAAATTCCCTTGGTTAGTTGGTTAATATTTACTGTAAATTTTGTTTTACCAGTAATATTTTGAGTGTTTACTACTTTACTTTTGCTGTTTAAAATTTCTACATAAAAGAGTTGTCTTTCGTGTTTTTAACAACTACGTCTCTTCCGATTTCTTACTTTTTAATAGGATGCCTATTCCTATTCTGAAATAGTATTTTTTTGGGAAAAACTGAACCCCATCATATTTATTATTTCTTTGCTCTTCAGTAAGAGCTAGATTTCCTAAATAACTATACACTGCGCTGTAATCAAATAAAGTAACCGGTATTTGAATATTAAGAAAAATTCTTTCAGACACTTTACTATTCAATCCAAGAATAAAAAAACCCTGTAAACCGTAACCATAAATTTCTTTTGAAAAATTTGTTGCAATAACTGGGTGGTATGATTGATAGTTTCCATATAGTTTTGAGCCTAATCCAACATAAGGGGCTACCTTCTTATCTTTTCTTAATAAGTATGATAAATGATAAGAAAAGTGAGATTGCATCGTTAAAATACTGTAACCAACCGCTGTATATCCAGTGCTATTTTCCGTTGTATTATTCGTGCTAGAAACAGAAAAAGGCATTAGGGTAAATTCTGAGAATTTTCTTTTATTTATTTTTGAAAGGGTTATAGAAAAAACACCCATACTCAAAGCATTACTTTCTGTAATGTGGTAAACATCATTAGGGTTTCTGGTTGGCTCAACCTTTTCATAAGATGTTTCTTGATTGATAAACAAATATTTTTGAGAAAAAAAATTATTAGTAACCAACACAAACATTGCTAGTATCAATAATTTTATGCTGCTTTTATTGATAAATAATTTTTTCATTATACATTTTATTTCCAACAATAATTTTAACAAAATAAACTCCTTTTGGTTGACCTGTTACCTTAATTGTTATATTATTAGTAGTACTATTTTTACTAAACACTTTTTTACTCAGAATATCATACACCTCAATTAAAACGGGTTTACCATTATTTTCTATATTCACATTAAATATCCCCGTAGTTGGGTTGGGGTAAATATTAAAGTTAGCGTTAGAAATTTCATCTAAATCATCGTTAAAAAGTGCTCTATTATTTAATACTGGCTGATAAGAATTGTTTGTTTCACCTTTTGAATAAGTAACATTAGTTGGCTGACCAGGCCGCATAAAACTCCCACAGTTTAGACCTCCATCAATTCTATATTCGCCTGCATATAAAGTAGAATTAGGGTTTATTGTAATTAATTCTTCAGCTACAACATCTGCACTGATTGTTGAATTATTAATAGTAATAAATTTACCATATACATTACTTGTTATGTTTGTATTGTTGAGGGTACGATTATCCTCATAAAAGTGAATGTAATTGGTGTATTCAGTCCATCCATTATAACCAGAGCTTGCTAATTTAACACGATATGTCTGTCCACTATAAAAAGTTATATAAGGAGAAGGTAAATAACTACGTAAATCAAACGCCCCCAGACTAACCTGAAAGCTTCCTCCACTAGAGGTAATATTTAATGCAGAGGCAGGGAATGCTTGCCATTTGGAGTAGACTGGTCCCACGGGAGCTAAAGTATTACTATTTACTAATGTAACAGAAATAAAAATTTCAGCATAATAAGCTCTACAAGTCCATACTGGAAAACCATTTTGACTATAAGAAAAATATCCTCCTGCACTTTGTATGTTACTGCATTCATTACTAAAAAAATAACTACCATCTACACTTCTAACTTTAGGATAAAAAAAAGGCGAACAACCATTTGATAAAGTTACAGGGTTAGAAACACAAACTTCAACAAGCCCTTGTTTCCCATCAACGTAAAAACCAGCTGGTTCAAGTTGTCCATCTTTACAGTCAGATAGTGGTACTCCATTTGAACCTCCAGGTCCCAAATCATCTCCAGCACAATAGGTATTCATTTTTCTATTAGTAATAGACGGAATTCCTTGTGGAGTTAAATAAAATGACAGGCCATTAAGAAAAGAACCATCTAGTTTTCCATAACCAGTAATTTTATTAAGATAGCAATCATCGGTCCCTACCGGCTTCTTTCCATAATGTACTTGCCCTATAACTCTGTGATTATTATCAAATAATGGAGATCCTGAAGAGCCTCCTTGAGTAGTTCCTTGATCCCAATCTACCTCATAGTGCGAGGTAGAAAAATTAACTAAATTATTAGCTAAAGAAATCTTTTTAACATCCCCAGCAGGATGGTGTATTCCAACAACTGACCCCTGATTGTTTCCTCTTGCGTCCCAACCAGCATAACACACTCCATATCCTTGGAGCTCTAATTCTGTCATTTCCAAATCAAGTAATAAATAATCTGTAGTTACATCAGCTGTTAAAAAATCTGCTCCATATTTTGATTGGCCATTATATGCGGAAACATTAGACCCATCATCACCACATCCGGTTGTTTGATGATTAAACATGAACATCCAAGTGCTGTAATCAAAACTTGAATTCGTATTAACATTACCTCCTATTGTACGTTAAGATACATGGTTTACAAAAGTTAAAGATTAGGCTTTACACTAAATTAGTTTCTAACCTTATTGATTTTTCTTTATTTCGTAATTCATTT
>NVVI01000054.1 GCA_002402165.1 Flavobacteriales bacterium
CCAAGGCATAGTAATTTGTTTTTTATTCCAAATTACTCCCTAAAAAGTGTAAAGGATGTCCCTTTAACTTTGTAAACTATGTCCCTTTACCATACCGTTGTTACCGCCAACGACAACTGTATGTTGCGTTTTAATCTGTTTATTAATAGTTACTAAACTAATGAAATTTTGTAGAAGCTTCAAGCTGTGATACTTTTTCAAGTAGGCAAGTAGTTTCGCTGTCCGAAGCAAGGATGCAACTTGCAAAGCCAATTAATAAGCACCTACGAAATGAATGGGGAACACTACCAACTTATCAAAAAACTACAACTGTTCGCAACCAAAATGCAATATTACAGAGTGTTGGGCTTAGTTTTTTATTGTTTTAGTTCTAATTCTTTTTCTGTATTGAAAAGTTGGGTTCCAGAGCATTCTCCAGTTATATAGGTATTGTCTGAATACAAACTTGCAAAAATGAAATATTCTTCTCCAATCCCCATTCCAAATTGACAGGATGTCCTTGCTAAAGTTCTTATTTCGATTAGCTCAGAAGTCAAGTTCCCTTTGTAGAGTTTTTCGATTCTCACTTTATAATAGTGGAATCTATCAATTGTCTGTTCAGATATTATTTTTCCTTTAAATGCGATATCAGCGGATTTAGAGTATTCATTTAATTTTAATCCGCCATTTGCACATCGACAAGAGTAACTTTTAAAGGAAACTAGTATAAATAATATGAGTATTATTTTTTTCATTTTCTATTAAGATGCAATATTGAAGTTATTTCCATAATTAAGGCCAACAACCGGATAAAGTGCACTAGTGCACTTTATCCGCATTATGTGTTTTGTTTCTCAAATATAAACTATTTATACTAAACTGAATTAGATGTCCAACGTCAACTGCTCTGGTAATAGCCTGAAAGACATTCTGTGAATACTGGTTGTTCCAATCTTTCTTATTGCGTCTCTGTGTACTTTAGTTGGATAACCTTTGTTTTTATTCCAAGCATACTCTGGCTGCTTTTGGTGAGCATCAAACATAAAGTCATCTCTGTATGTCTTTGCTAAGATAGAGGCTGCAGCTATGGATAAAAATTTACCATCCCCTTTTATGATGCACTCATGTGGAATGCTAGGGTAAGGGTTAAAACGATTTCCATCAATGAGTAATAATTCTGGAATTGAACTTAATTTTTCTACAGCTCGGTGCATGGCTAAAAAAGAAGCATTCAAAATGTTTATTTTATCAATTTCAACATTATCAACTATTCCAACAGCAAAAGCAATTGCTTCTCTTTCAATTTCTGTCCTTAGGATTTCTCTTTTCTTTTCAGAAATTTGTTTAGAATCGTTTAAGATGTTGTTTTTGTAATCTTTAGGTAAAATAACTGCAGCAGCATAAACTGGTCCAGCCAAGCAGCCTCTTCCGGCTTCATCACAACCAGCTTCAATTAATTTTTTTTGAAAATAGGATTTTAGCATTATTTTTATGAATTGCCGGATTTATTCCGGTATCTGTTTACTAACAGACCCCCGAAAATAAATTCGGGGATAATTAATTTTCAATAGTTTTTATTATCGATTCCCAAAGTAAATCACCAGTTTTTTTCCAACTAAATTTTTTAGCTTGAATTTTACTTTTTTCAACCAACTCATTTCTGAGGTTTTCATTAGAGAAAATTTTTACCATAGCGGCAGTAATTTCATCTACAGAAAATGGGTCTACCAAAATTCCAGCATCTTCAACAACTTCTGGCATTGAAGTTATGTTTGATGTAATTACTGGAACGCCACAACTCATAGCTTCTACTAAAGGAATTCCAAAGCCTTCAAAAATTGGCACATAAGTTAATGCGTAAGCTGAAGCGGTAATTTTATACAATTCATTTTCACTTACTCTTCCAGTAAAAATGATGTCATTTTTATATTTTAGCTGGGTGTAAGTTCTTTCAATTGCTGCCGTCCACCACATTTTTTTACCAACAACTAATAATTTAAAATCAGTATCTAATTGTGATTTAAATTGATCAAACGCTTTAAAAAGATTAATGAGGTTTTTTCTTGGATGTAATGTTCCTACAAATAAGAAAAAAGATTTTCCATCTGAATAACTGTTTTGAACAATTGTTTTATCCTCTTTTAAAATAGGTTTGTAGTTGTTGTTAGGACCATTGTAAACGACATCTATTTTTTCCTTTTTTATTTTATAAGTGTCGATTATATCTTTTTTAGAGAATTCTGAAACTGTTGCTATACGATTTGCTTTATCAGCAAATTTTGGAAAATACTTACAGTAGAATTTTCTTAATAATACTGGTAAATGTTTTGGATGATGTTCGAAATTTAAATCATGTATTATGCTCAATGTTTTGGTTCTTGTTTTTAAAGGAATCATCCCGTCTGTACCAACAAATATATCAGCATTTAATCTTTTTAATAATCTATTTAAAGAGTATTGGTACCAAATTTTGTATAAAAAAGGATGACGAGCTTGTGGTCCAATCACTTCCGCTTTAATGTTTTTAGCAAATACAAAATCGGGGTGAGGCTCTCGATCAAAAATAAAAACGAATTCTGTAGTCGGATTACTTGTTGCAATTTGCTTAAAAGACTCATAGGTAAAAACGCCTATTCCATCCATATGATCTTTTATAAGAAGTCGAGTATTTACAGCAATTTTCAAAGGCTAATTTTACAACGAAAGTAATAATATTGAATAAGATAAGTTATTTTTGTTCGAAATCAATTCTTAGTGCAGAGAAAATTCATAACCAATTTAGCATTGCTATTAGTTCTTAATTTTTTAATTAAGCCATTTTGGATATTTGGGATTGACCTTGAGGTGCATAATTTATTTGTAGAGAGTTATGGTACTTATTTTGCACTATTTGGATTTTCTATGCTATTTAATATATGCTTAGATTTTGGAATTACTACCTTTAATAGTCGAAATATAGCCCAAAACCATCAACAGTTAACGAAATATTTTTCGGGTATTGTGGTGTTTAAGCTTTTGTTAGCAATGCTTTATTTCCTAATCAGTATGGGAGTTGGGCTTTTGGTTGGTTTTAATGCTGAAGAATTTTATATGTTATTTTTCTTATCAATTAACCAATTTTTGATTTCTTTCATTCAATACTTACGGTCAAATGTAGCTGGTTTACAGTTATTTACTTTAGATAGTTTGCTTTCAGTGTTAGATAAATTCCTAATGATTATTTTTTGTTCCATTTTATTATGGAGCAATCTTTTTAAGATAAAATTCGAATTAATACATTTTGTTTATGCTCAAACTGCAGCTTATGGATTAACAGTATTTATAGTGTTTTTAATTGTTGCTGCTAAATCTGGTCAATATCGTTTTAATATAAATAAGTCGTTTTTACTTTTAATTCTTAAACAAACTTATCCTTATGCTTTACTAGTCTTAATGATGACTTTTTATTACCGTTTAGATGGTATAATGTTGAAACAAATGCTTCCAGATGGTGAACTTCAAGCATCAATTTACGCTCAGGCATATAGGTTGATGGATGCTTCAACTCAGGTAGGAGTTCTTTTTGCAGCTCTTTTATTGCCGATGTTTGCTAATATGATTAAGAACAATAAAAAAGTTGATGAATTGGTACGGTTATCTTTTAGTTTGCTATTTGTTCCAGCACTTGTTATTGCATTTTTTTCTTATAGTTTCTCACAAGAAATTATGGCAATTCTATATCATGCAAATATAGCTGCTGCTGCTAGTGTTTTTAAAATATTGATGTTATGCTTTGCAGCTATAGGCATAACCTACATATTAGGAACGTTACTAACTGCAAATGGCAGTTTAAAAGTACTTAACATGATGGCTCTTTCAGGAATGATATTAAATTTTGTGCTGAACATAATACTTATACCAACATTTAAAGCTGAAGGTTCTGCGTATGCTAGTTTGGCCACTCAGGTATTAATTGTATTAGCTCAGATACTAGTAGCCTATAGAGTATTTAAGTTTAATATAAATTGGAAGTTTTTGGCGTCTCTTGGTGTTTATATAATTGCCATTTATATGCTGACTTTAGGGGTTAAGATTTATGTTTCTGAATTTTATCTTCAGTTTATTTTGTTTATCCTTGTTTCGGCAATATTGGCAGTATTGCTAAGGGTAATAAATCTTAAAAAAATGTATCATATCCTTATCAATAGGGAGTTCTAGGAAATTGATTAAAATTAGGTATTTTTGCCATTCTCTAAAATTAGAGATTTAAGAATAAACGTAGCATTATATAATGGATAGTAATACTAAAAATAACACCGACTTAAATTCAGCTAATTTATTTGTGTTTTTTTATAAATGGAGAAAACCACTTTTAATAGTTACACTTGTAGCAATAATAAGCTCTGTAGTTGTTTCATTACTTATTGAAAATAAGTATGAATCAACTGTAGTAATGTTTCCAACCACTACAAGTTCGATTTCTAAGGCCTTAATATCTGAGCATAATAATGGTAAGCAAGATGTATTAAGACTAGGTGAGGAAGAAGAAGCTGAGCAAATGCTTCAAATTTTATACTCGGATGAAATAAGGAATAGAATAATTGATAAATATAATTTAGCACAGCATTATGATATTGACGATGATGTTGACTATAAATTTACTAAACTGCAAAGAGAGTATGAAAGTAATGTAACTTTTAACAGAACTAAATTCATGTCAGTTGAGATTACTGTTTTGGATCATAATGCTGATACTGCTGCAATGATAGCAAATGATATAGCAAATTTTTTAGATACTGTTAAAAATAGGATGAGAAGAGAGGTAGCGTTGCAAGCATTAGAGATTGTAGAGGATGAATACAACAATCAGGCAGGTTATATTCAAGAGCTTGATGACTCTTTAGAATTAATTAGAAATTTAGGAATTATTAATGTTAGAGCTCAAACAGAAAGATTGACTGAACAAATGGCGATAGCTATTTTACAAGGTAAAAAAAGTGCAACAAAAGCGTTAAAAGCAGAGTTAGACACTCTGAGTAAGTATGCTGGTATATTTACTAATATACAAGAACAAATCCTTTTAGAACAAGAAAGATTAGTTTTACTTCGGTCAAAATATAGAGAAGCTAAAGTAGATGCAGAAAGATATTTACAACATAAATTTATTGTGAATAATGCATATCCTGCAGAAAAAAAATCTTATCCTATTAGATGGTTAATTGTAGTTGTTTCAACTTTCTCGTCTTTTCTTTTAACGTTAGTTTGTATTTTATTTTTTGAAAGTATTAAGTCAATCAATTTCAAATAGATGACTGAAAATAATATATATAAAAGTTTATTTTCAATTTTAATTAACAAGATAAAGTTATTTATTATTGTTGCCTTAATATCGACAGTTGCTTCTGTTATTTTTTCATCTCCATTTTTCATTTCTCCAAAATATAAAACGGAAGCCGCACTATATCCATCTAATTTGGTTCACTACAGCAGTGAATCTTCGACAGAACAGTTGCTTCAGTTGTTTTTTGGGAATGATATAAGAGATAGTATTATTAACAAGTTTGATTTAATAGCTCATTATGATATAGATACATCTTCAAGTGGATACTTGTTTAATCTTCATAGAGAATACAATAGCAATATTAGTATAAGAAAGACAAATTTTGAATCTGTTCAAATAGAAGTATTAGATACAGATCCTGTTATTTCTAGAGATATGACTCAGGAATTAATTAATCAAGTGAATAAAAAAATTAGATTGTTACATCAAATAAAGGCAAAAGAGATTGCTGTAATAAGAAAAAATGAAATTGATATTAAGAAAGAACTTATAGATACCTTAGTGGCTCAGATAAAAGTATATAGTGTTAAATATGGATTACTAGATTATATTCAGCAATCACGAGAAGTTACAGCTGGTTATATGAATATGTTATTAGAGAGTAAAAAAGGTCAATCCATGCAAAAAGCTGAAAATTTATATGAAAACTTAAAACAAGAAGGGCGTCATTTCCATGACTTACACCATCAATTAAATTTAGCTAGGGAAGATTATAACAGGAAATTGATAGGTTATGAAGAGGCTATAACAGATGTAAATAAAAAATTAACGTATACAAATATTATAGTTTTTCCGGAAGTGGCAGATAAAAAATCTTACCCTATAAGGTGGTTAATTGTTATGCTGTCTTTGCTAGGAAGTCTGTTTTTTACTTTTGTATTGCTATTGTTTTATCATCGTTTAAAGCATAACTAATTCATTTTGCTTCGTTTATTAAAATCATATTGGATCTATCTTTTTAGCTTTATTTTTATTGCTATAAATAGTTTATTGATAGCTTATGAATTTTATTACCTAGCCATCATCCCATTTGTGCTAGTAATTGTTTTTATGGCATTTTTCAATTTAGATAAGCTAATGTGGTTTGTAGTCTTTTCTACACCACTTTCTCTCAATCTTGAGGAATTAGATATTGGAGGTATAGGTATGTATTTACCTACTGAACCATTAATGTTTGGCATAATGATATTATTTTTTCTAAAACTAATCCATTCGCCAACATTAGATATGAAAATTATTACTCATCCTGTTACATTGGCAATTTTCATTAATTTGGTATGGATTTTTATTACTTCAATGACAAGCGAAATGCCAGTTGTATCGTTTAAGTTTTTGCTCGCACGACTTTGGTTTGTTGTATGTTTTTATTTTATCGCCATACAATTATTTAAAATTACAAGTAATTATAAGATTTATTTATGGGCATACCTTATTCCCCTTTCGTTTGTCGTTATATATTCGTTTATTAGATTGGCAGGTTATGGTTTTCAAGAGAAACCAGCTCATTGGGTTATGCAACCATTTTTTAAGGACCATACTTCTTATGGTGCAATTTTAGCGATGTACTTTCCATTTTTATTTTTATTTACAGGAAAAAGTTATCCTAATTATTATAAAATATGTAGTGTTTTATTAATTGGTATTTTTTCTGTCGGGTTAATTTTTTCTTATACAAGAGCTGCATGGGTTAGTCTAATAGCTGCATTTATTTTATTTTTAATTTATAAATACAGGGTTAAATTTAAGGTGTTACTTATTGTTGGGGTATTGGGAGTAATAATGTTATTATTTAGCTGGAATAGTATAATTATGAGCCTTGAAAGAAATAACCAAGACTCCTCAAATAATCTGTCTGAGCATGTTGAATCTATATCTAACGTATCTACAGATGCATCTAACTTAGAGCGATTAAATAGATGGAGTTCAGCTTGGAGAATGTTTAAGGAAAGACCATTTTTCGGATGGGGACCAGGAACTTATGTTTTTCAATATGCGCCTTTTCAGTTATCTAACGAAGCTACAATAATAAGTACCAATGCAGGAGAAAATGGAAACGCACATAGCGAATATATTGGTCCATTGGCTGAATCTGGAGTGATAGGTTCGCTTAGTATTATTTTAATAATTGTTCTTGTTTATTATAGAGGCTCTTTATTATATCATAAACTGCCTAAAGGAGAGCTTAAAAATGTGGTTTTAGCAACTTTATTGGGATTATTGACCTATGTTGTTCATGGTTTAATGAATAACTATTTAGATACTGATAAAGCATCAGTTCCGTTTTGGGGTTTCATTGCATTAATAGTTGCAATAGATATATATCACAATAAATCACTTGATTCTAAGACATAATAGGGCAATATCATCTTTATATTCTACTTCCTTTTTATAATCTTCTAGTTTGCTAATAATAGAACTAATGATTTTTTTAGTCGAATTTTCTCTATTTTGAAGAATAGTTAATTCTAATTTTTTCATTCCAAATTCTTCGCTTTTCGAGTTAATTTGCTCAACAACACCATCAGTATAACAGGTCAATATTGAATCTTTTGGAATAGTAATGTTTTTCTCAGTAATAGATGGTAAATTCTCGAATACACCAAGAACAGTACATCCTACAGACAAGGATTTAAATTGATGGCCTACTAATAACAAAGGAGGGTTATGTCCAGCATTAATAAATTGTAAATTGCGAGTTTTCAAGTTGTATTTTCCAATAAAAGCGGTAATAAATTTTTCTCTATTTGCGTTAGTTAAAATATTTGTATTTAATTCTATTACTAGTTCTGATAGAGAAGAAGTTCTCTTAATAAGTGACCTTAAACTTGCTTGAAAGTTTGACATTAATAATGCAGCTGGCACTCCCTTTCCTGAAACATCAGCAATACAAAAAGCAATTTCATCTCTATTTAATTCTATAAAATCATAGTAATCTCCACCAATTAAATGGTGAGGTTGATAATTAGCATCAACTTCGATTTCTTCATTGTTTGGAAGGTTTTTCGGGAAAAGCATAGCTTGCATTTCAGATGCTAATTCCATTTCTTTTTTTATAACAATTTGATCTAAATTTTCTTTATAAAGCCTTTTGTTTTCAATAGCAACAATGATAATATTCGTAAGAGTTTGGATGAATGATAAGTGTTTAATTATAGRACTAACCTCTATTTTTTCACCATCAAAATCCCCCAGTAATAAGTATGCTAGAGGTTCAGATTTATGAAATACAGGAACGATAACATCAAAGGGTTTGAGCTTTTTGTTTTTATCGTTAGACAGAACTTGAATTTCTTTAAAAGTTAATAAATCATCTTCAACATTAATTGTATTGCATTTTGTTCCTAAACATAACWCTTGATTCCATTCTTTTTTGTTAAAGCTAAAAAGTAAAAGTTTTCCAATTTTTAATTCATCAAGCAAAACAGATTTATAAAGCTCGAATAGACCATCCTTGGATAAGTTATTATTAATTCCTTTGGTAACTTCTAGGAGTGTATCTAACTTAAGTTTTCCAAGTTGTAGTCTTTTTTTTATGTTTTTTGATTGCTGCATTAATTTTTTAGAATCTTGCTCTAAGGTAAAAGGATTTTTGTTAAAGACTCAAAAAAGATTGTTTTATTTGAAACAAAAAAACCGTCTTAATGTTAAGACGGTTCAATACTAAATTAGGTTGTTTTATACTTTTACTCGCTCTGAATAATCTCCAGAAACTGTACTTATTTTTATATGATCCCCCTTATTAATAAACAAAGGAACTTTAACTTCTGCACCAGTTTCTACTGTAGCAGGTTTAAACGCATTGGTAGCTGTGTTTCCCTTTTCTCCAGGTTCTGTATAAGTAATTTCTAAAACAATAGAAGCGGGCAATTCGCATATTAAGGGTGTTTCGTCTTCAGCGTTAAAAACTATTTCTGCATTATTACCTTCTTTTAAAAATTGAGGTGCATTGATGATTTTTTCATCTATAAAAGTTTGCTCAAAATTTTCATTATTCATAAAATGATAACCTGAATCATCTTTGTATAAAAATTGATATGTTCTTCTTTCTATTCTTACTACATCAATTTTATGGCCTGAAGTAAATGTATTGTCAATTACTTTTCCAGTTTCAACATTTTTTAATTTTGTTCTAACAAAAGCGGGTCCTTTACCTGGTTTTACATGTTGAAATTCAGTAATTGTATATATGCCATGATTATACTTTATGCATAATCCATTCTTAATATCTGAAGTACTTGCCATTTGATTTAGTTTAACGGTCCTCTAATAATTCCTTTTGTAGAATTTTCAATAAATTTTAAAATAGTTTCTTTTTCCTTAGATTTAGGAGCCTCTTGCTCAATTATTTGAACAGCATTACTAACATTTAATCCTCTTACATAAAGAGATCTGTATATATCTTCAATTTGAAGAACGATATCGGTAGAAAAACCTCTTCTTCTTAATCCTACAGAATTTACACCAGCAAATGTTAAAGGATTTCTTGCGGCTTTAATGTATGGAGGAATATTTTTTCTAACATTAGRMCCAGAAGCAATGAAAGAATGTTCGCCAATATGAACAAATTGTTGAACTCCAGCTACACCTTCTATAATTACATAATCTCCTAAAATTGCATGTCCAGCAACATTAACGCAGTTCGCTAAAATACAGTTGTTGCCTATAATGCAATCATGAGCAATATGAACATAGGCCATAAATAAACAGTTATTTCCTATAACGGTTTTATTTCTATCTGTTGTGCCTCTGTTAATTGTGCAGCATTCTCTGATGATACAGTTATCGCCAATTTCAGCTGTAGTAACTTCTTCATCAAATTTTAAATCTTGTGGAATAGCAGAGATAACTGATCCTGGAAAAATTTTACAGTTTTTACCAATTCTTGCCCCATTAAATATAGTAACGTTAGGGCCAATCCATGTTCCTTCGCCTATCACTACATCTTTCTGAATAGTGGTAAAAGATTCAATAACTACTTCTTTACCAATTTTTGCTTCAGGGTGTACGTTTGTATGAGGGAATTTTTCCATGATTTTAATTGAATTTTAGCTAAGATAATTTTTATTGCACAGCTTCAGTAACTTTTAGAGTATCTTTTTCTTTTACTATTTGAGCCATCAATTCTGCTTCTAAACAAACATTACCATTAACATACCCTTTGCCTCCCATGTGAACTATACCTCTTCTGATTGGAGATAATAACTCTAAATGGAATACAATAGTATCTCCAGGAATTACCTTTCTTTTAAATTTTACTTTGTCAATTTTTATAAAATAAGTCATGTAGTTTTCAGGGTCAGGCAAGTTCTTTAAAACCATAATACCACCACACTGAGCCATTGCTTCTACTTGTAATACTCCTGGCATTACAGGATTTCCAGGGAAATGACCCATAAATTGTGGCTCGTTTTGAGTGATGTTTTTAACTCCAACAATGTGGTTTTCAGAAACTTCCATTATTTTATCAATTAATAAAAATGGATAGCGATGGGGAAGTAATTTCTCAATGTCATTAATGTCGTAAACAGGGTCTTTTGTCAGATCTATTTTCGGACCTTTTTTACGTAATTTTTTAATTTCATTTTTGATCATTTTAGCGAATTCCACATTTCCTTTATGTCCTGGTCTTGCTGCTAAAATATGTCCTTTAATTGGTTTTCCTATTAGAGCCAAATCTCCTATAATGTCTAATAATTTATGTCGTGCAGGTTCATTCTGATAGTGTAATGTTAAATTATTTAGTATTCCTGCTTCTTCAATTTTAATATGTGGTTTGCCTAATAAATCAGCAATTTCATCTAATTTTTCTTGAGGTAAAACCTTGTCTACCATCACAATTGCATTATCTAAATCCCCACCTTTAATTAGGCCATTTTTTGCCAATACTTCTAATTCTCTAAGAAAGACAAAAGTTCTACATTTTGAAATTTCAGTTTCAAATTCACCAGTATGGTACATGTGTGCATGTTGAGTTCCTAATAGAGGAGAATTGTAATCAACCATTACCGTTAAGCGAAATTCATCTTGAGGAACTAAAAGCATTTCAGTGTGCCTTTCTGTATCTTCGTAGGTTAGGTTTTCAGTAACAACAAAATAATCTTTATCTGCGTTTTGTTCAATTATACCTACTTGTTTAATGGCTTCTACAAAAGGATAAGCACTTCCATCCATGATTGGAATTTCAGGAGCATTGATTTGAATTAAAGCATTGTCAATTTCTAATCCAGATAATGCAGCTAAAATATGCTCAGTAGTATGAACTCTAACACCATTTTTTTCAAGAGTAGTACTTCTTGATGTATCTATAACTAAGTCAGGATCTGCATTAATTATAGGTTTTCCTTCTACATCAATTCGTTGAAATTTAAAACCATGATTTTCATCTGCAGGATTTACAGTTAATGTTACCTTCTCTCCTGTATGTAAACCAATACCAATTACTGAAAAAGGTGCTTTTATGGTTTTTTGTTTAGACATATTAGTTATTGTTTTTTTCTAATTTATTTATTCTTGCAATTATACTTGGTAAATTTTTAAAGTAAGCATAAGATTTCATGTAATCTTTGTAAGTAAAGGCTGGGGAACCTTGTAAAACTTGATCATTTTTAATGTTTTTTGAAACTCCTGACTGCCCAGCAATTTTTACATTATCTCCCACAGTAATGTGTCCAGTAATTCCAACTTGACCACCAGTCATACAATTTTTACCAATTTTTGATGATCCTGAAATACCTGTTTGACCAGCTAAAACAGTGTTTTCGCCAACTACAACATTATGAGCAATATGAACTAAGTTATCTGTTTTAACTCCTTTTTTAATAATAGTTGAGCCCATTGTTGCTCTATCAATGCAATTATTTGGTCCAATTTCTACATCATCTTCAATAATTACATTACCTATTTGAGGTATTTTGTCATAAGAGTTATTATCATTTGGAGCAAATCCAAAACCATCAGAACCAATCACTGCTCCAGCGTGTATAATACAGTCCTTTCCAATTACACATTCATGATAAATTTTAACTCCTGAAAAGAGAATAGTATTGTCTCCTATTTTTACCTTATCCCCTATGAATGTTTGAGGGTATATTTTCACATTATTTCCAATTATAGCATTATCACTTATATAGGCAAATGCTCCAACATAAATATCATTTCCAATTGTCGCACTTTCGGATATAAAAGTTTGTTTTTCTATACCTTTTTTATTAGTTTTTTCTTGATTGTATGTTTCTAATAACTTAGTAAAAGACTGGTAGGCATCATCAACTCTAATTAATGTGCAGGTATCTTTAATAGAACTACTTAGGTTTAAATCTTTATTGACAATTACTATAGAAGCGTCAGTGGTATAAAGATATTCTTCATATGTTAAATTTGCTAAAAAAGATAAGGATTTTGATTCTCCTTCTTCAATTTTAGAAAGTTTATTAACTATAGTTTCAGGATTACCTTCTATTTCTCCATTTAGTAAGCCTGCTATTTGTTCTGCTGTAAATTCCATTAAATTCAAAAATAGTCCTTTGAGTATAAATTAACTAATTTTTAAGTTGAAGTTTTATGTTGCTAGATTCAATTAATAAGTGCAACAGGTTGGTTAAAATTATTTAAAAATACTTCATTAGGGGTTTTATACCCTAATAATTTTCTTGGTCTGTTATT
>NVVI01000012.1 GCA_002402165.1 Flavobacteriales bacterium
ATTGTTGGTAATTCATCGGCATCAGATTTTTTTTCAAATATCGGAAAGCTAGCTTTCCGATATTTGTTATCTGTTGCACTTATTGTTTGAACTTAGTTATCAAAATTTTTCATGCCACCACCTAATCCCGAAACAGAAACTGGTCCAATACCTATTCCCACATTCATTCCTGATTGGCTTTTCGGAGGCGTTATTCTTAGAGGTAATTCTTTATTTAGTGCTACTTCTCCTAATACCTGCCCCTTGGATCCAATGATTACGACAACATCCGGATAAGCTTTAAAATACCATTTTCCTTTTATAACTTTTCTATCAACTTTTGAGCTCATCATAGCTCCTTGTTTAATTACATGCTTTATTTTTCCTTCTTTAGAAATGATGATAGAATATATTTTTCGAGTACCTGTTTCATCAATATCTTCTCTTGCTTGAGAAAATACTGATAGATTAAATGTAATTAGAAGTATTAGAATACTTGATTTTTTCATAACTCATTAACTTTAATATGTATTAAATCTACTGCACTTAGTCAGTTTTATCATTTATTCTTTCTTTTATCTTTTTTAGCCTGCTTAGTTAATTCTTTTTGCATCTGTTCTTGTTGTTTCCGCTCTTCATACTCTCTTTTTATTTTTTCTGCTCGAGTCTCTTTTTGTTTTCCAAATTTAGCTCGATTTTTATCCATCTTATAAGACATAAAACGGGGGCCTCCTCCTACACCACCTGTCGATACTCCAATTAGACCTATTCCTATCCCAATACCAATTTTGCTACTTTTTATAGGCTGATCAGATTCTAATTTTAGATTTTTTTGTTCATTAAGCTTAAGCTCTCCAAGCAAAACCCCTCCAAAGCCAATTACAGTAACCACATCTGGTTCATCTTTAAAATACCATACTCCATCAACCGATTTATTACCAATTTTACCTTTAATTCCTTTACCTTCTTTAAAAATATTCTGCACCTCTCCATCTTTGGTAATTACAATTACATAATAACTTTTATGACCATCATCAGATTCTTCTCTTGCTTGAGAAAAAGCTAATGAAGAGCTTATTAAAGAAAAAAATATGACTAAGGTATATCGCATAATCTATGTATCACAACTATCTGACCAAAAATACATAAATTAGCTTTGTTAATGATTAACAATTTAAATCATATTCCTCTGTTGCGATTAGTCTTCCCTTTTATTGGTGGAATAATTAGTGTGGTTTATTTAAAACCAAACACAAACTATCTGCTTTATGGTTTCGGAACAGCAGTAGTTTTATATTTACTGTTACTGCTCATTAAAAAACTGAATACCAATTATAGTTTAAGATGGCTATTCGGAATGTTAATTTACATCAATTTAGCTTTTGCAGGTGCGTGTTTAACTAGTCTAAAATACCAAAACACAGGCCATACTTCTAAATTACTAACCGAAGCGAATAATCAAATTCTTATTGGAGAAATAATTGAACCAACTCAGGTTAAAGAGAGAAGCATAAAAGCCATTCTTAAGATTAAGGGGATTAAAAACCAAAATAATTGGGAAGAAGGAAACGGAAAGGTTATTATTTATTTACAAAAAGATAGTCTATCTAATCAACTAAATATTGGGGACATCATTTCTTTTGAACCCAAACTAGAAAATGTTCCTCCACCTAAAAACCCTAATGAATTTGACTTTAGAAAATATTTATCTTTCCATTTAATACATCAACAAGCATTTTTACGATCAAACAATTGGAAACTTATGCAAGAGGCTCCTTCCTCTGGTATATTCAAGTTTGCTAACAACAGCAGAAAGTACTTAATCAAAATACTAGAAGATAAGGGGATTAAAGGAAAAGAATTAGCTGTTGCTTCTGCTTTAATTTTAGGCTACAAAGACAATATTGATGCTCAATTAAAAAGTGCTTATTCAAGTGCTGGAGCCATGCACGTACTGGCAGTTTCAGGACTTCATGTAGGAGTAATATTTTTAATATTTAGTCAATTATTTTCTTTTTTTGAAAAAATAAAATACGGCAAAATCATAAAAGGAGTTTTGTTAATTCTAATATTATGGAGTTATGCCTTGTTAACAGGATTATCCCCATCTGTAATGCGAGCAGCAACCATGTTTAGCTTTATTGTTGCTGCTAAAATGGCTGGCAGAAATTCGAATTTCTTTAACACCTTGGCAGCTTCTGCATTAGTGTTACTTATCTATAATCCTTTACTCATTATGGAAGTTGGTTTTCAACTTTCCTATATGGCTGTTATTGGTATTGTTATTATCCAACCATGGATAAACAATTGGTTTAGTTTTAGATATTGGTTTCCGAGAAAAATTTGGGAAATAACTGCTGTTTCTATAGCAGCACAAATAACCACATTCCCCCTCGGATTATTGTACTTCCATCAATTTCCGAACTATTTTATGCTTTCTAATTTAATTGTAATCCCTCTAGCTATTGGCATTTTGAATTTAGGAATTATTACACTTAGTTTATCTTTTATCCCTTTTGTTGGAGATTATTTAGCAATAGGCTTGAAATGGCTGATTCAGTCCTTAAATTATTCAGTCAACTTTATTGATTCACTACCCAATTCTTTGTCTGAAAACATTCGATTTAGCGTTGCTGACACTTGGTTGGTCTATTTATTAATTATTAGTGCCATCTCATTAATCGCTTATCGTAAATTTAGGTATTTGTTATTTGGAAGTATATTTTTAATCCTTTTTCTAAGTGCTAAACTTTGGACAAATTACACTGACTTAGACCAGCGAAAAATAATTATTTATAACATTCCTCAATTTTCAGCCATTAATTTTATTGACGGTAGCGATAACATATTAATTTCAGATATAAAGCTTACTCAAAACAGGAGTAAGTTGTTGTTTCATGTCCAAAACAATTGGATTAGCAACGGTGTTAATAATGAAAAAGTAGTTCGTTTAGATCATCTCATCAAAAAACATCAATTATCTAATATTTACCGAATAAGCAATCAAAATCTATTTACCAAACGAAATTATTTTCAGTTTTATAATCAGAAAATAGTCATTATTGATAACAAGTATAAACTTAAAACCAATAATAACAAACTACCAATCGATTTACTCATATTAACCAAAAACACTAAACTATCTATCAACGTTATTCTTACTCAGTTTAATCCTAAAGAAATTGTAATAGATGCTTCTAATTCTTCTTACAACTCAAAACGTTTACAAGATGAAGCCCGTGAATTGCAAATTAAGTGTTGGTCAGTATTGTTTGATGGGGCGTATAGTATAAATATCAATTGAATTTATTACTTTAGGACATTACTTCTACCTAAAACAATTAGTAAGATGAAAATATTTTTACCAATTACTATTATTATTGGACTAATTACAATTGCTGGATGTTCCAAAAAAGACGAATGTACATGTGTTACTACAGTTAGTATGACAGGACAAGTWGACATTTCAACTTCTGTAACCCGAGAGCTAGAAGATGGAGAAAGTTGTGCACTTTCAATAACTAATGGAGCAGTTGGCAATCAACAAACAGTAGTGTGTGAAATAGATTAATCTTTTAATTCTTGAAGCAATAGAACAGTTATTAAAAAATATGATTGACGAAAAATCACTCTTAATTTATAAGGGTGAATTTAACGTTAGTATCGTTGATGTGCTACTTTCTAATGTGAAAAGAAAAATAAACAAGGAAATAGAGAATACACAAAATAGAAAACGATTTTACCAAATTATTGTTGAATGTATTGAAAATCTAAACAGGCACACTAGGCTAAATGATGAAGGCGAAAGATTTAACGATTTTACTTCTTTGTTTTATTTACAAAAAACACCTAATGCATTAACAACAATTACAGGTAATTTAATTACAAAAAAAGAAAAAGAAGTCCTAGAAAAGAATTTAGAAGAAGTTTTATCTCATGATATTACTGAAATAAAAAAAGCATATAGAAAACAATTACTTACAGGAGAAATAACAACCAAAGGAGGTGCTGGTGTTGGTCTTTACGATATCGCAATAAAATCTAATAAAAATATTTCCTATCAATTTTACCCTGTAGATAATAATGTGTTTTTCTATTTACTAAAAGTTGAACTCAAAACAAATTAACATATATGGAAGTAATTAATATTAAAGGAACTGAACATACTCCAAGAGTTGTATTCGACCATAACAGTAATAAATTTGAAATAAGAGGTGATTCTAGACCAGAAAACGCTCGTCAATTTTATGAACCACTAATTAAATGGTTAGATGATTACAATAAATACATTTATTGGATAAAAGAGCAAGGACATGCTGTAAATTCTATTGATTTTATATTTAATTTAGAATATTTCAATTCTACTTCCGCTAAGTTTTTACTAGATATTTTCCTACAGTTAAAAGAGTTTAATAAAGAAAGTGACCTTTTTAAAGTAAAATGGCATTACGATGAGATGGATACTGACATGAAAGAATCTGGCGAAGAATTTGAATTAATGGTAGAAATGAAATTTGAATATATTATTAATTCTTAAGTGAAGCAATTAGCAATCATATTATTATTTATTGGGTTTTCTCTACACGGATTTAGCCAAGATTTTGAAATAATTAGTTTAAAAAAACTTGTAAAGAAATCTGACACACCAAAAGAAGAAAAAATTGATGCATTCATTTCTTTATCAAAAGCATATGATGGAGATTCCGCCATTTATTTTGCTGTACTAGGTAAAGAATATGCTCAAAAAATAAACTATCCTGATGGTGTAGCAAAGGCAAACAGCAGGTTGGCTATTTATCATATTGAAAAAGGAAACTTTGAATTAGCACTTGACTTTTATTATGAAATTTTAAGAGATTCTGCAAAAATTAGCCCTAAAATTATTGGCAGCTCATATAATGGATTAGGCTCCATTTATCGTAGAATGGAAGAATATGACAAAGCACTAGCTATTTATGATAACGCATTAATAATTGCAAATCAAACACAAAAACCGCTAGCCTTCGCTTCCGTTTATAACAACAAAGCAATAATATATGACCTTATAGATAAATTGGATACCTCCCTACTTTACTACAATAAATGCTTAGAATATATTCCTCTGATTAAAGACAAACAAATAAGTATCCGTTTTAATTATGCGATATTGGTTAACATGGGGATTTTATATAGTAAGAAAAATGAAGATGAAAAGGCTTTAACAAATTACGAAGAAGCTTTAGCTATTGGGAGAAATGAAAACAACGATTATTTCATTGCTAATGCATTAATGACTATTGGAGGAATTTATACAGATCAAAAAAAATATGTAGCTGCCGAAAGCAAATTAAAAGAGGCCTTAAATCTTTCTATTAAAGGGAATACTAAGTTTTTAATTAGAGGTATTCACAACATACTTCACAGAACCTATAAAGGTTGGGGTAAGAACGATTTAGCATTAGTACATTACGAAAATTATATCGCAATAAAAGATAGTATAACTGGTGAGGACATTAAAAACAACATGAATGAGCTAGAAGTTAAATATGATACAGAGAAAAAAGAACAAGCACTAAAACTATCTAACACTAAATTAAAGCATGAAGAATTTATCAGCACTATATTACTATGGATAGGATTACTTGGATTTATTGTTATTGCCTTTATCACTTATCAGTTCTTTCAGAAAAAAAAGCAGAATAAAGAAATTGAACATAAAAATTTACTCATAACTGACAGTATTGATTACGCCAAAAGAATACAAAAAGGAGTTTATCCAGCTAAAGAAGATGTTTGGAAATTATTTCCCAACATTATGGTTTACCTCAATCCGAAAGATATTGTTAGTGGTGATTTTTATTGGGTATATGAAAGAGGTGGCAAAAAGTATTTAGCTGTTGCTGACTGTACAGGTCATGGTGTTCCTGGTGCTTTTATGACGATTATAGGTATTAATATTCTGAATGATATTATGAATACAAAAGAAATTCTTTCTCCTGCTGAAATTGTTTCACAATTAAATAAAAAGCTTCGAGAACAATTAAGTGTTGAACGTTGGGGTGGTAAAGATGGAATGGATATTGCACTTATTTGTATTGATGAAAAAGAAAAATCATTACAATTCTGTGGCACCCACCTATCTTGTTACATAGTAGAAAACAAAGAAACTACTCGTTTGCGTGGCGACAATGTTTTTATAGGTTTAAATGAAAGAGTATTGTTATCTAATCAAAATTTTAGCTATAATTCAGGAAGTACAATTTACTTATTTACCGATGGTTTTCCTGATCAAAAAGGAGAAGAAAAAACTAAAAAGTATTATTATGCTCCATTAATTGATTTCTTAGTAAGTACAAGTGCCTTAAGCACTGACAAACAATATGACAAGGTGAAAAAAGAATTCCATAGCTTTAAAGGTAGCTATGAACAAATTGATGACGTATTGGTTGTTGGTTTAAAAGTTTAATGCTCCCCTTTTTGTCATTTATTAACTTCCATCTAACCCTCAAATCAGTACATTTGCTCTTCAATTTTTTAGAATTATGAAAAAAATACTTGTTGTATTTGCTTTGCTGTTGGCTCTACCAAATTTTTCTCAAAAACAACTCAACTCATTAGAAATTAGACTATCACTAAAAAAATTAAATGTGTTGGGCAGTGTCTTGTACATCGCTGCTCATCCTGATGATGAAAATACGCGCCTAATTGCCTATATGGCAAATGAGACGATGGTTAGAACATGCTATTTATCTTTAACTCGTGGTGATGGCGGACAAAACCTTATTGGAACAGAAAAAGGACCATTAATGGGAGCTTTAAGGACCCAAGAATTATTAGAAGCTCGTAAAATTGATGGTGGAGAGCAACTGTTTACAAGGGCTGTTGATTTTGGATACTCCAAAACAGCAGAAGAAACATTTAAAAAGTGGGGTAAAAAGTCAGTTTTGGCTGATGCAGTATGGGCAATTAGAAAATTTAGACCAGATGTAATCATTACTCGTTTCCCTTCTACTTCTACAGGAGGTCATGGACATCATACGGCATCAGCAATTTTAGCCGAAGAAGCATTTGATTTAGCTGGAGACCCAAAAGCATTCCCTGAGCAATTAGATTACACCTCAGTTTGGCAACCTAAACGATTATACTTAAACACGAGTACTTGGTGGGATAAAGAACTGCCTCAAAAAGCAAAAGATAATCATGGGAAATACACCACCATTGATGTAGGAACTTATAACACTTTGCTTGGAAAATCTTATTCTGAAATGGCTTCAGAAAGCAGAACCATGCACAAAAGCCAAGGTTTTGGTTCTGGGAAAGTTAGAGGTTCTAAATTAGAATATTTGGAACTAATTAAAGGAAAAAAAGGCGGTAACAATGACATTTTTGATGGAATTGATATTACTTGGAATAAAATAAAAGGTGGAGCTAAAATTGAGGAAATGATTATTGAATCTAATGCTAATTTTGATGGGGAGCATCCAGAAAAAATAGTTCCTACATTATTTAAAGCTTATGAAATAATTGACAAACTTCCAGATGCCAATCAATGGAAATGGATAATGTTAAGTAAGATTAGACAGGTGATTTCTGCTTGTGCTGGTTTATTTGTAGAGGTTACCACTAATGATTATAGTGCTGCTATCGGTTCTGAAATAGAATTGACTACTCGTATGGTTAATAGAAGTAGCTTAAAAATAGAGTTATTGGAAGCTAAATATGGAGAAAAAGATACGGCAATTAATACTACATTAACAAACAATGTAGCATTCAGTTTTAAGCATAACTACACTCTTCCAAAACATCAAAAAACTAATCCTTATTGGTTAAATCATGATTTTAAAGGGATATATACTGTTGATTCTCAAGATTTAATTGGTAACCCTCAAAATAGGTCAGAAAATTATGTGCTATTTACTTTTAAAATAAATGGTAACTTTTTTCCAGTATTCAGAAATGTTGTTAATAAACACACTGACAGAGTAAAAGGAGAAATTTATAGACCTTTTGTAGTACTCCCAAAAGTAACAGCTAACATTTCAGACAATGTATTTATTTTCTCAAATAATGCTACGAAAGAAATTAGAGTTACGCTAAAAGCTCATGAAGATAGCCTGATTGGGGCTGTAGAAATAAATTTACCTAAAGGTTGGAAAAGTGAACCGACTTCCATCTCTTATAATTTAGCAACTAAAAATGAAGAAAAAGTAGTGTCATTTAATGTTACTCCTTCTGCTAATGAAAGTGTTGGCGAAGTAAAGGTAATATTGAATGATGCTGAAAAAACTGCTAAGAGTTTAGTTACCATAGAATACAATCACATTCAAACACAAACCTTATTACCAGAAGCCAAAGCGAAACTGGTTCGTTTAAATGTACAGATAAAAGGCAAGAATATTGGTTACATTAAAGGTGCTGGAGATGAAGTTCCAACTGCATTAGAGCAATTAGGTTATACAATTACTTTACTAGATGAAAACAGTTTAAAGAATAGTGATTTATCGCAATATGATGCTATTGTTGCGGGAATAAGAACCTACAATACTAATAAATACATGATCAATGTTTATGATAAACTAATGGAATATGTAAAAGATGGTGGTAATTATGTGGTGCAGTACAATACCAATAGAGGAATTGACACTAAAACAATGGCTCCATTCCCTTTAAAGCTATCCAGAAATAGAGTAACAGTTGAAGAAGCCAAAGTAACTTTCTTAGCTCCTGAACATGCTATTATGAATACTCCCAATAAAATATTAGCATCAGATTTTGATAATTGGGTGCAAGAACGTGGTTTGTACTTTCCAAATGAATGGGACGAGAACTACACTCCTATTTTAGGTTGGAGCGATCCTAATGAAGAAATGGTAAAAGGTGCTTTATTAGTTGCTAATTACGGAAAAGGAAGCTTTATTTATACGGGAATCTCTTTCTTTAGAGAATTACCAGCTGGTGTTCCTGGAGCATTTAAATTATTTGCTAATATTATTTCTTATGGGAGATAAGCTACAAAAACCACCATTTTTCAAAAACTGGAAAGGACTCTACCTTTTTGTTCTTGGATTTTTAGCTTTCCTAATTATCTTATTCTATCTACTCACTAATACATATAATTAATGAGTATTGTTGATTGGATAATAATGCTTGGAACACTAGGTTTTATTGTTGCTTATGGCACTTGGAAAACCCGTAAAAATGCTAACCTCCAAGATTATTTACGTGGTGGTAATGAAATGAAATGGACCACTATTGGTCTTTCTGTTATGGCAACTCAAGCCAGTGCCATTACTTTTATTTCTACTCCTGGCCAAGCCTATGAGTCTGGAATGGGGTTTGTTCAAAACTACTTTGGATTACCTATTGCTCTAATTATAGTTTCGGCAGTATTTATTCCCATTTATTATAAGTTGAAAGTCTTTACAGCTTACGAATTTTTAGAATCTCGTTTTGGAGTTTCAAGCAGATTATTAGCAGCATTCTTGTTTTTAGTTCAGCGAGGCTTAGCAGCTGGAATCACCATTTATGCTCCAGCAATTATCTTATCAAGTGCTTTAGGTTGGAATTTGAGTTTAACTATTTTACTCATTGGAACATTAGTAATTATCTACACCGTTTCTGGGGGAACAAAGGCGGTAAGCTTAACCCAAAAATGGCAAATGGGAGTAATTATGTCGGGAATGTTTGCTGCATTTTTCATCATTGTGAATGAGCTGCCAGATTATGTTTCATTTGGCGATGCTATTTCTGTAGCTGGTATAATGGGGAAACTAGATGTAATTGATTTCTCTATTGATTTGGATAAACGCTACACCTTCTGGACAGGGATAACTGGCGGAACTTTTCTAGCCCTCTCCTATTTTGGAACGGACCAATCTCAAGTACAACGTTATTTAAGTGGAAGTTCAGTTTATGAAAGCAGAATGGGATTAATGTTTAATGCCATTATGAAAGTGCCAATGCAGTTTTTTATTCTGTTTGTTGGGGTAATGGTTTTTGTGTTTTTTCAATATCAAGAGCACCCAGTTTTGTTTAATGAAAATGCTACCGAGAAAGTGTACCAAACAGAATATGCGGAGGATATGAAGACCATTGAAGCAGATTATACCGCAGTACATAAAAAGAAAAAAGAAGCATTAAAAGTTGTTGTAAACAATTACAACAAAACCAATTATGATTCAGAAACACTAGACTATGCTATTTTAACAGTAAAAAGTAATGAAGCAGAAGCGATAGTAATAAGAGATAAAGCAAAAGAATTAGTCAGTATTGCAGTACCTGATAATAAATCTAGAGATTCAGATTATGTATTTTTATCATTTATAATGAATTATCTCCCCGTTGGTTTAGTTGGATTACTTTTGGCTGTCATTTTCTCTGCGGCAATGTCCTCTACTTCGGGCGAGCTAAATGCTTTAGCAACCACGACAACAATAGATTTTTACAAACGGTTAAATAAAAAAGAACATTCAGAGAAACATTATTTAGTAGCTTCAAAAGTATTAACTGCTGTTTGGGGAGTATTGGCAATTATGTTCGCATTTTTTGCAGCTTTTTCTGAAAACTTAATTGAACTTGTTAATATACTTGGTTCTATATTTTATGGAACAATACTAGGGATTTTTCTAATCGCTTTCTTCTTAAAAAGAATAAAAGGAAAAGCAACTTTTATTGGAGCGATCATAGCTCAATCTTTAGTAATTATTCTACATTTTTTCGGGAAAGATATAAGCTCATATATTATGGGGCACGAAGTGGAAAAAATAGCTTACTTATGGTACAATGTTATTGGTTGTGGGCTAGTAGTTTTATTTGCCTCAATAATTAATCCTTTTGATAAAAGCATCTCCAAATAAATCATTAAATTATTATTACTTTCACACACTAATTTAATATTAAATATAATTATGGCAGACCAAGGAGAATTAGATGCACACTATACTAGAATGGATAAAATATTTCGTCTAAGCCTAGGAGATAAAGGAGCATATAGTGGTGCTAGATTTGATGGAGATTTCTCAATGACTACAGAAGAGGGTCAATTGAAAAAACACGATTTTATTTATGATAATTGTAACATTAAAGAAGGTTCAAAAGTATTGGATATCGGATGTGGATGGGGTGCTTTTATTGATTATTTAGACGGTAAAGGTGCAGAAACAACAGGTGTAGTATTAGCCAAAGGACAAGCTGATGCTTGCGTAAAAAATGGTTTAAATGTTAAACACATGGACTCTAAAGACATTACTCCAGAAACTTTTGGAAAGTTTGATGTTGTAACAGCTATGGGTAGCCCTGAACACTTATGTTCTGTTGAAGAATACAAAGCAGGCAAAGGAGACGAAATTTATGAAAGATATTTTAAGCAAGTAGCTAGCCTACTTCCTATAGGAGGTCGTTTCTATTGTCAGTCTATGGTATTTGGACCAAACATGGTAGATTTTGATACGATACCTTTTGATAAGACTGATACAAGCAAAAATGAATTTACTAATGCTGAATATATGGACATTATTTGTCGTGTATTCCCTGGCTCTTGGCTTCCTTATGGAAAAGAAGGATTGATAAACCCAGCTACTAAAGAGCATTTTAAATTAATATCGGTTGATAGTGGAAGACTGGATTACATAGAAACAATTCATAGGTGGACAGCTCAATTTAAAAAATTCAGTTTTAGAAAATACTTGCTTTTTGCTACCTTGATTCCTGATTATTTATTTGATTCTACCTTTAGAGAATGGATGCGTAGATTTAAAATACAATCTAATTTAAAGGTATTTGAAAATGAAGTGTTTGAACATTATAGAATAGTGTTTGAAAAAGTAAAAGATTAATCCTTAGATTTCATTAAATAGAAAAAGCCTCAATCAGAAGATTGAGGCTTTTTTTGTACTACTAGATTCCTCTTTTCAGCGGAATAGTTCAACTAATTACATTAAAATGTGAAGTTTCACTACTTAAATTCTGTAATCGCTTTTTCTAAACGATCTTTATAATTAAAAGGTTTTTCATCTGTTGCTCCAGCCTCACCTACTTCGATAGCTTTCTTAGCGCTAGCAATCGCTCCAGCGTTATCTCCAGCTGCATGCTGTACATCTGCTTTTACCCAATAGCTGTGCCAAGATTCTTTAGCATCAATAGATTCATTAATCCATTTTAAACCTTCGTCTAATCGCATTTTAGTTGAAGCTGAATGCTTAGCTGCATTTCTATAAACCCCAGCTTTATTATCATCTGTAGCTTCTGCTACTGCTTTGTCAACATTCTCCCAAGCTTTTTTATCTACATCAACTTCAATAGGTATATCAATAGTAACAACATCCCAAGCAAACACTAGACTACCTCTATTCCTTTTTAATTTCTCAAAAGAAAAACGTARCGATTCTTCGAACATMCCTTTAATAGGAGTTGCAGATAATGTTATCACATCATTTGCCTTATCATATTTTCCCGTTCCCCAACCATCAGTAATAGAATTAAACATTACTGTCCAATCTCCTCCTTGAACAGGTATTGTAAAAATAGAATACGTTCCAGCCTTTATTGCTTGTCCACTAATTTTTACGTCATCAGAAAAAGTAATTAAAGTGTTGGCATTTGCTCCAGTTCTCCAAACTTTATCAAAAGGCACTAAATCTCCCCATATCATTCTATCTTTTACGCTTGGTCTCGAGTAAACAACTTTAAAATCAGTCAACCCTATACGTTGTTCAACAGTTGCAGCAGGGCTCGGTTTCGGTAATTCTTGAGCTAGTGTATTAGTAGCTGTAAGAACAACCAACAACAGTACAGCTAAAATGTTTGTTTTTTTCATAATCGTAGTTTTTAATTGTATAACAAAATTACAACATTATTAATTAGTTTGCCAAATAATCATCCAATGTGTTATCTAGAAGACTATTATTAAATTCTAATACCTATAATACTCATTCGACAGGCTCAGGGTAAACTTTGCATCATATTCTAACGCCTATGATGCAAACATCATCAACTTGCTCTWGATTACCCTTCCAAGCATTAAATTGATTATTAATACTTTGCAATTGATTATCCATCGTTTCATCTTTCATAGATAACAACATTTGTTTAAAAGGTTTATGCTTTAATTTTTTACCTTTTTCTCCTCCAAACTGATCTGCAAAGCCATCTGAAAATACATAGATACAATCTCCTTTACTCAATTTTAATTCATGGGTTATAAAAGGAATTGGATTTTCTATTCTCTTAATAGACTGTTTGTTAGCTTTAGTTTCCTCTATTTCTTCTGCTCCACTTCTCAATATCCAAAGAGGATTGTTAGCACCAGAAAATTTAAGTTGATTGGTTTTGGTATTTAAAACACATAAGGCTATGTCCATTCCATCGTTCATGTTTTCCATTGAAAAACCTTTATTTTCAGAAGTTTTGCTTAGCTGCTCTATTACAATTTCTCGAGTTTTGTCTAATATTTTCCCAGGATCAAGTAAATCATAATCTCTAATCACCCTATTTAATGCAGCATAGCATACTACACTAACCATAGCTCCAGGGACACCATGCCCAGTACAATCAGCAGCAGCGAACAAAACAAACTCTTCTTTTTTATCAATCCAATAAAAATCACCAGCAACAATATCTTTTGGTTGATAAAAAATAAAACTATTAGGTAGCAATTCTTTTACTTCATCCTTTGTTGGAAGAATAGCTTCTTGTATCCGTTTAGCATAAGTTATTGAGTCCGTTATTTCTTGATTTTTTTCTTCTAACTCATGTTTAGCTTTTTCAACAATTACCTTTTGTTCTTTTATAACTTTGTTTTGTTTTCTAGTAATTTGAAGCCTATTAAACACAAAGAATAAAAAAACAGCTATTAAAATCAACCCAGTAATAGTTGCATAAATTATTATCCGTTGCTTGTCCTTTTCCTCTAACTCAATGGCTATTAATTTATCGTGATTGGCATCATCTTGTACTTTTTGTTTTTCGTATTCAAATTTTGCCTGTTGCTTAATGCTTGTCTTTTTAGTATTCTCATTAATTATGCTGTCATTCATAAGAGTAGAAAGCTTGAACATTGCTAAGGCTTCTATTCCATTACCCTTTCTTTCGTAAACTTGGCTCAGTAATAATGCTGACATTTTCACATGTTTAGGGTATCCCATTTCCTTAGATAATTCTAAAGATCTAAGCCCTTTTTTTTCTGCATTATCAAAATCATTCTCTGCTAAATCCAATTGCCCGAGTTTAATCAAGGACACCACTATTCCATCCTTATCACTCAATTCTTCTCTTATCTTTAACGACTTTGTTAAATTTTTCCTGGCTAAGGGGATCTCGTTTCTCGTCTTATATATGTTGCCAATATTTCCATATGAAATTGCAATAGAAGCTTTGTTGCCAATTTCATATACTATTGATAAGGATTTTTTATAATATTCTAATGCGAGGGAAATATCACCTCTTGTTTCGTATATGAACCCAATATGATTAAGGCAACCAGCGACCCCATTTCTGTCTTTTAATTCTTTTAAAAAACTATGTGCTTTAAGGTAATAATCTAGTGCTAAGTCTATGTCTCCTTGATTCCTATATATTCCACCAATATTAATATATGAATTAGCTATTCCTCGCTTATCGTCTATTTTTCTTTTTATTTTTAATGAAGCATGAAAATAATTGAGCGAAAGTGGAATATCACCTTGGTTATAATATACCAATCCAATGTTGTTGTAAGAGATTGCCTCCCCTCTAGTATCTCCTAATTCTTTTTGGATTTTTAGTGCTCGTTCATAATAATTTAATCCATTAAGGGTGTTCCCTTTTACAATATTGATGTATCCCAAATTATTTAAACTACTTGCTAAAGAGTGCTTAATTCTGATTTTGACTTGCTGTGTAAGTTTTTTCTGTAATGTTTTCTCTATAAGGTTTTGTTGAAAGTATTGGAATTTATGCCAATCATTGTGCATCATGTTTTCACAAATAATACCAAGTGCTGCTATTCTATTCGTATCTTCTTTAGCATCATGAAAAATAGTTAAAGCACTGTCTATTAAATGAATATCGTAAGTTGAAAGATTACTTAATACTAAACTATCTATCAGGTAAAATCCTTTATCAGCAAAGGTCTGAGCAAAGCTTTGAAAAGATATTATGAAACATAATATGCAAATTAGCCTCTTCATATTCTTACTCCAACTATACACACATCATCAATTTGCTCAAGATTTCCTTTCCAAGTTTTAAAAGTTTCATCATAAATGCTTTTTTGCTCTTCCATTGTTTTATCTTGATTTTTAAGGAGTAATTCCCGAAATGACTTAGCTTTAAACTTCTTTCCTTTTTCTCCACCAAATTGATCAACGTATCCATCTGAAAATAGATAAACCGTATCTCCCTCCTGCAATTCGATAGAGTGTGTTGTATAAGGCAAAGGATTATCGAATTTACCTATAGGTTGTTTATTTGCTTTAATTTCTATGATTTCTCCCTCCCTAATTACCCAAAGTGGATTGTTTGCTCCAGCATATTTAAGTAGCTTCCCTTCTAATGCACACAGTGCTATATCCATTCCGTCCTTTACTTCTTCATGACTTTTTTCAAATTCTTGAATTACGATTTCTCGTGCTTTATTAAGAATTTCTCCAGGGTCAGTTAAACCGTGCTCTCTAACAGAGCGATTTAATGCATTATTACAAACTACACTTACCATTGCCCCTGGCACACCATGCCCTGTACAATCTGCTGCTGCAAATAGTACTTTCCCTTCTTTGTGTTCCATCCAATAAAAATCACCAGCAACAATATCTTTAGGCTTATATAAAATAAAAGAATCTTTAAAATATTCTTTCACAACTTTATCAGGAGGTAATATAGCAGATTGTATTCGTTTTGCATAAATAATAGAATCCATTATTTCTTGATTCTTTTCTTCAAGTTCTTGATGTGCATTTTCTACCTCTTTCTTTTGCTCCTCAATAACAAGTTTCTGTTTTTTTGTAAGCCTTAACCTATTAAAAACAAATATTAAAAAAAGCACCGCTAAAAAAAGTACTATTCCAGTAGCAACAGTTAATATTTTTTGTTTTGCTTTTTCTTGCTTCTCAATCTCAATTAATTTTTCGTTTTTGGCATCATCAATGGTTTTTTGTTTTTCATATTCATACTTATACTCCTGTCTGATAATTTCCTGCTCATCACTTTTACTATTTAAACTATCACGTGCAACAGTAAACACTTCATACATTTCAAGTGCTTTCACATAATTTTTAGAATTTTTATAGAATATGTATAATGACTTAGCGGCTTCAGATTTCTCACTCATAACCCCTACTTCTACGGCTAAATTATAAGCTCTTGTATTATAAAAAAGAGATTGACTAAACTCTCCAATTTTATATTTTAGGTTTCCTATTTTATTAAGAGTAGAAGACTGTCCTCTTTTATCGTTTGTCTCAATTTTTAAAGCAAGTGCTCTTTCAAAATAATCAAGTGCTTTATCATATTTTCCTTGGTTTGCAAAAAGGCTTCCTATATTGTTTAAAAATCCCGAAATGATTTGTTTGTTTCCCAATCGTTCTTGAATTCTTAACCCTCTATTATAATAGTCTAATGCTGGTCCATCCTCTCCTTTTGAGGCATAAATTCCACCAATATTTCCTAGTGAATTTGAAATCCCTCTCTCATCTTTTATTTTTTTCTTTATTCTAAAACTCTTTTTAAAATAATACAATGCTTTTTCATAATCAGCTTTTTCTTTGTATATAATTCCAATATTGTTTAAAGCATTTGCCTCTAATTTTTTATCTCCCCCATTTTCTGCTATTTTTAATCCTTTATTGTAATAATTTATCGCATTGTAATAATCTCCTTGTATGTGAAAAGAAATCCCTTGAGAGTTACATGCTGCAGCCATAAATTTTATACTTTTCACTTTTTCAGCATACGCAAATTGAATTTTAGCCAGTTGATAGGCACTATCAGGTTTAGTAAATAAATAACCTCTTCTTACAAATGTATTTATAGCACCTAGCCTAGTTGAATCTGGCTGAGCAGCATCTTCCCATACACTCCATAAACTATCGAGCTTAAATTGCCCATAAGATTGAACAGAAAAAAGAATGAAAAATATGTATACAACTAATTTCATTAAAAATGAATGATTACTAAAAGTAGCAAAAAATAAATGAAGAGAGCTATCTTTGTTTATTGATGCTGAAAACAAATAAGAAAATTAGTGTAATTTTGTTGGAGAGTATTTTACAAATTAATTTCTAACTATAAATAATAGAGACATGAAAAATAAAATGATGATTATTACAATGTCCTCAATGCTAGTTGTATCCGGATTAATTTATAGCTTTTCTTCTACTAATAATTGTCCTCTTGAAGGAACTCCAGATTGTCCTAAAATAAACTGCCCATTAGCTGGAACGCCTGATTGCCCATATGATAAAGAATCAAAAGATTTACCGGATTGTTGCAGGAAGTAATTATTGTTTTACTATTCGTTTTTTCAATACTTTTTCTAAAATAGCATGTAACGGAAAAATTAATAATGCAATTAGTGCATTAGCTAATAGATTATATATGGGTTCATCATTCGTGTAGTTCCCTAAATATGGATCCGCAAAAACTAGAATAAATTCAAATAGAATTAAAAAAGCAAAGAAGATTAATCCTTCTGCCACATTAGGTGACACTTTTATAAAGCCTAGAGAAAGTACTCCTCCAAACAACACCAATATACCTAAAAAGATAAAAGAATACTGTAAATTATCCCTTCTCCCATTAGCTTCTGCTAATATTCTTGCTTGTTCCTTAGCTTCATTTTCTTTTACTATCTGGGCTTTCTCAAATTCATATTTAGTTTGTTGCCTTATGGTTGCTTTTTGAGTTTCTTCATTGTTAATAGAATCTTTCATTCGCACGTATAATTTGTGCATTTCTAATGCTTTTATCCCATTTCCTTGTTTCTCATAAATACTACTTAATAATTTTGCAGACCCTTTTATGTTTATTGGAAAGCCCAATTCCTGTGATATTTTGATGCTACGCTGTGCATAACTATGAGCTTTTTCAACATTTCCTTTCTGCAAGGCAATAATTCCTATGTTATTTAAGGAAAAAGTAATGCCATTTTTATATCCTATTTTTTCATAAACTTCAAGGGACTTATAAAAGTAAGATAATGCGTTATCAATATCTTTTTGTTTTCTATACACACTGCCTATATTATTTAAAGAGATACCAATACCACTCTTAAAACCTATGTTTTCATACGCCCTTAGTGCTTTATTATAATACAATAAAGCATTTGGATAATCTTTTTGATTATTATAAACACTTCCAATATTATTAAGGGATCCCGCAATACCATTTTTATCATTTATTTCTTCTCTGATTTTTAAAGATTTATGGTAATACTCTAATCCTTTTGTATAGTCTCCTTGATTTTGATAAACTGCACCAATATTATTTAACGAAGTAGCAACTCCTTGTTTATCATTTATTTCCTCTCTTAATCTAAGTGATTTATGAAAGTATTCTAAGGTTTTAGAAATATTACCTTGATTTTTATAAATAACTCCAATGTTATTTAAAGACGATGAAATATCGCTTTTATCTCCCATCTCTTCTGCTATTTTCATAGAAATATGATTGTACTCAAGTGATTTTGAGATATTCCCTTGCTCTTGATATGCATATGCGATGTTACTTACTGCTCCTCCTAAAATTTTAAGCAAGCTCATTTTCTCTTGTTTGTTAGGATTTTTTTTCAGTCCTCTCTCTGCAATTGACTTACCTTTCTCGCACAAAAATTTTAGGGTATCAATACTAACAACGTATAATATTTCAGATAAGCCCACATAAGCCCCTGCGAGGAGTGTGTCATGGCTATTAGAGTTGCTAATTATTGTACTGAAGCTATCTATTTGATTTTGCTCATTTTCACTAAAAGTCTGAGCAACCCCATTAAAAGAAGTTAGCAATAGAAATATGCAGATAAAATGTTTGATGGGAATAAATATAAGAATATAAACCAACAATCGGAAGCTATCAGATATTTACCGGTACAGAAAGTTAAGTGCTACCCTTTACTATTGAATAGCTCAATTTACCTATCTTTGCTGCATGCAAACAAAGCGTAAACATCCGAAAGTAAAGGCGAAACTACACCCGAAAAACAAACATAACGGTCGTTACAATTTGCAGCAATTAATCGCAACATTACCTGAACTTAATGCTTTTGTTAAGATGAATGAATATGGAGATGAATCCATCGATTTCTTTAATCCAGAAGCGGTGCTAACACTTAACAAAGCTTTACTGAAACACTATTACGATATTCACGAGTGGACCATTCCAAACAATTACCTTTGCCCCCCTATTCCTAGTCGTGCAGATTACATCCATCACATTGCACAACTCTTAGGAGAGAGCAATTATGGTAAAATACCTATAGGCGAGAACATTAAATGTTTGGATGTGGGTGTTGGAGCCAACTGTGTTTACCCCATTATCGGTAGTAAGGAATATGGTTGGTTGTTTATCGGTGCTGATACCGATCAAATTGCCCTCGATAATGCACAATTTATAGTAGATAATAATGATATCCTAAAAGGGAAAGTTCAACTCATCCTACAAGAAAACCCGAAAGATTTCTTCTACGGTATCCTCAAAAAAGAAGATCAAGTAGATCTTACTATTTGCAACCCACCATACCATGCTTCTCAAGTTGAATCGTCAGCTAGTACTATACGTAAGCTAAAAAACTTAAAAAAGAAATCTGTTCAGCAAGTCACCAAAAACTTCGGAGGACAAAATTCTGAACTCTGGTGTGATGGTGGTGAGAATAAGTTTGTCAGAAATATGATGAGAGAAAGCAAAAAGTTCGGCAACTCCTGCTTCTGGTTCTCCACCCTCATTTCTAAACAATCAAATGTAGAATCAGTACTTAAAGCACTTCGTAACGAAGATGCGGCAGAAATCAAAGTCATTCCTATGGGTCAAGGAAATAAAACATCTCGTATTATTGCTTGGACTTTTCTTACTCCTAGCCAACAGAAAGAATGGAGGGAAAAAAAATGGATCTAGATTTTTCTCACTTTCGAGACCTAATGTGTGTCTACCTACTTTCCGATACAAAAAGTAATTAATACTGACTATCAATTACTTATAATTTAAAGGTACAAATAAGGTACAGACTAACACTAAATATCGATTAATAAGAAGCTATTACAATATTAATCCGAACCCTTTTGAGTTAGGTTTATTACTATGCTTTTGCTCTTCTATTTGCTGTGCTAAGTATTGGTTAAACGCTGTTACCAATACATCCATTATCGGTTGATGTGTCTGATTAACAAATCCATCAATTAAGGCTTCATTATAAGCGTTCTTATCATTATGCAGTACTATCAATGGAAAACCATTCGCCAATAACTGATTAGCGATTAGAAGCCTTGTCATACGCTTGTTACCATCAAAAAAGGCGTGAGCATTGTAAACATTCTGTATTAACTTAGATAGCTTTTCTAAAAAAGGAGCTGTACTACCGTTGTACGCTTCCAAACTTCCAACAATCATCTCTTTGCTTTCTTCGGGTGTTGGAGTATCATAATAAACCTCAACACCATTTTGAACGTGTAGAATGCGATTAGACTTAATCTTATAAGCTCCTAACTCTTGCCCTTTTTCTTTCCAACTAACATAAGCAGGGTCAAGCTCAAAAGAGTTCTTTAACAAGCTCTCGTGTAAATTTAACAGCATCTTTTCTGTTAATGGATACTTACTTGCACCAAAAGATAAGGCTTGGTTTAATGCTCTGTAATTATCAATAGCCATTAAGCTATCCACCACAGAAACTTCTCCCGAAGCCTTATGAGTATTTACAATATCCTGTGTTTGAATAATAGTAAGGTTAGAGCCTTCTAATCGGTTAGAGTGATATACGAACTCTATTTTAACCTTATCGAACTCAGCTTTGGATTGAATAATTCCAAGCTCGCTGTACTGTTTTAATAAGGTTTCAAATGTTTTCATATCAAAGCCAAAGATAGTGATTTTTGAATTAATGATTCTCTATAAATGTACAAATCCTCGCAATTATTAGAACCTAATTCCTTAAAGGGAAACTACATACACTAAAATTAAATAAACCTCAACTTAGGTTTTCTTTTCATCAAAAAGGACATTCCTCAGAAGTTGCTTCTAAAGCCATAACGATAGCATCTACAATATCAGTATAACTAACATCTTTATTATTATGAAACACTTCATTAATTACAATCTCTATTAAATCTCTTACACCGTCTTTTTACTCTATAACTAAAGCAACCTCATCAGCTATATCCTTATCAGTCATCTTAACATTAGGATTATCACCTTTATCTAAAGCTGAATTTACAGCAGCCTCTTTTTTGTCCACTTGAGAATATTTAATCAAAATTAACCTCTTTTTTGTCTATTAAGCCAAATATTACAAAAGAATTGAAATGTAAATTAAAAATTAAAGACAACTATTAATTCATCATCTTTAACTCTCTTGTCATTTAAGTAATTATTAAACTTTTCATACTCTAGAGTTCTAACACTCCTTAATGAGCCTGCATCAAAAAAATCGAAACTAAAATTATTCGGTAATATATTGAAACAAAAACATGATTTAACTTTGCATTCATTAATGATGACAACATCCCGAGGTAAGTTTCTCTTCTCATTTAGTTTAATGTCATATATAATAGTTGATTTATTTAAACCGGTTTTCCTTAGAGAAATAAATTTTGAATTTGGAGTAATAGCAAACCTAAAGTAAATATTACACCCATTAAGCATCCCTTTATCCTTTGGAATTTTTAATTTAATTTAACTGTTTTCTAATTATATTGATATCAATAGGCAAGAGACAGAGGCTTTCCCTGTCTCGAAAATGATGAATCATTCCATCATCATTATCACCACCATCGAAGTTGGAAGTATCATCTACAGAATCATTAAAAATAAATTTACTATTTGAAGTGACTTTAAGTCTATTGTAAAAATCTTCAACTTTACATTTACTATCTAACCAAGGCATATAGAGAGATAAAGATAGCACGCCAATATTATTTATAGCACTATTATTAACTATTTCACACCCAAATTCAACTAGAGAAGTTTCATTCGTAAATTCCCAAGTGCATATGTGAAATCTTTCAATTTCAATGCCGCTAGTGGTATCTGATGGTAAATAAAAAGAATTATCCATGTCTGGTTTGAAACAAATATAACTTATAATATTAAAAGTACAATCGGTATATACACGTAGTTTTTATTTCCCGATACAGAAAGTGAATTGATTACTCCTAACCATTTACAACAAAGATTTTCAATGATTTAAAGTTCCTCGAGTAACATTAAAGTAACACTTTCTTATGAAGGATTGGATAGTAAAAGAAGCTGTTGATAATTATTGATTAAATAAATTAAGCTACTAGTTTATTTTCAAAAGCATAACGTATCATTTCTGCAGTATTTTTTACTTCAAGTTTAGCTAAAATATTTCTCCTATGCGTTTCTACCGTTCTACCACTTATGTTTAGTAATTCGCCAGTCTGGTTATTAGTTAGTCCCTTAGAAATATATGTTAGCACTTCTAATTCTCTTTCAGATAAAATTAATGCTTTTGATTCATTAGCATTCATTAAAGAGTTAATCATAGTAACAGAAACATCATTACTATAATATTTTTTACCTGAAAAAACTAACTTAATTGCTGAGAGTAACTCATTTATTCCACTATCTTTTAGAACATACCCCATAGCTCCTGCATTTATCATATCTTTTATATAAACCTCTTCAATATGCATTGTTAATGCAATTATTTTAATATCATTATATCTTTCAGTAATGGTTTTAGTGGTCTCAATTCCTGTCATTCCAGGCATGTTAATATCCATTAAAACTACATCTATAGAATTAGGGTGTGCATTAAGATACTCAATTACCTCTTTACCAGATTTTGCCTCCGCTACAATATCAATATCATCATGCCTTTTTAATAATAATTTAACACCTTCTCTTATAAGAAGATGATCATCTACTAGCAATAGTTTTATTTTTCCCATATAACTATTATTTTCGCTGTCAATTTTAGTTTTTAATTGTTCACTATTTAAATCGCCCAATCACAATGCATACAATACTCCCCGTATTATCTTTATAAAGGTAGTAAATAAAAATAAAAACCCATGCCTTACTATACTGATTTTCCAGCTACTTATTGAGTATTTAAACGTCCTAATAACTACTTAATAATGTAAATAATTTACTCTAAATAAATTATGTATATATCGTTTTTTTAGGATAGATACTGATTTTAAATTTACAGATTTCTACTGTTTTTTTTCTCTGTTTTAGGATTTAATTTTATTACAACCCTAAAACAATATGTTATGAAAAACTTTTATAGATTATTATTTTCAATTATCTTACTCTTTGCTTTCGTTAGCCTTAAAGCTCAAGAAAACTCAACTAAGATAACTGTTCAACTATCTGCAACTTCTACTAAAAATCCTGCAAAAATAGTTTTAAGTTGGATTAATGATGGATCTGCAAATGGGTTTAAAATTTATAGGAGAATTATTGGCTCAGGTAATTCTTGGGGAAATGCAATTTCCAATCTTCAGTCTTCTTCTTCCCAATATGTTGACAATAATGTAACTATTGGCATCAATTATGAATATTATGTAAAAAAAAATGGAGGTAATAGTAATAATGGTTATGGATATATCAATTCATCCATTGAACTTCCAGTTAAACAAAATAGGGGAAAATTAATTCTAGTAGTGGAAAACACTTATATCGGTGATAATGATTTTGATGATGCTGTTGATATAACTATTAAAGATATAGAAGCAGATGGATGGATAGTGAAGAGAATTAATGTTAACAGGAACGATGCCGTTACTTTTGTAAAACAACAAATCATAAATATTTACAATTTAGATAATGTAAATACAAAAGGGCTTTATTTACTAGGACATGTTCCTGTACCTTATTCTGGATTACTGTACCCTGACGGGCATACTGACCACATAGGAGCCTGGCCTGCTGATGCTTATTACGGAGATATAGATGGCATTTGGACGGACAACAGCGTAAATGATATGTCAGCTGCTAGATCTCAAAACCACAACATAGTAGGTGATGGTAAATTTGATCAATCTATTTTACCCTCTAATGTTGATTTACAAGTTGGAAGAGTCGATATGGCGAACTTAACTACTTTTTTAGAAACGGAAAAAGAGTTATTAATCCATTATATGAATAAAGCACACTTCTATAAAATAAAGGTAATTACTGCAAATGAAAGGTCATTAATAGATAATAATTTTACAACTCAACCAGAAGGTTTTGCTTCAAGTGGGTACAGAAATTTTTCAGTAATGTTTAATAATCAGAACATAAACGATTCTATTGATTATTTCACAGGAACATCAATTAATTCAGGGTCAAGTTATATGTGGTCATATGGATGTGGTGGTGGATCATATCAGAGTTGCGGTGGAATAGGAACTACGACTGGATTTAGTACTGATTATTTGCAAACTATTTTTACGATGCTAATTGGTAGTTATTTTGGCGATTGGGATTCAGAGAATAATTTTTTAAGGGCATCACTAGCTCAGGGACAAACCTTAACTGCAGCATGGGCTGGTAGACCGCACTGGTATTTTCATCATATGGCATTAGGAGCCAACATTGGTTTTAGTACAAAATTAACGCAAAATAACAATGGAGAGTATTTTTCAAGTACATATACAAATTACTATAAAAGAAAAATACATATAGCTTTAATGGGAGATCCTACTTTAAGAATGCACTATATTTCTCCTCCCAACAACTTAAGTGCTTTAAATATTAACAATCAAATCGCTTTAAATTGGGATCCTTCACAAGATACTATTCTAGGGTACAATATCTACAGAATTTTACCTGGAGAAAATAGTTATACCAAAATAAATAACTCATTAATTACTTCAACAACATATACCGATAATTCAATCTCATTTAGTACAGGTATTACTTATATCGTAAAAGCGGTTGTGTTAAAGACAACTGCAAGCGGCACATATTTTAATCAAAGTTTAGGTACTTCCTCAACAACATCAATTGTTTTAGGGCTGCAAGATTTAATCAATTCAAATATTAGTATATATCCAAATCCAAGCGATAACCTCTTTAATATTAAATGGAATAATTTATTAGTAGGTAATGTAAGGATTGAAGTATATAATATTAAAGGGCAACTTATTTATAAGAAAATAACCAGCGATTCAAACCACCATTCTTTGCAAATGGAGCAATTCCCTAGTGGCATCTATTTTGTTAAATTAAATGATGATATTGGTAATTTCCATGTAAAAAAAATCATTAAGTACTAATGCAATCATGAAATCAGCTTTTGTCGCAACATAAATTCTAATTGTTTATTTGCTTGTAAAAGACTTTTGGTCAATTCTTGATTTTCCTTACGCAAGTTGTAAACTTCGTAAGTTTGATTTATTGTCATTTTTAATGATTCATTATCCCAAGGCTTAGAAACATATTTATATATTTGACCTTTATTGACAGCACTAATTACTGCTTCTATGTCTGAATAGCCAGTAATTAATATTCTCATTGGTTCAGGATGTTGCTTTATAATAGATTCTAAAAATTCAACGCCAGTCATTTCTGGCATACGCTGATCTGTTAATATGATTTCAATATCATTTTTAATAAGAATTTTTTTACCTTCTTTAGCAGATTCAGCAATATACACGTTAAAAATTCTACGAAATGATGCTTTAAAAGCATTCAAATTACCTACTTCATCATCTACATAAAGCACATTGATTTTATTTACTTTTTCTTGTCCCATAATTTATATACCTAAAACTTCTAAAATAGTTGCACTTAACTTTTACTAAGTATAAATACGGAGTGAAATTACTTTAAAACACGTATTTTATACTGTAAATGCATCTTTATATTCATTTTTTGTTAAATCAAATAAATTATTAATCTATATTTAACTGTAATTCATTGAAACATGTAAGGTATGCTTTCTAAGTCCATTAAAGATAATAATAGTTTTAAACCTATTTTTTTTGATATAAAAATAGAAAGTGAGTATAATAAACTTTCTTCCCTCCTAAAATCTAACCCTTCGATAGAAATATTAGATGAAATAAAAGGTCAATTAGAAGAATTACTTAAACTAAAAAACCCGAAAAAGAAGTTTACTACTGATGAACTGAAACAAGAAATAAAAAAACATTTAAACAATACCCCCATTAAAAGTTATGGTGTTTGGGTTTATTATCCATGGTTAAACAAGCTCATACATCTATTAGCTGAAAATGAATTTATTGAAGTTCGGACTAATCGAAATCAATATAAAATTACGCCCGATGAAAAAGAAATTTTAGCTACAAAAAAAATTGGAATTATTGGATTATCTGTCGGTAAAGCTATTGCCATCACTATGGCTATGGAACGAATTTGTGGAGAATTAATTTTGGCCGATTTTGACATTATTGAACTTTCCAACTTGAATAGAATCCAAACAGGAGTTCAGAATTTTGGGGTTAAAAAAACGATTGTAGTAGCCCGTGAAATTGCAGAAATAGACCCCTACTTAAAAGTAACCTGTTTACATGATGGCTTAACTGAACAAAACGTAAACGATTTTTTCACGAAAGATGGAAAACTAGATATTTGCATAGAAGTATGCGATGGCTTATACACTAAAATTTTTGCTCGACAAAAAGCAAAAGAATTGGGTATTCCTGTAGTTATGAATTCGAGTGATAGAGGCACGACAGACATTGAGCGTTTTGATTTAGATCCTAGCTTGCCAATATTACACGGATTAATTGACCATCTAGATTTAAGCTTGGTAAAAGAAGCAAAAACTAATGAAGAAAAAGTGCCTTATCTTTTGCCAATGCTCGGAGTTGAAACCTCTTCTGAAAGGTTAAAAGCATCTATGCTTGAAATAGAAGAAACCATCACTACATGGCCACAATTAGCATCAGGAGTTGTTTTTGGAGGTGGAATATGTACAGATGTTTGCCGTAGAATATTGCTCAACCAATTTACCAATTCGGGCAGGTACTTTGTAGATACAGAACAGCATATTAATAATAATGTTACAGATTACATTTCTGCAAATCAATTAAAAGAAGAGCAAATCAATTTAATACCTAAAACCAATCTTGAAGATTATGCTGATACATTAAAAGAAGCAAATGAAAAATTATTTAATAAAAATAATGATGCAAGCTGTGAGTTGACCAATACCGAAGTGGAAGAATTAGTGAAATACGCTATAATGGCTCCTTCTGGAGGAAATGTACAGCCCTGGAAATGGTTATTTAAAGATAAAATCTTAATGTTGTTTAATGACATTAACAGATGTGAATCTATTTTAAACTATAAAAATACGGCATCATTAATTAGCCTCGGAGCTGCAACAGAAAACCTAATTCTTAAGGCTCATCAAATGGAATATGAGGTTGAAATCAATAAATTCCCATTAGGAATTGGTAATGACTTAATAACAACATTTAATTTTTTAAAAAACAAAACTAAAACTACTGAAGAGCATCTCCATGATAATCTAATAGATGTAGTTCCCAAAAGACTAACTAATAGAAATCTAAGTAAAAAAGTAGATTTAAAAGAAGAAGATGAAAGTTATTTTCATGAAGTTGTAAATTCCATTAATGGTGCTGAATTAAAAATATTTAAAGATGTTAATCAAATAGAAAAATTAAAAGAGATTCTTGCTGAAGTAGACAAATTATTTATGACCAATAAAACTGGACACGCCCACTTCATTCATGAAATTAGATGGACTAAAAAAGAAGTAGAAGAAACTAGAGATGGTATTGATATCAATACTATAGACTTAACTCCAGCAGAAAGAGCAGGTTTAATTGTTGCTAAAAACTGGAATGTAACCAAACACATTAAAAAATGGAAACTCGGTAATGAATTTGGGAAATTATCAAAAAAAGCAGTTGATTCTGCTGCTGCTTTAGGAATGATTACCATGCCAAAATTTGATGCTGATAATTTTTTTGAAGGTGGTAGAGCTGTTCAAAAATTATGGTTGGCCGCTACCGAAAAAGGGATTGCTTTTCAACCAATGTCTATTTCAACATTTTTATTTGCAAAAGTAGGAGACAATAACTTTGATGATATTGAAGAAATTAAAGATGAAATGACAACTCAATATGACAAGTTAAAAGAGATTACAGGAATGGCAGAAAACCAAAAAGATGTCTTCTTTTTTAGGTTGGCTTCTGCTCCAGAACCTAAAATTAAAGCACTAAGAAGACACGTAGAAGATGTTTTAATGTATGAATAGCATTGAACATCAATATAAAATTTTTGCATTTAGAGCCATTGACGAACCTGAATTATGCAAACAGTATATTGAAGGACACATTAAAGTGTTAACCGATTATGGTATTGCGAACATTACATCCAACAACAACTCATGGGTAACCAATCCTAATATTTATTGCCTTGGTTTATGGTCTGAATCTAAAGAATTGTTAGGTGGAATTAGAATACAATTGGCCGATGGCAAAAATTTATTACCCATTGAAGAAGCTATTGGTTATATGGAAAACGACATTTACAATATCGTTAAAACCTACGCTCTAAATGGAGGTATCGGAGAATTGTCAGGATTATGGATTGACAATAGGTTAAGGGGGTTAGGAATTGGATGGTATATGGTAAGGGCTGCAATAGCATCTTCTAGTCAATTGAATTTTAAAACAATGATTGGTATCTGTGGCGATGTAACTTTAACCATGTTTAACAATGTTGGGTTTGTAGTCGATAAAAGCATTGGAGATAATGGTCAATTTTATTATCCAAACGAAGATTTAATTGCTCATGTAGTTGGGATTTTAAATGCCATAACACTTGAAAGTGCAATTGAATATGATAAGGACATCATGGTGTCTTTAAGAAAAGATAGTCAACAACAACGAATAGAAAATGACACTGACACTGAAGTTTGTATCAATTATAATTTAATCTATCCAAAAGTAGTTAGTATTGATTTCTCTAATGAGGTCTCCAACATTAAATCAATTAACAAATGACTCCTCGTTTAAAAATAAAACTTCTTTTGTGTAATCTTGCAACACTAATTGTTTTTTGCTTGAGCGGACAACTATTTGCCGCAGAGACTATTGAATTTAAGGACAAAGATAAGTCCATGAATATTGGTGGCTCAATCTCTATATTTGAAGACGCATCCGGGACTCTAACCATTGACGATGTTATTTCCAAAGAGTTTATTCCTTCAACATCTCCAGTACCAAATTTAGGAATCACAAAATCTCATTTTTGGGTAAAAATTCCTATCACAAATAAAACAGATAATGATAATTTATTTTTAGAATTATCATTAGCTATTATAGATTATATTGAGTTCTATTCTCCTTCCGAAAACGGTAAGTTTTCCGTAATCAAAACTGGAGAAGAATTTATTTTTGAGAACAGAAAATATAACGATCCTAATTACCTATTTGATCTTCATCTCTCTAAAGAAGAAACAAAAACTTACTATTTGAAAATTAAGAGTAATGAAGCCGTTCAAATACCAATTAAAATTGGGACAAAAACAGCTATTTATTCCGAAATTAAAATTAGAGATTTATTATCGGGAATCTATTTCGGGATAATGTTAGTAATGATTCTTTATAATCTATTTATTTATTTTTCTACTAGAGATAAGAGTTATTTATACTATGTTATATACATCATTTGTATACTACTTACTCAAACAAGTTTGCAAGGCTATACTTTCCAATACATATGGCCAAACAAGCCATTGCTGGCTCAATACAGCTTATTTATTTTACCTTCCTTATCAAGTATTACAGGGATGTTTTTTATGAATGTTTTTTTAAGGACAAAAGAATACTCCAAAAAATTAAACAATCTTGCCATAATTTTATCTATCCCTTTTATACTCTCAATTTCTTTGTCATTTGCAGGTAATTATAAAATAAGCCAACTAATTATGGAAATAGGTTCAGGAATTGTTTCCATCTACATATTAGTTACGGCCATATTAATTTTAAGAAAAGGTTTTTCTCCAGCTAAATACTTTTTAGTTGCATGGGTTATTTTCCTTATAGGTGTTACTATCTATATTTTAAAAGATTTTGGTGTATTACCTTTTAATAATTTTACCCGATATACTATGCAAATAGGTTCAGGAATAGAAACAATTCTACTATCATTTGCTTTAGCTGCTAGAATAAATATTTACAGAAAAGAAAAAGAAGAAGCCCAAGACAAAACTGTTGAAGTATTAAAAGAAAATGAAAAAATAATAAAAGACCAAAATATAGTATTGGAACAAAAAGTGGAGGAACGAACTGCCGAATTAAACCAAACGTTAAGTGATTTGAAAGAAACCCAATCACAATTGGTTGATGCAGAAAAAATGTCCTCTTTAGGTCAATTAACCGCAGGAATTGCTCATGAAATTAATAACCCAATCAATTTTGTTTCTTCTAATATTACTCCACTTCGACAGGATATCGCTGATGTAAATACCATCATTGCAAAATATGAAGAACTTGAAGACTCAGATAACATTCCTGAAAAGCTAAAAGAAATTGATGCATTAAAAAAAGAGCTTGATTTTGATTATTTAAAAACAGAATTATCAACTATAATTGATGGAATTGAGGACGGTGCCAAGCGAACGACAGAAATAGTAAGTGGATTAAGAAATTTTTCACGATTAGATGAAGGAGAATTAAAAAGTGTAAATATTAATGAAGGAATAGAATCGACATTAATTTTAATAAAAAACAAACTAAACAGAATTAAAATAAAAAAAAAACTAGGAAATATTCCAAATATAGAATGTAACCCTGGAAAAATCAATCAAATAGTAATGAACTTAATTGATAATGCCATTTATGCCATAGATAAAAAAGACATGGAAAATAAAAATGGGGCAATTGAAGTTATAACAGAAAGTGGTAGTGATTCCATTATTCTTACTATTAAAGACAATGGTATTGGAATTGATGAAGCCATAAAAGACAAGCTTTTTGACCCATTTTTTACTACAAAAGATGTTGGTGAAGGTACAGGGTTAGGCCTATCTATTGTAAGAAGTATAATTGATAATCATAACGGAAAAATAACAGTTAATTCAATAATAAATAAAGGGACAGAAATGATTGTAGAAATTCCGATAAAAAGAAAAGATAATGGAGAAAATTAAGGTTTTATATATTGATGATGAGATCATTAACCTGCACGCTTTTAAAGCCTCGTTTAGAAGGTTATTTGAGATACACATAGCAGTTTCTGCAGAAGAAGGTTATAAAATTTTAAAAACCAACCCTATTGAAGTTGTAATTTCAGATCAACGAATGCCAGGAAAGTCTGGTGTTGATTTTTTTGAATCAATATTAGATATACACCCAAACCCTATTCGAATTTTATTAACTGCTTATAGCGACATAAATGCTGTAATAGATGCTATTAATAGAGGCAGTGTTTACCGTTACGTTACAAAACCTTGGAACGAATACGACTTAAAATTAACGATAGAAAATGCTTACCATTTATATCATCTTAAAGAACAGAACAACAAATTAAGCCTTAAATACCGTAAAGTTTTTTCCGATTCATCGGATCCTATTCTTTTATTCGATACAAAAGGAAGAATCGTTGACTATAACAAAGCGGCTATCAATTTTATTGGCGCAGGTAGTAATTCATTAAATTTACTTCCAATTAGTAGTATAATTAAAGATAAAAATGATACTCACGAAATCATTAATAAACTAAATAAAAAAGGAATTATAACTGGATTTGAATGCCAAATTTATGGCAAAAATAATAGCATAAAAAACTGCTTGATTTCTGCCAATAAAATAACAGATAGTTACGGTGAAATAATAAGTTATCAGGTAATTATTAAAGACATTACTGAGCAAAGCAAAATGAATCAACTTTTACTTAAAAAAACCATCGAAACTCAGGAACAAGAAAGAGAAAGAATATCTAGGGATTTACATGATGGAATTGGGCAATCTTTAGTAGCGTTAAAATTACATTTTGAAAGTTTAGAAAATAATTATAATCAAAATAATAATATAGAAAATGAATTAAAGTCAATCCCAAAAATCTTAACAAATGCGATATCGGATTTAAGAAGAATATGCCATAACACCTTACCTCTTGCTTTATATGAATATGGTATAATAGAAGCAATTAAAGAGTTACAACAAACTAATTCTAATGATAATTGTAAAATATTTTTTGATTATAATGCTAATTTTCCAATAATAACTAATCCTTTTAGCATTTCTATTTTTAGGATAATTCAAGAGTTTATCAATAATAGTATAAAGCATAGTAATGCAACTGAAATTAGAATTAAATTAGAAAATAATAAAGAGCATATTATTTTAAATTTAAAAGACAATGGTATTGGATTTAACATAAATGACATGAAACTATCTAAAGGACATGGATTGAAAAATATAAAAAACAGGATTGAATCTCTTAAAGGAAAAGCAAGCATGAATAGCATTATGAATGAAGGAACAGAATTTAACATTTCTTTCCCTGTTCATGCATAATAATTATTGTAAACACCCTCTACTTTTACTGTTCCATCCGCTTAATTAAGCTATAAATCCTTTTCTTTTTTTTTATGAAGTTAATATTTCCAATAAATTCTCTAGGTAACTTCCCTTAAAATAATAATGGGGTTTTACTAGATAAATTTAAGGTATTCTACTCTTTTATTTCTTTACCATTTGATTTAAATTTATGGTAATGATATAGTTAAAAGAGAAAATCATGGAGAATCAAAAAATACTTGTACCGAAACCCAGTAATAATTCGATAATTACATTCCTATTTGGATTAGTATTGATACTAACATCAATAACAGCTAACGCACAATTTGCATCTAAAAGCATCCCTCCTAATAGCAGTCAAATAGTTGATTATCAAATACAAATATTTGAAGTAGCAAAAATAGAAAATAAACTCTATTTTAAGTTTGTAGTGATTGAAAATATGCTCAATACATCTTATACATTAGAATATTCAGATAATGGAATAGATTTTTATACCATCCAATTAAAAGAAGGTTTTAAGTCTCCTAATGGAACTCCACTAATGTATTGTTACACTGTAAATGATTTGAACAATTTTAATTCTAAGAAATTTAGAATAAGAAGAGGCTCAAAAAAGGGAGTTAACTATTCTTTGGTAATTAATGGATAATTATTTCACCATCATTTTAAGTTTTCATCATAAAACCATATGGTAAATCTTTTTGTCAAAATTGGGAAGTTTCCAGAAATTTCCAGAAAAAAATAGCATCATAAAATGCTATTTTTTTGAAGTAATTATAAGATAAAAAGAGACATCGGAAAAAGTAGTTACTTTCCGATACAGAACTTACTAAAGATGTTATCTAACAAATCATCTGTTGTAATATCGCCAGTAATCATTCCTAATTGGTGGAGGGCTTGCCTGATGTCCATGGCTAAGAAATCGCCAGTAATGTTGTTTCCTAAACCTTCGAGCACCGTATTAAGCGATTCGTTGGCTTTGCTGAGTGCTCCGTAATGCCTTACATTGGTTACTACTACATCATTAGACTTTATTAAATTATCGGTTACTGCGTTAAACAACGATTCTTTTAGCTTTTCTAAATTGTCATTCTCTTTTGCAGAAATAAAATAACAATCAAGCTTTTTAAACGCTGCCAATTTATCTGCATCAACTAAATCGGTTTTATTAGCAATTACCAATCGAGAAATTTTAGCATTTAGCTGCCCTAAATCTTCTTCTACCTCTTGTAACGAAAGGGCATTAATATCAAATAAATAAAGATAAATGGCAGATTTTTCTATCTGTTCAAAAGCTTTCTCCACTCCTATTTTTTCAAGTTCATCAGTTGTTTCTCTAAGCCCAGCGGTATCAACAAAACGGAACTGCACCCCATTTATGTTCAGCATTTCTTCTATCGTATCTCTTGTTGTACCTGCAGTAGCAGAAACAATTGCTCTGTCTTCATTTAATAATGAGTTGAGTAAAGTCGATTTCCCTGCATTTGGTCTACCAACAATAGCTACAGGAACTCCAGTTTTAATTACATTTCCGTAATCAAAAGAACTAATTAAAGCCATTAACGCTTTATTCAAGTTCTCTACCAATTCTTTTAAATCTTCTCTATCTGCGAATTCTACATCTTCTTCTCCAAAATCGAGCTCTAACTCAATTAACGAAGCAAAATGAATTAACTCTTCACGTAATTTTTGTATTTCGCTAGAGAAACCTCCACGCATTTGGTTCATTGCCAATTCGTGTGAAGTTTCCGAGTTAGCCGCAATTACATCTGCTACTGCTTCGGCTTGAGACAAATCTAATTTTCCATTTAAGAAAGCACGCAAAGTAAACTCTCCTGGCCCTGCAGAAATAGCTCCATTGGTAATTAACAACTGTAACACTTGTTGTTGTATGTATGGCGAACCGTGTGTAGAAATCTCTACTGAGTTTTCTCCTGTAAAGGATTTCTTGTCTTTAAATACGGTTACCAAAACTTCATCAACAATCTTTTCTTTAGCTCTTATTGTACCGAAATGTACGGTATGAGATTCAACCTTGGCTAAATCTTTTCCGAAAAATACTTTATTGCAAATGGTTATGGCATCGGCTCCAGAAAGTCTAATAATAGCAATAGCACCTATTCCTGAGGCAGTTGCCAAAGCACATATTGTAGATGATGAGTATTGAGGCATTTGAGCACAAAGATATTAAAAAAGCGATGTCATTCTGAGAAATGTCACACTGAGCCTGTCGAAGTGTTATCGAAGGGTTTAACAATCTTGCATATTTTTTATCAATACTTTACTTCGGCTACGCTCAACATAAACTAGCTCAACATGACAAAAAATAGTTATTCATTTAACGCCCAATCATATTCTAAATAAGAAATTTTAGCGTTCTCATTTACTTTGACACTTCCGTATTTATTAATAAACGCAATTACACCATCTTTAAAATCAACTTTATACCAATCAAATATCTGACTAATTTCAATTTTATCTGCTGTAATTTTATTTCTAAATCCATCATTAATCCAAGCTTTTACTTGCTTGGTGAGTTGTGTACTTAATTTTTTTGGCAAATATGCTCCACTCATCATTTCAGGACATGATTTAGCCGCACAATTCAATGCAGCATGTATTCTCGGATCTTTAAAACGTGGTCGGATAATCTTGTTTTCAATATCGTTTAACGAATAAATTTTATCGCCAGATTTAATGAATTTTTTATCCCAAGGTTTACCTCCATTTATCTTAGTTATGCTTTTTATAGGATAATTAGAAACTATTAAATAAACTGTTGAAGCATTATACAAATTAAGCCAATAAGCCAATTTTTCATTTTTAGTCCAATCACTTTTCGGAGGAGTATTTTTTAAGTGTTCTAAATAAGTTTCAATTTTTGAACTATTAGCTCTCATTCCTGTGTAATAAACATTACCAGCTCCTGTAACGTGTTTTTTTGTTAATTCATTCCAAGCAGTATGATTGGGGCGTATAACTTCAACTGGTTTTTCTTTTTGTTCAACTTCTTCTTCTTTTATGGGTTCTAATACATCTTCTTTTACATCATTAATATCTTGTTTGGCTTTTTCTTCAATTGCTGTTTCAATATTTCCGACTTTTAACTCTGTTGTTTGTGCTTCTTTTGTAGTTTCAGTTTCTTCCTCATTTAAAATGGTTTCAACTCTTTCTTCGTTATTTATTGCTAATAAATCTTCCTTATTTTCTTCTGCAGATATTTCTACTAATGCCTCTTCTGTTATTTGTTCTGTATTGTTGCTTCCGCAAGCTATCATAGAAATTGATAATGCTATTATTAAGTATTTCTTTTTCACCTTTTTAAATTTTATTCTTTGATGTAATTAAAAACAAAAACAGTTTCATTTTGCACTATCCTACACTTTGAACAGTGCGATATGTGTGTAAATTGATAAGGTTCCTTGATATCGAAAACCGAGCCATTATTTTCTATTTCAAAAATCCTATCACAATCTAAACTTCCTTTTGGGGTAAATCTTTTTATATTATATTGTTTTTCATTGTCTGTCTTATCTATGCAAAACCATGTTCCAACTCCTTGTCCAAGTAACCATTTAGAATGTTTTGGAATAACGTTGGGTAATGCTGGTGAATGTATTGTTCCTATATTAGACTGCATAAATTTAGATGAATTCTACCGTTAAATTATTTGTTAAAACTTTTATTACGATAGTTTCTTTTGTTTTTGATTTAAAAAATTTCTTAAAACCATAAAACTTACTTTTTCTCATGATTATCTCTCCATTACTTACCTCATAAAAATGACAACAATCGTTCAGGACTTTGTTGTTAGATCTCGGTGTTGCGGAAATAGTGTAAGGAAATATAATCATGAACTTAGTTAACCAATTTTTAGTCGATTTTAAAACAACTTGAGCGACCAATCGAGAACAAGTTGTTCCTCTAAACTCAAAAGGTCCATACGGCACAGCTTCTCTTGATTGTATTTGCATTACTTTATTGTAAGCTTTATTATAAACTATGTTTTTAACAATAGAAGCTGTCATTCTTCCTTCCCCATGACAAGATTTGTTGTTAAATCGTTCTAACAAAATCTCTTCTAAATTGGTAATTACACCATTATTGATAAGTGCTCTATGCTTAATTTCAATATCTGGGTCGGTTAGTTTACTTCTAACTCTTCCATATTTTATTGGAGTATGATACCTCCCGAAATCAAAATATTCAATGCTCCCACTTTTATTATTGATTAATAAAAAAGCTGAGTGACCTGCTTTATAATAACCATCTGTAATTGCACTAACCCAGCGCATAGGCTCATCATACCATTTCCCTTCCTGGATTACCTTTGTATCAGGCCAAGCCAAAACAATTATGGTTGCAGAGTTATTCATCAAATTAATTATAACCCAAATTTAAAAAATAATTATAAAGAATAATGTCTAATCGTTGACAGAAATAATTTTATATGGAAAGTTTTGCTAAATATTGAGCATTCTTATCTTCAAAAATAAGTTCAACATTAAAACCCAAATCAACAGCGGCAGATTTAAGTGTTTCAAAATCGACAAACAACCAGCTAAACTTATTAGCTTTCACTCCCTTATACTCCATTTGATAAGTTACATCTCCGTAGTAGGCACTATTTAAATCTACTAGCATAGAACCATCATCTTCTTTGAACATATAAGATATGTCTGAAGAATCTAATATAATTTGACCACCATTATTTAAAAGTGATTTTGCCTTTAAAAGGAATTTTTGGAGACCATCTAAAGTTTTAGCAATCCCTACTCCATTCATTAAAAAAAGTAGCGTATCGTATTTCTCAGTTACATCATAAAAATTAATGTTAAAAGCTTTTAAAACTCTTTTTTGCATTACTTCTACAGCTCCTTTTGATGTGTCTATTGCTGTTACACCTATTCCTTTCCCCTCGAGTATTACGCTATGACAACCACTTCCTGCGCCTATGTCAAGCACTTTTCCTTTACAAAGAGATAGTGCTTTCCCCTCAAGCTCAGAAAGTTCTTTTTGTGAGCGGAATAAATAGGGAATTGGAATGAAATCATCTTCTGAGATAGAAGATTTAACAATGATATCTGTAGTATAATTCTTGTTATAGAAATCTAACAAGGCATTACCTATCACATCATTATCCACAAAATTATAATTTAATTTTTTCTCCTTTCGTATCAAGAAAAGAATACTCAAGCAAGCCATTTGAAGTTGTTGGGAATACTTCTAAAGAAATTTTATATTTCTTCTGCCAAGCCTTTCTTAATGATTTGTTAAATCCTGTTTTCTTATTTACAAAAGCTTCTACATAAGGATGAGCATTAATTCTAATTTTATTGCTTTTCTTTTGTTTAGTTAAATAACTAAGATTGTTCTCAATTTCATCAACCAATAAAATAGTAGAATGAACCTCTCCATCTCCATTACAACATGGGCATTTTTCAGCTGTTTTAATATCCATTTCTGGACGAACTCTTTGACGAGTAATCTGAATTAAACCAAATTTACTTGGAGGCAAAATGTTATGCTTTGCTCTATCATTCTTCATAAACTCTTTCATTTTTTCATGAAGTAGTTTACGGTTTTTTGCTTCTCTTAAATCAATAAAATCGACAACAATAATTCCACCCATATCACGTAAACGCAACTGACGAGCAACCTCTTCTGCTGCTTCGAGATTGACTTCTAACGCATTTTCTTCTTGTGTTTTATCTTTCTTCTTCCCTCTTTGCCCACTATTCACATCTATAACGTGAAGAGCTTCTGTATGCTCAATAATTAAATAAACTCCTGTTTTTAGAGTAACATTCTTGCCAAAAGAAGATTTGATTTGTTTATCAATTCCAAAGTTTTCAAAAATAGTAACGTTTCCTTTAAACAATTTTACAATATCTTCCTTGTCAGGAGCAATAGCTCTAAGTAATGTTTTAACTTCATTAAAAAGTGTTTCATCATTTATATGGATATTGGTGAAATCTTTATTTAAAATATCTCTTAATAAAGATGACGTCCTATTCAACTCCCCTAATACTTTTTTTGGAGCATGAGCATTCCTAAGTTTTTTATAACATAAAGTCCACCGTGCTGATAAATCATTCATATCTGCATGCAAATCAGCAACCTTTTTGTCTTGAGCCACAGTTCTAATAATAACACCAAATCCTTTAGGCCTAATGCTTTTTATCAGTCGAACTAAGCGTTCTTTCTCTTTGTTATTTTTTATTTTTTGAGATACTGATACTTTATCTGAAAATGGTACTAACACTAAATATCTCCCTGCTATAGAAATTTCAGAGCTCAATCTTGGTCCTTTTGAGGAGATAGGCTCTTTAGCAATCTGAACAAGAATGTTTTGATTGGACTTTAGTGTCTGTTCTATTTTACCTGATTTTTCAATTTCAGGCTCTAGTTTGAAATCTAAATCTGGTCTATTAAATTTGCCGCCAACAACACCTTTAGTGTATTTAGCAAAAGATCTAAACTTAGGTCCTAAATCAAGGTAATGTAAAAACGCATCTTTTTCGTAACCAACGTTAACAAAAGCAGCATTTAAACCTGGCATAATCTTTTTGACTTTACCGAGGTATATGTCTCCAACCGAAAAGTTATTATTGCTATTTTCCTTGTGTAGCTCAACGAGCTTACCGTCTCTAAGGATGGCAATAGTAACCTCTTTTGATGAAGAATCAATAACAAGTTCTACACTCATTTTTAAGGTTTTTTTACCAAAACGAAAATCCCCCGAAGATAACTGGGTAATATATTGTAAAGTAGGTAATGAAAGAAATTAACTCCTATACAGACTGTATAGGAGTTAATAGTTGAAAAAATTATTTTTTCTTTTTGTGTCTGTTTTTTCTTAATCTCTTTTTACGCTTATGCGTAGCCATTTTATGTCTTTTTCTTTTCTTACCRCTTGGCATATCTTCTTGATTTATGTTTTAATAATGTTTTTATTTTCTTTAATATCTTACTTCACATTTTTCTTTACCTTCTCAACAAAAGATTTAGATGGTTTGAAAGATGGAATGTTATGTGCTGGAATAATAATAGTTGTATTTTTTGATATATTTCGCCCCGTTTTTTGTGCTCTTCTCTTAACCACAAAACTTCCAAATCCTCTCAAGTAAACATTTTGTCCGCCTTCTAGTGATTTCCTAACTGTTTTCATAAACTCCTCAACGGTAGCCTGCACTGCTAGCTTTTCAATACCCGTTTTTCCTGAAATCTTGTTTACTATATCTGCCTTTGTCATTATAAAATACCTTTTTAACTATTTATATTTCAATTAATTATCTTTTAAGGGTGGCAAATATACAAGTTTTAATTAATAGTCGGCAAAACATTCTATAATTTTAGCCGAATATATTATTATTGTCGATTAGATTAATGTTTTATGGGGTTTTCGAGTAAACTTATCAATTGGTACTATCAAAATAAGCGTGATTTACCGTGGAGGGATTCTACAGACCCATATCGCATTTGGTTATCAGAAATTATTTTACAGCAAACTCGTGTTGACCAAGGACTAAGTTATTTCAATAAGTTTATCGAGCATCACCCAACTATTGATTCTTTAGCAAATGCTCCTGAGAAAGAAATCCTTAAATTATGGCAAGGCCTTGGCTATTACTCTAGAGCAAGAAATTTACATTTTACAGCAAAACTTATTTCAAAAAAATATAGAGGTGTTTTCCCAAATAAATATGAAGATATCTTAAATTTAAAAGGAGTAGGAGAATATACAGCAGCAGCTATTTCCTCTTTTGCTTACAATCTTTCTTATCCAGTTATTGACGGAAATGTTTATAGAGTTCTATCTCGAATATTTGGTATCGAAAATGCTATAGACTCTACCAAAGGAAAAAAAGTGTTCAAAAAATTAGCTGAAGAATTAATTGACACTAAAAATCCAGCGACATATAACCAAGCCATTATGGAATTTGGAGCACTACAATGCGCTCCAAAAAAACCTACTTGTGAAGATTGTCCCTTTCGGTTAGAATGTTTTGCTCTAAAGAATGATATGATTTCAATTCTCCCAAAAAAAGAAAAGAAAATTAAACAACGAAATAGGTATTTTAATTATCTAGTGATAATAAATAATGAGGAAATCTATTTAAACAAAAGAATGAAAAAAGATATTTGGGTAGGATTATATGATTTCCCCTTATACGAAACAAATAAGGCTCTATCTTCTTTTGAGGAGATTAAAGAAATATTTAATGACTTTGATTTAGTTTTAAAAAGCAAATCCATTGAGTACAAACATATTCTTAGTCATCAAAAAATTTACGCAATATTTTGGTTAGCATCAATCAAAAACAGAAAAAAAATAGCCGATAATTATGAAAATATTTCTCTAAAAGAAATCAACAATTATCCTGTTCCTAAATTGATAGAAAATTATCTAAAAACCATTCTATAATTTCATATATTTGGTATGAAATAATTAAACATACAAATGGCAGGAATAAACAAAGTAATTTTAGTGGGAAATTTAGGGAAAGACCCAGAAGTAAGATATTTAGAAGGAGGCACAGCAGTTGCAAATTTCCCAATTGCGACATCAGAAACATACAAAGACCGAAACTCTGGCGAAAAAAAGACAACTACAGAATGGCATAATATTGTTCTTTGGAGAGGTTTAGCTGAAATTGCTGAGAAATATTTAAAAAAAGGGTCTCAAGTTTATATAGAAGGTAAATTAAAAACGCGCCAGTGGCAAGATAAAGATGGTAACAACCGCTATACAACAGAAATTGTTTGTGATAACTTACAAATGCTTGGAAGAAAAGATGATAGCAATAATAACATAAGCCAAAACACTTCTCCATCTTCAGTTGAAACAACACCTTCGAATCCAGCAGAAGAAAAAACTCCTTCTGCTCCTGATCTTGACAACTCAAGTAATGAAGTCGATGATTTGCCTTTTTAATTAAAACTTTTAATACAAAAAATTGGATCCCGAACCTTATCCTACATTAATTTTATTAGCTGATTTTTTCAGACCATTCTCTCTAGAAATACTAATCTCTTTAGGAGTTTTATTGATGCTTCTTTTATTTTCTGGTTTGATTTCAGGCTCAGAGGTTGCTTTTTTCTCACTTAATCCTGCTGAAAAAGATACGCTTTCATCCTCTGGCACAAAAGCTCATCAGCGTGTAAATAAACTCTTAGCTTCACCAAAAAAATTATTGGCCACAATTTTAATAGCAAATAATTTCATCAATGTTGCTATTATCATTTTATCGACCTACACTATAAATAATGCCTTAAATTTTTCATCAATTCCAAATTGGCTAAACTTTATTATACAAGTAGTAGGAATTACTTTCGTAATCCTATTATTTGGAGAAGTTATCCCTAAAGTTTACGCTACCAAACATGCTTTAAGTCTTGCTGAAAAAATGTCAAAGCCAATAACACTGCTTAAAAGCTTTTTAAAACCCATAAGTACATTACTCATACATTCTACAGGAATAATTGACAAACGCATTAAGAAAAAAGGATTGGATGTTACCATAGAAGAACTGTCTCACGCTCTTGATTTAACAGAGGGTATTCAAAAGAACAAAGATGAACATAGCATTCTTAAAGGAATTGTGAAATTTGGAGAAACTAGCGTTAAACAGATAATGAAAGCAAGGGTTGATGTAATTTCAATAGAAAAAAACACTAAATTTAAAGATGTTATACCCATAATTTTAGAATGTGGTCATTCTAGAATTCCTATTTATGAAGAATCGTTCGATAAAATTATTGGACTACTCTACATAAAAGATTTATTAACTCATATAGAAAAGAATGATGGTTTCGATTGGAATAGTTTAATTAGTAACCCTTTCTTTGTGCCTGAGAACAAGAAGTTAGATGATTTGTTAAAAGAATTTCAAGACAAAAAAATTCATTTAGCAATTGTTGTTGATGAATATGGAGGGACTTCTGGAATTATAACGCTTGAAGATGTATTGGAAGAAATTGTTGGCGAAATAATTGATGAGTTTGATACCGATGAGACAACATACTCTAAACTTAATGACAATACTTATGTTTTTGAAGGAAAAACTGGGCTTAAAGATTTATTTAAAATTATTGATTTACAAGATGATTCTATTTTCGATGAAGTAAAAAATGATGCTGACACATTAGCTGGTTTGGTTATAGAAATTGCTGGAAAAATACCTCAGAAAAATGAAGAAATAAATCACAAAAACTTTACTTTTATTATAGAAGCTGCTGATAAAAGAAGGATAAAAAGAATTAAAATAATTAGAAATACAGACACTTATGAAGAATAAGCTCTTCTCCTTTATAGCAATATCAATATTTCTTATTAGCTGTGGAAATGATACATTTACCCCAAAACCTAAAGGTTATTTTAGAATAGATTTACCAAAAAAAGAATATCATCCGTTAATCAAAGATTGTCCTTTTGTATTTGAAATACCAAACTACACCTCCACCATACCGAACATTAATAATCCCAATAAATTATGTTGGTTTGATATTGTATTTAACAATCTTAATGCATCTATTTACATGAGTTACAAGCCTGTAGAGAAAAATCTTAGGGAATATTTAGAAGATTCAAGATCTTTAGCGTTTAAACATACTGTTAAAGCGCATAACATTGAACAGCAAATTATCAGCTTCCCAGATAAAAAGGTTTATGGCTTAATTTATAGCATAGAAGGAAATGCTGCTTCTGCTTACCAGTTTCATTTAACTGATAGCACCAATCACTTCATAAGAGGTTCTTTATATTTTAACAATATACCCAACCAAGATTCTATACAACCTGTATTGAGTTTTATAAAAGAAGACATTGAACACATCTTTGAAACTTTTGAGTGGAAGTGAGAAAACTCCTAACCATACTAACCATTTTGATTACTGCTGTTGGGTGTGGTGAAGATGAAAAAGAAATCTACGAAAATGTTTACTTGATAAACCACGAGACCCACTTCTCTTTAAGAGCAAAATCCAATGTGGATGGAGGTGGATGGATTATGAAGCAAATTGACTCTTTATACTCCAAAAATGGAAAAACCATATTCTCATATGGAATTCCTTTAAGAGGTAATAAAAAGGAATATCATTACATTACAAATGGCCCTATTTTTGACGAAGGTGGTGAACTTCCAGATGACCCTTACAGTGAGTCACTTAAAACAATGAAAGGAGAAAGTATGAATTTTTATAGATTAATTCCAATTGAAGAAGTTTGGAAGAACAATTAACAAAAAACTACTCTTCCCTAAAACTACTCATCGCATACACAATAGCTCCCAACAGTAAAAATGCTCCCACTTGGTGTGTTACTCCTAACCAAACTGGCACAGCATAAATTAGCGTAAATATTCCCAATAAAAATTGAGCAAAAACGATTACTAATAAAGCAATTAAAGATTTTGATTGAATTTTATTTAGTTCGTATTTGGCGCTTTTAAACAATAAAAATAATACCAATCCAACCACCACATAAGCCAAATAACGGTGAATAAATTGAACCCCTCCTATTCCATCAACAAAATTAGTCCAAAATGGTTCCATTGCAGTAACTGTTTCTGCAATCCATACATTTCCCATTTTTGGCCAAGTATTCATAGTAAACCCAGCATTTAATCCTGCCACAAAAGCTCCATAAATTATTTGTAAAATGGTAACTACAAATAAAATAGCCACCCCGTTTCTCATAAAGGGAACATTTGGTCTTTCTTCTTTGTAATAAATTAGATTTAATGCTACCCAAAATGTATAAGCAAAAGTTAAGAATGCTGCTATTAAATGAATTGCCAATCTATAATGACTCACATCTGGATCATTTACTAACCCACTCTTCACCATCCACCAACCTAAAAACCCTTGAAAACCTCCCATTCCTAGTATAATAAGACTTTGTTTCAATAACTTTTCTTTTATTTTCTTTTTGATAAGAAAGTAGAAGAAAGGAACAATAAATATAATCCCTATAATTCTCCCTATTAAACGATGAAGGTACTCCCAAAAGAAAATAGCTTTAAATTCTTCGAGTGTAAACATGAAATTTACTTCTTGGTATTCTGGAAATTTTTTGTACTTATTAAAGGTTTCTATCCAATCTTGCTCATTCATAGGAGGAACCATGCCCATAATTAATTTCCAATCTACCATAGATAAACCAGAATTTGTTAATCTAGTTATTCCACCAATAACTACCATTAAAAAGATTAAAACACAACCTGTTAAAAGCCATATAATAACAGGTTTATTTGGATTGTCTTTTAGCATTTTAATTCAAAAAAAAGCGTCAACCAAAGGAAGACGCTTTATTTTAGTATTCAACTTTAAATTTAAATTTGATCCATTAACAAAGTAAACAAGTTAGGAACTTCAAAACTTGGTAAACTAACTTCTGTTACACTCTCATCATTTCCTTCTGATTCTTCTTCATCTTCTATATAATTTCCGTTCTCAACCCATTCGAGTACTTTATACTGCCCATTTGCAATTTCTTCAATCTTAGCTATAATTTCTTTTTCAGAAACTATGGATTCATCAAATTCAAAATGTGCTTTTCCAGCTTCATAATCTACATCAGAAACAATAACTCCAGCCATTCCATCTACTTCTTTCTCAATTGTTCCAGCACAACCCATTGCACAAACCATCCCTTCTATAGCGTAATTTGCAATGGTTAAATTTTTAGTAGAAACTTCTTCTTCAGTTTGTTGTTCATCGTTTCCGCAAGAAAATATAATTGTAACTATAAACAGTAATGTGAATATCTTATTAATTGTTTTCATAATGTGTAATGATTTAATTACACCACGAAATTAAGAATTAATCTAATAGAAATGTAATTACATTTGTATCCTTATTAAACTATGAAGTTTTTTGATTTAAATAAAAAATTATGGCAATGGGTAATTCTTTTATTTCTTGCTTTTATTTGGGGTAGTTCTTTTATTTTAATGAAAAAAGGCTTAGAAGTTTATTCTCATAGTATCGTTGCTGCTTTAAGATTAAGTATAGCTTTTGTCGTATTGGTTCCTTTTGCTATTACATCATTTAAAAATATTGAAATAAAATATTGGAAATACTTAATCTTTACAGGAGTAATTGGAAACGGAATCCCTGCTTTCCTGTTTACTTTAGCCCAAACTCAAGTCGCTAGCTCTTTGAGCGGAATGCTTAATTCATTAACGCCAATTTTCGCACTAATGATAGGCGTTATTCTGTTTAACACTCGTCCATTAAAATCACAAATAATTGGCATTTCTATTGGCCTATTAGGTGCAGCAGGATTAATATTTTCAAATGGATTAAATTTCGAAAAATCAAACATTTTTTACATTTTCCTAATAGTTGTTGCTACATTCTGTTATGCACTTTCTGTGAACGTAATAAAAGCACATTTGAAAGAAATAAACTCTTTACTCATAACATCATTATCATTTATCAGCATTGGTCCTTTTACAATCATTTACTTATTTACTACCGATTTTATTGAGATTAGTTTAAACAACCCCTTTTCAAATACTGCATTATTCTACATTGTAATTTTATCAGTTTTAGGCACTGTCCTAGCAATTATTTTGTTTAACATGCTTATAAAAAAAACATCCACGTTATTTGCTACAAGCGTAACTTATTTAATTCCAATTGTTGCTATTTTTTGGGGATTACTGGATGGAGAAAAAATTAACATTTTTCATATAATTAGTGTAATAATAACGTTTGTTGGTATATATTTTATAAATAAATTTAGGTAATGCAACCTTTTAATCTATTTTTACATCTTCTCAAAAAAACTTAACTTTTATTATGAAGAAATTAATAATAGCAGCTATAATTACTCTAATTAGCTTTACTAATGCAAGTGCCACCCACCTTATGGGAGGAGAAATTACTTACACTCATGTAGCTGGTGACACCTATGAAGTTACATTAAAAGTCTATAGGGATTGTTCGGGTGCCAACCTAGGTAATTCATTTAATGTTTCGTTTGCGTCTTCATGTGTTGCTACTCTTAATGTTAATTTCCCACTTATACAAACAATAGAAGTATCACAGCTTTGCCCAACAAGTATAGGATCTTCAACATGTGGTACAGGAAGTTTACCAGGAACAGAGATGTTTGTTTATAGGCAAACCGTTACTATGATTCCTTGTGTTGATTGGCAAATTTATTGGAGTAGTGGAAACAGAAACCCTGCTATTACTAATTTAGTTAACCCTAATTCTTCCAACATATTTATTATGACTACCTTGAATAATGTTGTTGGTGCACAAAATAATTCTCCTCAATATTTAACCATTCCAACACCTTACCTCTGTGCAAATCAACTAATGATTTTTAATCATGGTGCTTCAGATGCTGACGGAGATTCATTGTACTATTCTTTTAGCAACCCTTATACAACACCAGGCCCTCCAGGAACACCAATGTCTTTTACAGCTGGATACACTTTATTAGAGCCAATGCTAACTACTGCTGGAATGAATTTAGATCAAGAAACTGGAGAAATGTGTTTTACACCTTCTCAAGCACAAGTTTCTGTAGTTTCTGTTTTAGTTCAAGAATTCCGAAACAATATTCTTATCGGAACTCAAATTAGAGAAATGCAAGTAGTAGTTGACGGTAGTTGTACTAAYCARTCTCCAATTGCAGGAGGTGTTGCYCCWRSMTGTGGTCAAGTTGGTGGAATGGTAATTACTGTTCAAGGGCCATTTGTTACACAGGTTGATTCAAACTCTATTATAATGTGTCCTGATGATTCCCTTTGTTTTGAAGTTAATTTTAGTGATCCAGACGGAGATAATATTACTATAACATCTAACGTTGCTACAGCAATTCCTGGTGCTACGTTTACTGTAGTTGGTAATGGTACGCCAAATGCCATAGCAACATTCTGTTGGGTGCCAACATCATTAGATTTTGGATTAAATGTTTTTGCCATTCAAGCCCAAGATGATGCATGTCCTATAAGTGCTATATCAACCTTTACTTATGACATTACGGTTAATGAAAGACCTTACGCAGGTGAGGATCAATTTATTTGTGCTTCTGCTTTAGATACTGTTCAACTCTTAGCAACAGGAGGGTTAATCTATACTTGGTCAGTATTATCTGGTGATACAGATCTCACCCATTTGACCTGCCTAACTTGCGATAATCCTGGTGTATTTCCTGATTCTACAACAACATACCTATTAACCAGTACTGGAACGATACTATGTAGCAACACTGATACAATTACAATATTTGTAGGTTTAGTTCCAAAACCTAWTATAAGTGACACCTCTTATTGTATTGGTGACACTGTTTTTATAGATGCTGGMMTYGGRTTTGGWGGARTGCCWTATGAYYMWWTASYTTGGGRTGGARCAGTTATTGACACAGGACAAGTACTTGGTGTATTTCAACAAGGAAATTATTATACTATTGCATGGCAAGGTGGCTGTGGTATTAGTTCAGATACCATAACTGTTACAGAAAACCCTTTACCAGTTCCAATTATTTCAACACCTTCTGGCATTTTCCATTATTGCATAAATGATAGTATTACATTAACGGTGCAAACTGGTTTTGATAGTTATTTATGGAGCATCTCCCCTAATGATACTACAAACACTATTATAGCTGGTAGTGGTACCAGTTTTATAACAGTAATAGATACCAATGGATGTATAGGAACAAGCTCTCAACTTGTAACACAATCAGACCCCCAAGTTACAATTCTTGGTGCTGATAGTATTTGTCCTGATTCTACTTTGTTATTATCCGCAAGTCCTTCTAATTTTAGTTCTTACGAATGGTCTAACGGTGATACAAATCCTTCTACATTTTACACTGTAGATTCTATCACTTTAGTTGTTACTGATAATTTTGGATGTACCGATACTGCTACTACAAACATATATGTTTATCCTACACCTAATGCAGCATTTACAATTTCACCAGAATTTTTCGGAAGCCCAGGTGCGGAAATTGAATTTACTGATAATTCGTCTGGAAACCCTATTTTCTGGAATTGGAATTTTGGTGATGGTCTTTATGACAACAATCAAAACACGACACATATTTATGAAATAGAAAATACCTACACAATAATTCTTATCGTTACTAATAGTTATGGATGTAAAGACACTACATCATTAGATTATTTTGTCGGAGATATAATTATTCCAAATGTATTTACTCCAAATGGAGATGGTGATAATGATTTATTAGAGTTTTCTAATGTGGACAAACTTGAAAATCATTTAGAAATTTTCAATAGATGGGGGTTACAAGTTTTTGAGCAAACAAATTATCAAAATGATTGGGATGGTGATAATCTAAAAGAAGGTACTTACTTTTTTGTGTTAGACGTTACGCTTCCTGATGGAGAACAAACACAATTTAAAGGAACAATTACCTTGTTTAGGTAATCTCCTTTATTTAATATTTTTATAAAAAGGAACGATGAAATATCGTTCCTTTTTTTTGTGTCTTTCTGAAAAATATTATCGAACTAATCATTTTTAAACCTATTAATATTTATACCTTTGCTCGATATTTTTGAAAAAAATAAGACAAATGTCATCACCAGCTAAGTACATTTTTGTAACGGGAGGAGTAACATCTYCTTTAGGAAAAGGTATAATAGCTGCATCTTTAGCTAAACTTTTACAAGCAAGAGGATATTCTGTTACTATTCAAAAACTTGATCCTTACATCAACGTTGATCCTGGAACGCTAAATCCTTATGAACATGGCGAATGTTTTGTAACAGATGATGGTGCTGAAACTGACCTTGATTTAGGCCATTATGAACGTTTTTTAAATGTATCTACTTCTCAAGCAAATAATGTGACTACTGGTAGAATTTACCAATATGTAATTAATCAAGAACGAAAAGGTGCATACTTAGGGAAAACTGTACAAGTTATCCCTCACATTACTGACGAAATTAAACGAAGGATTAAACTACTAGATAATACAGGGAAATACGATATTATTATCACAGAAATAGGCGGCACAGTTGGTGATATAGAGTCATTACCCTATGTTGAAGCTGTTCGACAGCTAAAGTGGGAACCAAATTTCGGTTGCATAGTATTACATTTAACGTTAGTTCCTTACTTAGCAGCATCTGGAGAACTAAAAACTAAACCAACACAGCATTCAGTTAAAGCACTATTAGAATCTGGAGTTCAACCAGATATTTTAGCTTTAAGAACAGAGCATGTTTTAACCGAAGGAATTAAAGAGAAAATAGCTTTATTCTGTAACATTGACCCTAATGCTGTAATTCAGGCAATAGATGCAGATACTATTTACGATGTTCCAAACTTAATGAAGGCAGAAGGTTTAGACAAAGTGGTTCTTGATAAACTCTCATTACCATACGGAGAAGAACCAATTCTAAAAGCATGGAATGAAGTTTTGTATAAGATTAAAAACCCAAAACATAAGATTTCAATTGGCTTAGTTGGAAAGTATATTGATTTAAAAGATTCTTACAAATCAATTTCCGAAGCTATGATTCATGCTGGCGCGAGTAATGACACCAAGGTTGAGATTAAATGGATTCATTCAGAATCAATTACTGATGCTAATGTTAAAGAAAATTTATCAAATTTAGATGGTATTCTTGTTGCTCCTGGTTTTGGCGAAAGAGGAATAGAAGGTAAAATTTTAACTATCAAATACGCAAGAGAGCACAAAGTACCATTCTTTGGAATTTGTTTAGGTATGCAAGGAGCCGTAATTGAGTTTGCTAGAAATGTTCTAGGCTATTCTAAAGCACACTCTACTGAAATGGAAGTCAATACACCCAATCCAGTAATTTACTTGATGGAAGAACAACGTTCTGTTACAGAAAAAGGTGGGACAATGCGTTTAGGAGCGTACCCTTGTAATATATTAAATAACTCGAAAGTATTTACAGCTTATAATGAAACTAACATTTCTGAAAGGCATAGACATAGATATGAGTTTAATAATAAATATAAAGAAGAATTTGAAAAAGCTGGAATGATTGCAACTGGAATTAATCCTGATAAGGATTTAGTTGAAATCGTAGAAATAGAAGATCACCCTTGGTTCGTTGGAGTTCAGTTTCATCCAGAATATAAAAGCACAGTAATTAACCCCCACCCATTGTTTGTTAATTTTATTAAAGCAAGCATCTTAGCAAAAAAGGAAAGTGTGCAAACCGCAAACAATTAATAATCTACATAGTAAATTATAGATAATAGTAAAAATGAGCGTGAAAGGATTTGACAAAAACTCGATAATTGGATTGGTTTTAATAGGAGCTATACTATTGATATTTAGTATTTTCAATAAGCCTTCTGAAGAAGAAATTAAAGTAAAGGCTGAGCAGGAAAAACTTACAAAAGCGAAACAAGAACAGTTAGATAAAAAAGAAATAACTGAAACAGATCAGGCTATTATTGATAGCTCCACTACTCTATCAGAAAACAATATTGATAATGCTTTCTCCCAAAGTCAAGACTCTACTGAAAATGCACACGCATTAGCTAATTATGGAGCGTTTTCTCATTCAGTAATTGGAGAAGAAAAAACATACGTCATTGAAAACGAAAAGATAAAAGTTACCATATCTAATCAAGGAGGTAGAGTTACATCTGTGGAGTTAAAAGAATTCCACACCTACGATTCTCTTCCTTTGTACTTATTTCATAAAGATTCTTCTCGTTTCAACCTTGAACTTACAACTAATGATGGTTTAGGTGGAACTCGAGTTGTAAATACAGAAAATCTATTCTTTGAAACTGAAAATCAATCTTTTAATGTTGAAGGAGGCAATAGCAAAAGCTTTTCTTTTAAACTTTTTTATGGTTCTAAAGATAAATACTTAGAATATAAATACACACTTTCTGGGAATTCGTACTTATTAGATTATGAAATAAAGTCAGTTGGTTTTAATGATGTAATCTCTAAAGGTTTTCCGTACTATGTAAACTGGAGCATGTTTGCACCTAATCAAGAAAAAACAATACCAAATCAACAACAAAAAAGTACTATTTATTATAAATATAATAATGGAGATATAGATTATATTTTTGAAACTAAATATGAAAAAAACAACATGGAAGCGAGTGTTGATTGGATAATGTTTAAACAACAGTATTTCAATTCAACACTAATTGCCATAGAACAGCCATTTGATTCTGATTCTGACATCGAAACCATTGAAATTCCAGAAGGAATGTCTAACAATTATATTCAAGGAATGACAGCCAACATTACCATTCCTTATAATGGAGAGAACAATGAATCATTTGCCATGCAATACTATTTTGGTCCTAATCGATATGACGATTTAAATGTCCTTGATATTGGGCTAGAAGAAAGCTTAGATTATGGCTGGGGAATTTTTGGCTGGGTAAATATGGTTTTAATTAGGCCCGTTTTTGTTTGGTTAAATGGGTTCAACATGTCAATTGGTATTATCATATTGCTACTAACTCTTATCATTAAAATGATTCTCTTCCCTATTACATGGAAAACTTACGTTAGTAGTGCTAAAATGAAAGCTTTAAAGCCAGAAATTGCAGAAATCACAGAAAAACATGGGAAAGATAAGGTTAAAAAACAACAGGCTACAATGGCTTTATATAGGCAGACAGGAGTTAACCCTTTAGCCGGATGTATCCCTATGCTAATACAAATGCCTATCCTCTTTGCATTATTCAGGTTTTTCCCCGCAACATTTGATTTACGTCAGAAAAGTTTTTTGTGGGCAGAAGACTTATCTACTTATGATTCTATTTATGATTTAGGTTTTAACATTCCTATGTATGGCGATCATATTAGTTTATTTACACTATTAATGGCCATTTCTATGATTTTTTACACAAAATCAAATAGCCAAATGACCGCTGGAATGGGTGGAGATGCTGGTGGCGCAATGGCAAGTCAAATGAAAATGATGACTTATTTAATGCCTGTAATGATGCTATTCTTTTTTAATAGCTATGCTGCTGGATTAAGTTTATACTATTTAATAGCAAACGTTATTACAATTGGGCAACAATATGCAATTAAAACATGGATAGTTGATGAAGATAAGCTCAGAGCAAAAATACAAGCTAATAAAACTAAAAAGAAAAAGAAATCAGGTTTTGCCGCTAAGCTTGAAAAAAGAATGAAAGAAGCTCAATCCATGCAAAATCAACGTAAAAAAAAATAGCACATTATGAACGCCATTATTTCATTTTTAATATTTAGCTCTCTAACTCTTAACGAACCAACTATTCAAAATCATTCAAACCCTGTTAAAGAAAGTATTTTTTTAACAATGGAAAGAACCCCTTGTTTTGGCAAATGCCCAAGTTATAAGATAACCATTTTTAATACTGGCAACGTAATTTATGAAGGATTTACATTTGCTGAGAAAGAAGGTAAACACACTAAGAAACTATCTCAAAAACAATTATTAGAAATTAAATCTCAAATAGAAATTATAAACTTATTTGAGCTCGAAGATAAATATGATTCTCAAATTACTGACATCCCCTCTACTCACCTTTATGTTGTTTATAAAGGACAGAAAAAAAAGATACTAGATCGAGTTGGAGGCCCTAAGGAATTAAAACGATTCGAAAAACTAATTGACTTCTTGGTTATCGATAATAACCTGAAAAAAGTAGCTAAATAATTTCTAGAACATGGCAATTGAAATTAAAGAGGTAAAAGACAGAACAGGATTTAAAGATTTTGTAGATGTGCAGTTTAATATTTACAAAGGAAACAGCTATTGGGTTCCTCCCCTTAAAAAAGACGAAATCAAAGCTCTACAGTCTGAGTTCAACCCTGCTTATCGATTTTGCAAAGCAAAATTCTGGACAGCATATAAAGATGGGAAATGTGTAGGAAGAATTGGTGGCATCATCAATAACATGTACAACGAAAAAACCAACACTAAGATTGGTCGCTTTAGTCGAACTGAATTTATTGATGATAATGAAGTTTCTAAAGCATTATTTGCTACTTCAGAAAAATGGTTAAAAGAACAAGGAATGACTCAAATTCAAGGCCCTCTTGGATTTACAAACCTTGATCATCAAGGAATGCTAGTTGAAGGATTTGAGCACCTACCCTCTGCAGCTTCAGAATACCATCACTCCTACTACAAAGATCATTTGGTAAGATTAGGTTATGAAAAAGAAGTTGATTGGATAGAATTTCGATTATTCCTAGAAGGAATCCCTGAAAAAGCAAAGAGAGGAGCTGAAATCGTAACCAAAAGAAGTCAGCTAACTGTAAAAAGTTTTACCAAATCTTCAGAATTACAAGCGTATGGAAACCAATTATTCGAAATATTAAATGAATCATTTAAAGATTTATTTAGCGTAGTTCATTTAGATGAAGAAATGATTAAGTACTACATCAAGCGTTATCTAATGCTGCTTAATCCTGAATTTGTTAAATTAGTATTTGATAATGAAGAAAAGTTAGTCGCATTTATTGTTGGGTTGCCATCACTCTCTGAAGGATTACAAAAAGCCAATGGAAGTTTATTTCCTTTCGGATGGTACCACCTTAACAAAGCATTAAAACATCCCAAGGTTATTGACCTAATGTTAACCGGAATATTGCCAAAATATCAAGCAAAAGGAGTAACAGCAATATTGTTTTATGAACTGCATAAGGTAATGGAAAAATATGGGGTAACCGAAATGGAAACTACAGGAATTTTTGAGACCAATCAGAAAGTTATTCAGAATTGGAAAAACTATGAAAACATACAACACAAAAGAAAAAGGTGCTGGAAAAAAGCGCTCTAAATTTTATTTTCATTTTTTTTATACTTTTAACGCTTTATTTAAAAAAAAATACCATGAAAAAATTGACACTAACATTATCTATCATCTTTTCTATTTTAATATGCCAAGCTCAAAATAAAGATAAGGCTAATATTTCTGTCCCAAAAGACAAGATAGTTAACGACACTATAAAAAACAAGAAGGATGGTCATTACTATTTTGATTTGATAGTTGACAATGAAACAACTAAAATTAAAAATCAAAATAAAACCGGTACTTGTTGGAGCTTTTCTTCTCTTTCATTTTTTGAATCAGAAATAATAAGAGCTGGGAAAGGAAAGGTTGAGTTATCAGCTATGTATATTGTTAGAAATGCTTATTTAGGGAAAGCAGAAAACTATTTAAGAATGTACGGTAATTTCAATTTTGGTGCTGGTGGTGCTTTCCATGATATACCTTGGGTTATAGAAAGGTATGGCATTGTGCCAAATGAAGTTTATGGAGGTTTAGAATATGGGACAGAAGAGCACAATCATAGTGAAATGAATGGTATGCTTACTGCAATGGTTAAAGTGTTAGAAAAAAAACCACAAGGAAAAAAATTGACTCCAAACTGGAAGAAAGCTTACATGGCTGTTGTTGATGCTTATTTAGGAGATATTCCAAAAAATACTGAAGACTTTAAATTTAAATATGAAGGAAAAGAATATACACCAAAATCATTTTCTAAGCATTTAGGATTAGACATGAGTAATTACGTTTCATTAACTTCGTACACTCACCACAACTTCTACTCTTCTTTTGTTTTAGAGATACCTGATAACTGGGCTTTAAAATCATCTTACAATTTACCATTAGATGAATTTATGACAGTAATGGAAGAATCTGTTAAAAATGGATATACATTTGCTTGGGGTGCTGATGTTTCTGAAAAAGGATTTTCTTTTAAAAATGGATTAGCAATTGTACCTGAAGATGAAGAAACTATAAAAACAAAAGGTAAAGACAGTAAAAACTTTAATGATGCCGGTGCAGAAAAAATAGCAGATTGTTTTGATGAGCCTGTTAAAGAGTTAGAAATTACACAAAAACTTAGACAAGAAGGTTTTGATAATCAAACAACCACTGATGATCACGGAATGCATGTTACCGGTATTGTTAAGGATCAAAAAGGAACAAAATATTTTATTGTAAAAAACTCCTGGGGTCTTGAGCATAATGACTGTGATGGTTATTTTTATGCCTCATTTCCTTATGTTCAATACAAAACTATGAACATAATGATTCATAAAGATGCTATCCCATCAAACATTAAGAAGAAACTAGGTATTAAGTAAGAGTATGAAAGTTAACGTAAGTAATATAAAAATTGGAAGTGGATTAGGAGATATTCAATTTGGATGCACCAAAGAGAAGCTAAGATATCTCATTGGTGAACCTAATGAAATTGACACTTACAATGCATCAGGAGAAGATGATGGCTACCTAACAGAAGCATGGCATTATGATGAATACGAGTTTTCTGTTTCTTTTGATGAAGAAGATAATTGGAAACTTACTACTATTTCTATTAGTTCTCCTGAATGTACATTTAACGAAAACAAACTTATAGGTAAAGAAATAGATGAAGTGCTTCAGTTACTCGAAAATGAAAATTTTGGAGAAAATGAATTGGATGATTTATCAGATGAAACCTCTAGCCAAAAGTTAATAAGCTTTGTAAATGCCAGCCTTAATCTTTGGTTTGAAGACGGTAAGCTTTCCGAGATACAATGGGGAGTTTTGTGGGGCGATGAAGATACCCCTCGTTGGCCTTAACAAAGAATTTCTTAAAACGAACTATCCTCGAAGCAGCGTTTGTGCTGAGCAAAGCCAAAGTAACTGAAGCAATCTTTCTTTTAGAATGAGATTGCTGCCCAAGCTTTCGATTGGCGTGCTATGCTTCTCTCGCAATGACGGTAATTAGGGTTATTTCATTTTAATTAGTTTACGGATCAATACTGTTTCACCAGTAATTTCAATGTGATACAAATAAATTTTTTTTGAACCAATAACCTAATTTTCGTCATTCCGAATTTATTTCGGAATCTACACAACCAGACCCAGCATCAAAGCCTCCTCCTCCCCAACCATCGACTACTGGATAACGATTGTTAAAGTATTGGGCGTTTACGCATTGTATGGTAAGGAGAAAAACCGCAATAAGTAAAATGAAATTGCGGATTAGATCCTTCGACAAGCTCAGGATGACAAGCAATGACGGTTTTATTTGGTATGTACTGGTGTTTTAACATTTGTTGTTTAAACGATATTTTATTACTTAAAGTTGCTTTTAAACCTTTTACTTTATACATGGTCTAATGGCTTTAAAACCATTTATCATTAATTCTACCCATCTATGTAAAATGGTTAATTATTTGAATAATAACACATTAACTTTATCATACAATAAAGTATTAATTATGAAAAATATATTATCAATTTTAATTATAATAATCACCTTAGGGGTTCACGCACAAACCACTTCAGGTAAAATAACTTACAGCGAAGTAATTAATACTAAGCCTGATATGCAAAAAGCTGAAGAGCAAGGTTGGGCACAATGGGCTGAGATGGTGCCTGAATCAATGACATTTAAAAAACAATTAGTCTTTAATGAAAAAGCATCTATGTATGTTAATATTAAAGAAGAAGAAGATCCTAATGAGAAAAATATGGTAAAAAGAATGGCTCGAAGGTATTCTAATGCCAACAACCAAACTTATATAAATTCTGAATCTAATGCTTTTGTTGAACAACAAGATTTTATGGGGAAAACCTTCTTAATTAAAGGGGAGCCTGATAAAATAACATGGAAAATGACTGGAGACATGAAAATCATTATGAGTTACCCATGTTTAAAAGCCACTTACAAAGATTCTACAGAAACATTGGAAGCTTGGTTTACAACAGAAATTCCTGTAGCTATTGGCCCTGAGAAATATGGTCAATTGCCAGGAATGATTTTAGAATTAACTTCTAAAAAAAATAAAAAGACATTAACTGCTATTGTTATTGATTTTAAAGAAATTGATTCTTCAGAATTATCTGAGCCAACAGTTGGAAAAGTTGTAACTCGAGAAGAATACAATAAGATTGTGAAAAGAAAAATGGAGGAAATGAGAAAAAATGGTTCTTGGGGTGGTCGAGGAGGCGGAAGGCATTAATATGAATAATACCTTCAAATATCTCCTACTGATTATCCTTTTCGGATTCATTGGTTCTGCTTTTACTCAAAACATAAATGTTACTGGTAAAATTTCCGATAAAAAATCTGGCGAAACAATGCCAGGATCTACAGTGATGCTTCTAAATCCTTCAGATTCATCTTTTTATAAATTTAGTACTACTAATTCTACAGGTAATTTTTCTATCAAAGGAGCAAAAGCTGGTAAATATATTTTACAAATATCATTTATTGGATATCAGAGCTATTATAAAGAAATTACACTAACTAAAGATGAAAAAAGTATTGACTTGGGGAACTTAAAATTAAAAGTAAAGCAAGCTTTATTACAAACCTTAAATGTAGTTGAAGAAATAATTCCAGTTGTTATTAATGGTGATACTGTTGAATTTAATGCTGCTGCTTTTAAAACACAACCAGAAGACAATGTTGCTGCACTTTTAAGGAAGTTACCCGGTGTAGAGGTAGAAGGCGATGGGACTATTAAAGCACAGGGTGAAACGGTTCAAAGAGTATTGATTGATGGGAAGGAGTTTTTTGGTGATGATACTAAAACAGCAACAGAAAATTTACCTGCAGACATGGTTAAGTCTGTGCAAGTTTATGATGATTTTTCTGATGCTTCTAAAATGACTGGAATTGATGATGGAGATCGTACAAAAACCATTAACCTTAAAATAAAAAAAGATCGTAAAAAAGGTGTGTTCGGAAATATTACTGCTGGCGGTGGAATTACAGCAAAAGGCACAGGAGATATAAATGATGATGAGGGGATGTTCAACAACAAACTCAACATTAATAAGTTTAAAAATGATATGCAGTTATCAGTTTTAGGAATGTACAATAACACCAATGAGCAAGGATTTTCCTATCAAGATAGGATTAATTTTTCTGGCGTTAGTAGTGGTAATATGTTTGGTGGTGGTAGTTCTTCAGGAGTGCCTTCTGGAGGAAATGCAAACGATGGTTTTACTACTACTGCTGCAGGGGGTGTTAACTGGAATAAAGACATTACACCTAAAATCAATTTCTCGACTAGCTATTTTTATACCGAACTTAGTAAAGATATTAATAGAATAGCCGAAAGACAGTATATTTCAGATTCTAGTGATTTTAACTCCATTGAGAATAATGATGAAAATCAATTTAGCAGGAACCATGCTTTCAGAATTAAATATGACCAAAAAATAGACACTACACAGGATTTAAAAATCAGAGTTAACCTTGATTACAGTGAGGGTAGTATTTTTTCTAATTCAACAAGCCAAAGTAATGATGTAAATGGTGTTTTTTTAAACTCTAGTGCCAGTACAAATGAATCTACTGGTAATAATATTTCTGGAGATGGAAAAATAACTTATGGTAAACGGTTTCAAAAGAAAGGAAGGTCTTTGGTTGCTAATGCATCTTATGGAACTTCGGATAACGAAAAAAAATRCCTTATTCAGTCTCAAAACACTTTCTCAGATGGCTTTGGAGGTGTCATTTCTTCTAACATTAATCAAATTCAAAATGAATTCAATAAACAGTTTAACTACTCCGGAAAATTAAGTTATACTGAACCAGTAGGAAAAGGGAAATATTTAGAATTAAGTTACCAAAGAAGTAATTATAACAATGAATATATTAAGGATTTTTTTGATGTTCCATTCTCTAATACAGAAGTGTTTAATAGTAATTTAAGTTTGGCTTTCAACAATAATTTCGTTTACGATAATTATAAATTTAACACGAAATTTAACACTAATAAATCCAAATTAACTATTGGAACTGCTGTTCAAAGATCATCTCTAGATGGAGAAATAATCAATAATAATTTTGATACCACTAGAGTTAATTGGAATGTTTTACCTCGTTTAAAATGGAACTATAGTTTTTCATCATCAACCCGTTTAAGATTTAACTACACTACTAATGTTCAAGAGCCTTCTTTAGAACAACTACAACCTACTATTGATAATAGTAATCCATTATTTATTTATCAGGGTAATCCAAATTTAACTTCAGAATATAGGCATAATGTAAGGCTAAGACTAATGTCATTTAATCGTTTTTCTTTTGTAAATATTTTTGGAATGCTTAGTGGAACTTACACTAAAAATAAAATTACCGAATCACAAACCATAAATAATCAATTTATACAAACCACAACCCCTATTAATGTAGATAACGATTACTCAGCTTCAGCATATATTTATTTTGGATCTCCTATTAGACCTTTAGGCAGTAAAATAAACATTAGAATAAACTCTTCCTACAATAAGAGTATATTGTTTATAAATTCCGATGCAAATGATGTTAACATGTATAACAATGGAATTGATTTTAGTGTAGAAAACAGAGGTAAAGATATTGTTGACATTAAGGTTGGGACTAAAATCAATCACAATACAACAGATTATTCAATTAGCAGTAGTTTTAATCAAGAGTATTTAACAACTGGATATTATGCTGTTCTATTTATTGATTTTTTAAAAACATGGACATTTAGYWCTCAWRTAGAWTAYACTCAATATTCTGGWGAYCAATTTGCAGATAATCCTGMYATTCCWATWTGGARAGCYYATATTTCTAAAMGRTTCTTAAAAGGAAAAAGTGGATTRTTAAAATTAKCTGTTTATGAYATCTTWAATCAAAATRTWGGMATAAATMGWACAACCCAACTGAACTATATTGAAGATGAAAGAATTACTACCCTAAGTAGGTATGTGATGCTAAGCTTTACCTATAAAGTAAGACGATTTGGTGGTAAGAAGAAAAAACCATCTAACAAGAAGTAATTTTTAAAAGTTACTTCTCACAATCTTTAATGGGAGGATTCTCCTTTATTAAACAAAATAATCCCTGCTATTCCTCCTATAATCACAACAGCCATTGTCAAAACTTGCAACAATTGGGATTCAACAGTAAATTCAATGTATGCTGTTTGAAAAGGAAGTAGTACTAAAAAAGCAAATATTCCTAAGGCTATCATTTTATTTTTACTCATAATAATAAAAATTTGTTGGTATAAAGATATAAAAAAATCGGAGCTACAAACTCCGATTTTAATTTTATTATAAAGTACCTCTCTTCTCTTGTTCTCTTTCTATAGATTCAAAAAGTGCTTTAAAGTTACCCGCACCAAATCCTCTTGCTCCCATTCTTTGAATTATTTCAAAAAACAAAGTTGGTCTATCTTCTAGTGGCTTTGTGAATATTTGCAATAAATATCCTTCTTCATCAGCATCTATCATAATTCCTAAGCTTTTCAATTTCTCAATATCTTCAGCTAATTTATGATTATGCTTTTCCAATCTTAAAGGAACAGACTTATAATATTCATCAGGAGGAGTACTTAAAAATTCTACTCCTCTTGATCGTAATTTCGAAACAGTATCAATAATATCATTTGTTGCAACTGCAATGTGCTGAACTCCAGATCCTTCATAAAAGTCTAAATATTCTTCTATTTGTGATTTTTTTGCAGCTTTTGCTGGTTCATTAATCGGAAATTTAATTCTTCCATTTCCATTACTCATTACTTTACTCATTAACGCTGAGTATTCTGTATGAATTTGAGTGTCATCAAATGAAAGAAAATTTTCAAACCCCATAACATCTTCGTACCACTTTACCCATGTATTCATTTCTCCCCAACCTACATTGCCAACCATGTGGTCAATAAATTTCAAACCACAATCTTCTGGATTATAATCTGATTCCCATTTTACAAAACCTGGTAAAAATGCACCTTTATAGTTTTTACGTTCAATAAACATGTGAATTGTCTCCCCATAAGTATAAATTCCTGCTCTTACTACTTCTCCATCTTCATCTGTTTCTACAACAGGCTCTAAATAAGATTTCGCCCCTCTTTTAGTTGTTTCTTCGTATGCTTTTCGTGCATCATCAACCCAAAGTGCAATAACTTTTACACCATCACCATGTTTTACAATATGATCATTAATTTCTGATTTAGAATTTAATGGTGTTGTTAAAATTAATTTAATCTTATCCTGTGTTAATACATAAGAAACAGAATCTTTACTTCCAGTTTCTAATCCTTTATAAGCATGTGATTGAAATCCAAATGCTGTTTTATAAAAATGAGCCGCTTGTTTAGCATTTCCTACATAAAACTCTACATAATCTGTTCCTAATAATGGTAAGAAATCTTGTGCTCCTTCAAATATTTTTTCTAATCCGTAATCTACGTTTTTTAAATCGCTCATGTTGTTATCTTTTTTGTTTTAGTGGTTCCAGCTTTTATAATAGTCATCCACTTGTAAATTCATTGCTTCCTCTGTAATCATTACTGGATTAAAAGGATCTATCATTACTGCTAATTCTTCTGTTTTTTCTTTTCCTACACTTCTTTCTATCGCACCAGGGTGTGGTCCATGTGGAATTCCTCCAGGATGTAACGTTATCTGTCCTTTTTCTATATCGTTCCTACTCATAAAATCACCATCTACATAATACAATAACTCTTCAGAGTCTATATTACTATGATGGTAAGGTGCTGGAACTGATTCTGGATGATAATCATACATTCTTGGAACAAACGAACAAACTACGAATCCTGCAGCCTCCCAAGTTTGATGAATTGGTGGTGGTAAATGAATACGACCTGTAATCGGTTCGAAATCATGAATTGAAAAAGCATAAGGGAAGTTAAACCCATCCCAACCAACGACATCAAATGGATGATTCTCATGTGTATACTCCCAAAGAACATCTTGTTTTTTAGACAAGATTTTAAACTGCCCTTTTTCATCATGCGTTTCTAAATTTTCTGGCAATCTAAAATCACGCTCGCAAAAAGGCGAATGTTCTAATAGCTGTCCATAATTATTTCTATAACGATTAGGTGTTGTAATGGCACTTGCCGATTCTATAAATAATATTCGATTGTCTTCTGTATCAAAATCTATTTGATAGGTTGTTCCTTTTGGAATAATTAAATAATCTCCATACTTAAAATCGAGACTACCATACATTGTTCTTAATTTACCTGAACCTATATGAATAAAAAGCATTTCATCAGAATCACTATTTCTATAGAAATAATCTTTTGAGAATGATTTTGGAGCTGCTAATCCTATTTTTAAATCGTTGTTTACAAAAAGGATTTTTCTGCTTTCCAAGTAATCTTCTTCTGGTTGTAGAGAAAAACCTTTAAAGCTCAAAGCTTTCATGTTTTTATCTACTGCTATTTTTGGTGTTAAATCTTTTACCCTCTTAATTTCACTAACTACAGTTGGTGGATAAAGATGATAAATTAAAGAAGACATACCTGCAAATCCTGCTGTACCAAAAAGTTCTTCTTGGTAAAGGCTTCCATCTTCTTTTTTAAAGGTAGTGTGTCTTTTGTTTGGGATTTTTCCCAATTTATGATATCGTGACATTTGTAACTATTTATTAATGAATAATGATTATTAATTTATAAGCAATCACAAATAATCATTCAGGATCTCTTTTGAGTTCTTTTTTAGTTCGGGTTTTATGATATAAAACATATTGTTTTATCATATTGTAAAAATACAAAATAGAATGACGCTAAAAAAATGAGAATTATCAGTTTCGTTTTGATTATACTTCGACAAGCTCAGCATGACAAAACTTTAATTATCTGCAGCAAACCACTCAGCATAAGAAGTTGGGGTTTCTCGAAGCTTTAAACTATGTAATTGAATGTTAGAAGGAAGTTTTGATTTAATCAAATTGGCATAATGATCTAATAACAATTCGCATGTTGGTTGAAAAGGAACAATTATCAATTTATTCATAAAATTAAATTGAGCAGGATCAATCTTCATTTTTTCATTTAGCACCAATGAATGGTCATATTCATCAACAATTAATTCTTTTATAATTTTTTTAATAACCCCAAAATCAATCACCATTCCTTCATCAGAATCCGATGTTCCATTTTTAACCTCACCTATAACAGTAACATCTAACTTATAGGAATGTCCGTGAATGTTTTTGCAGGGTCCATCATAACCTAATAAGGCATGAGCCATTTCAAATTGAAATTCTTTGGTAATTCTAATGATAGCCATAGCATTAATTTAGAGTACAAAATTAGCAATTGTAACTAGTTTTACAACCTACTCCCTATCACAATAACATCATCAATTTGTTCTAAATCTCCCATCCAATCAATAAATGAGTTATTTAAAATTGAATATTGCTCCTTCATACTTTTAGAATTAATAGAAAGTAACAACTGCTTAAACTGCTTGTAGCGAAATTTTTTACCCTTAACTCCTCCAAATTGATCTGCGTAACCATCTGAAAACAAATAAACGGTATCTCCTTTATTAAGTTTGAACGAATGTTTAGAAAATTCTTTAGTTTCTTCTGAGTAGCTGCCAATCGGGAATCTATCTGCTTTAATTTCATACAACATCAATCCATTTTCAGCAGTCATATTTGGTTCTATTTCTCCACCACTTATCACCTCTAATTTTTTATCACTAACAATATACAAAGGATTATATGCTCCAGCATATTCTAATACATTAGTTTTTTTATCAAAAGTACATAAGGAAATGTCCATTCCATCTTTAACACTATAAGCCTCTCGCTCCTGCCTTAAGGTATTAGCTACCCCTTTATTTAATTCGTTTAAAATTTTATGAGGCTCTGTCGTTCCATATTCACCAACAATCTTATCTAACAAATTGTATCCAACAATACTCATAAATGCACCAGGAACACCGTGTCCCGTACAATCTACAGCAGCAAATAGCGATTTATTGTCTTTATTAGCTAACCAATAAAAATCTCCACTAACAATATCCTTTGGGTTAAACAAAATAAATGTTTGTGATAGTTGATTGGTAAACATATCTCCTGTCGGAAGAATTGCATCTTGTATCCTTTTTGCATAAGTAATACTATCTATAATGTCTTTATTTTTTCTTTCTAACTCTTGGCTTTGCTGTACCACCTCTGCAGTTCTTTCTTCTACTTTTTCTTCTAAAACTTTCTTTTCTTTAACTAATTTTTTTTCTCTTATTTTAATAAAGGATATTATTAATACTATTAAAAATAATACGCAAGTAACTAAAAACCAAAGTCTTTGCCACAAAGGAGGAATAATTTCAAAACTATAAGTAATAGGCAGTTTATTCCATATATTATTATTATTACTTGCAATAACTTTAAATGTGTATTTGCCTGGTGGTAAAGGTGAGTAAGTAACAAAAGTTTGCTGAGTTACAGGTCGCCAATCCTCTTCCAAACCCTCAAGCATTACCCTATAATAAACTTCATCTGGATTGGTTAAGCAAATACTGGTATAATCAAAAGTTACTGATTTTTCTCTGTAATCTAATTCAAGCCCAGATTTCATTTTACGGTCTTCTAAGTTTACTCTAAAACGAGTAATTTGCGTAAGTGGCTCTAAGGTGTTTTCATAAGCTTGTTTTGCATTCATTTTTACAGATCCTGCTATTGTTCCAAACCATAAATCTCCTTTTTTATCTTTAAACGTTGCATTTGTTTTAGACTCGATTCCTACATAACCCATTTTTTCAGAATAAGAATAAAAACGATTTTGTTTTATATCATACTTATTCAACCCTTTATTAGTTCCTATCCATATATTCCCAGCATCATCTATATTCAATAAAGAAATATAATCTGATAATAACCCATCAGTAGAAGTATATTCTTTGATAATTTTTTGACCATTAAAAACGATAACGCCTTTACCCTCTGTCCCTATCCATAAAAAACCTTCTGCATCTTCAACCAAACATGTTGGAGTGAATTTTTTATCTAATTTAATTTTATCAATTTTTTCTCCATCAATTTTTGTTAGACCTCTTCCTCTTGCTCCTACCCACACTATATTTTTAGAATCTGTATAAATCGTAGATATTTCATTCCCTGACAAGCCATCCGATTGTGTTAATCGAGCAACCAGCTGATTCTCTATTTCATAATAAACCAAGCCATCTGTCGTTCCCACCCATAAGTTATTTGATTGATCAACTTCTAAAGCATTAATTATTGGCTGTAACATATTTGAATTGATTCTGTAATTCATCTCAAATCGACTACCATTTGAGTTCAACTTCATTACTCCTCCTCCATAAGTACCTATCCAAATCCCTCCGTTTTTATCTTCTTTTATAAATCGAATTTTTGCATAAGGAAGCCCTGCATTTTCAGTATAATTTTTAATTAAAGATCCATCTTTAAACACTGATATTCCCTCATTGGTTCCAAACCAATCTTGCCCTTTATTATCTGATAAAATTGCCCAAACCTGTTTATCTATTAATCCATTCTCTACTCCATAAGACACAAATTGACTCCCTTTATATATTAGCAAACCATTTTCTTTGGTTCCAAAAAGCATATTCCCCTCTCTATCTTCAATTATACATCTAATAATATTATCGATTAAACCACTTGAATTATTAATTGTTAAAACTTCTTCCCCTTTTATTCTGGTAATACCTCCCCCCCAAGTTCCTACCCATATATTCCCTTTACTATCTTCTTTTATAGCTGTAATCCAATTAGAAGCGATACCATCACGTTTTTTATCATAAATTTTTAACTGGGAACCTCCTTTTATGTAATGGAATAACCCTCCATTATACGATCCATACCATTGATCTCCATTAGAAGATTCGAACATACAAGTAATCTGATTATAGATGGGCATATCTTTTACTCGATAAACTTTAAACTCATCTTTTTGGAAATTATATTGTTTAATACCTACATCTGTAATAAAACATATATTCCCATTCTGTAAGGTGTATATTTGAAAAACAACATCACTCAACCCCTCTTGTCCTTTGTATTGCTTAAAGTTGATAGAATCTTTATTAGACTCATAAGGATTAGTAATTTTTATAGCTCCCTCTTTAAAAGAGCTCACCCATAAATTACCTTCTTGATCCTGATTAAAAGAGGTAATATCTGCACTCATGCTAAAAATTACATCAATATTTCCATCCTTATACTGAGAAATACCTCCATCTACATGCCCTAACCATATTGTCCCTACTGAATCAATATGAATTGCACGTACAGCTCCATCTGCAAGACCATCTTCTGTGGTATAATTTGTAAATGTTTTACCATCAAATTTTGATAATCCGCTTGCCGTCCCCAGCCATATAGAACCTTTAGCATCTTGCTGAATTACATAAACACTGGATTGTGCCAAGCCTTCTTTTACACTGTAATTATCAAAATGGTAAGTTTGAGAAAAAACTTGAGGAGAAATAAAAAAAATAACTGACAAGGAAAAAATCCTACCAACTATTAATAACTTATTAATAATCATAGGTTATTTTTTGATAAAAAAGAAAGTTCCGTTTTCATCTTCTAAACCAGCAATTTTACCAAATTTTGGTTTTTGTTTTGCTCCTCCTTTACTCACTGCTGTTTTTACTTTTTTAACAACCGTTTCTATAGGAATACATGAGTTTGGATTACTGTTTAATGTATTTGCAAATGTTTTGGTAAACTGAGAATTATCGGAAGCCAACTCATAACCAGCAGAAGAAAACACTTGTGATGATTTAAATTTTGTTGCTTTCCAATCATTACAGCTCTTTGCTTTTGGTGTTGAACGCATTGCTTGATAAAAAGATGGCCCCGATTCACAAGCATCGGTTATAACCAAAGTATGTGTAATGTATTTAGAGTATGATTGCATTGCTGCTTTTAAATTGTTAATGTTAAAATAAGTAAACTCATCATCTCTTTTAGCATCTGTTGGTATCCAATAGCCTGCATCATTAATAAATTTACCATGTCCAGCATACCAAACCAATAAAGAATTTACTCGATTACTTTTCACTAAATCTCTTAATTCTATTGAAAAAAATCGCTCCAATTGAGATTTGGTCATGTTTTTTTTATGAATAATATTATGGATTTTATACTTCGCAAAAGCTGATTTCATCATTGTTACATCTTTTGCCGGACCATCTAAACTAGCAAAGCTCTTATAGCTAGAATTTTCTATAAAAATCACCCATGTTTTACCCATTGGGTTATCTGCTAGTAAAGCAACATTTTCACGATTAATTATGAATTTTTTTTCTACTTTATTTCCATATTTATCCTCAGCAGTAATGGTAAAACCATCTTTATTCATAATATTAATAGTCGCTGAAAATTTTGGATTTTTTTCTTTTAAAATAAAGCTAGCAGTAGCTCCTTCTATGTATATGTTCTTAATAAGGCTTTCATCCATCATCTTCCCCTCAATGTACAACGTTGGATCATCTGTATCTAAATATACAGTCCCGTCATCAGAAGCGTAAGGTGCAATAAGTTTTACTACCGGAGCATTAATTTCAGTTTCTACAATTTTATATACCCATGTTTCTGAATTTTGATAAACATCAAATACTGTGATAGTTAATTCTTTATTCTCTTTAATATTTATTTCTAACTCAAAAGTTGGATTTAGTGTATCCTTACTGTATATAGCATCTTTCCCATTAATCTTAACAAATGCTATATTACTTTGATCTTTTATCTTTCCCTTAATGGTATATAAAAGAGAGCCTTTCGAAACAGTAAGAACCCCTTCTTCTGGCGAAACTGGATCAATCATTACAATTTCTGGATTATTGCTTTCTTTATTTAATTCATAAAGTCTCTTTTTGGCTTCATCATATAATTTAATCGCTCTTCCATCATAAGGAGATAATTTCCTTAAAGACTCATAATCTTTAATAGCTGATTTGTAATCAGACATAGCCTCATATGATTTTGCTCGTTGATAATAAACAAAGTAATCATCTCCTTTTAAGGAAATTGCTTTCGTATAATCAGCAATAGCGTTTTGACTTTGTCCTAATTCTTGATACATATTTCCTCTCAACATATAATACTTCAATTCAGTAGGATTAAAAGAAATGATAATGGATATATCATCAACTGCTTTTTGTGGGTTACGGTTTGCAGCATGAATATCAGCTCTTACCAACAACGCATGAATATTTTCTGGTTCTAATTGAAGTGACTTATCTGCAGCTTCAATGGCTTTCTTAAATTCATTCAGTTTCATATTAGTATAAGCCATTCCGATGTACACTTCTACCATTTTTGGGGAATAAAATTTAGCCCTACTAAAACTATAAGCTGCTTCTTTAAAATGCATCAAGCTATCTTGGGCAATTCCTAAATCATAATAGGTTAATCCGGTCTTGCTTTTGGAAACAGCAACCTTTGCAGTTTCTACAGCTGCTTTAAATTGTTTAATTGCTATATGAGAACTAACTTTCATAGAGTAAGCTGCTAACAATTTCTTATCCCGATTTAAAGCAGTGGTTAATGACGCAATAGCATCTTCATATTTACCTAAACTATAATATGCTTTACCCAAATTACTATGATATTCTGCTATTTTAACCTTAACAGCTATAGCTCTTTTAAAATCAATTACAGCTTTTTCATAATCTCCTGTTGCTTCATAAGAAAGTGCTCTATAATTTAACGCCCTATCATGATTTCCCTTTAAATCTATAACTTTAGTAAACTGTTCTATTGCTTTTTTAAATTCTTCATTTTTAAAAGCTTTTTCACCTGCTTTGTAATAGGAAAAATAGGCTTGAGAAAAGACAACCACATTGAGCAATAAGAAAATAGATAATAATTGTATTTTTTTCATAATCATTTTTGTATAAACTGTTCATTATCAGTCAATCGTCAAAATTAAGTATTATTTCGATGACTGTTAATTTTATGTAGATAAAAATGGGTTTAATTTCAACTAATACTTTTGACTATTCTCATTAGTTGCTATCAAATTGTTAATTTCACATTTTAAAAATTAAAGATTTGTTTAAAAAGGATAAAATAAAATTCATTGTTTTTGCCATTTTAGCTTCATTATTAATTCTTTCCCTAATAATTGTTGGAAAAGATTCAGTAATAATGAAATATGTGAGTGGGTTTTGTTTAGTTGCGTGGCTAATAACAATGTTTGTTATTAATAAAAAATTCAACTAGAATATTTAGGTATGGTTTATACCCAAAACTAAATTAATGGAATATTTCATAATAGGAATTGTATCATTTTTAACTTCAATTCTTACTTTTTTTTCAGGGTTTGGAGTAGGAACTATTCTAACGCCTATTTTCGTTATTTTTTTTCCTATAGAAATTGCAATTGCAATGACAGCTATCGTCCATTTTCTGAATAACTTATTTAAGTTAGGATTAACATTTAAAAACATTAACAAATCAGTACTCATTCGTTTTGGATTACCTGCCATTCCTTTTGCTCTAATAGGAGCTTGGTTATTAGTATCATTATCAACAGAAAACATACTCTTATCTAGTTTTATTCTTTTCAATGTAGAATATGAGGTTCATCTTATTCAACTCATTGTTGGGATTTTGATGTTATTTTTTGCTATTGCCGAAATTTTTCCTTCTTTCAAAAAAGATACCATAAAAAATAAATACCTAATACTTGGCGGAGCCATAAGTGGTTTTTTTGGTGGATTAACAGGACACCAAGGAGCATTAAGAACTATGTTTTTAATTAAAAGTGGATTATCTAAAGAGGCTTTTATTGCAACAGGAATTGCTATTGCTTGTTTTGTGGACATTAGCAGGCTCACTATTTATTTTGGAAAAGTCCAGAATATTAATATTCAAGAAAATATTGGCATTATTTCAGTCGCTACTTTATGWGCTTTTATTGGAGCTTATTTTGGAAAAATGTTGTTAAAAAAGATAACCATAAATACTATTCAGTACATGGTTTCTGCTTTAATCGGAGTAATTTCTATTTTGTTGATTTTCGGAATTATTTAACTCCCTCAGCATTTATTACTGGATTAGCATACATCTGTAAAAAAATATTTTCAGCTTTCTTATCTTTAGATAAATCTCCTAATTGTTTAAACATATAATCTTGAAATTTTTCTTTTCCATTTTCATCGTACTTAGGTTCATACTTATCTGATGCATGTAATAAATCATACGCTACATAGTTCGAGTTCCATAGGTGATAATTTCGATAAACTTCTCTATCAATAACTTCAGCAATATTTTTCAACAGTTCATTTCTGTTCTTTATCGCTGCAAATTGTTTTATCTCTTCATTAATCGGAGTGCCAAACTGTATATGAATATTCCCTTTGTTACCCTGAATACCTAAAATCATATTTTTTTCGTCTTCTCCTTTTGCTTTTACATACTCCTCTCCTTTAAGTTTTTGTAATAATTCTGGGACTTTAAAACCACCATCACAAGGATCTAATTCATAAGATAGGCTAACTGGTGTTATGTTTAAACTAATCAAATAATCAAGCAATTTTCCATTAGCTGCCATCCCAAACATTTTTAATATACCAGGATTTGTTTTATCAAAACCATCTTTTGCCCTTCCTTCTCTCTGAGCAATCCAAATCGATTGCTTCTTTTCTTTTAAGGTGTAATATATATAAGCTGATAGGTTTTGAGATGCTGACAGCATTTCTTGTTTGGGAATGTTTCTTTTAACAATAAAACTCTTATTAATTCGCACCAATTTCCTAATCCAATCCTGAGACAATAAATTACTTCCAATGGCAATTTCACTGGTATTGTATTCCCTATCATTTAAACAATAATTAATTAAAGCTGAGTCCAACACAATGTCCCTGTGATTAGACAATAATAAATAAGTTTCATTTTTATCTAATCTCAACACGCCATCATAGCTAAAAGTACCAACCGAACGTTTGATTATTTTATTAATAAATGCACAAACAATTTTACTTTGAAACTCCTGTATGGTTTTGTATGAAAGCATTAAGGTCTTAATTTCATCTAAAGGAAGTTCTAAATAATCACAAATTGTATCCATCAATGGCTGCACCTCAAATAGTTCTTGTACTATTTTATGATACTCGTCATCATTGTAGGGTCTTATGTCTTCGAAATTCAAAATATCTTGCATATTGCCAAAAATAGAATTTTAAGGGGAAAATTAATTCCTTTTCCTCTAATTTAATTCCTAAATTTGAACTGCATCTATTAAATTCTTACATTATTTGTTATTTTAAACTTAGTTTTCAACAACATTGCTCAAAATAGAAACAAAATTAATTTTGCTACGTATTATAAAAGAATTTTAATTTTAACTTATGAAAAAATTATTACTCCGTTTTACCCTAATTACAATTATTAGCTTAGTTAGTTTTAATGTAAAATCTCATGCTGTACAAGTTGGTTATTGTCTTGATGGTTGCAATGGAAATTTAAGGGTATGGATAGAGCATTGGCATGGCCCTAATTCAGGACTTGTTGGCTCATTAACAATAATTATTACTATTAATGGTGTTCCTACAACTATTTCTGGGTCGCCTACTATGACGGCAACAACAATATCAGCAAATTTACCTGGATGCCTTACTCCTCTTGTCTCTTTTGCTTCATGTCCTTCGCAAGCAAACACATATAATGAATGGGTGGGTTATGATTTTCCATCAATACCTGCTGGTGTTCCAATTACTATAACTGTCAGCTCAAATGCTGCTACAGATATTCTTACTTCAGATTGTGGAGGCATGTATCCTGCTGTATCTGATACTTTTACGATTCAATCTACAACTATAAATGCTACTGAGACTATTTGCCAAGGAGACAGTACTATGCTTGGAGGAATGTTTCAAACCACTTCTGGTGTTTATTATGATTCGTTAACTACAAATTTGGGTTGCGATAGCATTATTGAAACTACATTAACTGTATCTGTGTGTACCGGAATAGATAAAAATAATACGAACAATCTTATTCAGGTTTACCCTAACCCTACAGCTAATGAGTTAAACGTTTTGCTAAGCAATTTTAATACATCAACAATCGTAACATTAATTGATAATTTAGGCAGAATAGTTTACCAAACCACCCCCATAAGTAACAAAATAGCAGTTAATTTAAGCAACTATTCAAAAGGAATTTATACTTTATTGGTTAATTCAAATGGAAGTACTGTTGCTAAAAAAATAGTAAAAGAATAAACTCCATTTACTAATATTTTGCATAATTTTAAATCTTCTCTAAAACAAGATATTATGCAGTATTTTTCAACATCTTTCCTTAAAAAAGGAATTACGTTAATTCTTATTTTAACCACATTTATTAGATGTGGTAATGATCCCAATGAAATTATTGAAATTAACCCTGCATTTGCTGAGTATATTTCTGCTTTCACATCTGGTGTAATTTCTAGTGAATCAACTATTCGTGTTCGTTTAATGGAAAACAGTATTCACTATAAATCTGATGATGAGCCTATTGACGATGAACTTTTTGATWTTTCTCCAACTATTAAAGGTAATGCATATTGGATAGATGAAAGAACCATCGAGTTTCATCCTAAAGAAAATATGCCTTCAGGTACTCCTTATATAGGTGAATTTGAATTAGATAAATTAATAGATGGTCTTCCAAATGATTTAGAAACTTTTAAATTTCAATTTCAAACCATACAACAAGCATTTTCTGTTGATTTAGGAACCTACAAAACTTATGAAAAAACGAAATTAAAACTCAACAAACTTCCTGGAACAATTCTTACATCTGATGTAATTGAGAATAGCGATATTGAAAAAGTAATCTCTGCCAACCAAGATAACAAACAATTAAAAATTACTTGGGAGCACGAATCAGATCGAAAAACACACCATTTTACCATTGAAAAGGTAGTCAGAAAAGAAGACCCTGAAGAAGTTACCATAAACTGGAATGGTAATGTAATTGATATCGAAAATTCTGAAGGAGAAGAAATTGTTGAAATACCATCATTAAGCGATTTTAAAGTTCTRAACATAGAAGTAGTACAACAACCAGAACAATACATCCTTTTAGAATTTTCTGACCCTTTAAATGAAACTCAAAATTTAAGCGGTTTAATCCGATTAAAAAATAGCAACACCTTACGATACATTATTGACAACAATCAAATCAAGGTCTTCCCTCCTGTTCGCCAAACAGGTTCAAGAACATTATATATAGAAGCTGGAATCAAAAACATCTTAAATTATAAGATGAAGAAAAATTCTGAAATTGAAGTTGTTTTTGAAGACATTAAACCAGCCATTMGAYTAATYGGTAAAGGWGTTATTTTACCAAGTACWGATGGSTTAACMTTYCCTTTTGARGCWGTAAAYCTTAAAGCTGTTAATGTTCGWATYATTCAAATWTTCGAAAATAATGTAGCWCAATTYTTACAAGTYAATCARYTAGATGGYAACCGWCAATTAAAAAGAGTTGGAAGGCTGGTTCATAAAGAAACCATACAACTCAATTCTAAAACTCCAATTGATTTTGGTAAATGGAACACTTTTTCGTTAGACTTATCCAAATTCATTGCAACAGAACCAGGGGCTATTTACAAAATAGAATTGAGCTTTAAAAAATCATTCTCATTATACCCATGTGAAGGAGATGATACTAATGAAGAGGAAATGGAAAGCTTAGAAGATAATTGGGATGAAGATGATGAAACCGAAAACAGCAATTGGGATTATTATGATGACTATTATTACGATGACTACTATTATTATGATGATTATGGTTATAATTATAAAGACAGAGAGGATCCTTGTACAACATCTTATTACGGTAAAAGAAGAACTGTAAGTAGAAATGTACTCGCTTCTGACTTAGGAATTATCGCTAAAGCTGGGAACAGTAAACAAATGCACTTTGCTATAACCGATATAAGAACTGCTCAACCCCTTTCTGGTGTAACCATTGAAATTTATAATTATCAACAACAATTATTAGGGACAATTCAGACTGATAATGAAGGGTTAGCAAAACTAGATATGGAGAAAAAACCTTTCCTTTTAATTGCTAAAAAAGGATCTCAAAGAGGTTATTTAAGATTAGATGATGGCTCCTCTTTATCGCTAAGTAAGTTTGATGTTAGTGGTGAAGTAGTGCAAAAAGGAATTAAAGGGTTTATTTATGGCGAACGTGGTGTATGGAGACCTGGAGATTCTCTATTCGTTATGTTTATTTTAGAAGATGAAGATAAATTATTGCCTAAAAATCATCCTGTATCTTTTGAGTTAATTAATCCTCAAGGTCAACTGGTTACCAAAATGGTGAAAACAAATGGCGTTAATGGGTTCTATAATTTTTCTACTAAAACTGAAGCAGATGCTCCTACGGGAAACTGGTCTGCTAAAATTAAGGTTGGTGGAGCAACATTTAGAAAAACAATCAAGATTGAAACCATTAAACCGAATCGTTTAAAAATTAAGTTAGATTTTGGTGTTGATAAATTGACCACAATGAACAATAATATTTCGGGAAACCTAAATGTAAAGTGGCTACACGGAGCAAAAGCAAGAAACTTAAAAGCCAATATTACCACTACCTTATTCCAATCTAAAACAATATTTAAACGTTACCCAGATTATGAGTTTGATGATCCAGCAAGAAGATTTGAATCGGAAGAAATAACCATTTTTGATAGTAAAATCGATAATGATGGTAATGCTTCTATTCGTGTTGATTTAAATGTTACAGATGAAGCACCAGGAATGCTTAAAGCTAACTTTGTAGCTAGAGTATTTGAAGAAAGTGGTGATTTTAGTATTGATAGATTTTCCATTCCTTACTCTCCTTACGAATCGTATGTTGGTATTAAAATGCCTAAGGGAGATAAAGCTAGAGGCATGTTATTAACAGATACTGGACAAACTGTACATGTTGTTACTGTAGATGAAAACGGAAAACCAGTTTCTAGAACAGGATTAGAAGTTGAAATTTATAAAGTAGAATGGCGTTGGTGGTGGAGTTCTGGAGTTGATAATTTAGCTTCTTACGTGAGTAGCTCTTATCACAACCCAATCATCTCAAAGAAAGTAAACACCAAAAACGGTTCTGGTAAATTTACTTTTAGAGTAGATTACCCTGAATGGGGAAGATATTTAATTAGAGTTTACGATCCCGTTAGTGGTCACGCTACAGGCAAAACTGTTTACATGGATTGGCCAGGTTGGGCGGGACGTGCTCAGCGAGATAACCCTGGTGGACAATCAATGCTGTCGTTTAGTTCTGATAAGAAAAAATATAATGTTGGTGAAAAAGTAAAAGTCAACTTCCCTTCTTCTAAAGACGGTAGAGCATTGGTCAGTATTGAATCTGGCTCTAAAGTAATTGATGCGTATTGGGTAGAAACAGAGGATAAGGAAACCAACTTTAGTTTTAAAGTTACAGAAGATATGACACCAAATATTTACGTAAACATCACATTGGTTCAACCTCATCTATATACTGCTAACGATTTACCTATTAGGCTTTATGGAGTTATTCCAATACTCGTTGAAGATCCTAACACCAAAATACAACCTGTACTGAATATGCCAAAAATATTGGCACCAGAAGAAGAGTTTACACTAAGCGTTAAAGAAAAAGATGGCAAAGCAATGACTTATACCATTGCAATAGTTGATGAAGGTCTGTTAGACTTAACCCGTTTTAAGACACCTGACCCTTGGAAAAGTTTTTATGCGAGAGAAGCACTTGGTGTAAAAACTTGGGATATGTATGATTATGTGATGGGAGCTTATGGTGGAAAAATTGCTCAAATGTTCTCCATTGGTGGTGATGATGAAGCTGCGGGAGCAAAAGGAAACAAAGCCAATCGATTTAAACCTATGGTTAAATTTATAGGTCCGTTTAAACTAGAACGAGGCGACAGTAAATCACACAAAATACAAATGCCACGCTATGTTGGTTCGGTGCGTACAATGGTTATTGCCGGGCAAGATGAAGCTTATGGGTGGACACAAAAAACAACCCCAGTAAGAAAACCATTAATGGTATTGGCCACATTACCAASAGTTGTTGGACCAGGAGAAAAAGTTAAACTTCCAGTAACGGTTTTTGCTATGGAAAAACACGTTAAAAATGTTACCGTAGAAGTTAAAGCCAACAAATACTTTAAAGGAAGTGCTAAAAAGAGCATTACGTTTAGTGAAATTGGTGATCAAGTAGTCAACTTTGATTTAGAAGTAGCCAAACGCTTAGGTGTTGGAAAAGTAACTGTGATTGTTCGTAGTGGAAAAGAAAAAGCGGAATACGACATTGAAATAGATGTTCGTAATCCTAACCCACCAGTTGTTGATTATTTTGATGCTGTAGTTGAGTCTGGACAGAGTTGGACACAAGACTATTCTCCAATTGGCATGTCTGGAACCAATATAGGAACACTCGAAATTTCTAACATCCCTCCTATTGATTTTGGAAGAAGGTTAAAATACTTATTACAATATCCTCATGGATGTGTAGAGCAAACAACTTCAGGAGCTTTCCCACAAATATTTTTAAGCAACGTAATGGAGATTAATACAAAAATGAAGACTAAGATTAGTACAAATGTTAAAGGTGCTATAAAGCGTTTAAAAAGTTTTCAATTGCCTAATGGAGGTTTAGGTTATTGGCCAAATTCAAATGAAAGTAATGAATGGGGAACAAGTTATGCAGGGCATTTTATGTTAGAAGCAGAAAAGAAAGGATATAAACTACCTATTGGGTTTAAAGCCAATTGGATTAAATACCAACGAAAAACGGCTCGTAACTGGTCTCCTAAATCTCGAAACAGTAAATACTATTACAAAAGCCAAGATTTAGTACAAGCATACCGATTATACACCTTAGCATTGGCTAAAAAGCCACAATTAGGCGCTATGAACAGACTTAGAGAAAAAACAAAGCTTTCTTCACAAGCCAAATGGCGATTAGCAGCAACCTATGTGTTGGCTGGTCAACCAGAAGTTGCTAAAAAGCTAGTTTACAAGCTAAGTAGTTCAGTAAGTAATTATTCCGAACTATCATATAGCTATGGCTCTGGTGATAGAGACCGAGCAATGATCTTAGAAACAATGAGTTTATTGAAACAACGTTCTAAAGCTATATCTATCATGAAAGAAGTTTCTGGAGCATTAAGTAGCAGAAGGTGGATGAGTACACAATCTACTGCTTATTGCTTAATTGCGATGTCAAAATTTGCTGGTGGAGATGGAACTTCTAAAACACTTAATTTTAGTTACAACATAGGTAAAGGWAATATAAAAGCCAGCACCCAAAAAGCAGTTGCTCAAATAGATATGAAACTAAGAGGTAAAACTGCTGGAAAAATAACTGTAAAGAACAATGGTAAAGGCATCATTTATGTAAGAGTAACACTTGAAGGAATTCCAGCAACAGGAGATCAATCTTCTGCTTCTAATAATCTAAAAATGAGTATTCGTTACTTGAACATGAAAGGAAAAGAAATTGATGTAACTCAATTAGATCAAGGAACAGATTTTATGGCTGAAGTAAAAATTACGAATCCAGGAATCTTAGATAATTACAAAGAAATGGCATTGACTCAAATCTTCCCTTCAGGTTGGGAAATTCATAACTCTAGAATGGATGGTTTTACAAGTGTTCATTCTGCAGATGTCCCTACCTATCAAAACATTAGGGATGATAGAGTTTATAGCTATTTTGATTTAAGAAGAAACAAAACAAAAACATTCCGTATCTTGCTTAATGCTGCTTACTTAGGTGATTTTTATTTACCAACCGTTTATTGTGCAGCGATGTATGACAACAAAATTAATGCACGAAAGCCTGGAAAATGGGTTAAAGTGGTGAAACCTGGGGATGAAATAAATTAATAGTTTTGTCACACTGAGTGAGTTTATATTGAGCAGAGTCGAAATAAAGTGTTTTTCAAAACAACACTTCTTATTTATCCTTCGACAAGCTCAGGATGACATAAGAAGAAAAATAATAATAATATGAAAACACTACTATACACCACACTATTCGCTATTGGTTTAGTTTTAATGGCTTGTCCTTACGAAGGAGAAGTTGAAATTAACACCTATGAAGAGTCGGTTAAAATTGATAAGAAATTGATTGATGAATGGGTTTCTTTTAATGAAGAAGGCGGACGAGAAGAATTATCAATAAGTAAACTAGCACGTTCAGTATTTCAGGTATATCATAAGCAGTATGGAAAAGGCAACAAGTTAGAATCAAGAGAAAGCTATAGAGCTTATGCTAGTGAAGTTGGTAATTATGATATTTTTAACATAGAATCCAAAGATGGTAAGTACCTTTTTTCTAAGTATGGATGGACAGGTAAAAATGAATTTTACATTCAATTTATTGATGCTGATTACATGGAAAAAAAATTTAAAGTTGATACGGTAACAACTGAGAACTTAAGAGCTTTTATTACTGAAAATGTAAATAAAGAAGCTATGTATGGAGATAAGTTAGAATTCTATAGAAAAGGTTCTCCTGAATATGATAAAGTAAGAATGTTTATGAGAAAATCTGGTTTTTAGTTTTTACCTGATTTCTTTTTCTTAGCAGCTTCTTTTTGTTCTTTTTTTAAATTCTTAGCATAATTTACATCAAAGTTAAAAGTACCTTCATCTTTTTTATACTCAATTAATGCCGAAGGATAATCTTCATCCATTCCTTTTATTCCGTCCTGTACTTTAATCAACTCCATAACAAACATAAAAGGTTCTGCTCCTTTATCTCCTTCAAAAGTAGAAATGGCTATTCGCTTAGAAATAAAACCTTCTTTAATAAGCTCTAAAGTATAGTACGTCTCTAAGGCTAGATTATAGTCAAATTTTTTACCCCATTTTTTAGTAGATACTATTTCGTTGCCTTTATAAAGGTTAACAGTAACATCTTTCATCTTTTTATCATTTCCATCAACTAAATAGCCCGTAAAATTTACTTGCGAAAATGCATCTACTGTAAATAATGATAGGATAATAGAAATGATTAATAACTGTTTCATAACCTTAATAATTAAGAGTTTAAACTCTTAGACGAGATTTAGAACAAAAAGGTTACGTTTTATATTACAATAGTAGATACCTAAAAGGTATTTAAAGATGTCTAATATTCAATTTAAGGATTCTAAAAGTTGTATATTTATACAATGAAGCACTTTTTAGTTATACTACTCCTCTCTTGTTCTACCATTATTAATGCACAGAATACAGCTATACCCGATGCTAACTTTGAACAAGAGCTAATCAGCCAAGGCATAGATACAGGAGTGGTTAATGGTATTGTCCTTACATCTTTTATAGATACAGTAACTTATTTAAACGTGTTTAATTGGGGGATAACAGATTTGACTGGCATAGAAGACTTTACTTCTTTAACTTATCTGGGCTGTGCAATGAATGGATTAACAAGCTTAGATGTCTCTCAAAATGTACTACTGGATCTGTTAGATTGTAGTAACAATCAAATCACTGAATTAAACCTTACTCAGAATACTTCTTTAACATTTATAGCCTGCCTAAATAATGAGCTTACATGCCTTAATGTTAAGAACGGAAACAATGTTAATGTAACTAACTTCTATGCTACTCAAAACCCAAACTTACCATGTATAGAGGTAGATAATGTAGGCTTTTCATCAACAAATTGGTCAAGTGATACTGACCCTGCTTCATCTTTCAGTACAAACTGCCCTAGTCAATGTTCCGTAGGAATAGAAGAACTACCAACAACTTCTATATCTATCTACCCCAACCCAACAACTGGGCAACTATCTATCTCTTTTGAGGAAGGAACAGCTAGAGCTATAAGCATTAGCAACAGTTTAGGTCAGCTACTATTATCAGACAAAATAAAGGCTACTAATCAAGTATCATTAGACTTATCAACTTACCCTACTGGTATTTACTTTTTACAACTTGAAGTGGATGGGCAAATGATTATTAAAAAGATTGTGAAGGAATGAAGCACTTTTTAATCATACTCCTCCTCTCCTGTTCTACACTTCTTAGTGCACAAACTACAGCTATACCTGATGCTAATTTTGAACAGGCACTTATTAATCAAGGGTATGATAGTGGTCCAATAGATGGGCTAGTTCTTACTGCTAATATTAACACTATTGGTACTTTATGGGCTGGAAATTATGGTATAACTGATTTAACAGGTATAGAGGATTTTATTGCACTTCAAAATTTATGGTGCGCGGACAACCTTATAACTAATTTGGATGTTACCCAGAATAGTGCTTTGGGCTACTTAAATTGTGCTAATAATATGCTTGCTAGTTTAGATGTTACCCAGAACTCTTTAATCACTGACCTTAGGTGTAATAATAACCAATTAGTTAGCTTAGATGTTTCTCAAAACTTGATGCTAAAGAAATTGTATTGTCAGGACAATCAATTAACTACTATAAATACTAACCAAAATACCTTGTTAGAAAATTTACTTGTATCAAAGAATCCTTTAGGGAGCCTGAATTTATCTCAGAATACTTCTTTATTGCAATTGCTATGTGATTCAATAGGAATATCAACCCTTGACTTGTCTTTTAACACTCTTCTCACAAGTTTGTCTTGTTCTAAAAATCAACTGATAAGCCTAGATTTTAGTCAGAATCCTTTATTATATGGATTAGTCTGTTCTTTTAATCAAATTATAAGTTTAAATTTTAGTCCGCAATCTGGATTAGCATCACTGACTTGTAGCAACAACCAACTCACTTGCCTTAATGTAAAGAATGGCAACAACGACTCCTTATTCTATTTTAAGGCAGAGAATAACCCTAACTTAACCTGTATAGAAGTAGATAATGTGACCTTTTCTGTTTCTAACTGGACTGATACCATTTCATACATTTTTGACCCTGCATCATCTTTCAGTACAAACTGCCCTAGTCAATGTTCCGTAGGAATAGAAGAACTACCAACAACTTCTATATCTATCTACCCCAACCCAACAACTGGGCAA
>NVVI01000013.1 GCA_002402165.1 Flavobacteriales bacterium
TATTTTAGTACGTTTTGAAACAAATAAAACACACTGGAAAGCTCTGAATTTATTAGCCTTTTGTGTTATTTTACTACGTCAACTTTAAACAACTTCTATTTATTAAATGATAAACATTCATCAAAAATTAACCATTAAAACCTTAATATAATGAAGAAGTTCTCCTACCTGTTTGCTAGATATTTAAACACAACCGCTTTAATGATTCTGGGCGTTTTCATCACCACCTCTGTTATTGGCCAAGGGCTTATTCCTGAAAGGCATTGGACACATACTGACGATGCAGCTGCGGGGGATGATTCGCCTACTGTGGGTGTGGATGATTGGTATTATAATATTATACAAACGAGTGATGGGGGGTATGTTGGAGTTGGCTTTACTGAAATTAATGGAGAATTTCAACCTAGCATAGCGAAATTGAATGCACACGGGGTAACTGTTTGGGAAAAAACATACGATAATGGAAATTTGGTTAATGCAGGTGTGTTTTTCGATGTTGTAGAAACTACTGATGGGTATGTTGCGGTGGGGAATAAGCGTGACATGACAGGGTTAAATGGTGATATTAATGTATATGTAGTGAAGGTGAATAAACAAACGGGGGCTATAGCATCGGGGTTTCCGAAGTTATTTGGTGTAACGGATTTCGGAGATGTTGATGGGGATGGGATTCCTGATGGGGGGGAGTCAAAATCAATACAGTTATTACCCAGCGGTGGATTTGTGATAGCAGGAAGTGTGTTGGACAGGCAGGCCCGCCCAGTAGAAGCCAAGGCAGCTTTTCTACTTGAAATTGATGCATCGGGAATCTACGTAAACCATAATACCTACAATTTAAGTGCTGGATTTACGGCAATAGGTAAGACAGTTATTATTAATTACAATGCAGTTGGTGTAGTACAAGGGTATTTTTTAGTGGGGACATCAATAGCTCTTACTAATGGATTAGATGAAGATGTTTTGGTCGTCAAAACCGATCTGGGACTAACTCCACTATTTCAAAATGTATATAGTGAGGCAAGCTTAGTGGCAGACGTTGGCTATGTTGATAATTTGTCAACCGATATTTCAGAATGCCCCACTTGCACTGGATCGGTTGAGAATACCAAACAGAATGGCTTTGACGGAAAACAAGTGCCTTACCTCGGAAATCCGAGTGATGGAAACATTGTTATAAGTGCACAGTTCGATGTAATAAGATGTAACTGTAATGGAGCCTTTCCGCTCRCAGGGGTTTATAGGGAATTTGATGCGACCGTATTTGAAATAGATCAAAGTGGAAATGCTGTTTGGGCACAGAATCCTGCACATTTTACTGGAATAGATTTCTTTAACCCTATTGAGATTCAAACTTGCGGAAGCGGATATGAAATTCTGACTGTAGGTAATAATATGCAAAGCGGACAGGTAGTTAATCATTTAATTAAAATGGATGCCGTTGGCGGTGTGGTTTGGGAGAAGAAGTTTAACGATGGAAATGATATTAACTGTGTTTTTGGTTTGGCAGTGACTAATGATGGAGGTTATGTGGTAGCTGGAAACAATGTTCAACTGTCTTCAAGTGTATATGATGAGGATTATTATGCGATAAAGGTATATAGTGACAGGCAGCCTACAGCATTTACCAACTCAAATCCATCTGATATAACAATACCTTATGATATTGCAACAACGGAATCATGGAGTGGTTTGCTGGGTTCAAGAACGGTTTATGACCAAATTACTGTGAAGAGCGGTGGACATTTGATTATTGATGGTAATGCAATTATACGATTTGCAGATTCGCGGCAGATGAATGATTTTGAGGATTTGGCAGCAAATGGAACTGGACTTAAGAAACCGAGGATCGTTGTTGAGCCGAATGGGAGACTTACAGTGAACAATGCAACTTTAACAGGAATGAATATTTGCGGACAGGAGTTCATGTGGGAGGGTATTCAGGTGTTAGGAAATCCAACTGTAAGTCAGGCGGTGAGTAATCAAGGTCGAATTGTTCTTGATAATGCGACAATTGAAAATGCCATTATGGGTGTGCTTGCAAACGGTAGCAATTATAATGTTGATGGGCATCAGGCAACGGATATTTTAGCTTTAGGAGGTGGTATTGTGCAGGCCAGAAACAGCACTTTTAGAAATTGCAGAAGGAGTATTCACTTTTCCAGTTACCCTTTTTCTGCTACCGCACTTGGCAGTAGTAGTTTTGTAAGAGAATGTACGTTTGAAACAACTGCACCAATGGTTGACCCAGATTATGTGCTAGTGGATGGGAGTGTTTTGGATGGAACCCGATTGGGGAATAACTCATTTCTTAGTTCTTGGAATACGCATAACCTTAAAATAGAAGGTAATATTTTCACTAATGGTATTTCTCTGCCAGGAACTTATGAGGGCAATGGTATTGTTACTGTAGATGCCCGCATTTTTGTTAGAAGGACATGTGGCTTAGTATATACATCAGGTGGTTGTGCGGGTGCACAGAACGAATTTAACAACCTGAATTACGGTGTGCGGTGCAGTGGAAGCAATGTATTAAACTCACCTTATATTGACGGGTGTAAATTCAATAATAACAACCAAGCTATATATTTGGTAGGCTTGAATGCTGCCACCATTACCCGTAACAGTTTTGATGTTGGGCAAGTTGCGGGACGCCCTTATGGGATCTACCTGTATAATTGTTCGGGCTACCAAGTGGAGGAAAATGATTTCACAACGAGCCTTCCTGCTAGTGCTATGGGAATGTTGGTGTATAATAATGATGTGAACAATAATAATAATGCAAATGAGGTGTATAATAATGTTTTTAGCAACCTGTTGGCTGGAACAATAGGAATGGCAGAAAACAGAGGGAATCTGAATTTCCGTGGACTTGATTTCTTATGCAATGATTATGTAAATAACCAGTTTGACGAGTATGTCAGAATAAATCCGGGTATTTCAATATGGCAAGGTGGGTTTACTTCTTCTACAGACCAAACCATACCTGCTGGAAATACCTTTGACGGCTGCTCAACACCAGATGGGGAATTGTCCAATAGTGTTGGCAGCCCCAGCCCTTTGAGTTTTACTTACTGGCATCATTCAGATTTAATCACTACTCCTAATCCGGGGTGCTATACGCTGGGGCAGGTAAGTCCTCAGCTCGGTTGTCCTTCATGTCTAACTTATAATAAAAGTATGGCCTGCCCAAGTTCTTTTGTGCCGAATATCGTTGATGTACTTAGGTTGAAAAAGAATGACAGWGAAGGGCAAATAGTTACGCTTACTGCTGCTCTTGCTGCATTGATTGACGGAGGAGATACCCAGGGAGTGCTGGATGACATGGCAAGTTTATCACCAGGGCAAATAAAGAATTTGCTCTTGGGCCTTTCACCTTATTTAAGCGATAAGGTACTGATTACCTACATCAACAGTGGAGCTCCTCCGGGGCATATCAAGCAAGTGATACTTGCCAATGCACCTGTTACGGATGATGTGATGGATGTGCTGAATACTTCGAAACTACCAAACGGCATTATAAACATCATTAACAACGCCCAAACTGGTGTATCAGAACGAGAAAAGAAAGAGGCCGAATTGGGGTTCTACCAAACCGAAAGGGAAATAGCTGTAAACGGGATTATCAGAGAGTACTTGCATAACGACAGCCTTGTAGGGCATTTGGATAGCGTTGCACTCATACTAAAGATCGAGCAACGTGTAACGGCCAAGTGCGAATTGACTGATCTGTTACGACAGCAAGGCAAGTTTACGGAAGCAACCAACTTGATAGATTCACTTTCCACGGCTGATTCTACTGGGTCGCTAACCGAATTTTGTGCCTTTCAACGACTATTGATACAGTTGGAGCAAGCTGGTGAAACCTGTTTTAAGATGAAAGACAATGCCTCTACCAAGCAGGAATTCGACAACATAGCTGCCAAGGACGGAAAAACTGGATGCAGCCAGGCACAAGCGTTGATTGACTTGGTATTCAACACAGGCATACCAGAGGTGTTTGTACCTATTATTGGCAGCAGTGCAAGGATGTCACAACATGAGGATGAGGATGAAAACATCAGGGAAGAGAATCTTTCCAAGGTAAGCGTATATCCGAATCCTGCAAGTGAATTCTTTATAGTGGAGTTTGAATTGCCTAAAGGAAGTGAAAGTGGCATGTTTTTGCTCTATGATATGATGGGCAAGCAGATATTGTATAAGAACCTAAGTGGAGAAAGAGGTAAAATCACTATAGCATTAAGCGGGCTAAGTACTGGTCTGTATTTTTATTCACTTGTGGTGAACAATACTACCATAGCTCGGGATAAACTAATCATTAATAAATAACAGGTTTGCTTTTATGAAGAGAATGTGCCTCATATTACTACTACTTTTTGGAATACTGTACAGCCAAAACAGCACGGGGCAAAACTATTTTAATAAGCGCTACGAATTTAATGGGTGGGCGGATGCTGCATATAGTGTGGTAGAGGTTGATAGTGGTTATTATGTGGTGGGGTATGTATATGACAGTTTGTTTTGGTATATGAGTATAGAGGTCATGTACCTTGATACTGCCGGAAACAAGGTCTGGGGGAAGGCTTATGGAGAACCTTATTATAATAATATCCCAGGTTCGAATGGTTCATTTATTCCAACGACAGATGGCGGGTATGTATTGGGGGGACTGGTGGTGGACACACTTGGCAACCGTGATGGAAAGTTATACCGTTTTAACAGCTACGGGGACACACTTTGGACACGGGTTTATGGAGATGCTGCTTTTCAATCCTTTGTTCAATGTAAGCAAACAACAGACAATGGTTTTATTCTTAGTGGGGCGAATACGACTTTCGATAGTGATGGTGATTTCTGGTTGGTGAAAACCGATAGTGCGGGCAATATGGAATGGAGTCAAACTTATGGAGGATCGTTACTTGAGTATGGATGGAGTGTAGATGTTTGCTCTGACGGTGGATACATAATTGCAGGAATTACCAGAAGTTTTGGTCCCGGTGCGGGTAGTGGCAATTTTTATGTAGTAAAAACAGACAGTTTAGGCAATGTTGACTGGACGCGATTTTTTGGTGGACCCTACGCAGGAGACGGGGCTTGGAACATTGAACAAACTTCAGATAATGGCTACATTATTTGCGGGTATCTAACTGATACCGTTATATCAGGAAATTTTTTTAGTCAGCCCAATTTGATAAAATTGGACAGTACGGGAAATACGCTATGGGATAAAACGTATGGAGCGGTTAGTTATGAATTCGGTTTTCAAATGGTGCGAGAGCTTGTTGATGGAAGTTTAATCACCACCGGGGTAAATGGCATTGATAGAAGCTTTGTGATGAAATTAAATGCTAATGGAGACAGTTTGTGGTACAGGGGACACGTATTTCCAGGCTCTGTTATGGGGGATATTAATATCTTTCAAGACATTCAGCCTACAACGGATAAGGGCTACATTGCTGTTGGGTGGCATACGTCCAATGCTCCTTCGGATATGTGGGTGGTAAAAATGGACAGCATGGGTTGTGCGGTGTGGAGCTGTGCACCAACCGGGGTTGAGGAAGTGCCTTGGGAGCCAAATGCTGATGTGAATATTTATCCGAACCCTAATACTGGAACTTTTACCATTGATTTAATTGATGCTAACAATGCATCTATTCAAATCTACTCCATTGCCGGACAACTTGTTTTTCAAAAATCAATGATTCAAAACGCTACCCAAATTGACTTATCCAATTACCCAAAGGGTATGTACATTGTTCGTGTAAAAACGAACACAGCAACAGTCGTTAGGAAGATTGTTTATCAGTAAAAGCGAGTCAAAACATTATTCTAAATTTCCTTAGCTGTGCTTAAACCTGTAACATCTTTAACTATGTTCTTCGATGCAATGAATTAAAGAATGAATAACTTTAATATGAATTTCTTGAGCTCTATCAGCATATCCAGAGTGTGGTGCTCTAATTTCTACATCACAAATATTTGCTAATTTTCCCCCCGTTTTCCCTGTTAATCCAATAATTTTCATCCCTTTTTCTTTCGCTAAAGCAGCTGCGTTGATTACATTTTGAGAATTTCCACTTGTACTAATTGCTAATAAAACATCTTCTTTTTTTCCAAAAGCAGCAACATATCGGACAAAAACTTCATCATATCCATAATCATTGCCAACACAGCTTATATAAGAAGAGTCAGATATTGCCATTGCAGGAATCGCTTTCCGATTTTCCCTAAACCTTCCTGTTAACTCTTCAGCAAAATGCATCGCATCACACATTGAACCGCCATTTCCACATGAAATTATTTTACCTCCATTGTTAATAGCTGCTACCATAATTTTTCCGGCTACCTCTATCTTTTGCAAATTATTTTCATCACTAATAAATTGGTCTAATAGTTGCCTTGCTTCTAAAAAATTATTTTTGATTAGCTTTAAACTCATGTTTTGTTTTACTTTAATCGATTAAAATACAAAATTATAGCTATCAAATTTAGATAATAAATAAAGTATATTTACTTTTATGTTCAATATAAAGATTAACCCTATGAGAAAGTTTTTATTATGTATTGCTGTTTTAATTGCTTTTAGTTCTGCTAAAGCACAACCAAAAGAGAAGAAAACAACTTGTCACCAAAAATATGCCCAGGTATTTGAGAAAAGAGGAGCAAATCCTGTTGAAGATGGTGTTTACGRTAATGTTATTATTACATTCAGAAAAGGAAGCTTAGCTGACTGCTTTTATGGAAAAGTAAACGTTATAAAAGGCAAGATTAATACGTTGGATATGCATTTAAAATTTGCAGATGATWCTTATGAAAGAATTCAAAGGCAATTTAGGTATCCTGATGAAGATGTTACAATAGAAGGAGGAATGAGTAGGACTATGGTAACTGAAGATGATGAATTGATAACTATTCTTTTTATCAAGAATATTCGCCCGAAAAAGAAAGCATACATGAAAGCTGCTGATCCAGATTTTGATTTCTAAAAAAAATATTTCATAAAAAAGGCTTTGAAAATTTCAAAGCCTTTTTTTATGTCCTCACATGAAACACTCGATTAATACCTTCTAATTGATATACGTTAACATTGTTATGAAAAACACCTTTTAACTCATTTTTCAATTCCACGACTCGTTGTTTTGTTTCATAGTTATAAGCAACATAATTTAACAATAACTCTCCTTTAGTAGTTAACAAACTTTTTAATTGTTCGAAAAAATGTTGTGTTAAAAATTCTGAAGGGACATCTATTCCTCTAAATAAATCAACCAAAACTAAATCATACTTAGCATCTGTTGTTTTAACAAAATTCAAAGCATCACCTACCACAATATTTAAATTAGGGTACTTATCTAACTCAAAGTATTTTTTCCCTAACTCAATTACTTTAACATCTATTTCTACTGCATCCATTTTAGGGCTCAGGTTTAGTTCATTGTAAATGATATTAGGAATACTTCCTGCCCCACAACCCAATACCAAAACTGAACTGGCATTTTCTAAATCAATTTTTTTTAATGCTTGCTGAAAAACTCGATGAAGACTAGCATAAGAATAATTAGCATTTTGTGCATTTAACACATATTTCCCATTTTGAATGGCAACAATTAATTGAGGGTTAAACTCACTCGTTGTTTTTTCTACAACAATTTTATGAATATAGCTGAGGTATTTTTGTAGCGTGGTCAATTATTTTTTTGAGTTATTAATGGAATAGCTTATTAAAATTAGCACACAAAAAGGTATGGTGAAAGCTAATATAAATGGTGTAAAATGCCCTAATGAGTAGAATAAGAGCGAAATTAACACTACAAAAGCAATTCCTCCTAAACCTATTTTTTGCACAAAGTGTAATTTCATCTGCTAAAAATATAAAAACTACTTCGATTTAACCAACCCCTCATAGAATTCAATTGCTCCTAAATAAACTGGGTTATTGTTTACAAATAACTAAATAAGGTCAGACTATCTCCCTCTCGAACCTAAAGTACAAAATATTAAATAGTTCCATTTCGAGTAACAAAAGGTTTTAGGGTTTTCTAAAAGGTTAAATACCTTTTACACTAAAATTGTCTTTTATCTAATTGTTATCAGGCGGTAGTATTTCCCATTTAAACATTCTCATAAATTTCTCCCTTACCTTTGTCGTTTTATCACCAATTATTTTGGTATGCGCTTGGTTGTCAGGAAGGTATTCGTGGTTTTGCAATGGATTATGTTCTAACTCTTGTGAAGGAGTATTAGATTTTATTTTTTCTATTGGCAAATGTAACACTCCATAATCATCAGGATTTTTAAATCCATCCCCTTTAGGATGTTTACCAACTCTTTCAAGAGTTTTTTTAGGAGTTGAATATTTGTCCCAATCCGAGGACAAATCAACCCCTGTTTCATTCCTTGGAGTATTTTTAAATGCTCCTGGGTATGGCTCTTTACTATCGGGATTTACATCATTTTTATGAATGAAACAATATAATAATCCCTTTTTAGGAATAATTTTAGTGTCCCAAAGATTTTCAGAATCTTCTATTTTTTTAGATTTGTCAGCCATGAAGCAAAGAATTGTTGAACACCTTTATTTAGGTTGCCTTCAGCAATATTTCCGCCTTTAGAATCGTCACCAAAATAAGTTGCTAATGAATTAGCTCCTTCAGGTATATTTACTAAAACACTATAACTATGATTACTCCATCTTACATCAATAGAGGAGTTGGGACCAGCACTTATTACAGGAGGACTTATTACTAAATTATTATTCTCATATATTGATTTAGAATAATCAACCACGAAGGTTATAGCTTTTTTCCATGTTTCATGGGTTGGCGGTATTGAGCCTTGGTCGTCATAATCAGGTTTTAAATTTAATATGTATTCGGATTTTAAGATTTGTGCTCTCAATTCTATTAACTCTATTGGCAAAGTTATTTCAAAGTCTTTAACCCCAGTAGTTATTTGAACTAAAGGTGGAAGCAAGAATTGCTCAACTCTTGCAAGTATAGGGTTTGTTTCAGCAACCGTTAAAGGTTTAAGGAACGGATTATGAAAAGTTGGTTCTTCACTCGAACTTTTACCAAGATAATCCACAGGCAAAGCATAACTAGCTCCAGCTATAATATAGTCTTGGATACCTTGAGCTTTTCTTTTTTTATCGGTGCAATAAGTCATAATCGTTTATTATTCTTCTGTTTCAATAAAGGATATATCTTTATACGTATTTTTTCTAATAAGTTTATCTTTTTCAATCGCTCTATCGATAGTATCTTTCAATTTTAATAAATGTTTCTTTTCTAACGAAACATAAAATTCATTTATTCTCCTTCCTTCTAGATACTCAAACTTCAATCGATGAATTACAACTGCAGTTTGACTAGGTTTTTTTAAATCGTCATCAAAAACTAATCTGATATCAGATAAAACCCTACTCTCTACAAATAACTTACCATTTTCACTAAGTAGTGTTGCAGCTTTAATTGAGTTTGAAACTTGTTCGTCTGAATCTAAAAATAATTTGATATTTTTAATCAGTTTATTTTTTTCGCTGGTTTTAACATCAGCTACAGAATCCTCATACGCTGACGCAATATTCTCAAGAAATTCATCAGGTGTTGTATCTTCTTCATTGGAATATAAAGCTAGTATGCTAAATATTGTTTCTACAACATTAATTAAGTCAGGTCGATTTAAATCTATTTTACCTTGTAAGGATTTGATGGTGCCATCTGGCCCAGAACCGACAGCACTATTTTTCATTGCCGTTTTAATCGCTTTAGCTTGTGTTGCTTTCAATTTAGCTATTAGCTCAAAGCCCGGTCTTACTTGTTCAGGAATTCTATACTTCGCCATTATTAACCGCTAAATTATATTTTTTAAGGTCATAAACAAGATATCTATTGTGTTTTATATTTTTTTAACATTTTACTCTCTATAAATATAACGAATTCAAACTATTTTCGTGCCATCTTATTTATAAATATTTACATATGATTGTTGAAAACATAACGTTATGTATAAAACTGCAACTTTCTTATTTTATTATCTTATTAAAGTAGAATTTTACAGAAAGATTGATCCACTTGTGCCAATAAATTAATAACTCCTAAGCATTTATAGGTGCTTTTTAACCTTATCCCTTAACAAAACAAGTTGTAGTAGGCGTAAAGTAAGTTGTAGTTGGAGCTTTGTAAGTTCATCTTGTTACAAACTAAATTGTTCTTGCCGTAAGATAAGTTGTTCTTGGAGCAATGTAAGACGTACTTGTAACAATGTAAGGAAACAAAATAAGCCAGCAAACCCTTTGTAACAAAGGGTTTTAACATTATTTAATACTTTTTAGTGCAATAACATACTGGTTATTAGCGTTTTATAGGTGATGAATTCATTATTAAGATGAATTATAACCAATTAGTTAAAGTCCCGATTATACTTTAATTAATATAAAACCTAGAAATTATGAAATCCTGGTCTGTAACTTTAAAACTTGCCTCACTAACTGTATTAGAAAAAATAGAATTTGCTCGGTCTGTAGTAACTAACATGACTGGTAATAAACTTTTTTCTGACCCAACCCCAGCTTTAGATATAATTACCACTTTAGCCGATGAGCTACAAGTTGCTTATGCAGCAAGTAGAGATGCTGGTAAGGAAGAAACAAGAGCGATGCACAATAAGGAGTTTGAGTTAAAAACTCAGCTTACTGCCTTAGGTTGTTATGTGCAAGTTATAGCCAATAACGATAGTGCCGATGGTGCTGATGGTGGTGAAATAATTTTAAGTGCTGGTATGGATTTTAAACAAACTAGCCCACGACAAGACCAAGTGTTTACGGTATCAAATGCTGCGCTATCTGGTTTTATAGTACTAACCAGCAAAAGCGAAGGTAGGGCCAGCTATGTTTGGGAATACTCTTTAGATCAAGAAAACTGGGCACAGGGTAGTGTTACCACAAAAGCTGAAAGTACCATTAGCGGTTTAACTCGTGGTGAGCTTTATTTCTTTAGGGTAGCTGCCATTGTAAATGATGTGCAAGAGGCATGGCAAGGTCCTATTAGTTTAACGGTAACGTAATTTAAGATTAAAACAACTATCCATCCCACTGCTGGCTTACTTTTTGTATGCTTTGATGCTAAGCTGGTGGTGGGTTTTTTGTTGGGGGGTTTTGGGGTTGATGTGGTTAGTTTTCATTTCATTTCAATTGTACTATCAACTTTTCCTAATTCGTCATAAATAGTAATTAACTTCTCTTTATGATTAATCTTAATTTTAGGCGCATCAGAAGTATAATCAATTAGCTCTATAATTTCTCCATTCTTATACGTTGTGATTCTATTAGTATCAATTCCATTAGAAGAATAATTTAAAAGAGTGCCATCAAGAGTATCATTTAAAAAGAATCCTTCTTTCCATTTTAATCCTTCTCTATTATAATAAACAAATGGACCATTTTTAGATTCGCCAACATAAGTCACTTCAGTGTCAAGAATCCCATTAGGAAAGTACGTCTTTCGAATCTCTTCATTGCTTGGTTCACACCCAACAAGCGCCATTCCAATTAGTAATATGATGAGCTTAGTTTTCAATTCTGATTATTATACYTTTTGTAACTTGTATAACTAAAAATCGCCCCTATAATAAATGTTAACCCCATAACAGATAAAAACCATATTAGGTAGGTTATGGATGAATTTAGACCAAAAAAAATGAAACCAATACCCATTATACCTAACATGTATGCATTTCTCAAATGAGCACCACCAGTGGTTTTATATGCATTCTTGCTTCTATTAATTAGTGCATTAACTTTATATACTTCATCTACACAAGAAGAGGTACAAGCAATACCATTTTCAACTTCAGTTAAACAATCTTTGCATAGACCCTTATTGCAATTTTTACAAATTCCAACAGCATCTATATTAGTATGGTTATAACATTTCATATTAGCTTGTCATATTGGTTTTAAATATCATCCCTCTAAATTACATAATAATAAAGTTTACTCAGTAGGGGTGGTGGGTTTTTTGTTATTCCAAAATCGTCACCCTGAATTCCTGCCTGCCGGCAGGCAAGGTAGTTCAGGGCCTGTGTAGGTTATAGATGCTGAAACAAGTTCAGCATGACGGTAGAGGTAGTTTTACTCAGTAGAGTTGGTGGTGTTTGTTTTGTTGGGGGTACTGAAACAATCCTTCGACAAGCTCAGGATGACATCTTCAGCATGACGCTAAAAAAAGCCTTTCCTTCCGATAGCTATCGGAATTTGGAAAGGCTTTGTACTTATCTTAATTATCTAAGTTATTCGCTGTTACATCATGCCTGGCATTCCTCCACCCATTCCTCCCATAGGAGGCATCCCTGCGCCTTCTTCTTCAGGTTCATCAGTAATCACACATTCTGTGGTTAGTAATAGTGCAGCTATTGATGCAGCATTCTCTAAAGCAATTCTCGTTACTTTGGTTGGATCAATAATTCCTGCTTTATACATGTTGGTATATTCTTCTGTTCTTGCATCATACCCAAAATCTGCTTTTCCTTCTCTTACTTTTTGTACAACAACTGCACCCTCTCCACCAGCATTTTCAATAATCTGTCTTAATGGTTCTTCAATTGCTCTTTTAACAATAGCAATACCAGTATCTTCATCAGCATTTAATCCTTTTAAGTTGTTTAGTGCTTTTTCAGTTCTAACTAAAGCAACTCCTCCACCAGGAACTATTCCTTCTTCAACAGCAGCTCTGGTTGCAGATAATGCATCATCTACTCTGTCTTTTTTCTCTTTCATCTCTACTTCTGTAGCAGCACCAACGTATAGCACTGCAACTCCCCCTGCTAACTTAGCCAATCTTTCTTGCAGTTTTTCTTTATCATAGTCAGAAGTAGTTGTTTCTATCTGCGCTTTTATCTGACCAATTCTAGCCTGAATAGCTGATTTTTTTCCACCACCGTCAACAATTGTTGTATTATCTTTGTCAATCGTAATCTTCTCAGCAGATCCTAGCATCTCTAGCGTAGTTTTTTCTAAAGTAGCCCCCATTTCTTCTGATACCAAACTAGCAGAAGTTAAAATGGCGATATCCTCTAACATCGCTTTTCTTCTGTCTCCAAATCCTGGAGCTTTTACAGCCGCTATTTTTAAGCCTCCTTTTAGTTTATTTATTACTAAGGTTGCCAAGGCTTCACCATCAACATCTTCTGCAATAATTAATAAGGGCTTTCCTGATTGTGCAACTGGTTCAAGAATAGGTAATAGGTCTTTCATGTTTGAAATCTTCTTATCATACACCAAGATGTAAGGGTTTTCCATCTCAACTATCATCTTTTCTGCATCCGTAACAAAGTAAGGAGATAGATAACCTCTATCAAACTGCATCCCTTCCACAACATCAACAGAAGTTTCTGTTCCTTTTGCTTCTTCAACGGTTATAACGCCTTCAGTTTTAACTTTAGCCATTGCTTCAGCAATTAAGCTTCCTATAGTTTCATCGTTATTGGAAGACACCGTAGCTACTTGTTTTATTTTCTCATTGTCATTGCCAACACTTTTAGAAATTTTCTTTAATTCAGAAGTTACAGCGAGTACTGCCTTATCTATTCCTCTTTTTAAATCCATAGGATTAGCTCCTGCAGCAACATTYTTTAATCCWGTTGYAACAATAGATTGAGCTAAWATKGTRGCTGTWGTAGTWCCRTCTCCWGCATCRTCWKYWGTTTTACTTGCMACTTCYTTAATCATTTGWGCTCCCATATTTTCTAYAGGATCAYTTARTTCTATTTCTTTTGCTACTGAAACACCATCTTTAGTTACATTAGGTGCACCAAATTTTTTATCTATAATTACATTTCTTCCTTTTGGACCTAATGTAACTTTTACTGCATTGGCTAGTTTATCTACTCCATTTTTGAGTGCATCTCTAGCTTCAACATCAAATTTTATATCTTTTGCCATTTCTTAATCTTTTTAAATAAGTTATACTACAGCGAAAATATCTGATTCTCGCATAATTAAATAATCTTTCCCTTCAACAGAAATTTCTGTTCCAGCATACTGTCCATAGAGTACAGTATCACCAGTTTTCACTGTCATAGGTTCATCTGGTTTCCCTTTCCCAACAGCTACAATTTTTCCTCTTTGTGGTTTTTCTTTTGCCGAATCTGGAATAATGATTCCACTAACTGTTTTTTCTTCAGCCAAAGCAGATTCTACAATAACTCTATCTGCAAGTGGTTTAATTTTAAGTGCCATAATTTATTTATTTTTAATTTTCTGATTTAATAAAAAAAGTGTCAGATAAATAATTAATTAACTGACACTTTTTTATAGATTTTACTTGTTATTTTCCTTCCTTATCAGACGTTGGTTGGCCTGCTGCAGATGGAGCCCCATTATTTGGAAGAGGTATGCCATTGGCAACTGGTGCAGTAGGTATTGCTTTCTCATCAATCTGTTCAATCATTTTTGATTGTGCTCCTCCTTCATCATCACCTGCTACCGATGGGCCTGTATATGCTGATGAAGCAATACTTAGTGCCACCAACGCAATACCCATAGTCCAAGTTGCTTTTTCTAAAAAATCAGTCGTTTTTCTTACTCCCATTACTTGATTGTTGGTAGAAAACGCTGAATCTAATCCCCCTTTTGGGTTTTGTATCATTACTATTAGTATTAACAGTACACAAACGATTACTACCAATACTGAAATTAAATATACCATTACTTAAGCTTTTGTTTTAAAATTTTAATTTGGGATGCAAAATAACTGCTTTTTTTTGGATTTTTCAAGGATAATTTTTCATATGTCATAATTGCTTCATGATAATTTCCTTGATCTACATGAATAATAGCCAAAGTTTCACTCACTACTCCTGAATCAGTTACACTTATACGAGCCATATTTGTTGGCGAATAAAACTTAACTTCTTTAGGTTTTATCCGAGGATCTTCCTGGATAAACTTATTAATAATGTCATGGTTTCTCTCTTTCTTACTTTCTATTTGCTCCTCTCCATTATAATGTTTTAACCAAGAAGAAAAAGAGTGAGAAACATCTTCGTTAAATAAATTAATTTCTTTTACCTCATCAATTTTTTCCACAAAAACTTCTTCAGATTCTAATAAAATTGTGCTACTTATTGCTGTAGTTAAATACTCTTTTTCTAAAGTAGCCAATTCATCTTTCCCTGCTGTTGAAACAAGTTTCTCATCAACTAAAACCTTATCGCTTGTAGATTTAACTTTTGTAATAGTACTTTCCCCTTCTGATGATATTTCACTATTTTGACGGATATATTCAAACAATCTTGTTCTGTCTGGGCATATAGACGCAGCTTTTTTTAATTGCTCTTCAAATAATATACTGTTATTCGATTTCAAATTGATGGCGTACATTAATTGCCCTGTCTGACAGTAAGGAAATTCTTTAACGATAGTCATAATTTCACCTTCCGAAACAGTTTTAAGCTGTTCCGAATCATTTAAATATTGTATAAAATTATTGACTTGCACTTTATTAGTATTCTGTTATTAAGATCAAAACTAACATATTAATTTTACCAATTACTTACTGCTTTATTAAAAATGTCTTGTGTGAGCTGATCATTAATATCTTTAATCAATTGATCTTCAATACTCGCTAAATTTATTGAACTTTCATAATCTGAAAAGCGTGTAAAGCTTGTTTCAAAATCTTGCTCTTTATCTTTTGTATTAGTAAACTTAACCTTAACCGTTATAGATAACCTATTTAAAGCTGCTGTTTCGTTTCCTTGAATTGCTACTGAAGTAACATTGTAACCAGTTATAGATCCTTCTAATTGCAAATCCCCCGCTTTTGTAACCAAATCCATATTAGTTTGAGCAAGAAATATATCTTTTAACGCTTCAGTAAATGTTTGGGTCAAATTGGCATTTGCTAACGGAGCATAGCTTTGGAACGTTTTAACAGATACTGTTTTCACATCTTCAGCGATAGATGCTCCAGTAAATGAATAATTGACTTTACAGGAGAATATCGTTCCAACTAAAATAATTAAGATTATATATAAAACTCTTTTCACTAGTTATTGATATCGTATTCCTTAATTTTTCGATAAAGTGTTCGTTCAGAAATCCCTAATTCTTCTGCTGCTTTTTTTCGTTTTCCACTATATTTCTGTAATGCTTTTATAATCATTTCTTTTTCTTTATCGGCTAAAGATAATGACTCTTCAACAACCTCAACATGTTGAGGAACCGAAGACCCCAGCACTTCCTCTTTGGGCAATATCTGAGGTGTATAAACTTTCTGTTCTTCTACATGTTGTTCTTTGTTTTCGTACAAACGTTGTACACTTTGCATAATCGCTGGATTATTTGCAGCATTAGAAATCTCAGTACCATTGTTTTGTACTAAGCCAACGACTATGTTTTTTAATTCCGTTACATCCCCTTTTAAATCAAACAACACTTTGTACAAAATATCTCTTTCTGAYAAATCTGAATTTTCTCCTCCTCTGTAAACAGTTGGTAAGTTTTGATTATTGTCTTCTGGTAAGTATTTTAATAAAGTTTCAACATTAATATCCCTTGAACTCTCAATAACAGAAATCTGTTCTGCAATATTTTTTAATTGCCTAATATTCCCTTTCCATCTATAATTTTCTAATAGTTCAACCGCTTCTGGAGATAATTTAACTGCTGGCATTCTATATTTATTTGCAAAATCTGCGGCAAATTTTCTGAACAATAAATGAATGTCTTCTTTACGTTCTCGTAATGCTGGCAAATGAATTGGAACCGTATTTAAACGATAAAATAAATCTTCTCTAAACTTTCCTTTTCTTATTGCTTCAGAAATATTAACATTGGTTGCTGTAACAATTCTTATATCTGTTTTCATCACTTTTGATGAACCAACCTTTATAAATTCTCCCGTTTCTAAAACTCTCAACAACCTTGCTTGAGTTTGAATAGGTAACTCTGCAACCTCATCCAAAAAAATGGTTCCTCCATCCACTACTTCAAAATACCCTTTACGTGAATCGTGTGCACCAGTAAAGGCTCCTTTTTCGTGACCAAATAACTCTGAGTCTATTGTTCCTTCTGGAATTGCTCCACAGTTTACTGCGATATATTTACCGTGCTTTCGAACACTCAACTGATGAATAATTTGAGGCATTACCTCTTTACCAACACCACTTTCTCCTGTAATCAATACTGATAAATCCGTTATCGCCACTTGAGCAGCAACATCAATCGCTCTGTCTAGAGCAGGCGATGTCCCTATAATTCCGAACCGTTGTTTTATTTGCTGTGTATTCATAATTAGATAATAGAGTTAAGAATCGAGATTCAAGATTTTAGTTCGAAAAGAAAAAATCATTTTTTGAATTTCTTCTAATTCTTTCAAAATCATTTCTAATTGTTCTTGATTTCCATAATTTCTCCGTTGACAAATTAATAATTGCGTTTCTAATTCATAAGAAGAACTTATCGAAATGGACAAATATTCTCCAAACTGTAGTTTCGTTCTTTTTCCAGAACCCTCTGAAATATTAGAAGGTATAGAGCAAGAACAACGATTTATCTGACTAATTAAATTAAATCGTTCATCTTTTGGCAATCCCTTACAATATTCAAAAGTAAGATCTGTCAATTTCATTGATCGTTCCCAAATTTTCAGCTTTTTAAAATTATGATGATTCATTTGTCTTAATTCTTGTTTCTCTTTGTTTTTTTGTCTTGACTCTTGTATCTTAATTCTTCACCGCTTTCCCCAATAAAGTTCCTCCCGTACAATTATCAACTTTTACCATCACATATTCTCCCACTTTATAATCCTCTTTTGGAAAAACAACAACTGTGTTTTGGGATGTTCTTCCAGCTAATTCTTGGTCAGATTTTTTTGATACTTTTTCAATCAATACTTCAAATGTTTGTCCAACATAAGCTTTGTTAGCTTCAAAAGAATGTGCTCTTTGTAACGCAACTATTTCCGTTAATCTTCTACTTTTTTCTTCCTCACTCACATCATCCTCAAACTTCTTCGCAGCTTGAGTATTTGGTCGCTCAGAGTATTTAAACATATATGCAAAACCAAATTTCACAGACTCCATTAACGACAATGTTTCCTTATGCTCTTCTTCTGTTTCTGAGCAAAAACCAGCAATAATATCCGCTGAGATTGCACAATCGGGCATTACTTCTTTAATCTTATCAATTCGCCCTTGATACCATTCTCTAGAATACCCACGATTCATTTTTTCTAATACTCGTGTGTTACCACTTTGAAATGGTAAATGAATATAATTACAGATGTTATCATACTTTGCCATTGTCTCTAAAAACTCATCTGTAATATCTTTTGGGTGTGAAGTAGAAAAACGTACTCTCAATTTTGGACTAATCAATGCAACTTGCTCCATTAATTGCCCAAAATTCATACTATTTGTTTTTTCTTCATTAGATAAATTTTTGTAACCTTTTTTCAGCCCGTCTTTTCCATACCACAAGTAAGAATCAACATTTTGCCCTAACAGTGTTACCTCTCTATATCCTTGCTCAAATAATTCTTTCGCTTCATTTAAAATGGTTTCAGGGCTCCTACTTCTTTCTCTTCCTCTTGTATAGGGAACCACACAAAATGTACACATATTATCACATCCTCGTGTTATCGAAATAAATGCAGAAACACCATTGCTCAACAAGCGAACAGGACTGATATCTGCATACGTTTCTTCTTTAGAGAGTATTACATTTACTGCTTTTTTCCCTTCATCAACTTGTTTTACTAAATTAGGTAAATCACGGTAAGCATCTGGGCCAACAACAATATCAACCAGTCTTTCCTCTTCTAAAAATTTATGTTTTAATCGCTCTGCCATGCAACCCAAAACGCCTATAATCATTTCTGGCTTGGCTTTTTTTGCTTTCTGAAAAGAACGTAATCGTTGCCTAATAGTTTGTTCAGCCTTCTCCCGAATAGAACAAGTGTTTACCAATACAACATCAGCTTCTTTAAGATTATTTGTAGTATTAAATCCTTCTTTCACCAAAATTGAAGCTACAATCTCACTATCAGAAAAATTCATTGCACAGCCATAGCTCTCAATGTAAACTTTTCTGCTCCCGTTCTCTTTTAATTCAAGTGTTGTTGCACTTCCTTGAATCGCTTCATCTATTACTTTATTTCCTGTTTCCATCTTCCAATAATTATCACTGGACATTGTCCAAAGCAAAATTAGTACTTTTTTGTGATTGTATGACAAAATGACATAAAAGTATAGCCAGAAAAATTTATCTGTTTTTAGGGAATTGAATAGGGATAATCGATTTAAAAACTTTCCAAACCTCATCTGCTCCATTAGATTTTTTGAGTATTTTTCCCGCCTCATTTGAACTTAGCGTAATGAGATATTTTATATTTGATTGTAAAACCTGCAGACATTTCAGATGATACAGCTTATCATCATAATTATTAATTCTATTGGAATAACTGTATAAAAGAAGGTATGCATTGTAAACATTTTTCTTCTTTTTGGTCAATGCTTTATTTTGAGTCAATTTAGAATGGTAATCATTAATGGACTTTTCAAGTTTTCCTGTTTCAGTTTTTATTTTTTCAATTCTTTGTTTTTCTTTTTCAACCTCTAATCTTCTACGTTTTTTTTCTCCCAATTCAACTAGCTTTACCTTTGCATTTTTAATTTGTTGGATTGGATATTCTTCATTAGGTTTTATGGTTAGGGCTTTATTATATTTTGTAATTGCTAATCTGAATTTCTCTTTTGAAAAAAGACTGTCAGCATCTTTAATATTATTTTGATACTTTAATTCAGTTAATTTATTATTTACTAATTGAATTTGTGACTCTATATCTTTTATCTGGATTTCATCAGAAGTATAATTAAGAGCATTAGTATAGATTTTGAGAGATAAATCATACTCTTGATTATTAAAAAGTGAATTAGCTTTAGAAATATTCTTATTGTAATTTAAATCATTAATCTCTTTGATTTTTTGATAACATAATTTTATTTTATCTCCAATTTCTTTATCAGATTTAAAAACGACAGCCCTTTTATAATTATCCAGAGCAGACTTGAATTTTTCTACCTTATATAATGAATCAGCTATATTGATAGATTCAAGTCTTAAGTTTTCATTCATTTCATTTTTAATTTTTTCTTGAATTTTTGGGTTTTCTTCATAGCTAACAATCCTATTAGAACCTCTTCCAAACATTTTCAATATATGGTGATCAGATTCACTTGCATTATATCTATTATCTTCAGACCAATAATTATCAATCCAAAAAGCAATAGATTGAAACATCACTTTATCAGCAATATATAAACCTGAATTATCATTTTTATTATATAAATATGTATGTGGTTGATTTTTTTCCATAACATCAAAAACCCATTTTATTGGTGATTTTTCAATATTATATTTTCGTATAATATCTCCTGTTGACATATTTCTATACAATTCAAACTCTAAAACACCTCCTTTAAATCTCCTTTCCTGTATGAATTTCACTCCATTTTCTTTATATTCCATAAACCATTCCCCATCGAATCGCCCATAATTGTCAAATTGTCCTTCAATTAACAATCCATCTCCTCCATTAAATTTGAAACCACCAACCAATATGTTATTTTTAAAGTTTACTCTAAAGTATTTTATCGTCTTACCTCCAGATGTAACATCCCATTTCCATAAACCAATCATATCTCCCTCATCACAAACCCCTTGAGTGGTAAAAGTCGTCTTCTCGCTTACTTTAACAAATTTCCATTTCCCCGCCTTCTTATTTTCCTTATACGATCCTGAAACTATATAATTGCTTCTATAGTGCTTACCTTTATAATTAAATGTACCATTATAAACTCGTTCAAACTCCGAATTTTCATAATATTGATATGTAACCGTCCCAATCCCTTGACTGTCAAAATCATTCCAAACATTCAAATCATACTTCCCTGTATATGTTTTTAATTCTTGAGCATTTAATCCAAAAGATAATAGTAGCAATGAAAACAGTATAAAAACTCTCATTTTTTTTATGATTATTAATTATAAAAATGCGTTGAGCGAACTTAAACAAAAATTTGCATATTAAAAAAAGTATATTATTTTTAATAGATGTCGTTGATTGAAGGCTACAAAGACTTTTTATTTACAAAACAACACCAAAGCATAAAGCGGAATATTTACAAAACTATCTGACTGAACAAAGTTTCGGGGAGAAGTTCTGTAAATTAATTTTGGCACATATTTACTTTCATAACTTCTTAAACTTTTTAAGTTTCTACTCAACCCTGATTTTACTTCCAAAGGAAAAATTTCGTTTTCAAGTTGTAGAATATAATCAACTTCCGCATCACTTTTCGATGTCCAATAAAAAAGTGCTTGTTCTCGATAAACAACCAATTCCTGAGCAACAAAATTTTCAATAAATGCACCATTATATTCAGTAAACAACTGAGAAGGATTAAGAATTATTTCGGAGGGGATTGTTAGCATAGCCCCCAACAGACCCATATCAAAAAGATAAAGTTTAAATTTTGAATTATTAGCATAACCTGATAGTGGCAACTTTGGTGTTGAAATATTTTTAACCACATTTACTAATCCTGCATTTTTCAACCATTCTATAGTTAACTCRAAAGTAGCTGCCCTTGCCTTACTTTTTACATCACTATATTTAAACTTTTTGTTTTCTTTTGCCAACTGATAAGGAATAGAATTCCATACTTCTCTGCATTTTATTGCTTGAATTTTATCGTTATATTTTGAAAAATCTCGTTGATACGCTTCTAAAATTTCATTTTGAATTTTCCTTACCGATTCAATGTCCTTATGGTCTATATAATCTTGTACTACTTCAGGCATTCCCCCTAAAAAGAAGTACATCTTGATATGTTCTATTAATTGTTGATGAAAAACTTCATTTAAGGATTCGAAATTGATTGTTTCTCGTATTTTTTCTACCAAAAGTTCCTCTCCTATTGCGGTTAAATACTCCATAAAGGAGAGCGGATACATATTTAGAAAATTAACTTTTCCAACAGGAAAACTTTTATGAGCAGATACGCTCACTCCTAATAAAGAACCTGCTGAAATAATATGAAATTCGGGAGCTTGTTCATTAAAATATTTCAAACTTGTAATTACTTCTGGAAGAACTTGAATTTCATCAAAAAAAATGAGTGTATCTGTTGCTTCTATCTTTTTTCCAAAATAGATACTTAGGTTTTCAATGATCTTATAAGGTAAAAGTTGCCCCTCAAAAAAAGGATGTAGGTTAACATCTTGCTCAAAATTAAGATAAATAAAATTTTTATAGGCTGATTTTCCAAACTCATTTATTATATGAGTTTTTCCTACCTGCCTTGCTCCTTGTACAATTAAAGGCTTTCTTTTGCTGTCCTTTTTCCAATTTAAAAGACGCTTATATATGCTCCTTTTTATCATTTATCTCCAAATAAGTGGGGTAAATATATAAATTTATCTCCAAATAAACGTAATTATAGTAATTATTTATCTCCAAAAAAGTGCAATAATTGATTGGCTTTTTCAAAACTAAAGTAGTTAATTTCATAATATAAGGAGATCGATTGTCAGTTAAATTAGGATAATCCATTTTTTATTTCCTTTCTTTGCGAAAATTTTTATTTTTTATTTATTCTTAAACCCTTAAATGAATGGCGAAGAATTTAGTAATAGTTGAGTCACCTGCGAAAGCAAAAACAATCGAAAAATTTCTTGGAAAAGATTTTACTGTAAAATCAAGTTTTGGGCACATTAGAGATTTGCCTGGAAAAAACATATCTGTAGATATTGAAAATGATTTCGCACCAGACTATGTAATCCCAGATGACAAAAAGAAAATTGTTGCAGAATTAAGAAAGTTAGCAAAGGAAGCTGAAACGGTTTGGTTAGCAAGTGATGAGGATCGTGAGGGAGAAGCCATTTCTTGGCATTTGTTAGAAGCTTTAAATCTAAAGGAAGAAAAAACCAAAAGAATCGTTTTTCACGAGATTACTAAATCTGCCATTACTAAAGCAGTAGAAAATCCAAGAAAAATAAATAAAGATTTAGTTGATGCTCAACAAGCAAGAAGAGTATTAGATCGATTAGTGGGTTATGAGCTTTCTCCAGTTTTATGGAAAAAGATAAAGCCTTCTTTGTCGGCTGGTCGTGTTCAATCTGTTGCAGTACGATTAATTGTTGAACGGGAAAATGAAATTTTAGATTTTAAATATACTTCAGCATATAAAGTAGTTGCTAATTTTGTGGTAAGTAATAATGCTATCTTAAAAGCAGAATTACCACAACGTTTTAAAACCAAAGCAGAAGCTGAAAGTTTTTTAAATAAATGTAAATCAGCAGAATTTACGATAGATAACTTAGAAACAAAACCAGCTAAAAANTCACCCTCTGCACCATTTACTACTTCTACATTACAACAAGAAGCRAGYAGAAAATTAGGTTTTTCCGTTTCACAAACAATGACAGTTGCTCAACGTTTGTATGAAGCAGGTAAGATTACTTATATGAGAACCGATTCGGTTAACTTATCTAACGATGCAATTGGAGCAGCCAGAAAAGAAATTACAAGTTCTTATGGAGAAGAATATTCTCAAGTAAGAAACTTCACTACTAAATCGAAAGGAGCACAAGAAGCTCACGAAGCAATTCGTCCAGCTTATATGAATGAACCCACATTTTTAGGAGACCCAGGTCAAACTAGATTGTATGAATTAATTTGGAAAAGAACCATTGCTTCTCAAATGACCGATGCCAAATTGGAAAAGACGACTGTTAAAATTAATATCTCCACAACTGATGAAGAATTTATTGCTAAAGGAGAAGTATTGATTTTTGACGGTTTCTTAAAAGTTTACTTAGAAGGAACTGATGATGAGAATTCTGCTGAAAAAGAAGGAATTCTTCCTCCTTTAACAGTTGGTGAAAAATTATCCGTTCAAGAAATTTCTGCTACAGAACGTTTTTCTCATTACCCGGCAAGGTATACTGAAGCCAGTTTGGTTAAAAAACTAGAAGACTTAGGAATTGGAAGACCATCTACTTATGCTCCAACAATCTCAACAATTCAAAAAAGAGGATATGTTGTAAAAGAAGATAGAGACGGAGCACAAAGAGATTTCACCACCCTAACTTTAAAAGATGGAAACATTGCTGATATAACTGCTAAAGAAAATTACGGCTTTGAGAAAAAGAAAATGTTCCCAACAGATATAGGTACAGTGGTTACAGATTTTTTAGTTGAGAACTTTGGAAAAGTATTAGATTACAGTTTTACAGCACAAGTAGAAGAACAATTTGATGCCATTGCAGAAGGACAAATACAATGGAATAAAATGATTGCCGATTTTTATACTCCTTTCCACAAGCAAATTGAAGATACGCTAGAAAATGCCGAAAGAGCTAGTGGAGAAAGATTACTAGGGGATGACCCTGAATCTGGCAGACCATTAATTGTTCGTATTGGAAAATTTGGACCAATGGCACAAATTGGAAAAACTGATGATGATGGAGGAGCTAAATTTGCCAGTCTATTAACTGGTCAAACCATTGCAAAAATTACATTAGAAGATGCTTTAGAGCTTTTTAAATTTCCAAAAACAATTGGAGAATACGAAGGCAAAGAAATAGTAGTTGCTCAAGGAAGATTTGGACCTTATGTTAAGTTTGATGCTATGTTTGTTTCTATTCCAAGAGATGAGGATATGGCGAGTGTAGATTTAAATAGAGCAGTTGAACTGATTAAAGAAAAACAACAAGCTGATGCACCTATTGATGAGTATGAAAATTTACCTGTACAAAAAGGTGTTGGTCGTTTTGGACCATTCATCAAATGGAATGGAATGTTTATCAATGTAAACAAGAAATATGATTTCGATAATTTAACTCACGAAAATATTGTGGAGTTAATTGAAATCAAAAAACAAAAAGAGATTGATAAATACATTCATCGTTGGGATGATGAGGGAATTTCTGTACAGAAAGCACGTTGGGGAAGATTTAATATTGTTAAAGGAAAATTCAAAATCGAATTACCTAAAACATTTGATGTTGAAAGTTTGACTCTTGAGACAGTTCAGAAAATGATTGAAGAGAAAACTCCAAAGAAAAAAAAGAAAGCGAAAGCAAAAAAGAAAAAATAACACACGTCATTGCGAATTTTAAATTTGCTCATTGAGCGTAGTCGAAATGTTAAATTTAAAAAAAGCAAGCTCAATCAATAAGATTGCTTCGTACCTCGCAATGACTAAATTCTATAAAAATGAATTTTGCTGAATACTTTGAGCCAATAAATATTAACGAAGGTGATTTAGACTTCAATTACAGTGACAACCAATTTGTAAACACTATTAAATTTTATACTGGTCAAAGCACAGCTGACTTTGATATTGCGATTATCGGTGTAGGAGAAGAACGAAATTCAACTAATGAAGGATGTGCAACCGCTCCAAATCACGTTAGAAAATATTTATACCGTTTAGTTGGTTTTAAAGCCTCAACTAAAATAATTGATTTAGGAAATCTTAAAATTGGAGCAACAACTGAAGATACTTATTTCGCGTTAAGTTCCATTCTAGAAGATTTAATCAAGCAAAATGTGCTTCCAATAATTATTGGAGGGGGCCAAGATTTAACTTATGCAAACTTTTTAGCCTATAAAAATTTAGAACAAACTGTAAATTTAGTAGCTATAGATTCAAAGTTCGATTTAGGTGAAGCTGATGAAGAAATAAGTTCTAATAATTTTTTAACGAAAATAATTCTTCATCAACCTAACTATTTATTCAATTATAGCAACATTGGTTACCAAAGTTATTTTATCGATAAAGAACAAGCTGATTTAATATCAAAACTATATTTTGATTCTTATCGTTTGGGTCAGGTTCAAAAAAACATTGAAGAAGTGGAACCTGTTGTGAGAAATGCAGACATCTTAAGTTTTGATATTTCAGCTATTAGACAATCAGAAGCTCCAGGAAATAAAGATGCATCTCCAAATGGGTTTTATGGAGAACAAGCTTGTCAAATAACTCGTTATGCAGGGATGAGCGACAAGCTAACCTCTATTGGTTTTTATGAAATCAACCCTGAATTAGACATTAATGGGCAAACAGCCCATAGTGTTGCTCAGATGATTTGGTACTTCATAGATGGCTATAATCACAGAAAGAAGGAATTTCCTGTTGGGAGTAGAAAAACCTATTTAAAGTATATGGTTAATATACAAGACGGTAAAAACGAAGTTGTTTTTTACAAAAGCGACAAAAGTGAACGTTGGTGGATGGATGTTCCATATCCTGCACACAACAAAATCAAATATGAACGACATCTACTTGTTCCATGCTCTTATGACGATTATAAAACTGCATGTGGTAATGAAGTGCCAAATAGATGGTGGCAAACTTTCCAGAAATTATCCTAAATTTTAGGTTATTAACATCTTATTAACATAATAAAGTTGAAAAAGTTTTTGGTTAAAATAAATATTTAGTTATCTTAGCCGACTAATGAATGCTGAAAAGCATAATTTTTGTACTTGAAAAACAATAAAATATGAAGAAACTTATTATTTCTACGGCTTTTTTATTTGCTGGTTTTGTAGCAACTGCACAACAAGATGCACAGTTTACTCAGAATATGTTTAATAAGTTAAGTGTAAACCCCGGTTCTGCTGGTCATAATGGTGGGATATGCGCCACATTTTTAACAAGATCTCAATGGATGGGATTTGATGGTCGTCCGCAAACTAATCTTTTTAGTGCTGATGCTAGGTTTAACAAGCACGGAATTGGATTAACTGTTTTTTCAGACATATTAGGTATTGAGGAAACTTTTGCTGCAAAACTATCTTATGCATACCATTTACAACTCGGACCTGGAGAACTAGGAATCGGTCTTGATGTTGGTATAGTTAGTAAATCTTTTACAAACAACTTTGTTGCTATAGATGATTATACAGTAGATCCATCAATACCAAATGAAAATTCTTCTGCAATGACTTTTAATGCAGGTTTTGGACTTTATTATAGTGTTAAAAATAAAATGTATGTCGGCATTTCCTCTTTAAGCATTCCACAAACAGAGATAAAAGATGTTGCTGATGGAGCTAATGGACAAGGAGCTTTAAATTATGCTCAAACTCGTCATTACTATATTATGGCAGGTTATGAATGGGACATGAGCGGAGGGTCTAGAAAATGGGTGTTAATGCCAGGTATTTTAGCGAAAACTGATGCAGCATCTACACAACTTGATATAAATGCATTAGTGTTATACAATAATTTGGTATGGGGAGGCGTTACTTACAGGATACAAGACGCAATCGCGATATTAGCAGGAGTAAATATTCCTCAATTACCAGGTTTAAAACTTGGCGTTTCTTACGACATTACAACATCTGCTTTAGGAGATCATAGTAGTGGAAGTTTGGAATTTATGATAAGATACTGTACAGCAATAATTAAGCCTCCAAAAAGAGAGGTTTATCATTCTGTAAGATTTTTATAAGAAAAACTAAATACATTATATTTTAAATTACGATTAAAAGAAAAAGAAAGTACCCGCTTTGATTTTTTGAGCGGTAACAAAAGAAGGAGGTAATTATGAAACGAGTATTAGTATTGTTAGCAATAGTTGTTCTTTACTCTTGTAGTAAAGGAAATGGAGAGTTAGTCGGAGTACAAGGAAGAGAAGAATGGTTTCAACCAGATCCTTTCGGAATGTTGTTTATCCCCATGGGGAGTTACAACATGGGCCCGTCAGATCAAGATGTACCTTATACCATGACTGCTCAAACAAGAACTGTTTCAGTTCAGGCATTCTACATGGATCAAACTGAAATTTCAAACAATGAGTATCGTCAATTTGTTTATCACGTTAGAGATTCTATCGCAAGAAGAATTATGGGAGAAGAAGTTGATGAAGAAACTTTCTTAATTGCGGAAAATGAATATGAAGAGGAAATAGATCCTCCAATTATTGATTGGTATGCTAAATTTAAGTGGAACGAAACAGAGTCTAGAGAAGCTTTAGAGCCTATGTTCTTATCTCCTGGAGAAAGATTTATGCGAAGAAGGGAACTTGATGCTCGTAAATTAAATTATACTTATTACTGGATAGATTTTAGAAGAGCAGCTAGAAGAGAAAGTAGAGATGCGTTAAACGGAGAAGAAGGCGCAAGACATGCTTTTAATACTGATAGATCTTCATTTATCATGAGAGATGTAATAAATGTTTATCCTGATACATTAGCTTGGATTCATGATTTCACTTACTCGTTTAACGAGCCTTTGACTCAAAATTATTTTTGGCATCCTGCTTATGATGATTATCCAGTTGTTGGAGTTTCATGGAAGCAAGCAACTGCATTTTGTATATGGAGAACTCAATTGTTAAACGATTATTTAACTTATAATGGTGGAATAATGGTTAATAATTTCAGACTTCCAACAGAATCAGAATGGGAATGGGCAGCAAGAGGTGGATTAGACTTAAGTCCATACCCATGGGGTGGTCCATACATCAGAAATAGTAGAGGTTGTTTTCTAGGTAAYTTTAARCCTATGAGAGGAAAYTACATTGATGATGGTGGATTTCATACAGTAAAAATYAACTCTTATAACCCTAATGACTATGGATTATATTGTATGGCAGGTAATGCTTCAGAGTGGACTAGTAATGCATTTGATGAGTCAGCTTATAACTTTGCCCATGATTTAAATCCAGATTACTTGTATGATGCTAAGGAAGATGATCCTGAAGTATTAAAAAGAAAAGTGATTAGAGGTGGATCATGGAAAGATATAGGATATTATTTACAAACTAGTACAAGAACTTATGAGTATCAAGATACTGCTAAATGCTATATTGGATTTAGATGTGTAATGACGTACTTAGGAAGGGCAAAAGATGACAATTTATAAAAAGCATTAAACTTAAAACCTATCTATATTAACTTTAAAATTTAACAACTTATGGGATTTATTGAATATTTATTTGAAACAAAACAAGGAAAAACACTTATGGGCATGCTCTATGGTTTAGGGGCAGCCGTTGTAATAATGGGAGCATTATTTAAAATAATGCACTGGCCATTTGCTGGACCAATGCTTGTCGTAGGATTAGGTACTGAAGCATTAATTTTTGCGGTCTCGGCATTTGAACCTCAACATTTAGGATTAGATTGGACTCTAGTTTACCCTGAATTGGCTGGAATGCATGATGAAGATGGGAATCTTATAGAAAATAAAAGTGCTGTTGAGCAGTTAGACACAATGCTTGAAGATGCTAAAATTGGCCCTGAATTGATAGAAAGTTTAGGTACAGGCTTAAGAAATTTAAGTGCTAACGCTAATAAGCTTTCTGATATATCTGATGCTGCAGTTGCTACAAACGATTATTCTGAAAGTCTAATCAATGCATCTGCAAAAGTTAAAACTTTAGCTAATGACTATTCAAGAGCTTCTGAATCTTTAGCTGCATTAAATGAGGCTGCTAGTGCTGGTGCCAATACTGGTGAAGAAATGGCTAAAATGGCAAATACTTTAGGCGAGCTTAATAGGTCTTATGAAACTCAGTTGCAAGGTTCTCAGGAACAAGCTGAAACAATGAGAGCTATGTATGCAGGCATCACACAGTTAATGACAAACTTGTCAGAATCTGTAGATGATACAAGACGATACAAAGAGAACATTGCTGAATTATCAAATAACTTATCTGCTTTAAACAACGTTTATGGCAATATGTTAACAGCGATGAAATCATAACTAATTATTTTTTGTTTAACTAATTTTTAAAATTATAAAATTATGAGTGGAGGCGATTTACCACCAAGGCAGAAAATGATAGGTATGATGTACCTTGTATTAACTGCATTACTTGCATTAAATATATCTAAATCTATATTAGATGCTTTCGTAAATATTAATAATGGTAYSSMWRMTRCWSYWAYWWSYTTWRMKGYWRMSAAYSAKKTTSWTNATAGRRMWTTWKAAAMWKMMSYMKMRGRMAKYYSWGSMKYMRRAMWWWRGGCAGATAAAGCAGATAAAGTAAAGAAAATAGCGAATAATTTGTATACCCATATTGATAACCTTAAACATCAATTATATCTCGAGACCGATGGTCTTGAGAAACTTGTAGCTGACACTATTAGTTTAGAGTTGATAAATTCTAAAGATAATTATGATACTCCAACTTTTCTTATGGGATTGGCTGATCCTGCTACCCCTGTTAAAGTAGCTGGAAAAGAAATTTACAGTGGAATTACTTTAAGAGAAGAGCTTAATAAATATCAAACAGGTATATTGTCGGTTTTTGAAGATAAAGAGGTAGTTGCAAATTTAACTAGAAAAATATCTTACTTAGATACAAAAGATATTCCAACAGACGATGGGAATGATCCTTGGGAAGTTGGTTTGTTTTATCATGTGCCTTTAGCAGCAGTTGTTTGTGTACTTTCTAAGATTCAATCAGATGTTAGAACTTCAGAAGCTGAAGTAATAGCTAAATTGTATGAAAGAATTGATGCTGGTGGTGTTTCATTTAATGCAGTAAGAGGTATGGCCGTTATGCCTAAAGCTTACATTCTGGAAGGCGATACATTTAGGGCAGATATTTTTACTGCTGCTTATGATGACAGAAATGACCCAGAAATTTATATTTCAACAACTCCCCTAGGATTTGATACAGCAGCTGCAAATGCAGTTAATAAATCTGGAAAATTTGATGCAAACAAAATAATGAAAGGAACCAAAGGAAATGCATGGGGTGAAGCTGATTGGTATCAAATGACAAAGGAAGATATAAGATCTGGTAAAGGTAACTTAATAGTAAAACAAGGAGTTGGTGTACATAACTGGGGAGGACTTATTAAGTTAAACACGAAAAAAGGGCCTAAAGTATATACTTTTACAAGTTCTTTTGAAGTAGGAAAGCCATCACTTTCGGTTGCTGCAGATAAAATGAATGTATTTTATATTGGTGTTGACAATCCAGTTTCAGTTTCTGCTCCAATGCCAAATTTCACTGCTTCTGCACCTGGATTAAGTAAGTCTGGAAAAGGTTATATGATGAGACCTAGAAGAAAAGGAAAGGTAAATATAGTTGTAACTGGTATTGATGAAGTTACTGGTAAAAAAGTTCCTTTAGGTAAAGTTGAATTTAGAGTAAAAAGAATACCTGATCCAAAATCATATTTTGGCGGAAAATCAGGCTCATATTCACTGAAAAAAACCGTATTAAAAAATTCCACAACTGTTCAAGCAAAAATGGATAATTTTGATTTTGATATTAGAGYAAAAGTAGCATCATTTGTATTCTCTTCTACTAAAGCTGGTGTTGTTGAAGAGGTACGAGTAAATGGAAATAAATTAAATTCTAAATGTAAAACTATGGTTGGAAGGGCAAAAAGGAATCAAAAGTTTTTTATAGAAAAAATTAAAGTCCGTATGCCTGATGGCTCTACAAGACAGCTTGCTCCAATTATAATAAAAACAATATAAGTTTAACCATAAGAAAAGGAGGAGATTATGAAATGTGTGAGATTAACATTATTATTAACTATATTATTAACCATTGTTGGTGTGTCTGAAAGTAATGCCCAAAAAATATTGGACAAGCCTTGGATTAAAGAAAATACACCCACAAGAAGAGTTATCCCTTACGCCCACGTAAGAGAAGCAGACGTAATGTGGCATAAAAGGGTGTGGAGAGAAATTGATCTTCGTGAAAAAATGAATCWNCCCTTTGTATTATCCAGTTGAACCTATTGACGATAGAAAAAGTTTGTTTGATGTAATAAAACATTCTGTAATTGAAGAAAAGACATTAAAAGCATATGATCCTGTTGATGATGAATTTACAATACCATTAACAGCCTCTGAAGCACTTGCCTTTATGGGAGATACTATTACTATTATGATGGAAGATGAATATGGAGATCCAACTATTCCTCAAAAAACATACGAACCAGTAGAATCACAAGATATTATTAAATATAGAATCAAAGAAGATTGGTTCTTTGATAATGAACGTTCGATTATGGATGTTAGAATTATGGGGATTTGTCCTTATAAGATTGCTACTGATGAAAATGGGAATTATAAAGGAATTCAAGCTGTTTTTTGGATTTATTTCCCAGAAGCAAGATRTGTATTTGCTAATTATGATGTYTTTAATAGACAAAATGATGCTGAGCGAAGAACTTTTGAAGACATCTTTTGGAAAAGAATGTTTAACAGCTATATCTATAAAGTTTCTAATGTTTATGACAGGTTAATTTATGACTATAAAGGAACTGATCCAATAGAGCTTTTACTTGAAGCAGATAGAATTAAAGATGATATCTTTAAAATGGAACATGATTTATGGCATTTTTAAGATTATAAATACTATAAAAAAAGCTCGATGAAATTCATCGGGCTTTTTTTGTGATTATAACTTACTCTTCAGAAAAGTTAATTAGCATTTTACGATAGGCATTAAATAATTTAGATTTGGATACAAACCCAACGTATTTATCGTTCTCTAATACCGGAAGGTTCCAAGCATTGGATTTAGAGAACTTATCCATTACCACATCCATAGAGTCTTTTAAACTAATAAAGTCCCTAGGCTGAACCATCAGTGATTCAATCATAACCTCATCATACATATCTGGCTTAAACATGATCTCCCTTATATCATCTAATGTAATTACTCCCTGCAATATCCCTTCTTCATCCACCACAGGAAACAAATTTCTCTTAGACATAGACACCACCTTTACTAAGTCACCTAGAGAAGAACCTGGATTGATAACATTAAAATCTCTTTCTACTTCCTTTTCCAGATTCATTAGCGTAAGGACTGCCCTATCTTTATGTCGAGTAATCAATTCTCCTCTTTTGGCTAACTGCATATTATAGATAGAATGAGGCACAAAATATTTAGAGGTTAAATATGCAATTGTTGCAGTAATCATTAGTGGAATTATTAACTCATAACCACTTGTAATTTCTGCGATTAAAAATAAGGAAGTTAACGGAGCATGAAGAACTCCTGCTATTAATCCTGCCATTCCAACCAATGTAAAATTACTTTCAGATAAATTGGTTAACCCTAAATGATTTAATGTTTTAGCAAATACAAATCCTCCAGAAGCTCCTACAAATAATGAAGGTGCAAATACTCCTCCTACTCCACCAGCACCAAATGTTAATGAAGCAGCAATCACTTTAAATAACATCAATGCAAATAAAAGCCCTAACATGATAAAAATGTTGTCTTTGTATTCAAAAAAAAGGCTATTGTTAACGATACTCGTATAGTCCCCAGAAAATAACATTTTAATAGTTATAAATCCCTCGCCATATAGTGGTGGAATAAAAAAGATAAGYACWCCYAATARRGWTCCWCCTACYAATAAYTTWRCAAAWGGTTTYTTKAGYTTAYCAAAAAGRTCYTCAATRAACCAAAACATYTTATTAAARTAWACMGARATTAAYCCTGTAAAAATYCCYAAYAAWATATARAAAGGAACATCAGARGTYAAAAACACATCCTGTATTTGAATATTAAATAACACATTATCCCCAAGCATCATTCTTGAAGTAAGCGCTGCTGAAACAGATGCCATTAAAAATGGAATCATCGATGTTAATGTTAAATCAAACATAAACACCTCTAATGCAAAAACTAAAGCAGCAATTGGTGCATTAAAGATACCAGACATCGCACCTACAGCTCCACATCCAATCAACAAAGTGGTTGTTTTATAATCTAGCTTAAAAAATCGTCCTAAATTAGAACCAAGAGAACTTCCAGTTGAAACAGTTGGGCCTTCTAACCCAACAGACCCTCCAAACCCAACCGTTATTGCACTTGTTATTACAGAAGCATAAATTCCAAATGATTTTATAATACTATTTTTCTTAGATATCGCATATAAAACACCGGGTATTCCATGACCTACTGGCCTTCTAATAATATATTTTATTAGCACAACCGTTAGGAATAAACCCACCAAAGGGAAGACAAAATAAAGATAATTATGAATGTTTTGTGAGACCCCTGTTGCGACAAGTTGTTGAATAAAATGAACTGTATTTTTAATAATTACAGCTGCAAGACCTGATAATAAACCAACTATTAAACTTAGAAACAATACAAAATGTTTGTGCTGAATGTGTTTTACCCTCCATAAATGAAACTTAATCATTACTTTATTCACGAGCTTTTTTATTGTTGAATAAGGTGAACATCTCTCTGAGGAAATGGTATTTGAATGTCATTTTCTCTAAACAACTTATCAATTGCAAATCGTAAGTCACTTTTTACAATTTCTGTTTTCCAAGTGTCTAATATCCAATAATGAAGTTCAAACTGTAATGCTGAATCTCCAAAATCCTTAAAAAACACCGTTGAGGTTGGTCGCTTCGATACTATTTCATTATCAGCTACACTTTGAAGTAATAATTTTTTTACTTTTTCTACATCAGAACCATAAGCAACTCCAACAGCTACACTAAAGCGTGTTATTTTAGTATTTGTACTCCAATTAATTACTTTTTCATTAACAATTCGATTATTAGGAACAACTATATAAATCCCATCCCTCGTTCTCACCAAAGAAGTACGTAATTTAATTTCTTTAACTGTTCCAATTATTCCATCAACCTCAAGTATATCTCCCACAGAAACATTTCCTTCAAATAAAATAATAATTCCTGAGATCAAATCTTTAAATACATCCTGTAGTGCAAATCCAATACCTAAACCAAGAGCTGCAAATACGCCTATTATAAAATTCATATCAATACCAAGACTGTTAATTGCTATAGCAAATCCGAGTATGTAAATAATGTATTTAAAAATTTGTGTTAATGATTTACTTCTGCCTTCTACAAAATCATTAACACCATCTCTTTCTAATCGCTTTTTTATTAATAAATCAATGCTATGATTAGCCCCTTTAACTGCAAAAAAGATAAATACAACAATAAAAAGATTATAAACAGACAAAGAGAAGTTTGCTATCTTGATCAATTCAAATTCGAGTACATGTTCTATGTATTTCATAACCTTAAACTATTTATTCTTCAGAGTATAAACCTCTGGCTTGTTTGGCAGACACAGTTATTCCTTTAATAAAAGAGGAACTAAAACCATTATGTTCCATTTCATTTAATCCGGCTATTGTACAGCCTTTTGGAGATGTTACTTTGTCTATTTCATCTTCTGGGTGCGAATTATTAGCTATTAACAAACTTGCAGCACCTTTTGCAGTTTGCGCTGCTATTTTTAAGGCTTCGCTGGCATGGAAATCTATTTCATTACCTCCTTGAGAAGCTGCTCTTATTGCTCTTAAAAAGAAAGCGATACCACAAGCACATAAAGCAGTCGCAGAAATCATTTGCTCTTCATTAATTACAACTGTTTCTCCAACCAATTCAAACATCTCTTTTACTTCAGGTATTCTGGCTGACCATTTATCATTAGTCGCAATACATGTCATTGATTCTCTTATCGAAATTGCAGTATTTGGCATTGCTCTAACTATGGGAATATCATCCCCTAATATAAACTGTATATCTTTAACCTTTACACCTGAGACTAACGAAATTATTAATTGATTTGAATTTATGCTCCTTGAAATCTCTTTCAAAACAACATCAACTTTTTGGGGCAATACTGCCAAAAATATTACATTAGAACCCTCTATGCCCTTGATATTATTAGCGGTAACAGCAAACCCTTTTTCTTTAAGTCCTAATAATTTAGCAGTATTCCTCCTTGTTAATGTAAAATCTGATGGTTGATAGTTACCACTGTCAATTAGCCCTTTAACCAAAGAAGTTCCTAAGTTTCCTGCGCCTACTATGGTGATTTGTGATTCCACGAATGTAATTTATTTAGGCACAAAGTTACAAAGTAAAACTTACCATATTATATTAGACACACTTACTTTAAAAAAATAAATACTACATTTTCCCAAGAATTAGAACAAACCATTGCTACCAGAATTGATAGCAATGATGAAAACTCCTATACCAATACCTTATATAAAAGTGGTATTAATAAAGTGGGTAAGAGGCAGTGGAGTTAATAATTGAGGCAAAAGACAATGATACCAATTTGTTTAAAAACGAAGCCGCAGATTTACTGTATCACTACCTCATTCTATTAAAAGCAAAGGGGGTTTGCTTTGCAAGAGGTCGAGTCAGCATTAAAAGAAAGATCAATGGTTTTAGAAAAGGATGTTACAATTTCATTTTAGAATTATGGGGTTACCACAAAATCAATTTTTTTAGTCATTCTAAAATAGAATTAAGAATTTGTTTATTTTCATTTTTAATACTATTTGAAAATATAAATTTATATATTTGTATTTAATCGAAATAATTAGATTATGGATTTACAAGATTTTATTTCCGGAAAGGAAATTAAACAGGTAGAATATAAATCGTTTTCTCCTGAAGAAATCAATCACGAATGGATTGTATCAACACCTGAAGTAAATAAATTACTTGCAGAAGCAAACCGACTAATAGGAGAATTGAATGCATTCTCTCAAATAATTCCAGATGTTGATTTCTTCATTACAATGCATATTCTTAAAGAAGCTACAACTTCAAGTAGAATTGAAGGAACTAAAACCAATATGGAAGAAGCCCTTGTGAAAGAAGAAGACATAAATCCAGAAAAAAGAGATGATTGGTCAGAAGTTCAAAATTATATAAAAGCTATTAACACCTCAATCGAGGAGTTAGAAAAACTTCCAATTTCAAATAGACTAATTAAAAACATACACCAAACTCTTTTATCAGGCGTTAGAGGAAAACATAAAGTCCCAGGAGAATTTAGAACAAGCCAAAATTGGATTGGAGCAACACTCAAAGATGCTATTTTTATTCCTCCTCATCATTCTGAGGTCATCGAATTGATGAGCGATTTAGAAAAATTCATTAATAATGAAGAGTGCCCAGTTCCTCATTTAATTAAAATTGCAATTGTTCATTATCAATTTGAAACAATCCATCCATTTCTTGATGGTAATGGAAGATTAGGCAGGTTACTTATAACTCTTTATTTAGTCAGTAACAATGTCCTAAAAAAGCCTTCTTTATACTTGTCTGATTTTTTTGAAAAGAATAAGGGCTACTACTATGATAATTTAATGACTGTTCGTTTAACTAGTAACTTGACTCAATGGGTTAAATTTTTCCTAGTTGGTGTAATTGAAACTTCAAGAGAATCAATTCAAGTATTTAAAGATATTATTGCCTTAAAAACTGATATTGAAACAAATCGACTTCCAAAATTAGGAAGTAAAGTTAAAAAAGCACAACAATTAATAAAACAACTATTTCAAATCCCTATCACCGATTCGAAACAAGTTTCTGAGTTTTTACAAATTTCTCCTTCAACTGCTAACAGGTTGATTAAAGATTTAATAGAACTAGAAATCTTGTCAGAATTGACAGGATACAAGCGAAATAGAAAATATATGWWTWWAGAATATTTTAAAATATTTCATAGAGACCTAGAAAGTAAAAATTAAAGCCAACAATGTGTTTAGGGTATGCACTATTTCCCAAAGGTTACTGCATCGCCTGTTCAATATCCTTTATAATATCATCAATATGCTCTAAGCCTACAGAAATCGGATTAAACCAGGTAATATTCCTATTTCTAATCGTTCTTCTTTATAAACAATTACAATTCACGATTTGTGATAGATAACTGAATGTTCGGCAAGTGTAAATATTATTTTGTCATAATTATTTATTAACCTTTACTCCATCTTTAAAATACATTACACTTTTTATTTTTCCAGCTTGTTTTTTATAAAAAACCCATTTACCATTTGGTTTTCCATTTTTAAAGTTTTTTTCGCTTTCTAAAGTTCCTATTGCATACCATGATGTAACTTTTCCTTCTTGTTTGCCTTTTACAAAAGTTTGTTCATACATTTTCTTACCATTATCATAATAATAAGTCCATTTGCCATCTTGAACATTGTTTTTAAAAGACCCTTCTTCTTTAGCTTGGCCACTCTCATACCAAGAGTAATGAGGTCCTTCTTGTACAGAAATTAACACCTGTTTTGTAAATWCTGCGTATCTGTTTTTAGTATCTTTTAAATAACTTTTTTTCTCCTTCTTTTTTACTAAATAAGTATTCATAAGCTCTTCTTGTCCATTTAAATGCCAGTGTTCCCAAACATTATCTTTGAGCCCTTCTTTGTACTCTCCTTTGTAATCTTGCTGACCATTCTCGAACCAACCTTGCCAAATACCATCTATTACTCCTTTACTAAAGCTTCCGATGTCTTTTTTTGATCCGCTATCATACCATGATTTCCATTCACCTTCTTCTTTTCCATTCTTAAATTTCCCTTGCATTACAATTTGCCCCTCTTCATTCCAGATGTTCCATTCTCCATCTTTCTTATCATTTAAATAATTCCCTTTTTTCCAAGTCTTTTTATTTAGATACCAAAAATTCCAAACCCCATTCCGCTTATCATCTTTGTATATCCCTTCGTAACTTTTATTTCCAGTACTATCACTATAAAAAGTCCAAAGACCATCCCTAAGGCTATTTTTAAAGCTCCCCTCAAAATCTTTTTTGCCATTTTCTAACCAGAATATCCATTTATCATCTTTTTTTCCTTCAACAAAAAATCCTTCAACACTAATTTTACCATTTTCAAACCATTCTTTCATTAAGCCGTTTTCAATACCAGCAACAAAGTTTATTTCTTTTAGTTTTTGACCACTTTGATACCAATAAACCCACATCTTATTTTTTTTCCCATCAATAACATTTCCTGTTAATTTTGGCTGACTACTGTCATTCCAATAATAAATCCAATCACCTGACATTTTTCCATTTTCATAATACCCAGATGATATAGGATTTTTATCTACATCATATTCAACCCACAAGCCTGTTCTTCTTCCTCCTTTGTAATCTCCTTTAATTTTTACAAGCTCCCTCTGATAATACTCTACATATACTCCAACACCTTCTTTTATAACCTGCTTCCCTGATTGTGTATAGTAGCTTTGTAAATAAATACCCTCCTCTTTAAATTTTCTTACACTTTTCAGTTGTTGATTATTATACCATGCTGTCCATTCTCCAACTCTTTTATCCTTTTCAAAATTCCCTTCCTCTTTTTTGTTGCCAGAAGGGTAAAAAAAAGTCCACAAACTATCTTGATACCCATTCTTGTTATATCCAATCATTTCTAACTTTCCATCATCATACCAAATTTTACAAACCCCTTCTTTTTTTGATCTTACAAAAAACCCTTCTTCTCTTTTTTTACCTGCTTCATTGTAGTTGGTATACTTACCATCAAACAAACCATCTTTATAGTGCACTTCTTGTTGAAGGATACCTTCTTTACTCCAAAAAGTCCATTTTCCTTGCTCTAAACCTTCTTTTACAACACCTTCAGCTTTCTTTTTTTCATTTTTCCATTTATAGGTATGAAGTTGAGAGAACCCTGTAGAGCCTATAAAAAGTAATATTGTCAATAATCGAAAACTCATAATTAAATCTACTTTTTGTTTTACCGTGTAAAGGTATTCGTAAAAACATTTAGCTATGACATTATTTTAAAATAATGTAAACAATAAATTGTGAGATTTAAGTATAAAAAAAGCTCCACAGAAGTGTGGAGCTTTTTTTATACTTTTTAGATTTAAATCAAGAGCCTATAATACTACTTGAAACAAAGTGCTGTGTTGGGTTTGTAATAATTACAGGAATTTCCGCATTATTAGCTATTACCTCTTGCTCATCACTACCAAAAAAATCTGGTAATAAAGATCCTGCTGTTGTATTTACAATTGCTATCATATCTGCATTAATTCTAGCAGCAAATTTTATAAGTTGTTTTTTAAAACCGCCTGAATGATCTGCACTTTCAATACTAAAGCTAATTGATTTTTCTGCAAAATATTTTTTAGCAAAAGACAATTCTCTATTCAATTTTATTTGTAAAAATTCATCAGTTTCTTTAGCTGCATATATATGAATCTTACTGTTAAAATGTTTAGCAATATTGGCAGCAATGGTCAGTTTTTGTTTAGTAACATCGGAGTAATCAATAGGCACCACAATATCGTCATAAACATCTGTGTCACTTGGCCCCTTGTCTTGTACAATTACGAATGGCACTTTTGAATGAGAGATTACTTTTAATGCATGGCTACCCATTATCTTTTGCATTCCAGTTGCTCCATGAGTCCCCATAACAATATATCCCGCACCTATCTCAGTGGCTACATCTCCTATGTCATCAAAAATATTTCCAATTCTTACAATCCCATGTGTGTTGACATCGTACTTGGCATCTGCCTGTGTAATTAACTTATCCAGTTTCTTTTTAGCAGCATCTACTTCTTTGTTTTTTGATACTACATGAAGCAGATATACTTCACCTTTAAAAGACTTAGCAATTTTTGCTGCGTGGTTAACAGCACAATCTGCAACTGATGTAAAATCGTGCGGAACTAGTACTTTATATACGTTTTTGTCCATAAATAAAAATTTAATGTGTCTAAAGTTATTTTATTTTTCCTTTATAACAAATGTTTCCATGAATTTTGTTGTAAATTCTCCCTTTCTAAAATTCTCGTCCTGTAACAACTGTTGATGAAATGGTATGGTTGTTTTTATTCCTTCTATAATATATTCATCTAACGCTCGCTCCATTTTCTTTATTGCTTCTTCTCTTGTTTGAGCAACAACAATTAGCTTTGATATCATTGAATCATAATAAGGAGGTATTACATAATTAGCATAGACATGCGTGTCTATCCTTATTCCATGCCCTCCTGGCTCATGATAAGTCGTAATACTTCCTGGACTTGGTCTAAAATCATTAAATGGATCTTCTGCATTTATTCTACATTGCATCGCATGCATTTGTGGCTCATAATTTTTACCAGTCATTTTATACCCAGCAGCCAATTTAATCTGCTCTTTAATTAAATCAAAATTAATAACTTCTTCAGTAATGGTATGCTCAACCTGAATACGAGTATTCATCTCCATAAAATAGAAATCTCTATTCTTATCCACTAAAAATTCTACAGTTCCCACTCCTTCATATTTAACAGCTTTTGCTGCTTTAATGGCAGCATTGCCCATTTTTTTACGTAAGGCTTTTGTCATAAATGGCGAGGGTGTTTCTTCAAAAAGTTTTTGATGCCTTCTTTGAATAGAACAATCTCTTTCAGACATGTGACAAACATTTCCATGCGCATCACCAGCTATTTGAATTTCGATGTGGCGAGGTTCCTCTATGAATTTCTCCATATACATGCTATCGTTACCAAAAGCTGCTGCAGATTCTTGCCGTGCAGAATTCCAATGTCCTTCCATTTCATCTTCATTCCAAACAACACGCATACCTTTCCCTCCTCCTCCAGCAGTAGCTTTTATCATTACTGGATAATTGACTTTTTTCGCTGTTTTTAAAGCATCATCTAAATCTTTTATCAACCCTTTTGAACCAGGGACAACAGGTACTCCTGCTTTTTCCATCGTAGCTTTAGCAGAAGCTTTATCACCCATTCCTTCAATCATTTCTGGAGATGCTCCAATAAATTTTATTCCATTTTCTTGACAAATTTTTGAAAATTTTGCGTTTTCTGATAAAAAGCCATAGCCAGGATGAATTGCATCAGCATTAGTAATTTCTGCAGCTGCAATAATATTTGGAATATTTAAATAGGATTCCGCACTTTTAGGCGGCCCTATGCACACAGCTTCATCTGCAAATCTAACATGTAAACTATCTGCATCTGCTGTAGAATACACAGCAACCGTGCTAATTCCCATTTCTTTACACGTTCTAATTACTCTTAAAGCAATTTCCCCTCTATTTGCAATTAATATTTTTTTAAACATAATTCTCTAGGTAGTAGTAAACCTTAAATTAGTTACTATGATGATTATTGAAAATTCTTATTACCAATTTAGGATGGATCAACTAAAAATAAAGGTTGGTCATATTCTACTGGAGAACCATCATCTACAAGAGCCTTTACAATTTTACCAGATATCTCCGCTTCTATTTCGTTAAATAACTTCATTGCCTCAATCATGCAAACAACAGTATCATTACCTATATCATCCCCYACATTAACAAAATTTGGTTTATCTGGCGATGGTTTCCTGTAGAATGTCCCAATCATTGGAGACTTAATAATAATGTATTTTGAATCATCCTCAACTCCGTTTGTTGAAACAGGAGTCTCAACGCTAGTTGCTGGTGCTGGTTCAGCTTGTGCAGTTACTGGGTCCGATACAGACATAGCTCCTTGAACTTGAGCTACAGGTTGAACAGCTTCAATAACTAATTTTCCTTTTTTATGTGGAGGTGTTTTTATTGTGATTTTAAAATCTTTATTCTCAATTTCAACTTCGCTTACGCCAGATTTCGCAACAAATTTTATTAAATCTTGAATTTCTGATGGCTTCATAATTATAAATATTTGATTTTATATCTTGTAAATTTAACTATTATCTTTAAGAATTATATGCCCATTTTATCCATATTGACCCCCAAGTAAAACCTCCTCCAAAAGCAGCCAAAATAATATTATCTCCTTTTTTTAGTTGATTTTCCCATTCCCATAAACAAAGCGGAATAGTTCCTGCAGTAGTATTACCATATTTTTCAATATTCAGCATTACCTTCTCATCACTCACTCCCATTCTTCTTGCTGTGGCATCAATTATTCTTTTATTGGCTTGATGCGGAACTAACCATGCAATATCATCACTAGAAAGGTTGTTTTTTTCCATTATTTCAGCAGACACATCTGCCATGTTTGTCACAGCAAATTTAAACACCGCCTTGCCTTCCTGACGAGCATAATGCTCTCTATTTTTAACTGTTTCTAAAGTCGGAGGATAAGCAGAGCCTCCAGCTTTTTGATTTAAATGTTTAAATCCTGAGCCATCACTTCTTAAAATGGAATCTTTTATCCCAAACCCATTCTCGTCTGGTTCCAGTAAAACCGCACCTCCACCATCTCCAAAAATAATACATGTTGTTCTATCTTCATAATCAACAATGGCAGACATTTTATCTACTCCTACCACCACCACTTTTTTGTGAGATCCCGATTCTATAAATTTAGATCCTGTTACTAGTCCATAAATAAATCCCGAACAAGCAGCATTAATATCAAATCCAAATGCATTTTTGGCGCCAATTTTATCGGTAATAATATTTGCGGTGGCTGGAAAAATATAGTCTGCAGTAACTGTGCAACAAATTAATAAATCAATTTCTTCAGGAGAAATTCCTCTTTTTTCACACAATCCTCTTACTGCTGCTGCTCCCATTACAGAAGAGCCTTGACCTTCACCCTTAAGTATTCTTCTTTCTTTGATTCCTGTTCTGGTTATAATCCATTCATCTGTCGTATCAATCATTGCTTCCAACTCTTTGTTATCTAAAACATAGTCAGGAACATATCCGTTAACCGCTGTTATTGCTGCAGTAATTTTACTCATAGTTTTTCACTCCAATTTAAGAACAAACGAAGGTAGAAAATATATCGAATCAATGGTCATATGAAACAAAAAAACTTGTCGATTCATGTAGGTACAAATCAATAAGTTTTATTTCGTCTTTCGCCTAAAAAGTTAAAGTGCGATCTCTTTGTCAATAGCTTGTTTGCCTCTGTAAAACCCACATTCACCACAAACTCTATGATATAATGTTGGAGCACCGCAATTAGAACAACTTGATAATGTTGGCGCCACAGCTTTATAGTGAGTCCTTCTTTTGTCTCTTCTTTGCTTTGACGTCTTTCGTTTAGGATGTGCCATTTTTATTTATTTTTATTCAAATTAATACCTTTTAACATTGACCATCTTGGATCAATGTCTATTTCATTTTTTTGTTCTACTTTTTCAAACTCATTAATTACATGTTGATTGCATAAGCCTTCAATATGTATTCTTTTTTGAGGGAGGTTGATGTTGATAAATTCGTAAATATATTTTGCTACATTTAATTCGTGTTCACGTTGTGGAAGCACCAATATCTCATCTGACTCGTCATACTCTTCATTGCCAAATTTAACTACTAGCTTTTCCTCTCCACTTACTTCAACTTCAACTTGATCTAAACACTTATCACATGGAACAGTAATTGTTCCAGTAAAATTAAATGTTAAAACCATCATTGTTGACTGTTTTTTGAACTCTAAATCAATCTTAAAAGATGACTTTTCAAACTCAAAACAATCATATTYCTCAAAGAACGCGTTATTTRCATTAAACTCATAAAAATGAGTCCCTTGTTTTAACCCCTCAAACTTAATTATATATTCACTTAAACTTCTCAAAATCCACCTTTTAAGCGAAAGTTCGCAAAGGTATGATTTTATTCTATATTGCAAAAAAACATAAGCTTTTTTTAATAGCAAAACGGTTTTTAATAATTAGGTGTTTATAAATAACTTTTCCCAGTTATTAACACAGCAACTTTAAAGGATATTATTGTCTTTTAAAACAATCGTTAATGGTTATAAAAAAACATTACTTAATCTATTTCATAATTATTGGAACATTCTTTTCGTGTGTTCCTGTCAAAAAATATGAAGAATTAAAAGCAAGACAAGAAGCTTGTAGAGATGAAAATTCAGCTTTAAAAGCTCTAAATCAAGATTTAGAAGAGCAAAACAATGAGTTAAAGTCTTCCATTGATGCTTTAAACAAGAAAAAACAAACACTAGAAGATGAATTAAACAAAGCTAAAAATAAATTAGATTTAGCTACTTCAAAATATGATGAAATCAATAAACTCTATCAATTACTCGTGGCAGAAAGTGATAAAACAAACAGAGGAAATAAATCTGCCACTGCCAAGTTAATGAAGCAATTGCAACAATCACAATTGGATTTACAGTCACAAGAAGATGCTTTGCGTGCTATAGAAGCCACATTACTAAAAAAAGAAGCTGATTTAAATAAGTTATCTGCTGATTTAAAAGCAAGAGAGAAACGTGTTAATGAATTAGAAGCCATTATCAATAAAAAAGATGAGTTATTGGCAAGTATTAAAAAGAAAGTAAAAGAAGCGTTACTTGGTTTTGAAAACAATGGATTAACCATTGAACAGAAAAATGGTAAGGTATATGTTTCGCTAGATGAAAGTTTGTTGTTTGCTTCTGGAAGTTATAAAGTTGGAATAAAAGGAATAGATGTTCTTAAAAAATTGGCCAAAGTGTTAGAAGGAAGTTCAGAAATTGATATAATTATTGAAGGGCATACTGATAATGTTCCTTTAAAAAGTAAGGGAGATATTGAAGATAATTGGGACTTAAGTGTAAAAAGAGCCACTTCTGTGGTTAAAATCATGACTAAATACAGCCATGTAAGTCCTTCCCGATTAACGGCTGCTGGAAGAGGCGAATATTTACCGTTAGATTTATCCAATACTGCAGAAGGACGAAAAAAGAACAGAAGAATTGAAGTGATTTTGACTCCTAAGCTAGATGAATTGTTTGAGTTGTTGGAGAGTAATTAAATACTGCTCTTAATTTTTAACACAAATAAAATCACTTATAGGCTTTTAACTTTTCTTTAATTTCTTCAATCCGAGCTAGTTTGTTTTTTCTTCTGAGTTGTATCGCAGTTTTTGTAAAATAGGTGTGCGCTTCTAAAAATTTAATCTGCAATTCATCCCACGATTTATCTGTTTTAATAATATCCCTTTCCATTAATTCGCTCTTTAGCTTATCAGCAATTAGATGGAATTCATCACCTCCTAAATAATCTAAATCAGCATCACAAATTATTTGTTGTAAGTGTGTGGTAGGTTTTTGCGGAACTTTTGTTGCTTGAATTAGTCGCCCTATTTTATCGATTTGATCTTGTGTATATCCAAACCTTGGAAGTACCTCTTGTGCTAATGCTGTACCAATATCTTCGTTATTTGCATACTGATGAACAAATCCTGCATCATGATATAATGCTGCTGTTTTAAGCAAGAAAATATCATCCCCTTCAATTCCTTCCATAAGAGCCAAACGCTCCACTGCTGCGCAAACATCGGTAGTATGCCTTAAATCGTGATAATATAAATTATCTGGCAATTCTTTCTTTAATCTTTCTACAATATACTTTTCTGCTTTACGATAGTGGATGCTACTATAGATATGTAAATCAACATACTTTTGAAATAACTCATTAGGCACCAATCCTTCGCCATTAATCGATAACTCAGGTTTAATAGAATGCACAAAATACATGTCTATTTTCCCTTTATTTTTAGCTTTAATCTCGCCTCTATATTCACAGGTAAAAAATTCTTTAACCAATTGATAAGTAATTCCAGAAATATTTACTTTTCCTTTACTACTTGCTGCTTCAATTCTACTTGCAATATTCACACTGTCTCCCCAAATATCATATGCAAACCTCTTTATTCCTACCACACCTGCAATTACAGCTCCTGTATGCACTCCTATTCTAAGACCCCATCCTTTCTGTCCATTTTTTTCTTTAGTTTTATTATAAGTAGTCATAAATCGCTGAATTTCCAAGCCCGCTAACACGATATCTATTGGATTACTTTTGTTTCGGATAGGGATCCCTCCTGCGCACATATATGCATCTCCAATTGTTTTTATTTTTTCTACGTCATACTTCTCAATTATTTCATCAAATTTTTTGAAATAGTTATCCAATTCCGCAACTAATTCTTCTGGCTTTATATCTTCTGCAATTTTAGTAAAGCTTATAAAATCAGTAAACATTATTGAAGTCATTCTATATTTTCGAGCTGTCGCCTTTCCTTTAGATTTWAGCTCTTCTGCAGTTTCTGCTGGTAAAATATTTAGTAATAATGTTTCCGCTTTTTCTTTCTCTACTTCAAGTAACTCCTTTTGTTTAAGCACCTCACTAGTCCTCTCACGTACTTGAATTTCTAACAACTCTTTTTGTGCTTTTACTTGATTTATCCTATACCTAACAACTCCATAAACCAACAATAGTGGGGTTAAAATGTAGAAAAGAATGATAAACCATAAAGCCCTCCAAAAAGGTGGCTCTACTATAATTCTTATTTGTGCCATCTCATCACTCCATATTCCATCACTATTAGCCACTTTCACCTTAAAAATATATTCTCCTGGATTTAAATTATAGTTTGCTCTTCTGTTGTTTCCTATTTCTACCCATTCTTCATCAAAATTCTCTAACATATATTTATGCTCATTTTTTAACGGATAAGAATAATGTAATGAAGCAAATTCAAATGATATTACGTTTTCTCTGTACTTTAAAACAATTTCATCTAATTCAGAAATGTGCTTTTTAAGTATTTCATCAGATCCTATTTTAACTGGCTTATTAAATAGATAAAATTGAGTGATAATGGGTTTAGCTTTTGTGGTATTGATGTTTATCTTTTCTGGAAAGAAAGAGTTAAATCCGTTTATTCCTCCAAARAACATYWRSCCKKWTTTYNCCTTKWRRWWRRRSTMSGWKMTKAAWYYMMTKMYYTTGCAAACCATCAGTTTCGTCATAATTTTTAAACTGATTAGTTTTTGTATTAAAAGTTGATATCCCTTTATTTGTGCTCAACCATAAGTTATGGTTTTTATCTTCAAGGACTCCATAAATGACATTATTGGATAGTCCTTCTTTTTCTGTGAAAAGAGTAAACTCTTCTGTTTTAAGATTAAGTTTATTTAATCCGCCACCAAATGTTCCTATCCACAAAACCCCAGTATTATCTTGATGGATTGATAAAATCGTATTGTTACTTATAGAGTTTAAATTTTCCTGATCGTTTTGATAAATTTTAAATTCARTTTTATCTTTCTTTTTAATTATTTTACACAATCCGCCACCATCAGTTCCTACCCAGATATTACCGTGCTTATCATTATATAAAGCTCTAATTACATCACTAGGCAACCCCTCTTCAGTGGTATAAGTATGAAATGTTTTTCTATCCTCTTCCAAAACAACTAACCCTTGTTTTGTTCCAAACCACAACCTATTATAATTATCTTTAATTATAACATACGTCCTATCTTCATTTTGATGAGTTTTTGAATCAGAAATATGGTGTATTTTCTCATTTTTAATGTAAAATACACCTCCATCTGTTCCTATATAAATAACATCATTTTGATCCTTAAATATCGAATAAATCCCTTTGTTTTTTTTCTTACTTGTAAAAGGAAATTTTGGAATAATAACATTAACGTTTCCCGTTTTACCATTAAAAATATTTATCCCTTTATCTGTCCCTACATATATATTCCCATTATTGTTATCTTGAAATAACGACCATACCATGTTGCTATTAATAGTTTTTGCTTTACTTGGCCAATGTTGATGATGTTTAAAGTATTGTTTCTGTTTATCATATTTATTAATTCCTGCTTGTGTCCCTATCCAAATTATACCATAAGTGTCTTCAAAAATGACACTAATCTTATTGCTATTTAAACTCGTATTCCGATTGGCATCATAAACATAATGATCTATATTTGAAAGAGATTTTAATCTATATAGTCCATTAGTTTCAGTGCCTAGCCATATAATTCCTGACCTGTCTTCAAAAATTATTTTAATAACATCATTACCAATAACATCATCTAAGTATTTAATTGAACTTATACTTCTTTTTTTAAGGTCTAAAAAATTGACTCCTTTATTTGTAGCAATACCAATCCTCTCATCAGAATCTTTATGTATATCCCATATTACATCACTTTTAAGCAAACTATTTCCCATATAATATTGGCGAAAATCTTTTGTTTTAATGTTATACGATATCAACCCACTTCCTTCGGTTGCAATTAATAGAAGGTTTCGATTTATTAGCAATATTTTTCTGATGTTTAACTGCTTATTTTTGGTAATTAATTGTAAATCAATTTTTTCTGTTTGATGAGTTTTCTTGTCAATTTTATACAAGGCTTTATCTGTTCCTGCCCATAAAAAATTCGAGGAATCATTTGCTAAAGCCCAAACATTTATCTTCTTTTTTTTAAAYGCTTTTGAACCAAAAATATTGGTAAACTTTTGAGTAGCCGTATTAAATAAATTTAATCCATTCTCTGTTCCTAACCATAGTAGCGTGTCATTTTCTTCTAAAATCGCATGAATAAAGCTATTGGATATAGAAAATGGATCTAATAAATCATGAGAATAAACAGTAAATTCATACCCATTGTAAGAATTTAAACCATCTTGAGTGCCAAACCATAATAACCCATTTTTGGTTTGTTTTATAGCAAGAACATCACTTTGGGATAGCCCTYCTTTAATGCCTATACGGCCAAATTTAATACTGCTTTGCTGGGCAGTATAAGTATTTGAAAGAAATACTATTAAAAGAAAAGAAATAAGTTTTTTCAAGAGATTACTTTATTTTGATAACCTTAAATTCTGTACGCCTATTTTTTGCTCTTCCTTCAGGATTATCTTTTCCGTTAGCTAGCTCATTTGGAGCAACTGGAAGTGTTTCTCCAAAGCCTTTTGCAATAATTTTATTGGCGGCAATACCATTAGAAACTACATACTCTACAGCTGCATTTGCTCTTTTTTGAGACAACTCCATATTGTAGGAATCACTTCCTTTAGAATCGGTATGCGAACTTAATTCAACTCCAATATCTTTATTTTTTTTAAGAATGATTACTAACTTGTCCAACTCTTTAGCTGCTACTTCGTTTATTGCGGATGAACGATATTCATATAATACTTTGGATATAATAAAATTTTCATTTTCGGCAATCTTAATTACCTCATCAATTTCATTAATCAGGGTAATCACATTTTGATCTGCATCTAACCTAATATAAAGATATTTACCATCTATTAATCTTTTAGCTGCATCAATAACGTTTCCATTTTCATCAACTATAATCATATTTAAGCCAGAATCATCTTCTGCCAATTTAAATAGATACTGATCATCTGGCGAAAGCTTATCAAACGAAAACCTACCGTCTTTATCTGCTGTTGCTTTACCTATAATATTTCCTTCATCATCCACAACCCACACTTCCATACCCCCAGAATAATCTCCAGGTAATTTTTTATATATTTGTCCAAATACACTTATTGTAAATAAACTTTCATCTTCTTCTTTCAATAATTCTAGTTCGTCATAATACTCAAAAGGTAATGCTTGGAAAGTAAATTTACCTTTTCCTAACCTATTAGCTAATAGTACTTTTTCTCCATTAGAATTAGTCATGTAAAGTTTAACTCCGTCTAAAAAGCTGTCATCATTCGCCTCAACGCTCAATAAATAATTTGCATCTAAATCTAATTTGTCAAATTTAAATTTACCATACTCATCTGTAATTGTTGAACGGATTACATTGTCATTTTCATCCAATAAATTTATCTTAGTCCCTGAAGAAGATAGTTTGTCATATTCTAAGAGTCCAGACATTGATGTTTGTGGTGTTAAAGTATGCCAAGAAAAACTATATATATCATCACCACCAACACCACCTTCTCTGTTTGATGAAAAATAGCCATTTTCATCATCTTTATAAAAAATTCCAAAATCATCTTTTGGAGAATTTAATGGTGCTTTTAAATTTTCTGGGTTTTCCCATTTATCTACCTCTTTAACAGAATAAACATCTAATCCTCCGTATCCTGAATGCCCATCTGATGAAAAATATAGTACTCCTTTTCTAAAATATGGAAACACTTCATTTTCAGAAGTATTAACTCCTTTTCCTAAATTAATTGGCTTACCCCATTCTTCTCCATTTTTTGTAGAAACATACAAATCCATTCCCCCTTGTCCTTCTTGCATATCTGAGGCAAAAAATAATTGCTTCCCATTTTCTGAAATCCATGGGTGAGCAACTGAATAACTAGAACTATTATGAGTAAAAGCTGTTACATTTTTCCATTTTTTACCATCTAAAGTAGCTGAATATATTTTTAACCTATTGGTGTAGCTTTTCCCTTGTTCTTTTTTATCTACACGAGTAAAATAGATGGTTTTACCATCTGAAGATATGGATACTGGCCCATCATGATAAAGAGAATTTAATTGATTTGAAAACCGTTTTGCTTTTTTATATGCTTTATCTTCTTTGGCAAAAAAGATTGATAAATAAGGCTTATTAGACATCCCGAAGTGATTTTCATTTACCAAATCAACACCTCTTTCAGAAACAAACACAATTCCATCTTGAAAAACCAATGGGCAAAAATCTGCATTTTCCGTATTTATATTTGCAACATTAGCAACTTCAAAAGCTTTTTCTTCCACTTCCCAATCTCTAATATCACCACAAGACTGAACCATTAACTTACCTATAAAACTATTCGGATTTTTGACCACAAACTTTTCAAATTGAAYTTTYGCTTCTTTTACTTTATTATTRTTTTTAAGMGTTTGYCCATAATAAAGATAATTAGCACTTTCGTTWGGATTTAACGYTGTTGCTTTTGCATAATAAACTTCAGCATTRGAATAATCTTTTAGTTTACGATAGGCGTATGCTATATTTTGGGTAGCCTCTGTATTGGATGCGTCTTTCTTTAATACTTTAACATAATACGGAATAGCATCACTATAATTATCTTGATTAAAGTAGTTGTTCGCTTTTTTTAATTGACCTAAAACTATACTATGCACTCCGAGTATAATAATTAGGGTTAATCCTATTCTTCTTAATTTCTTTATTATCATCCCTTAATTAAAAATATCTTGGTGAAACTACTTTTGACTTAAATAACCCTATATCATATCCCACAAACACTTCTAATGAACCTGATGTTGATTTAGCAATTCCACTTCCATCAACATCATAGGCTATGCCCATTCTTAAATTTTTACTTAAATTTATTTCAGTCATCAATACCAAAGCATCTGATGTTCTTAATGAAATGCCAAACAATATTCTATTCTTTATTAAAAGGCTAGTATTAATATCTAAGTTTCCAGCAGATCTAGTACCTCTTAATAAAAAGGATGTTTTTAAAACCAAATTATCATTTAAAACAAAAGCTTTACCTATTGTAATTTTTAAATTTGCATATGCTCTTGCTGCAGAATAGATAGTGTCCTGATTACTTAATAAATTAAATTGAGCTGTGTTAATATGATCAACAGCCATGCCCATATAAAATGTTCTTGTATTATAATACAAACCAAAATCGAAGTTTGGTCTCATAAAACTTTCTGGTGCAGTTTCTGGAATAACATCTTCCTGATCAATATATTCAATTTTATTCCAATTATAATTGTAATTAATAATTCCTGCTCTTAAACCAAAAGCCAATTTTCCCCTCCCTATTTTTATTCTATAAGCATATGAAGCAGATAAATTTTGAGTAGTATGTGGTCCAATTTCATCATTTACAAATTGAAGACCAACGCCCATTCTTTTATTCTTTAGTGGCGTATTTATGGCCAAGACTTGAGTGGTAGGAGCTCCTTCAATGCCCATCCATTGGCTCCTATGCACTAAAACTGTACTTAAAACCTCTCTACTTCCTGCATAACCTGGGTTAACGCCCAAAGGGTTAAACATATACAAACTATACTGTGGATCTTGTTGCCCAAAAGATTGCAACATTCCTGTAAACAGTACAATTATTAATAATATCTTTTTCATTTTTTCGTTTGTTTTTAACTTGGTTACTATCTTGTAAGTTCTACCCATCCTTTAAAAACTTCATCAATACCCTCAATTTTAGCAACATAAAAATAAGTTGCATCCGCTAATCTTTCTCCTTCATCCTTATTTCTGTTATTTCCATGCCATGCTACTTCATCGTTATCATAATTTTTTCCATACCAAACTTGCTGTCCCCAACGATTGTATATTTGTACTGTGTTTTCAGGAAACATTTCGATATTTTCAATTATCCATCTGTCATTTTTATTATCTCCATTTGGAGTAATTCCAGTATAAAATTTTAACATACAATTCTCATCACTATCTAAGCCTATAAATACTGTTGTTTGATGAGAGCACCCACCACCAGCATTACTACCAAGGATAAAAACATAGTAATCTCCAGAAGCAAGTGAATCTTGTCCAAATATTGTAGTAGAATCGTCAACAGATTTAATCTCTATTTGATATGGGCCAGGACAACCTAATACATTATTTATAAAGATAGAACCATTATTAGCTCCTGGACACGATTCATTAATTATTTCAATATCTAAAATAGAATCATTTTGTTTTAATGTTTGCTGAAACCCTTGCGTTAGAATTAAATTGGTAGAAAAAAGTGTTTGAACAACGGCTTCTCCAACAGTAGAAGAAACAGAAATATTGGTTCCTGTAGCAAATCCACCAGTGCTTCCAAGTACTTGTCGCCCAAGTTGTAGTTGTCCATAAGAAAAACTTCCTATAAATAAAAACAGTAATGTAGTTATGTAGTTTATTTGTTTCATATAAATAGCATTTTATTTGTTGTATGTCTAATAAATCTTTAGGTCTGTTTGTTTTTATTTTATTATTGTTTATACACAATAAAGTTAAACGAGCTATTTGCATTTGCTCCTGAAGTATTGTCAGTTGACACTATAATTGTACCAAAAGGTGCTTGGTAAGTGATAAACCCTGATGATCCAAATAATGTTAAAAACACAATATGTGAAGACCCTGTTATGGTTTCTCCAGTTACCGTAACCGTGTATGACCCTGTGCCGTTGAAAACAACAGTCCAATTTCCTGTACCTGCATTAGCAATAGTTCCTCCTGAGCCAACTTGCCCGTAAGCTATCGGAACTAAATTTGCCATTCCTGACCTTGCATTGTTATTTATTTCTCCATTTACATCTAAAGCCCCAACTGGGTTAGTAGTACCAATACCGACATTCCCATCTTCTGTGATTCTCATTGCTTCGCTCAGGGTTCCTCCATTGGTATAAAATAACATCTGTCCTTCTCCTGTTGATACTCCAGATGTCATCGTTTCAATTCTTGCAATATTATTAGTTCCTAAACCATTTAGAAAATCAATTCTTGTTGCTGTAGAATTTCCGCTATTTGTATTTCCTTTTAATTCTAATGCCGCAACACTTCCCGCTGCATAAGGACCTGTACTTGCAATTGTTAAATAATTAGTTGATCCTGCAACCATTCCTGGTGTAGTTGATCCAATCCCTAAATTATTATTGATATACACATTTCCTAAATCAAAATATCCAGCCCAATTAGTTGTTCCTCCAGAAGCATTACCGTATACTGCTCTATTTTCAGCAGTTGTTCCTAATGCTTGTCCTACAACTCCAAAATTAATTCCAGTACCTGTTCCAGAAGCATCAAACCAACCACCTATATTATCACCAGTACCCCCACCAGAAGCAATTGCATATACACCAAATTTTCCAGTAGCAGTATTAGAAATAGTAGAATTAATAAAATAACCTGCTCTATCTTGAGTCGATGTATTTACATGAAGAGGGAATATTGGGGAATTAGTTCCTATCCCAACATTTCCTACATTAGAATTATATATGTCGCTTCCGTTTGTTAACCAAAGTACTGCTGGAGAAAGTGATGACAAAGGAACTGAAAAAGTACCCCCTCCATCCGTTAATTCTAAATTAGCTCCATTTACCCAAAATGCGGTATTGTACTCATTTGTTGCATCCGCATCGGCATCGTTTACATCATCATTAAATGACCCTCCCCCATTTGAGAGTGTTACTGTGCTTCCTGTTTTAGAAATAGTCTGTAACTCATTCGTAATACTTCCATCCACCTCTGTAAATGTTGTTAAGTATCCTGCATCATTTGTAAATGACGATACATTTGTTGGGGCTCCTGTTAAACTWGTRTAATTYCCATCAAACCCTGATAAAGGAGTTCCTGCTGTACCATCTCCTGTTAATGTTACATCAGTTATCACAACTTGGCTTCCCCAGTTATCAGCTCCAGCACCTGCATTTTGTGCTACCCAWGCASTTCCATTCCAAGTTAATACTTGATTTAATACCGCTGTAGCTGGTAGTTCAATTTCATTAGTTGGRTCAWWATCRGCATCATYTAYAWYWWMRKTAACTGCATTTCCGTTTGAAATAGCTAAATTTTGTGTCCCAGAAGTATAGGTTAATATTTGATTGTCAGTATTTGGAGCAGGAGCTTGTGCTACCCAATCCGTTCCATTCCAATATAATACATCTCCTATTGTTGGAGCTGTTGTAGAAATAGTTGTTCCTGTTCCTCCACTAATGTTTAGGTTATTTCCTGCTGTTGTTAAAGATTGTAGCTCATTTGTAGCTGAAGTATCGTTATTACTCCCTGCTCCTCCTGAACCGTTACATACAAAAAATGAACTTGTCACTTCTATGGCATCTAATACTGTGTTAGCATTCGTATCTAACCCTATTAATACTTGATATCCTCCTGTTGGGCAAGTAGCTAATGGTGCTGCAACCGTATCTATTAAACTATTAAAACCTTGTTGACCTGTTGCTGCTGATTTTGCAAATAACGCATAAGGAACTGATAATAACTGAGACGCTCCTAAATCTTCAAAAACACCTAAACCAACAACATCAACCTCAATTTGTAAATAATATGCTCCTCCTGTTCCCCAATTAATCGCAGAAAAAGCAGCCGTATTTATACTTCCTAATTGTAAATTAATTAACCCAAATTGATTAGTGGTATCTGGTTGTACTTCTTGAAAAACAGGAGTACCAGTTGGTGATCCTTGATGAATCGTAAAACGAACACTAACTGTTTGAGTGTTTAAAGGTAAGCCCAATCCATTTCTTACCACTGCTTGGTAGTTAACCCCGTCTGGGACTTGTGAGAATAATGATAAGGGAAGAGCTAATATTAAAACTAGCCCAATGTAAAATAGTTTCGTATGCTTCATTTATCGATAAATTAAGGCGTTTAACCGACAAATTTAAGCATCTTTAGGATGCAAGTCAAGTTTATTTTTTAAGAAAGGAAGATGAAATGACTTGCTTTTAAGAAACGTGCATACCTATAACAAGGATATCATCAATTTGTTCTAGGGGTCCTTTCCATTGTTCAAGAGTAGTATCTAAAAATTCTTTCTGAGCAGGCATGCTTTTCCCGTTTAACGTAAGCAAATAATCTCTAAAACGTTTATACATGAATTTCTTCCCTTTTRGTCCTMCAAATTGATCAGCATATCCATCAGAAAAAACATAGATATAATCTTTATCCTGCAATTGCATTACATGATTAGTGTATTTTTTCGAAGCATCTTCATAATACCCTCCAATAGCAAATTTATCTGCTTTTACTTGATTGACTTCTCCATCTCTAACTAAATAAAGAGGATTATATGCTCCTGCATATTGCAATTCTTTGGTTTTAGGGTCATAACAACAAAGTGCTAAGTCCATGCCATCATTTGTTGTAGAACCCATTGCATTGTTGTGTAGGGTTTTACTAATCCCTTTATTAAGCGCATCTAAAATACTTCCAGGGTCATCATTTGTTCTTAATGCCTCATTTAAAGCATTATACCCCACGATGCTCATAAATGCTCCTGGAACACCATGTCCAGTACAATCAACAGCAGCAAAGTAAACTCTCTCATTTTTTTTCTCTATCCAATAAAAATCACCACTAACAATGTCTTTCGGTTTGTATAAAACAAATGAATTTGGCATTACTTGCTTTACAAAATCATCTGGTGGTAAGATTGCTTCCTGTAATCCTTTTGCGTATTTAATACTGTCTGTTACTTCTTCATATAATTCACTGATTTTCTCATTTTGAAGTTCAACTTCTTTTTGTTTTTCAACAACTTCTGCTGTTCGCTCCTTCACTTTTTGTTCTAGCATTCTCTCATTTTCAGCTAAATCGTCTCGCATTTTCATTAATGTTTTCCCTAAAGAATCCTCATCACTTAATGGTTCATATTTAACATCAAACTGTCCTGCCCCAACTGAAATAGCAAAATCTTTAGTCCCCTTTAATCCAGAAATAACTCTATTTAATGCATTCGTCATTTCACCTATTTCATCACTTTTTGCTTTAATTGAATGCTCAGGAAAAACACCTTTACTTAATGATAATAGTATCATTTTTAACTTGTGTACAGGCCGAACTATAGTCTGGGTTGTATAAAAAGCAACCAATACACCAAAAATTACTAAGGCAATTCCCAGCCATCTAGTTAGCCATTTTAATTCACTAAAAGAGGATTGCATATTACTAGTAACGTTGACAGTATTATGCTTTTGTTTGTTAATTAAATCATTTAATTCAAATAAAATTTCTGATGTTTTAACATAAATATCTCCATCATCTCCAATATAGAATTTAGCCACAAAAAGACTTTGCGAATCCTCATAACTGTCCCAATCTGGTAATAACATAATTATCTCTTTATGAAGCTCAAAGAGCTCTGATAATTTAGTAAATACAATTTTAATTTTTGTTTGATCTTTCTTATCCCAATGAATGGCTAGTTTTTTTACCTTTTTTATCAAAAAAGGATAATTCCTTTCAATTAGTCTGTTTAGCTTTTGTTTGTCTGGATGATCTGATTGAGATTGGATGTATGCCCAATTAAAAATTAACATTTTAGACCTTACGGTAAGTAATTTCAGCTCTTCTAATGATGCAACGGATGGATTATTAACGTTAGTTATTTCGTCATTAATATTTATACTATCGCTAAGAGTTGTATAAGTGGTATAAAAAACGACAACAATAAAAAAARGCAAGACTCCAAAGCCAGTTCCTATCTTTTTTCCTATAGTAAATCTAAATGCCATCTTATAAACATACAAATCTACTAGTCTTTTTCCAAATCATTAACCTTTTTTTCCATTTGCTCTAACTCATGTTTATAAGCATCAGACTTTTCTAAATCATTAAGGCCATAATAAATGTTTTTAAGTCCAATAAGAGTTTCTTTTCTTTTGTAGTTCAATTCATAAGATTTTTTCATGTAAGGAAGTCCCTTTAAGAAAATCCCAATACACTGATCTTGAACTTCGTTCAATTTAATTATATCCATGTCATAATCCATATTATTAATAATATCTGCCCCTTCATTATAATACAATATTGCCAAGTTATAATTTGCTGCAGAGTTATTAGGATCTAATGTTATTATCTCTAAATACAAGGCTTTAATTTGATAAGATTGGCTGGAATCTAATCCAGAATGTGTTGCTGCAGGTCTATTTAACATTGATGCCAATGCCAATTTAAATTTGACCTCTCGAGATGTTAAATCAGCACTAGGATTAATTATCAGCATTRTACTTCTATATATCGCAAAATTACTAACTGCTGTTTTGTAATTTTCTGGATCTAACAATCGTGCTGCATCATTATATATTGTTGAAGCTTCATATTTTAAAATTTTAAATGTACTCTCTTGAAATTCATCCTTGCCTTCAAGTGTCAACATTTTTTTAAATGATTCAATGGATATTAATCTCAATGGTGAAGTTTTATTGCTTTTCTCTTTTTTCTTATACAACTCCTTATATATAAATCCTCTATAATACCATGTTTTAGCAGCAGATTTTAAATCCTCATCAACAGTAGATAAATCAATGTATTTCTTAGCACTATCCAACTCTGCTTTTTGCATATAGAATAATGATATGGATAAATTATCCCTACCAATAAATTGACCAAACACAGAGCCGAATGTCAGTATTGATAAAATTAATGATATGTATCTCTTTTTATTCATCTCATTTTTCGATAAATGCTAAAGCTTCCAAATTGGAACTCACTTTTAACTTATACTTTTCTACATTTTTTTTGTTCAGCTCAAATTTTTGACGATTATTTTTAATTATAAAATTAATTCCAGCCCCTTTATCCATCAACCCTTTTCGCTCAGTAATAATCAATGTACTATTTGATTTAACTTTTTTGAGTACCAACGCCATATCATCACTCTTATCCAAACTCACATATAATATATGACATTTTACGATATCCTTGGTGGATCTGAACTTTTTAATTTGGAGGGACTGATTAGCAACCCTCTTGGTTTTAGACATTTTAGTAAGCTCGATGTAGAGGGGAGACTCTCCAACTACACCTACAACAAAATTCCCTTCTCTATACGATTTTGGCCACTCTATAAGCTTAGTAAAGTTCATTATGAAAATAGCCTTCATCTTGGAATTTGTATCAACTCCAGTTACCTTAAACCCCGAAGAAAGGAATAATAAGGTAATTAATATGAGTACTACTTTTTTCACTCTTGCCTACTTTACAAGTTTTAAGCCAAAATGCTTGACGCAAGTTACAAAAATATTTATGTTTAAGAATAATATAAGTAAATCATAAGAAATAAAAGAAACTATTATTTATCTTTCTTTCTTCCTTTACCCGACTTTCTACCTCCAGAAGAGCTTTTAGCTCCTTTATCACCCTTTCCTTTTGGTTTAGAATTAAGTGACTTATATCTCCTTTTAGTAGATGAAAAAACTGATTTATTTTTCTTTTTTAGTCTTTTCTTTGATATGGAATGCCCATATAATTTACTACGCGATTTCCCCCTTGGTGGTTTAGACGAATAGATATTTGGCCCTTTTTTAGACTTGCCAGAAAAAGCATCCCTCTTTTTATTAGAAGAAGCACCCTTCTTTTTCCAAAACTGTCCATAACTACTGTTAGCTGTAGAGCAGAGAACAAAAAGACCAATTAATATGTAAATTAAATATTTCATGTAAAAAGAAAAAACCCATACTTTAGAAACATAAACTATTCCAAAGTCATTATGGGAAATAACTTAATTAAAAATCAAGGTAAATGTAACAAGTTGAAATATCAATTATGCATTTGAAAGTTATTACTTATTAACAAATCTGACATTTTGTTAATAAGTGTTTTTATTGGTTTTCGGAATTAGCAGTTATCAAAATGCTGTCAATATCTCTATCAAATAAGTACAAGCCACCTTTATCCTCTCCTATCATACTTAGCTTATCCATAATTGTTCTTGCTAAAGCTTCTTCTTCAATTTGTTCAGCCACATACCATTGTAAAAAATTATGAGTTGTGTAATCTTTTTCGGTCAAGCATATATCAACTAAATTATTGATCTCTCCTGAAACCATTATTTCATGATTTAAAAGTGTTTGAAACAAGTTAGTTAACGATTTATAACCTATAGCTGGCTGAGACAATTGCGGAATCAATGCTTTCCCTCCTCTTTCGTTAACATACTGAACCAACTTTAACATATGCATCCTCTCTTCATCAGAATGTTTGTATAAAAATTGTGCTGTACCTCCCAATCCTTCCGTTTCAGCCCAAGAGGCCATTGCTAAATATATTTGAGATGATTCTGCTTCAATTTTAATTTGCTCATTTAAAGCATCTTGAATTTTACCTATTAGCATAACTTAAATGTTTTTTCAAATATAAACAGCAAAATTGGATTTGGAAAATTTTATACCTATTTATGAACCATAAACCTAAATCCTCGACCATGAACATTCATTATTTCTATCGTATCATCTTGTTTTAAATGCTTTCTTAGCTTAGCGATATAAACATCCATACTTCTTGCATTAAAATAATTATCATCTTCCCAAATCGCTTTTAAAGCATAGGTTCTTTCTAACACTTTCCCCTCATTTAAGCATAATAAGCGCAATAAATCAGTTTCTTTTGATGTTAGCCTTTGAGATTCTCCATTAATTGATAATATTCTTTTTTGATAATCAAATGAGTATTTCCCTATGGAAAAATTAGTTTTTTCTTGTTCTTTATTATCTCCATCTGTTCTCCTAAGCACCGCTGCAATTCTTGCCAAAAGTTCTTCCATACTGAAAGGTTTAGTAATATAATCATCTGCTCCAGCTTGAAAACCAGCCAACGTATCTTCTTTCATAGATTTAGCTGTAAGAAAAATAATTGGAATCTTATCATTTATTTTTCTTATCTCTTTAGCCACAGTAAACCCATCTTTAATTGGCATCATAACATCCAATAAACATAAATTATAAGTTCCTTTAGCAAACAAATTAAATGCTTCCTCTCCATTAGCGGCCAATACTGTATGGTATCCTTTTGCTTTTAAGTAGTCGCATAACAAATTACCAAGATTAGTATCATCTTCTGCTAAAAGTATTTTCGTATTTTTCATAATCATATATTTTCGTTGTGACCAAATGGGATGTATATTTTAAATTTTGTTCCTTTTCCAAATACACTTGATGCYGAAATTTCYCCMCCATGTCTTTCAATAATTGCTTTCACATAATTCAASCCTAATCCAAAYCCTTTTACATYRTGMACATTTCCTGTAGGAACWCKATAAAATTTYTCRAAAATCTTATTTAAATTTTCTCTTTTAATTCCTTGCCCTTCATCAGAAACAGTTAACAATAATCCCTCCTTAATATTCTCTGTTTCAATAGTAATGTCTGGTGTTGCTGGCGAATACTTATTGGCATTATCTAGCAAGTTATAAATTAGATTAGTAATATGAACTTTATCAGCAGATATTATCGTTTTAGTGGCATTTAAGATTTTATGAAGGTCACCAAATTTACTTTTAACTTGTATTAAAATGTTATCAGAAACCTCATTGATTATTTGATGCAAATCAAATTCTTCTTTCTTCAATTTTAAATCTCCTTTATCCCAAGTTGCACTTTTTAAAACACTTTCCACCAACAACCCTAATCGTTTATTTTCTTGGCTAATCATCCCAATATAATTACTCCTTACTTCTTCATTGCTTGACATGTCTTTATCTGATAATGCCTCACACGCTAATGATATTGTTGATATTGGAGTTTTTAATTCGTGAGTCATGTTGCTAATAAAATCATTTTTAACTTCCGAAAGTTTTTTCTGTTTAAATATGGTTTGAATAGTAAATGTAAATGCCCACACAATAATAATTAAAAGTAAAACAGAAGTAGAAAGCATTAACCACATTGTTTTAAGTAAGTACCCTTTTTTATGAGGGAAAAAGACACTCAAAAAATGCGGTGTCCCCATAACATCATTTGGAAACAATTGAGAATAAAACCCTGATTGTCTTATTTTATTAATATTTGAGACAGAATCAATGATTAATTCATTCCCTTTATAATCAAATACGCCATATTGAAATTTTGCTTTAATCCCTCTATTCAGTAACTCTGCCTTTAATAAAGAATCTAATACATCTTTATTTATTCGTTCTCTAATAGTTCTATACCTACTCCCAATTAAATCTTGCAGCATGTTATTTAATACTGATGGTTGATTGTTTTGTAAAACATTATTTGAAACAGTAATTGGTCCTTGTCCTTGAATGCTTAATTCAAAACCAACCTGCCCATTAGGAGAAACTGACTGAATCGATTTTTGATACACTCGCCCATCATCAGATTGTTTTTCATGAATTTGGTAGGTTATGCCATTTTTATGAAACACGGCAGTAGAATCTATATCTTCTTTTTTAATTGATGAATGTATCTCATTCATCCGCTGATTAAAAAGTTCCTGCCCTTTTTTATGAGCTTTTATTTTATATGCTGCATCTATCTTCTCTAACTTATTAGAAACAGAAAACAAAACCGATCTCACATTTCTTTTAAACTCTTCTTCTTTTAATGTTACAGCATTATCTACCCAATAAATTTGAGTCGCTACTAGTCCAACTAAAGCGACCGTAATTACGCCAATTAATATGTAGATGTATTGTTTTTTCACCTACCAAAAATACGTTTAAAGCCCATAAATACTGAAGCTTTAACACTTTTTAACATTTGTTAACGGAGTTTTAACAAAATAGTAACGGTTAGTCTCCTACTTTTGAATTGTTTTAGAAACTGAAAAAAAGATTTTACCTCCTAATAATCCCGATAGTTATCGGGAACCTTCCTGTTTAGTTAGTGCAAATTAAAGCCTCCGAAAGGGGGCTTTTTCTTTTAAGCATAGGCAATTGTTGCAACAAATATTTTACAATTTCTCTTTATTAATACTTGTGCACATGCTTCAATTGTAGCTCCTGTAGTTACAACATCATCAATTAATAGAACCCTTTTATTATCAAGATTATTATTAGCAACCCCAAATATTTCGCCAACATTTTCCCATCGTTTATACCTGCTTTTTTTCGTTTGAGTTTGTGAATCTTGTTTTCTAAATAATGTGTCAATGTTAATAGGGATATCCATCGATTCAGAAATTCCATTCGCTATCCATTCGCTTTGATTATAACCTCTTTTTTTTAGCTTCTTTTTATGCAATGGAACAGGAACAATAAAGTCTGTCATTTTGAAATTATCTGATTCATTTAAATCAAAACCGAACAATTTTCCAACAACATATCCTACTTCTTTTACTCCTTTGTATTTAAGATGATGAAGTAAATTTTGAACTTTACTTTTTTTACTAAAAGCATAAAAAGATGTAGCCATTTCTATTTGAACTCTTCCCCAAAAAACTTTGTTAACGGGGTTTTCTTTATCTAAATGAAAATTAGTTTTTGGAAGTGTCACAACACAACTTGTACATATAATATTTTCATTCTTTAAGAGTGGATTATTACATGCACAACATAATTTAGGAAATATTAAGTTAAAAAAATCGTTAAACATCTATCTCGTTTATGCACATATAAATATGCATAACTTTATGGATATAGTGGAAGCTATACATCRAATTAATATAATTTTGARGCATTAAAAATAGGGTTTAAAATGGAAAAAGAGAATAAAATAAATTCTTCATTAGAAAAAAAAGGCAGCAAAACAAATAAACTGTTAATTGTTGTAACTATTCTTTTGTTTAGTTTTTGTGGCTATTTAATATGGCAAAACCTTGAATTACAAAAACTGTTAGAAACAGGTGAAATTGCCTATAATGAAGTTTCCACTGAAAGAGATCAAGTAAGGGGTGAGCTAGAAGAAATGCTTGCTCAATATGAAGAAATGGAAGCTAATAATGAAGAATTAAGCGAAGAACTTACTGCCGAAAAAGAAAAAATTGAGGAATTAATAAAGAAAGCTAAAGGACGAAACTGGACAATTTATCAACTAAAAAAAGAAACGGAAACCCTCAGAACAATAATGAAAGGTTACGTTGTTCAAATAGATTCTTTAAATCAAATAAACGGGAGACTAAAAAGTGAGAACGCAGTTGTTAAAACTGAACTGTCTTCTGAAAAAAACAAAACCAAAGACTTAATAGAAAAAAATGAAGACTTATCAGATTTAGTAACTGTAGCCTCCTATCTTAAAACCGCTGCTTTAAAATCTTATGGCGTAAAAATAAAAACTAATAATACCGGAAAAGAAACTGATAGGGCTAAACGAGTAGGGAAAATAAGAACCGAATTTGCCATTCTTAAAAACAACATAACCATCCCGGGTAAAAAATGGATTTATGTGAGGATTTTAACCCCTGACGGGAAAGTACTTTCAGAAAAAACTGATGACAGCAATAAATTTGACTTTAATGGAGTAAGAGGTTTATATAGCTCTAAAAAACAAATTGATTATAAAAATAATAAACAAAGACTAACCATAGATTGGAAAAAAACAGAAGATTTTCCTATAGGAGAATACAACATTGAAGTTTATGCTGATGGTGTTGACATTGGTAAAACTAAATTTTCACTAAAGTAGCCCATTCTTTTTAATCTTTATGAAAAAAATATTAAGTGTTTTTACATTTATTGTAATCATAATAAATCTTTCCGCACAAACAACAGAAATAGAAGAAAATTTAAAAAAACAAAGCAGTGATAGTCTTGATGGGTGGAAGACTAGTGGTCTTATTTCTTTAAACCTCACTCAAGTTAGTTTAACAAACTGGTCTGCAGGCGGTGAAAACTCATTTTCAGTAAATGGTATTTTAAGTTTAGTTACCAACTATAAAAAAGGCAATTCAACTTGGGATAATTATTTAGATTTAGCTTATGGTGTATTACAACAAGGAAATTCTGGTGTTAGAAAAACAGATGATAAAATTGATTTTACATCCAAGTATGGGCAAAAAGCATTTAAAAACTGGTATTATGCTGCCTTGGTAAATTTTAAATCACAAATGACTGCTGGGTACAGTTATCCTGATGATTCAACAAAAATTTCTACTTTTTTAGCTCCTGGATACTTATTGGGAGCAATGGGTATGGATTATAAACCTAGCAATGTTTTTTCTTTATTTATTTCTCCGATTACAATGAAAATGACCTTGGTTCGTGATCAAAATTTAGCAAATGCTGGTGCTTACGGAGTTACCCCAGCAGAATTTGATAGTTTCGGAACGGTTCTCTCCAAAGGAGAAACATCTCGAACTGAATATGGTGGATATTTAAGAGCCCTATTTAAAAAAGACATTATGAAAAATATTAATTTACAAACGAAGCTAGAGCTGTTTTCTAATTATACTGAAAAACCAGGAAATATTGACGTGAACTGGGAAGTGTTAGTCGTTATGAAAGTAAATAAATATATCTCTGCAACAATATCCACACAATTATTATATGATCATGATGTAGATATTACCATTGATACTAATGGTGATGGAATAATAGATAGCATTGGACCAAGAACTCAAATCAAAGAAATTTTAGGAGTTGGATTATCTTACAAATTTTAATTCATCATACAATAAATCTTCTTGGTATAACTAAGGAGTAAATTCATCGGGTTTTTTCTTTTACATTAATAAAAGAAATAATTACTTTCACTTTAATTAAGAGTTGCATGAGGCAACTAATTTTATAAACTCACGTCTTTGTTGTAAATATATGGATCCTAACGATCAGCATATTTTAGATGACATAGTTAAAAAATGTGTCAAAGGTGATCGAAAGGCCCAACAAGAGCTGTATAAAAGATTTTACGGCAAAATGATGGGGGTATGTTACAGATACACTAATAACTCTGAGGATGCCAAAGACATATTGCAAGATGGATTTGTGAAAGTGTACAGTAATTTAAAGAAGTACAATTTTGAAGGTTCTTTAGAAGGTTGGATTAGAAGAATAATGGTTAACACCGCCATTGATCATTTTAGGAAAAATAAAAATACTTACTTAGTAAGTGATGATGATGGTTATATTCTTGAACACAGTAAAGTAGAAAGTGCTGACTCTATATATAGTCAGTTTGGCGAAAGTGTAATTATGGAAGCAATTCAATCATTAAGCCCAGCTTACAAAGCTGTTTTTAACTTAAACGTAATTGAAGGCTATCAGCACAAAGAGATAGCACAAAAATTAAATATAAGTGAAGGTACTTCTAAATCAAACCTTGCAAAGGCAAAACATAATTTAAAGAAAATACTATTAAATAAAGAAACCAGATTAAAACATGGATAACTTTGATAAAATAATAAAACAGAAAGTAGAACAGTTTGAAGTTCCATACAATGAAGCTCATTGGGCTGAAATGGACAGTAAACTTAATGCTATTCGCACTACAAAAATTAAGAATAACATTCTTGGCAGTGTTGCCGCTTTAGCTGTTATCCTTGTTTCAAGTTATTTTATCTTTCCTAGCACAGAAACATCTAAAACCCTAAACAATAATATTATTACTGGCAACAACGCTACAGAAGCTGTTATTGACCGTAATGTTAATCCTAGTAACGAAAAATCGGTTGAGATTAATAACAAGATCGCTGATAAAAATGCTACTCTTAATAATAACTCATTAGAAGAAAGCGAATTAGAAATTGTTATTGAAGATAGTAATAACGAAAATAAAATTGATGGTGCTAACGTTGATAATGATAAAAAAGAAAACAATATTGTTCTTAATAAAACTGAAGTGATTAATAACAATTTTGTAAATGCAGACTTTATTGTTTATAATAATAAAGCCTGTTTAGGTGAAATAGTAAGTTTTGAGCCTTCTGAAAATAAACAACCCGTATCATATACCTGGAATTTTGGCGATGGAACAATCTCACGCGAAGCTAGTCCAAAACATACTTATAAAGAAAGCCACAACTATACTGTAACTTTAACATTAGTAAACAGACAAACTGGCAAAGAATATACTACCGTACAATACGATATTGTAACWRTTWTRCCWATTCCTACMGCAARYTTTTCWTAYACYGAAACATCAAYTAAACATRATGATAATAATTTAAMATACCCWTAYACWACWTTTARWATAAAAGAMRYAAGTAARCAMMRYACMTATAARTGGACTTWTGGRAATGGAGAAAMTTCYACYTCWATTWATGGWAAAACYATTTACAAAAAAGCAGGAAATTATACARCAAYWCTATTAGTRAAARACAAGATTAATGGMTGTRTRAAATCWATAAAGAARAAAATAACGATAATAAAYGGARCMAWTTTTTATGTTGAAAATGCTTTTACTCCAAATAATAGCGGAGGAAATGAAACATTTCTTCCTAAGGCATTGTTAGATTGGGAAGTACAATTTGAAATGACCATTATTAATAAAACAGGAAAACTTATTTATAAAACATCCGATAAGAACGAACCATGGAATGGAAAAATGAATAACTCTGGGCAAGTTTTAAACGAAGGCATTTATTTATGGCAAGTTATTACCTATGATTGTGAAGGTATTCCAAATCGCCATCATGGAAAGATTAATTTAGTAAAATGATAAAAAAATAAGCTAATTATTAAAAAGGAGGAGATTAATTCCCTCCTTTTTTTATTCTCAATATTCTACAAAAGATTCCCTTTTTAAACTAAATTAATCAATTAAAAAAATCATTCTTTAAGGGTAATTTTTATTTCAATCGTTATATGGTTGTATATATAGTTGTGGGAAAATAAACCTGCACAAATTTATTTAAGGGAAAGAGAGAACACATCTCATAAGTTTAGGCAAATTTAGTGTTTTCTACTTTCCCTTAAACATTTTAAAAAAATTAAATGAAAATCGCTGTAAAATACATTTACTCGTTAATGTACCAAAGAAATAATAATGTAACTTATTTAGAAAAACTTGCCATCACAACCTTAACTCTTTCTGTTCTTGTGATTGTAATTGTTTTTGCACTAAATACAATATAAATATTTTTCATTACAAATTCTTAAAGCCTTTAATTGACCGGGGCTTAAAGATTATTAAGTGGTTATCAATCAAAATGAAGGATAGCCACTTTTTATAAACTATTCTTTTTTAAGGGTATCTTATACCCCAATCGTTATGTTTGTAGCGGAGTTAAAGTAGCTCTAAATAAATGCATTTAAAAAAATTAAGTTATGAAAAAACATTTACTCACAATTTCCTTTTTATCCATTGCTATTATTGGGTTTTCTCAAACTCAAAAGGTAGAGGTTAAAAAAAGTAATGAGCAATTAATTTTACCAAATCAACAAATAATAAAAGATTTAAAAAAGAAAGAACAAACTGCGAGTGTAAATAAAACTACTTCTCCTTCAGCTACTACTTACGAAGAGAGCACAATAGACCCTTTAGTTACAGGACATACAAAGGTTATTATTGATGGTAAAGAAGTTTATCGAAAACAAGTAGGCAAGTTAACAATTATTCATACTCCTAAACAGTAAAAAAATGAAATATATATTTACAGTTATAGTCACATTTCTTTTTTGGCAAGTATCTATTGCCCAAAATACTTGTGTTACGGCAACTAATTTAGGTATACCCTCATCTACATCTTCTTGTACGTCTGGGATAAGCACAACAGGAAGTGGGAATACGGCAGGTTGTTCTGGTTCTGGTTTTGGAGGAAGTGGCTCTGTTTACTATGTTGCTTTTTGTACTAATGCCGCTAATGATTGTGTTGTTTTAGACATCACAACCTCTACAACATCAAATGTTGAGTTAGCTCTTTATACTGGATGCTCTTTGGGAGGTTGTTGTGGTAGTGGTTATGTTTCTGGTTCTATTGAGTGTAGTACTTTAGGAACGGGAATGCCATGGTCTTCTACAGATAATGACTTTGACATGGTAACAACTGCTAACACATGCTATGTAGCAAGAATATGGGTTAAAAATGGTGGTACTATTGATGTTTGTGCTTACACACAGACTCCAAGTAATGATGAATGTGTTGGGGCAACTCCTATTGATGGAACACCTACTATAGATGATAATTTTTGTGCAACAGAAGGGGCAACCGATCCATCTCCTGCTCAAATTTGTGCTGGGAGTATAGAGAACACTACATGGTACACTTTTACTGTTTTGGCTGATGGTGATGTTGTTATTACCATTGATAACATTATCTGTTCTGGAGGTGGTGCAGGTTTTCAAATAGGATTTTTCTCTGGTTCTTGTGGCTCGCTAACCAATGATGGCTGTAGTAGTGGATCTGGAGGGACAGTAACAGCTACTTATACAGGGTTAACTGCTGGTGATGTATTGTATATAGTGCTTGATGGTAATGCAGGGGCAAATTGCACTTACGATATAAGTGCTACTAATACAGTGGCTTTACCTATAGAGTTGGTTAATTTTGGTGCAAAATATATAAAAGAATATGGTATTGTAGAGTTAAATTGGGTTACCGAAACTGAAATTAACAACGCTTTTTATACCATTGAAAAATCTAAAGATGGAGAAATTTTTGAAGTAGTTGGTATCGTTGATGGTGCTGGTAATTCTACTACAGTAAATAGTTATAGTTTAGCTGATCAAAAACCTTATAAAGGAACTTCTTATTATAGATTAGCCCAAACAGATTATGATGGTACAACCACTTATTCTGCTTTAGCTGCAGTAACTGTAGAGTCTAGTTTCGGAGATTTAACTGTTTTCCCTAATCCAATTAAAGGAATAGGGTACTTAGTTTTTGATTCAGATGTAGATGGTGTTGCAGAAATAGTTATTTACAACATTGCTGGTAAAAGAATATTTACTCAACAATATTATGCCACCAAAGGAAATAATGAATTTGAGTTGACAACTGTTAACTTACCACAAGGAATGTACTTTCTTACAGTAAGTAATGATAAGGAAACTTCAAATATTAAATTTGTGAAAAATTAGTTAGACAACAAAAGACATAAAAAAAGCCGTAAACAATATGTTTACGGCTTTTTTTATTACAAGAGTGATTATTATTCATTAATTTTATTTCTTGACTAATTCAATATCGCATTCAATAATATCGATATATCTCTTACCCTTGAAATTATATCTAAAAATATTTGTTTTACTTTTATTGTTTCCCTTTTCTAAGAATACTTTTGCTCAGCCATCCTATTGTTGGGCAAAACCTGTTGAAGGTTCTGGCAATAATCGTTTTCATGACATTACTACCAATCCAATCAATGGAGTAAGCTACTCTGTTGGGTATTTTGATGGAGATATTTCATCTTATTTCCCATCTGGGCTAAATGGAACCCCAGATATGTCAACCACTTATGGTGGCCGAGATGGTCTTATTGCCAAATATGATGCCCAAGGAAATGAAATATGGGCATTTAAAATAGGAGGTACAAACGATGATGAGGTTAGAGCAATTGCATTAGACACTATGGGGAATTTATACATAACTGGATTTTTTAGTACTACTGGAGACTTTACTGGCACGTCAACATCGACAACAATAACAGTAATAAGTGCAGGTGGCGATGAAGCATTTTTAGCTAAGTATGATTCCAACGGAAATTTGCTTTGGCTTAAAACTGGTAGTGGAATAGAAGACAACTGGGGGAATAGCATTACGATAAATTCAAATGGTGTATTTATTACTGGTTGGTATGAAAATACAACCACATTCACAGGGTTTTCATCAATTACCGCAAATGATTCAAGAGATGTTTTCATAGCAGCATATAATCTAGATGGAACACCAAGGTGGCTGCGAACAGTAGGAGACATCTCTTCTTCATCTTATGATGAAAAGGGTTATGCCATAATATCAGATGAAAATAATATCTATGTTACAGGAACCTTCTTAGGCACAATTGAATTTCCAGGCATTCCAACAACAAGTTTAACCGCTTATGTTTCTGGCATTTCAACAGTTTTTATATCAGAATATGATGAATTAACAGGACTCCGAAATTGGGTAGATAGAATTGGGGGGTCTCTAGATTGCCAAGCGAATGGCATTGCTGTTGATGCTAATTTTATATACTTAACGGGTATGCTAGAAGGATTCGTTAATTTCCCGGGAGGATCTACAACTGTGACGACAGGAAGCGGAAGCGAAATTTTTACTTGTGGAATTAATCGGGTTTCAAAAATAACAAGCTGGATACAGGTAGAAAACAACAATGTACCTGAAAGTGCATCTGCYAACGATATTGTAGTAGATACCACTAATTCAATTGTTTATGTGACGGGGTATTTTGAAGGAACTACCTCCTTTGATAATGGATTAAGCCCAAAGACTTCGCTGGGAAATCAAGATGTTTTTGTGATAGCAAGGACAAATCTTGGATCATTCCTGTGGGTAGAAACAGGCGGTTTTGGTGGTGGAAGCAATGAACAAGGAAAAGGTATTTCAATAGACCCTTTAGGAGGAATTTATGTTAGTGGATGGTATGAGCAAGGGGCAGTTTTTGGTCCATTTTCTCTTTCAAACGGACCTCAAGATGATGCTTTCATTACAAAATTAAATTGCACTTTTGTTTGTAACCCTCTTTTTTCATATCCTTCAACCAATTATTGTTCGTCAGACTCCAATCCTACTCCAGTAATTACAGGAAATATTGGAGGTTTTTTTTCTGWMKTTTYMKSWWWTAWTTCTTTTACAGACACATTAACTGGGCAAATTAACTTGTCTACAAGTATTCCAGGAGGTCCGTATTCTATTATTTATAATGCACCAGGTGGGTGTGATACAGTTTTTGATATTACTATTTCTTTACCACCAAGTGCTCCTAATGCAGGAGATGATCAAATAATAGTGGGGTCAGATATCGCCTTATTAGATGCCACTAACCCAACCATTGGTTTAGGTAGTTGGACAAGCCTTTCTGGAATTAGTTCTATTACTGATGTTAACAACCCCAATACGTTAGTAACAAATTTAGCTACTGGAGATAACATTTTTTTATGGACTACGGCAAATGGAACATGCAACAATAAAGCAGATGATGTAATTATTACTGTTATTCCAATTGTTGTACCTAATGGGTTTTCACCAAATAATGATGGTAAAAATGATCTTTTCGTAATAAAAGGATTGGAAATGTTAGAAAATGAAATCTCTATTTTTAATCGATGGGGTATTGAATTGTTTTATAAAAATAATTATCAAAATGACTGGGACGGAAGAACCCAATCAGGAGGGAATTTACCTGAGGACACTTATTTTTACATTATTAAAATACCTCAAATTGATAAAGAATTAAATGGTTTTGTAGTTTTAAAAAGATGAGATATCTAATTGTGTTCATATTACTTGGGTCTTTTGTTGTCACTGTAGGTCAACAAGCTCCACTTTCAAGCCAATACATGATGAACCGATTAAGCATTAACCCTGCTTATGCAGGTGAATTGGGTTTTAATTCTGTTTCTATATCTTATCGCAAGCAATGGGTTGGAATGGAAGGAGCTCCAACGACACAAAATATTTCAATTCATGGCCCAGTTAGCAAAGGAAAAATAGGATTGGGAATCATGGTATTTCGAGATGTAATTGGGGTTAGTCGAGAAAATAATATCTCTGCCTTTTTTGCTTATAAAATTCAGAAGAAAAAAGATGAAGTATTATCGTTTGGAATTGCTGCAAGTGCAGTTTTTTCCAATAATCAATGGAGCCAAATTATTACTTCCGACCCCAATGATGAAGCGTTTTCAAATAATTCACCTCAATACATTTTTCCTGATTTTAGTGCTGGTTTTTATTATAAAAATAACAACTATAATATTGGGTTTTCCATCCCTAATTTTTTGCAACATAAGCTAGATGCTTCATCCTCTGGATATTCTATAATAAATGATTTTAGTCAATATAATTATTTACTTGAAACAGGTTTAATCATTAAATCTAACCACATAATAATTAAACCTTCATTATTGTCAAGGTATCTACCAAACTCCTCTTTTCAAGTCGATATTAACTGTATTGTTGATCTTTATAATAAATTAGGATTAGGGGTTTCTTATAGAACACAAGATGCTATTGTTGGAATGATTCAATTTCACATCAATAATCAGATGATTTTGGGATATTCCTATGACCATACCATTTCCGATTTGCAACAATATAATAATGGAAGTCATGAATTATTTCTACGATATGATTTTCTTTACAAAATTAAAGCAATTGATCCGAGATTTTTTTAATGAGAAAATTCCTAATAAATATATTATTACTTTTTAATTTAATGGCCTCAATTGAACTAAAAGCCCAAGAGAAAATATCAGTTGCACCGGTTTCCTTTAATACCGAACAGAGAGAATATGGGCCAGTCTTATATAAAGGAGGTTTGGTTTTTTCAGGAGTTAGTCAACGTAATAAAATGATAACGTATCAAGACGAAAATTCAGGAAAGCAATTAACCGATCTTTTTTATGCTCAGATAGCTGGCAGCACTTTTGGAAAAATCGAATTATTTAGTGAGGAATTAAAAAGTAAATTTCATGATGGTCCAATAACCTTTTCTAAAGATGGAAGTGTTGCTTACTTTACACGAACCCTGTCCGTAAAAAAATCAAGAAAAAATAGTTTGAAAAATGGTATTAAGTTAGGAATTTTTAAAGCCAAATTTAATGGAGACAAATGGACAGACATAACACCTTGTAATTTTAATTCAACAAATTTCAACATTGGGCAACCAACTCTTTCTGAAGATGGTAAAAGATTATTTGTAACAAGTGATAAGCCTGGGGGAAATGGGGGAATGGATCTTTATTATGCAGAAATAATTGAAGGAAAATGCGGAGAGCTAGTAAATCTTGGTTCAACAATTAACACTAAATATGACGAGATGTTTCCAATTGTAGATGGAAATAACAAATTATATTTTTCTTCTAATCGGACTGATGGTCTTGGTGGCTTAGATCTTTATACCTCTTGGTTTTCTAATAATTTATGGAATACTCCTTACTCAATGGAGCCCCCTGTTAATTCACCCTCAGATGATTTTGGAATAATTTTTAATGAAAATGAAACCGGAGGCTATTTTTGTTCAGACAGAGCTGGATCTGATGATATTTATAAATTCACAGTTATTTATCCACCCTTTGAAGACTGTCAGAAATTAAAGAATGAATTGTTGTGCTATCAATTTTTTGAGAAAGCATCCATTAATGTAGATGGTATTTCTATGGTTTATGAATGGGATTTTGGTGATGGTAATAAAAAGCAATCTTTAGAAGCATATCATTGTTATAAAAAAACAGGTAATTATACCGTTAAATTAAATGTTTTAGACCCTTCGATAGGAAAAACTTTTGTAAATAAGGCAACGTATAATCTGGAAATTGAATCAATTGTTCAACCCAAAATATCCTTTATAGATACCATTTCTATATTAGAAAAATTCAACCCTCAAATTGATCAAGGTAAATGGAAAGAATTTGAAATAGATAATTATTATGTAGATTATGGATATTCTATTGTCAAAAAGAATCCAAAACAAGGAAGTCATTTTCAATCTATGGGATTAAAAAAAGTAAAATTTTTAATTACCGGTTATGATAAAAAAACTCAAGAAATTAAATCAAAATGCTTTTATAAAAATGTTTTTGTTACTACTAAAAAAATGGCCAATAAAATTCAGACCAAAATTGCAGCAGATAATAAATTTTCTGACCCTAGTTCGGATAGACTGCCAGATTACAAAGATGGTTTTTATGCCTTGGAGATTATTTCAGTTTCCGAATCAGCACTAGCGAATAAGACTGTTCTAAAAGAGTACTTCAAAAAGGTTAAAGAAATTTATGATGAAAAATCGGGCAACTATTCTTACGTTTTTGGAAAAGCAGAAAACCCATATGATTTAATTGAGGAATTTAGGGCAGCACAAAAAGCTGGCTTCACAAGTTCAATAGTCAAAGCCTTTGAGAGTACAAACATTAAAATTGAAGACCTCGGAATAGCCTATGAAGTGACTTCTGGAGAGGTTAATATAATTTTACATAACATTAAATTTGATTACAAAGGCTATTTGTTGAACGAAAATTCGAAAATTGAGTTGAAGAAATTGATTCAATACTTAAAAGATCATCCAGAAATTAATATTGAAATTGGCGCTCATACGGATTCTAAGGGAAACAATGCATACAATATTGAGCTCTCTCAAAAAAGGGCAAATAGCGTAATTATCTACTTAAATAAAGAGGGAATTAAAGTAAACAGATTAACTGCAAAAGGATATGGTGAATCAAATCCGATAGAGCCAAACCAACTTCTAAATGGGGATGACAACCCTGATGGACGAGCAAAAAATAGAAGAGTGGTGTTTAAAATATTAAACCAATAAAAATAAACGATAACTCTAAGTTTGTTATAAATAACAAGGTGGTATTATTTAATTGGCTTGATACCAATATCAAATTTCTTAGTACTCTCTTTGGTTATTATTGAGTTTCTAAATATTCCTTTCTCTTCTTTTATAAGAATAATAGTTGATCCTATTGATCCATTTATGAAACTAGAAAACTCTACCTTTCCGGAAAATACCTCCACAATTACTTGAGAGTCTTCATTTCTAGTGTTTATGTTAAACGATGTTCCTAAAACGGTAGTTTTAGTATTTCCAGCAACAATTGTAAAAGGTCTTTTTGAATCCGGAGTAACGTCAAAATTAGCTTCTCCTATTAGAACAGCATCCCGATTATTCTTTGAGAAATTTTTAGGATATTCAAAAGTAGAATTCTTTTTTAATTCAATTTTAGTGCCGTCAGGTAGAATAAAAATTTTGGATTTATCTTTAGGGCTTACAATCTTAATCATTGCCACTAATTCTTTTTTTAATTTAGGCTCATTATTTACAATTGGTTCCAAGATCTCAATTGTCTCATCACTTAATATGGATTCATCATTCAATATTAGTTCATCAACTACAATTGATTCATCGATTGCCTCAGTTTCAAGGTCATTACTTGCAATTTGATTACTATCCGTGTTTAATCCAACTTTTAACAACAAGCCTATGCTCACTATCAATAAAAATACAGCCGCTCTTCTAAGCCAAACATTATTAGTCATTGTAACAACTCTAGTTGCGAGTTTTTCTTCAGATTCATTTCTCATCTTTTCTTGAAGACCTTTCCAGATTTTTTCTTGATTAAATTCTGGAAATTCGCTTCTAATATCTGAAGATTTCCAAAGGTTTTTAAGCTGATTAAATTCTTCTTGATAATTTTTATTCTGGTCTAGCCAATTAAACAACTCTCTCTCCTCCAATGAAGATAGATTATCCGAATAATAACGAACAACGTGATTCCAATATTTTGTATTTTCTATTGACATATCTGTCCCTTTCTTATTATAGAACGATTTAAATACATTTTACCCTTAAACAAACCACCTCTTTATCTATGAATATAACTTTTATTATTATATATTAAGGTCACATATAAAGAAGTTTTAGAATACAAAAGATAATTACAGTAGACAGAAATCCTCCTTTAAGAAAAGGTTTGAGGTCTTTTCTTAATTTTTTCAACGCTATACTCATCTGAGCTTCTACAGTTTTTTGTGAAATATTCAATACATCAGCAATTTCTCTATATTTCATATCTTCAAAGCGGCTTAAAACGAATATTGTTTTACACTTAGGAGGTAAAAGTTCTATTGCCCCATCTATTTTTTCCTGCAGTTCTTTTAAAGAAATAATCTCGTCTGGTCTTTCAGATTTGTGAGCTTGAGGTTGCAATATGTCTGGTTGAAGCGCAACCAATCTTTTATTCTTTTTTAAATAATCTAAAGCCATATTAACAGTTGACTTATATAAATAGCTTTTAGTAAACAAATTTGGATCCAGCTCGCCTCTTCGCTTCCAGATTCTGAGAAATACATCTTGTACTATATCTTCAGTGGCAGCCTTATCAAAAACAATTTTATAAGCAATATATAACATCGTCTTATGATGCTGATTAAATAAATTTTCTATGTCTTTTTCTGTAACCACTAAATGTTGTGCAATATTACTATGTTTTTTAACATTTGACAAAAACTCATTTAATTGTGAGTAATATCATTTTCTAGCACCTATAAATATTGAGTTTTTGGATTAAAAGTTATTTAGAAATAAAYGAGCTATGATGTTTGTTAATAAAAAATAAAAGCATGTTTCAGGGTATATAATTTTTCAGTCGTTATTGTAAATAACGATGGAATACTTAATAAATAGTGTCTTTTTATGAAGCTTAAAAAATTATTCTTACAAAGGCAACCAATTAAAATTCTCCTCGTCTTAACGCTAAGCGTTAGGATAATAATTAACACTTGAAGGTTTAATTGTTATATAATTAACAAATATTTAATTAACTACACGATTGAACAAAAAAATAAAAACAACATTAAGGAAATGAAAAATACTCGATTTTTAGCTTTAACACTTACAATTTTTGCTTTTTTAATAATGCCAGAATTGTTTTCTCAAAAGAGCACATACGAAATTGTACAAAACAATAACGTGTCTAATCTCTCAGAATATAACATTGCTATGGACAAAGCAAACTTTGATTCATATCGATACATTAATAAGAGAAGAAAAATAACTTTTAATACTGGAGTAGAAATTGAACTACTTAGTGTTTACGAATTACAGAAACTAAATATTCCAGTAGATGCTTCAAAAGGAAGAATTTACAATAAAAAAAATGAAACTACTCCTATTTATAGATTAGGTAAGAATGGATATATACTTGCAGAAATTGAAACCAAAAACACATTAAAAGGCAAATAGATATGAGATTAAGTAAAATTATTATAGCAGCTTCGTTAATTTTAAGTGGAAATTTTGCTTTAGCGCAGGGCGATTTTTGCTCAACAGCTACTAATTTAGGTTCTTTACCAACCCCAGGAGCATGTACTGGAGGAGTACAAACAGGAGGAACAATAACTCCAAGTGGTACAACTGTTGGCTCTACAGCAGACAATCCTTATGTCTATCAAACAGGATGTCAAGGAAGTGGAGGCTCAATGGATTTTCCAGCGAATGATGTTTGGTATTCATTTACAGCTACTGGAACTGTTTTAAATATTAATATATCAGGGTTATCTAATGCAAATATAGGCCTTTGGTCTGGAGGGTGTGGTAATTTAGCTGGTAATGGTTGTATGACTACTCCTAACAATGGTAATGGATCAATGGTTGTAACCCAACTAGTTCCAGGACAAGTTTACTATATATCTGTAACTAGTTCTGATGATGGAGGAAGTAATGATGGAGCTTTTAATCTTGTAATATCAAATGATATAGATTGTGATGATTGTTTATTAAGTGCTGCCATAACTACTTCACCAGCTCCTACTAATGGTGGCTATGCAGCAGGAGACGTTGTCACTGTTTGCTATACTATAAGCGGTTGGACCCAGCAAAACACTAACTGGTTACACGGTATTCAAATTGATATTGGCGCTGGATGGGATGGAACATTCACAAACATAAGTCCTGCAGCTACAATTCAAAATTTACCAGGCCCTGGATGTAATGGTGATTGGGCTTTTTATCCAGGTGGAATTGGTAATGCTAACGGAATTAATTGGKGGACTGGCTTTTATTTTGATACTCAATGTGCTAGTAATCCTATCGATAATTATGGAGATAATTGTGATGGAACTGGTTGTACTTGGACTTTTTGTTGGGACTTAACGGTTGGTCCTTGTACCCCTGGAATGGATTTAGGAATTACAATAAACACTAGTGGAGATGGGGAGTCCGGAACATTATGGACAAGCAATGGTTGTAATGATGATGATGCAACCAGTTTCTTTGCAATAGGAATATGCTGTCCTGCTCCTGTTATGACTTCTGCTCCTGTTTCTTGTTTTGGAGTGTGCGATGGTAGTGCAACTGCAGATGGAATTGGAATACTTGGTGATGGAATTGGTCCTTGGGATTATGTTTGGACTGATGGTGGAGGGAGTACAATTCTTACACAAAACAATGTAAACGGAACAAGTACTGCAACTGGTTTATGTATAGGAACTTATAATGTAACCGTTACAGATGCTAACAATTGTGTATCGGTAGGAACTGTTACTGTTACTGGACCTACACAAATAATACCTGTTGCTACCTCTACAAATAGCCTTTGTGCAGGAGCTCCATGTACAGGTACTTTAGCAGGCTCTGCCTCTGGAGGTGTTCCTGGTTATACTTATTCTTGGGATAATGGAGTAAATACTCAAAATCAAACAGGAATTTGTGCTGGAACATATGTTTTAACAGTTACTGATGCTGACGGCTGTACTAATACTGCTAGTACAACTATTACTGCCCCGCCAATTTTAACTGCAACAGCTTCTGGAACGGATGAAACTTGTGATGCTTTGTGCGATGGAACAGTTTCTGTTATCGCTGGTGGAGGTACTCCAGGTTATACCTATTCATGGGATAATGGYGCTGGAACAGGTTCTTCAGCCTCTGGGTTGTGCGATAATACTTATACCGTAACCGTTACTGATGCTAATGGGTGTACGGTAATAAGTTCTTACACGGTTGCTCCCGGAATTATAGTTACAGCTGGATTTACACCTCCGGCCAATCAATGTTTAACAGGTAACAGTTACACTTTTAATAATACTGGTACTTCTGGTGTTACATATGCTTGGAATTTTGGTGATGCTGGACCTGGAACATCTACAGCTGAAAATCCAACTTATACTTACCCTGCTGCTGGAACTTATACTGTTACTCAAACCGTAACTTCTGGTCCTTGTGTAGCTGTTTTTACAGCTAATGTTACCGTTTATCCAATGCCTGTTCCTACTGGTACAACAACTCCTGTTCTTTGTAATGGAGATGCAACAGGTACGGCTACTGTAGATGCCCCAGGGTATGCTTCATATCTATGGGATGCTGCGGCTGGCAACCAAACAACTAATCCTGCTTCTGGATTAACTGCTGGTTCTTATACTGTTACAGTTACTGATGCTAATGGTTGTATAGGTCAAGTTACTCTTGTTGTTACTGAACCGCCTGTACTTACAGTTACTGCAGCTAATGTTCCACCTACTTGTGCTGGTTTTTCTGATGGTACGGCTACGGCAACTCCTGCTGGAGGAACTGGTCCTTACTCTTACTCATGGAATTCAATTCCAGTACAAACTACCAACCCTGCTACAGGATTGGCTGCTGGAACTTATACTGTTACCGTTACAGATGCTAATGGATGTATTGCTACCGTTAGTACAACACTTATTGACCCTCCAGGAATSRTYTTAAGTATTTCTATGWCASAAGCCAATTGTGGTTTAYCTGATGGTTCYGCAACTGTTACTGTTACTTCTGGKGGWAGTGGAARYTWYWCTTATTYWTGGRATRMWYCWSCTGYWCAAAMTACASMWACTGCWWCWAAYATTCCTGCTKGRWCKTAYACTGTTAYYGTTACTGATAAYRTAACTGGTTGYACTGMAACTGCTACCATTACCGTAACTACTACTRCRGGKATAACAGCAACWGCTACTTTTATTCAAGATGCACTTTGTAATGGYTCTTTAGATGGKCAAGCTTCAGCTKCRCCAACTGGYGGAACTGSTCCTTACACTTATTCTTGGAATACAGTTCCAGTCCAAACTACTTCTACAGTAACTACRGGTGCAGGAACATACACTGTAGTAATAACTGATGCWAATGGKTGTACTGGWAGTGATGTGGTTACAATTAAYGAACCTACTCCTATTGTTGCTTCGATTACYGGRTTTACAAATTCTTCTTGTTTTGGTGCTGATGATGGTGATGCAACTGCTGGTGGTACTGGTGGAACACCAGGATATACTTATTCTTGGAATACTACTCCT
>NVVI01000014.1 GCA_002402165.1 Flavobacteriales bacterium
TGATATTGATGTATTTTTCATATTGAATAAGTTTATTCAAAGTTACCAATTTTTGGTAAAAATTCCAAATTTATCTCAATTTTTAAATTACACCTAACGTTTGGCTATGCGTAGTGCGGGATTTCAAAGCTACGAACTTTCAAATTGGCACTTAGCTAAACCTTTGTGTTTTGTTTTTATCTTTTCATTTTTAAAAGCTAAACCAAAGGTTTAGCGGTTTTTATTAATTGCTCCAAACTTTCAATTCACTACCAAACCCCGCATTACGTATAGGTTTTGTTATATTCTTTTTTTATCCATTTTGAAATCCCCAAAGATTTAAACCGTGAGCAAAGACAGAAGGAAGAATTGATTTTGTTCTATGAGTAATAAATCCCCAAATGAAACCAAGAGGAATTATTTGAATGCAGTACGTAAAGATCCCTGAAATTTCATTCCCTTTGAAGTAATTAACGGGAAAATGCATAAATGCCCATATAAAACTTGCCAATAAAATAGAAAATCCTGTGTTTTTTATTAAATATTGAAACCTCGTTTGTAATATGTATCTGGTAAATTCTTCAACTAAGGCAGCTCCAAGAACTCCTTGTAGTATGATACCTAATGTGCCTCCGAGTTCTTTATAGCCTGCGCTCCATAATACTCCGTCATAATTAAAAATTAAAGCGAACAAACCTGTTGTGACCCAAATTATTATTCCTAATAAGAAAATTTTAATCGGTTTAAATTTCAGTCCCAACTCCTTTAATCTATACTTGTTAATAAGTAAGTAAATAAAAAGTCCAACAGGCAAGGTGAAAAAAAACATAAGAAACATGACAGGGATATGATATAGTAAACCAACCTGTGTTTCAGAATTTTTTATGGAAAAATTTAAAATCAGTGCAACTATGCCAATTACTATGAATAAGATAGTCATCCCGATTTCTTTTTTAGGCTTTTTGATTGCTGTATTGGTAAATTGAAATTTAGCAGACAAAATTTCTATGACAAAAATGGAAACATAGAAGAATATAAAATATCCTAAACCATGCAGCCAATCACCTTTTAAGATAAAATTTGTCATCACATAAAGATTAAGTAATGTTAGTGATATGAACAGGGTAAGATTCTTTTTAATTTTTAAAATCATATAGGTAATTGAATATRACAACTGAATAAACAACATATGTTGTTTATCCGCATTATGTGTTTAGCTCAAATTTAGCAATTCAATAGGACTTTTTATCAACTTTAGTTGATTTGTTGCTACCTGTGCGTATATTTCTGTAGTTCTAGTGCTGTTGTGCCCCAATAAAACTTGAATGTATCGTAAGTCAGTTCCATTTTCTAATAAATGAGTAGCAAAACTATGTCTTAGCATATGAGGAGTAATGTTTTTATGTATTTCCCCCTTTTTAGCTGCTCTCTTTATAATGTTTAAGACACTTTGAGCACTATATTTTTCGCCTTTTGGGCTTTCAAATAAATAGTTTTTTGGCTCCCATTCTTTATAATAGGTTCTTAAATCTTCCAACACTGTTGGGCTTAAAATAGTCAATCTATCCTTGTTTCCTTTTCCATTTTTAACAATAATTACCATCCGTTTACTATCAATGTCTTGGAGCTTTAAATTGAGCAATTCACTTCTTCTTAAACCTGCAGAATACAATAAACTCACAATACATTTATGTTTAACATTGTTCGTGTTGTTAATAATTGATTGTACTTCTTCTAAACTAATCACTTTAGGCAAAGATTCCCTCTTAATAGGACGCTCAATACTGTAAAAACGATTAGGCATTTCCATTACTACTTCATAATAAAACTTAATACTGTTTATCATTTGGTTAATGTAAGAGCTCGATTTTTGTTGCTGAACCAAACTTTGTAAATATAAACGAATCATATTTTCATCAATATCAGTTAATGCAATATTTTTATGAGCATTAATAAATACCTCAAATAAATGAATGTAAGTTTTAGAAGTATTTAACGCATAATGCTTTAACTCTAGTTTTTGTAAAAATGACTCAGGACATTTTCTATAATTTTCAGGAAGTTCTCTTTTTCGAAAACTATCTACCGAAACAAGCTCTACTCCTTTTGCTTTACTTTTTTTGTTAAAAAAATGAGAACCATTAACCCAAGCAACACCTCTAAAATCAGAAAAAATAAGATCTAAATTTTTCGAATTATTTTTAATGTACGCCATACCAAATTGCTTACTCCACTTTATTGCAGGCAATCCTTTTATAATGGTTTGTACCATTTTATCTGGATAAAACTTAATGCCAATTTGTTTCTCTTGATTAATGAGTAAGTGCTTTAGTGTTACTAATCTATAGTTTTGGTGTTTCATAGTTCTAAAATTAAAAGACACAGAACCTTTAAACAAATTTAGCCGTACATTTATACGTTTAATAAACGTTTAATCTACGGCTATGAGAAAATGTCCTTATTGTAAAGAAAAAGTAAAAGGAAGATCAGATAAAAAATTTTGCTCTTCTTATTGCAAATCTTCTTATCATTATCAGGAATCCTTAAATAAGGACGATAATTTATTTAAAAGCATTGATAAACAATTAAGGTTAAATAGACGTTTATTGAAAAATTATAATAAAGCTGGTAAAGCAATTGTTAGAAAAGAAGCACTAATAAAAGAAAGGTTTAATCCTAACTATTTTACGCACTATTGGAAAAACAATAAAGGAGATGTTTATTTGTTCTGTTATGAATTTGGGGTTTTAGAAAAAAAAGAAAATAACAAATCAAAATATGTTTTAGTGCAATGGCAAGATTATATGATGAAATAATTAAAGAAAAACATTGTTCTCAATTAACGATATAATTACATTTGGATAATTGAGTAATGAAAAAAGTTCTTATCATAACATATTATTGGCCACCTATGGGAGGCGGAGGAGTACAACGATGGTTGAAAACCACCAAGTACTTACGCGAGTATGGATGGGAACCAGTAATTTTTACTACTAAAAATGGTGAAGCTTCTGTGGTGGATGAAGGAATGCTTAAACAAATACCCAAGGGAATAGAAACCTTACGAGTACCTATATGGGAACCCTTTGGTTTGTATAAAAAACTAACAGGAAAAAAACAGGAAGAAAAATTGGTGCCTGGGACTGCAGCAGCAGAGAATAAATCTATTATGCATGGATTATCTGTTTGGATTAGAGGTAATGTATTTATTCCTGATGCGAGAAAGTTTTGGATAAAGCCTGCTTCAAAATTTCTTAATAGTTATCTTAAAACTAATAAAATAGATGCGATAGTCTCAACAGGTCCTCCACATACCACGCACATGATAGCGTTAAATGTTGCTAAAAAAAATAACATTCCTTGGTTGGCTGATTTTCGTGACCCTTGGACTAACATTGATTTTTACCATAAATTAAAATTGACCAATTGGGCTGATAAAAAACACAAACGTATGGAACAGACTGTTCTGAAAAAGGCCAATCAAGTTATTACAGTTAGCTGGAGTTGGGCAGAAGATTTTCGTGAAATTTCAGATAGAATGCCTATGGTAATTACCAATGGTTATGACCCTGAAGATTTTATTAAAGCTGGAACTGTTGGTCTAGATAAGAAGTTTACGATAACCCATGCAGGTTCGTTAAATGATGACAGGAACCCTCATTCTTTATGGAAAGCGTTAGCTGAATTATGTAAAGATGAAGTTTTTTCTAAAGATTTAGAAATTAAATTCATAGGTCAGGTAGCTCCAATTGCCAYTGATGAATTAACACAAGCTGGGCTTCAATCGAATTTAAATCTAATAGAAAATTTGCCTCATGCTAAAGTGGTGATTGAACTAATGAAATCTCAGGCATTGTTATTACCTTTAAATGACACCCCAAATATTGATGGGGTAGTGCCAGGTAAATTGTACGAATATATTGGTGCTAGGAGACCAATAATTTGTATTGGAAAGTTAGATGGTGATGCTGCTAAAATTATTAATGAAACTGATTCTGGTAGTGTAAGTGATTTTAATGATGTAGCAACTTTAACCAAAATAATAAAAGATTATTACCAAGAATTTAAAAACGACTCACTCAACATCGAAAGTAAAGATTATGAGAAGTATAGTCGGAGTCGATTGGCTGGTCAAATTTCGGAAGAACTCAATAAAATTTCTGATTGATTTTTTATCACGCGGATTTCGATAGTTACTGGAATGTTGAAGTGTGAAAAGAGATTACGGAATTTTTATCTCTATAAAAAAGTAGAGATAAAAATTCCGCAATGACGGAGTATAATTATTTTGCAATTATCAATTTGATATTTTCACTTTTATCATCACTTGTTAATTGTATAAAATAAACTCCTGGGTACATGTGTTGAGCATTGATGGTTAACTTCCCTTGGGCTTGATTAATGTTCTCATCATAAACTAATTCTCCAATAACGTTAAACATTCTGAAGCTAACTTCATCATTCGTTCTGAAGTTATATTCTAAAGTAAATTCATTATTTGCAGGGTTAGGATAAATGTTAAACATCCAATTAACATCTGTTGTCTCAATTCCTACAGGGTAGTTTACGTAAAAATACAAACTATCCACACAGCCCGAAGATCCAGTAATAATTACATAATAACCACCAGTTAATAGGTTGCTTATGTCTTCAGTAGTTGCACCGTTGCTCCATAAAAATGTAAATGGACTATCACCAGTTGCCGTTAAATCAATTGAACCATCGGAACATGCTAAACAGCTAGCATCTGTGATTGCTCCAGAAGAAGTAAAACTTGTTGTATTACTTATTGTGAATGAATCTACTACTGTACAGCCACTAGAATCACTAATAGTTACAGTATACACTCCAGAGTTTAGACCTGTAATGTCTTCAGTATTTGCACCATTACTCCAAACAAATGTGAAAGGAACAGTTCCTCCTGTTGTAGTTAAGTCTATTACGCCCATTCCTATACTACAGCTATCATTTGTAACAGATGAAGTATAATTAAAGGTTAACACATTAATTATTGCGTATGATAGTGTGTCAGAACAACCATTTGAATCAGTTACAGTCACCGAATATATTCCAGATGTAAGTCCAGAAATATCTTCTGTGGTAGATCCATTACTCCAAGAGAAAGTATATGGAGTAGTTCCGCCAACAACGTTTATATCAATAGCACCTATTCCACCACTACAATTATCATCAGTTATAGTGCCAGTAACAGCTAAAGTAGCTATATTGTTTACAGTAAATGTGTCTATAATAGAACATCCGCTGGCATCAGTTGAAGTAACAGTATATGTTCCAGCTCCAATTCCAGAAAGATCTTCAGTATTTGCACCATTACTCCATGTAAATGTAAATGGATTAGTACCTCCTATTATTGTTAAATCAATGGTAGCATCTCCTAAACTACAATTTTCATCATTAACTACACCAGATGTAGAGAAGGTGTAATTATTAACTAAATTGATGGTGTCAGCTATAGTACAACCATTAGCATCAATTACAGTTACAATATAAGTTCCAGCAGAAATGTTATTTAGTGATGAAGGATTGTTCGGTCCTGCTGGACAAGATGCTGCTCCAGTGTAAATTAATCCTGGAGTTGGATTACCCCCTTGGCTAAATATAATTGTGCTAGAAGCATCCAATAAATCAAAAGAAACTTCATTATCAAATCCTCCTACATTCCATAATAATTCAATAGTATCTCCGTCACAAACACTAAAAGTTTCGGTGTTTGCTCCACCACCAAATACCGTATAATTGCCTATTATTAATCCATTAATCATTACATCAACGGAAGCTCCATTCCAACTATTTCCTTGGTCTTGCATGTCTAATGTATAAATACAACAGTTGGATGGAGTTCCTCCTGTCCATGTGATTACATAAGGACCAACACCTCCACTTACTGTAGCTGTAATATTTCCATCAGAGTTGTTACAGCTTTCATCATTCATGGTAATGGCAATATTTAAACCACCTGAGTTATTATTTATGGTATAATTTTGAGTCAGCATACAACCAGCAGCATCTGTGATTGTCACAGTATAAGACCCAGCAGACAATCCAGATAAATCCTGAGTTGTTGCTCCGTTAGACCATAAATAAGTAAATGGGGTTGAAGTACCATTAACAGTTATATCTATATATCCAGCACTGTCTCCACAATTTTCATCATTAACAACAGCATTTGTAATACTTAGTGTTCCTGTAATATTATTTACAGTTGTACTTAGATTAAAAGAGCACCCTACAGAATCAGTAACAGTAACATTGTATGTTCCAGCTGAGAGATTAGTTAAATCCTCAGTAGTTGCTCCATTGCTCCATACAAAAGTGTAAGGGAGAGTTCCACCCACAACAGTAATGTCAACTGTTCCGGTTGTGTCTCCACAATTTTCATCTGAAGTTCCAGTAAGGGTAACATTAAATCCACCAGTTATATTTTGAACTATTCCTGTAGAATCAACAGTACATCCATTTGCATCAGTTATTGTTATAGTATATGTTCCAGCATTTAACCCTAAAATATCTTCAGTGGTAGCTCCATTGCTCCATGAGTAGGTGACAATCGGTGAAGTTGAAGGACAACTTGCTACTGTTGAAAAAGCAATACCAGGTCCAGTTGGGTTAGGACCATCAGCAAAAAGTAGTGTGCTTGATGCATCTAAAAGATCATAAGAGTTATTAGCATTGAATTGCCCAGGAAGATATTCAACAGCGATTGTATCTCCAGTACAAACAGGAATCAATTCTGTTTGGATACTATTCCCATTACCTGCAGGAATAGTATATGTTCCTATAGATGTTCCGTTTATATAAATTTGAACTTCTGGTATTGGATTTCCTCCCCAACCATTGTTGTTCGCATCATACATATTAAGGATATATGAGCAACATTGGTTTGCAGTAGAGGCGATTGTTACATCAATTGCTCCAGCACCATCACCACATATTTCATCTGTAATAGTAAACGTATCAATTGCTAATGAACCTGTGTTTTCATTTATTGTAAAGTTACCGTTTGTAGAGCATCCGTTTACATCTGTAATAGTAACACTATAAGTTCCAGCAACAACACCAATAAGATCTTCTAAAGTATTTCCATTACTCCAATTATAGGTAAATGGAGCTGTCCCTCCTTGAATCGTAATGTCTATTCCTCCAGCACTGTTTCCACACATTTCATCATCAATAATAACACTATTTATTAAAATGTTAGCTCCATTATTTGTTATGGTGAAGTTTTCAATCAACGTACATCCTCCAGCATCAGTAATGGTAACTGTATAGTTACCAGCAGACAAACCAGATATATCTTCTGTTGATGCTCCATTGCTCCATATAAATGTATAAGGAGTTGTTCCTCCTAGTGGATTTAAGTCAATAGCACCATTTCCAGTACTGCAACTTTCATCAGTTACAATATTTGATATAGTATATAATGAACCTTGGGTATTTTGAACTGTAGCCTGAACTTGTATAGTACATCCAGAAGCGTCAGTTACTGTACAAGTGTAGATTCCAGCAGATAATCCTGTCAACAAATCTTCGGTAGTAGCTCCTGTATTCCATAAAAAAGTATAAGGGGTAGCTCCACCAATTATTGTAATGTTAATTCCTCCTAAACCATTTCCACATGATTCATCTATAATTAAAATGTTACTGATAGCCAATGTTCCAGAATTATTTGAAACATTTATATTTCCTGTATTTAATGAACAGCCGTTAGCATCTGTTATTGTACAAGAAAAAGTTCCAGCAGATAATCCAGAAATATCTTCTGTAGTAGGACCAGTATTCCATAAGAAAGTAAGAGGAGCAGTCCCTCCAGAAATGGTAATATCAATTCCTCCAGCACCATCACCACAAATTTCGTCAGTTACATTAATACTATCTAATGAAAGTGTTCCAGCATTGTTAAATATTTCAGCTGAGTCAGTAATAGTACACCCGTTTGTGTCGGTTACGGTATAAATATACATCCCAGCAGAAAGTCCTGTTGCATTAGTAGATGTGCTTACACTTGGATTCCAAATATAAGTAAATCCAGGAGTTCCTCCGGTAACGTTTAAGGTAATAGTACCAGAAGCATCACCACAAGATTCATCTGTAGTTGAACTAGTAACAGCTAATGTTCCTGGGTTATTACTTATGAAAATATTTCCAGTCAATATTATACAACCTGTTCCTTGGTCGGTAACRGTACATGAATATGTTCCTCCAGAAATACCTGTTAAATCTTCAGTAGTTGCGGCWTTACTCCACAAGAATGTATATGGCCCTGTCCCTCCAGTTACGGTGAGGTCAATCGCTCCAGCACTGTTTGAACAATTTTCAGCAGTACCAATAAAAGAGACGGCCAAAGTTCCAGTGTTGTTGTTGATGGTATAATTTCCATTTACTTGACAACCATTTACATCAGTAACAGTTACACTATAATTTCCAGCTGAGAGTGAAGAGATATCTTCTGTAGTTGCTCCATTAGACCATAAAAAAGTAAAAGGAGTAGTACCTCCGCTAATAAATATGTCAACTACTCCTAAACCATCATTACAAGTTTCGTCAGTAACAATTGCATTGTCAATTTGCAATGTTCCAGAGGTATTTATTACAGTTTCGTTATGATTGAAAATGCAGCCATTTGAATCGGTTACTGTAAGTGTATAAAACCCTGCAACCAATCCAGAAATATCTTCGGATGTTGAACCATTATTCCAAGAATAAGTTATTGGGGATGTTCCTCCAGTTGTAGTCAGATAGATTGCACCAGCACCGTTTCCACAAATCTCGTCAGTAACAAAATCAGTTGTTACATTTAAGTTGCCAGGGGAATTAAATAAATTAAGTGTTCCTGTTTGAACTTGGCATCCATTGGCATCAGTAATAGTACAAGAATAAGTTCCTGCAGATAATCCGCTAATATCTTCAGTAGTAGCTCCGGTGTTCCATAAAAAAGTAATAGGAGGAGTTCCTCCTTGAATTGTAATGTCAATTAATCCTTGACCATTATTACAATCTTCATTTGCAATTAAAACATTACTTAATAGCAATGTACTAGATTCATTAATTAGATTATAAGATGGAGTAATTAAGACACATCCATTTGCATCAGTAATGGTGCAGAAATATAGTCCTGCAGATAAGTTAGTTAGGTCTTCAGTTGTACTACCGTTGCTCCATAAGAAAGAAAGTACACCAGCATTACCAGTAACAGTTAAATTGATGGTTCCTGAGCCATTTCCGCAAATTTCATTAACAACAACTGCACTTGCAGAAAGGTTGCCTGTGTTGTTAAATATGGTATATGTTGTATTAAAAGTACATCCATTTCCATCAGTAATTGTAATGGTATAATTCCCGGCAGCAAGGTTAAAAATGTCTTCTGTAGTAGCCCCATTATTCCAAGAAAAAGAATAAGGTAAGGTTCCACCTGCAACAGTAATATCGATTGATCCATCAGCATTCCCGCAATTTTCATTGCTCAATTGATTAGACGCAATGTTTAATGTACCAGTATTATTTCCGACAGTAATATTTACAATTTCAACACATTGGTTGGCGTCAGTTACAGTAATTGTATATGTTCCTGCAGATAATCCAAAGATATCTTCGGTGGTAGCACCAGTATTCCAAGAAACAATGTAGGGTTGAGTAGCTTGCGTTATTGTTACATCAATAGCACCAGTTCCATCACCACAATTTTCATCAATAACTATATAACTAACCGTTAAGTAGCAATACGCACTACAATTTGACACATCGTTTATTATAGTGAAACTTTGAGTAGCTACACATCCATTTGCATCAGTAACAGTTACTATATATGTTCCACCAGTTATATTTGTTAAATCTTCTATTCCAGCACCATTGTCCCATGCATACCCATAAGAACCTGAACCTCCTGAAACATTTATATCAATAGATCCATTTACTTGCCCACAATATTCATTACTAGAATTGTTTAATGTGATAACAATTGGAGGTAATGTTCCAACAGTTATATTATCAGAAAACTGACAACCTGCGCTATCTGTTATTGTTATTATGTAAGTACCTGCTGTTAATGTATTAATATCTTCGGTAGTTGGCCCATTACTCCATGAGAAAGTGTAAGGTAGTGTTCCTCCTGATGTAGTAACATCAATTGCACCATTATTACCTCCAGCACAAGTTACTTGTGTAACAATTGAAGTAATGTTCATACTACTGATATTGTTTAAGTTAAATGTTATAGAATCGGAACAACCCATGGAGTCAGTAACCACTACAGTGTAATTGCCTGCAGTCAAGTTAGTTATATCTTCCGTAGTGGCTCCAGTACTCCATAAAAATGTAAATGGTGGAAAAGCACCGCTAACTGTTAGATTAATTGAGCCATCATTTCCTCCACATTGTGCTTGTGTAATAAAACCATTCATTTGAATTGAATCTGGCTCATTGATAATTACTAAAGTGTCTGGTTCAGAACCAACTAGGCTAACATTCCATTCAAAAATATATCCATTATCGAGGGCAAACTGGTCAGTAATATCTAATGTCCAGTTACCATTCATTTGTGAACCTAGTAAATTTGCTAAGGGATCAAAAGATTGATAGGATCCAGCTGGTAAATAATTATCGGTATAAGTATTGCCTGTGGGATCTGTATAGTTTCGAGTAAAATTAGTTGATTCACCAACCATAGTAACATAAGTAGGATTTGAATTCCAGCAGTATTGATAACCAATACCAGGAGTTGTGATTGTTGAACCTGCAGCTCCATCTACTGGTCCAGTRGCAACAGGTTCTCCTAAATCACAAGAGCCTCCTCCATTTTGCTGTTTCAAAACACAGATTTGACCTGTAGGCGAAGTTAATTTAAGTTCTAAATCACCTAGATAGGAGTGCTCCATTGTTGCACAAATTTGAAGTATTTGAGATAAACTGTCTATAGTTTCTCCAGCTCCAAATCCTGATATTAGGATTTGAGTAGTATAAGTTACCCCAGTTCCATCTGGAAGGAAGGTTGTRTCTGCRTCAAAWACACCACCTATAACAAGAGCATCTGCTTTACARCCATAAATATCATAAACTTGAACGGAGTAAGTTCCAGCTGGTAAACCAGTAATCGGATTTAAGGTGTCGTATGTTTGATTACCTTGAGGGTAGGTTACTTCATAAGTATAAGGGGGGAAACCACCACTGGCATTAACCAATATTTGCCCAGTACTGTCATTAAAACAATTTAAGTCAGTTTCGGTAAGTGTAAAAACAATTGGTTGTGCATCATCAATAAATAAGAATGCGGTATCTAATGGTGAACATAAATCAGGTTGGTAAACAATAAAAATAGATTCTTGACCTTCAACTATTCCATCCTGAATAGAATTAATAATAATTGTCGCTTGTGTTTGTCCTGCCGGAATAGTTATTGTTGTATCAATATATGTATAATCTACACCATTTGTTGCGGTACCCCAAATTTGATAAGTGATTACAGTAGGTGTTGATGAAGGAGCATCAATACCAAAGGTAAAGCTTGCATCAATACATCCTTCTAGAGCAATATTATTTCCGTTAACTGTATTAGTTTGTACAGAGACATCCTTAGTGAATCCTGAAAAATAGCCGGCAGCACCAATATTTCCACTTAAATTGATAAGAGCAACCCTAATCAACTTATCGCTAGTAACAGATACATCCCCTGTAAATCCAGTTGTCAATTTATAAGTRACATAATTGGTTGTTCCAACTATTGGATCACCGGCTCCTTGGAGAACAGCATTTACATAAACGTTTGCTCCAGCATCAGCTATTATGTTAATAAATGCTGTTCCAATAGAATCTACATTTGGTAAGAAAACACTTTTACCTCCTGAACAACCAACTGGAGGAAGGAACATTAGACCATTTTGCCGTTCATTATCATCAACAGCCCCATCACCGCCATTTGTCATTTGATATAAATAAACAGGGCTTGTGGATGTTAAATAGAGATTATCATTTGCAGAAAAAACACTACCATCAATTATATAAAAATCTCCAGGGTTTGCTAAGGTTACAATTGGAATTGCATTTCCATCAATAAAGATGTCAGTATTACTTGCTGTGGCAATCACTATTGTTTTTTCGTTGTCTATCCCTTCACCTTTTATTAAAACATATTCATCGCCAATATTTTCAACAGGAACAATTTGATCAATCCCTAAATCTCTTCCTGTACTTGGGGTACCACCAACTAATGAGTTACCTCCAAGCCATGACATGCAATTGACAACAATATTTTTATCTGATGTTATGTGGGTACCATTAACTCCATTTACATTATTAGTTTGACTAGGCTCGTCCATAAAAGCTGACATTACGTAGCATTCACCTGCATTTAGAACTATTGTTACATTTTGAGTTGTTAACGGACTTCCAGAGGGGGTTGTCCCCCTAAATATTACCCCTGGACTTATGTTTGTAATGTTTATAGTGGTATTATTTTCTGTAGCCATAATACCAAATCCATTACTTTTTCTAAAATCTTGTCCATTATTATTAAACATCCCTCCAGCCCAAAAATCTTGCCCAAAAGCTGCTTGTGATCCTTTAGAGGTTAAGGACCCACCTTGAGGGTCTGCAAAAACACGGAGGTTCACATAAAAGGGTTCTGTTGCAGTAAGAATTAACCCATGATTTGTCATGATGGTATTTAATTCGGCTTCAGTAACTAAAAATTCTGTAGCATCTCCAGAGCCTAAAAAATAAGATAATGATGCAGCATTTGAAATAGTAGGAGTTGCAATTACATTTCCTGATCCATCAGTAATTGTAACAACAAAAGGTGTTGTTGTAGGAGTACTTAGAACAATATAGTGGTCTCCTTTATCCTCTCTGCCAAATAACGCTGGGATATAATGTTCAACATCAAGTTGAGCTACAGCGTGCATTGGAATTAAAGAAACGATGAAAAGCGCTAAACAAAAGGTTAGCTTATTTTTGCTATTGCTAGCATTAAAGTTAAATAATTTCATAAGAAGGCGATTTTTAGTTGCCCGTAAGGTATGAAGATTATGTCAAATTTTGTACTGTTATAAAGAAGACTATTGGAATGCTATTCGCTCTTTATGATACTCGCATTATTATTTTTAAATTGAACCCAATAAAAAGAAAATAAAAGTAATATTAACAGAATTATTGATGATACTAAGGTAATCACATTTCCTATATAATGCGAAACAGGATGAAATGTGAATTCTATTTGATGAGTTCCAGTAGGTATTTTTAAGCCTCTTAATAAATAATTAACTCGAATCATTTCTGCTTCTTTTCCATCGATGGTTACTTTCCAATCTTTGTTTCCTTTATACCAAATTTCAGAAAAAACAGCAAGTTGCTCTCCGGTTGAATTACTAGTGTAATTCATTTTATCTGGATGAAATGAAGTTAATTCTATTTTGTTTTGAGAATTAGGTGTAATACTCAGATTACCTATTTGAGTTTTAAATCGTTCGTCAATTACAACTGTTGTTAAAGGATTAAAATCTGTTAAAGCAGCCATTTCCTCATCTGCATTTTTTACCCACTGTATTTCATTTATAAACCAGCAATTACCTAAAGCTGCAGGGTTTTGCTGAGCCATTTCTTGTCCCTTTTGTCCAGTAATAAAATATTTAGTGTTCAACATATTTATGACATTCATGTTGTTTTTTGAAAGGTGATGCTCTATCAAATCTTGATAACGATACAATTTTGCAGCTGTATATCCCCCAACAGATTTATGATGATATGAAGTAACAGCATCATTAAAAGGCCCACTTTGTCCGGTTACATTAAAAACTCGATAACTAGCTTCAGTATCTATTTTTACTTGTCCATCTGCACCAGTGTTTGGAACCATGTTGTCGTAATTTTTGTGTTTGGCAAAATCATCTTCGTTCATAAACCTTTTGCCAACAGTCCACATATCAAACAGGATTAAAACACCAAAAATGTAGAGAGGGATGCTCATGTTTTTAAATTTCTTAAATGCCATCCACCATATTGTTCCGAACGCTAAAGCGATTAATATAAGACTTCTAAATGCATCACTTTTTACCGCATCTATTCTATCCTGAACAATGGTGTCTATTGGAAAACCAGCTTGTTCTAATTGACCATCTGCTAAACCTGTAAAATCCATTCCAGAGCTCATTAAAAAGAAATACAATAAGATAACTCCTAAAAAGCCTCCAACTGTGTACAATCCTTTTTTAAGTCTGTCTTTATCGTACGTATTATCAAATAGATTTTTCAGGGTAAACATTGCTCCAATATTTACACAAATAATAGTCATGGACAACCACATAGAAGGATTTCTAAACTTATTGTAAAGTGGAAAATGATTAAAGAAAAATTCATTAACAATTAGTAAGTTTTCACCCCAAGAGAACATTATAGTTAACATTACAACAGATAAGAGCATCCATTTAATTTTACTCTTTTCTACAAAAAATAACAGTAAAAATAAAAATAGGAGTATAGCACCTAAATAGGTGGGACCAGTATTTCCATCAGGACCAGCATAATAATTATAAACTCCTTTTAATCTATTTAATGCTTGATTTTTAGGCATTCCTTTTTGTCGAAATTCTTCAAATGTAGAAGAGTTTTCATCGAGTGTTAATCCACCCCCACCATAACTAGGGATTAAAAAATTAAAAGATTCTGCTTGGCCATAACTCCAAGCCATAGAATAATCAATATCTAACCCTGAAGATTTTGGCTCATCACCAATTTTAGTTAATTCAGATTTTCCGGCTCTTATTGTTTCTTCACCAAAATCATAAGTAGTCCATAATAGGGTAGTATTGGGCAGTATTCCTAAAATACCAAAGGCAATTAGAATTGCTGATTTTTTGGCAAACCCAACGATTTCTTTGTTCTTCATCGCATGGATAAATTCAAAAACAGCTAAAATAAAAATGAAGAACATTGAGAAATATACTATCTGCACATGATTAGCAGCTATGGCCAGACATAAAAAGAGACTGGTTAAAATACCTCCAAGCAATAGTTGCTTTCTATAAGCATAATAGATAGATGCAATTAGTGGTGGAATGTAGGATATTGTAAATAATTTGGTAGAATGGCTGGCTTCTATAGAGAGTAAAAACCAAGTGGATAGTCCAAAACCGATTGCTCCAATTAAACTTAGCTCATATCGTAAGCCAAATAAGCTAAGACATATATATAAACCGAGCATAAGGGCAAACATCATACTCATGTTTATCCCCATTACTTTACGATAGACTTCTACTTTTCTTACAACGTTAGACTTAACGTTGTAGGCAATTTGAAAAAGTGGCATTCCTGAAAAAACTCGAGTACTCCACAATATAGTTTCACCTTTTTCTTGAAAGTCCCTATATTCTTTAGAGGCTGCTACAGCACTAATTCCATCATGACTAGGGATTTTTTTTCCTTGTGTTTCTGGGTAAAAATAAACAACACACAATACAAATAATATGATGATTGCTCCAATGTGTTTTAATGAGTTTTTTACTAAAAAATTGTCCATGGTCTATTTCTAAAATGAGGAGTTAAAAATAATGAGATAAAATGATTTATTATAATTTCTTGGCTTTATTCCAATAAACATCCATTTCTTTTAATGACATGCTACTTAGTTCTTTTCCTTCTTTTTTTGTTTCTGATTCCATGTATTGAAACCGTTTAATAAATTTTTTATTTGTTTTTTCTAAGGCATCTTCAGGATTAAGGTTTAAAAACCTACCGTAATTAATTAGTGAAAAAAGGAGGTCTCCAAATTCGTCTTCCATTTTATCACTTTTATTATCTACTTCTACTTTAAATTCGTCAATTTCTTCTTTTACTTTTTCCCAAACCTGCTCTTTATTATCCCAATCAAAGCCAATCCCTCTAGCTTTATCTTGTATTCTAACTGCTTTTACTAATGCRGGAAGTGATTTCGGGACACCTTCTAAAACGGAATTTTTTCCTTCTTTTAATTTCAGTTTTTCCCAATTAGCTTTCACTTCTTCTTCATCAGCAACTTCAGTATCTCCATAAACGTGAGGATGTCTATGGATTAATTTATCACATATTGAATTGAGTACATCAGTAATGTCGAAAGCATTACTTTCAGATCCTATTTTGGCGTAAAAAACAAGGTGTAACATTAAATCACCTAATTCGTTTTTTATTTCTTCTAAATCATTTTCTATAATGGCATCAGTTAATTCATAGGTTTCCTCAATAGTTAAATGCCTTAAGCTTTGCATGGTTTGTTTCTTATCCCAAGGGCATTTCTCCCTTAAATCATCCATTATATTTAACAGTCTTTCGAAAGCAACTAATTTTTCATTCATTGTTACAGCCAATTTTTATTCTAAATTTGTTTTGTGATAAAAGTACATCAGAAATATCTATTATTAATTTTATKTMTTTTTCTTTTTATGAAAGGTTTTACACAAGGTGTTGAACTTTCTGTTGGTTTAAAAGCTACATTCCATAGCGGAGCAATTTTACCTCACCGAAAAGAAGTAAATGAAATAGTAGAAGGTAAAACACAAGCTTATGAGTTTTCTTTTTATAAATCTACTGTTGGTGAAAAAGCATGGCAACAGTTATATAATTACCCAAAATTAGGAGTTTCTGTTTTAGCTATAAATTTAGGAAATAGGCAAGAATTAGGTATGGGTTATGGGGTGTTTCCATTTATAGAAATTCCAATTAATAAAAGAAAAGTTAACTGGCGTTTTAAAATTGGGTATGGTTTAGGATATATACAAAAACCGTTTAATCGAGAAACAAATTTTAAAAACATAGCCATTGGGTCTCATTTTAATGCATTAATTTATGCAAACACGTTATGGTCTATTAAATTGAGTGATGCATTTAATATTTCTGCTGGGTTATCAATCATTCATTTTTCTAATGGTTCTTTTTCTAGACCGAACCTGGGCATCAATATTTTTTCATTAAATACAGGATTATCTTATAATTTTGGAAAAAAGGAAGAACGTGTTGTAAGTGATTTAGAAGAAAGACCTCATAAATGGACTAAAAAAGTAATAGTAGGTTTTGGTGTAAAAGAAATCCCGCCCGTAGGAGGCCCAAAATATTTTGTTTCAACTTACTCTTTTAATTTTATTAAAGCTCGATCAGAAAAAAGTTCTTATGGTTTTGGAGCAGATGTGTTTTACAATACTTCTTTAACAGATTTAATTGCCAGAGATTCAAGCAATACATCTAATGGATTGGATAATTTTAGGTTAGGATTAGTTGGAATTTATTCTTTTGATTTTGGCAGAATATCTTTTTTAATAGAGATGGGGGGGTATCTGTTTTCAAACTATAAAGGAAATGGCTTAATTTACAATAGATTAGAAACCAGATTTGATGTAAGCGATAAATTATTTTTAAAGCTAGGAATGAAAACTCATATTGTAGTCGCTGATTATATAGAGTTTGGCATTGGGTATAATTTTAATTAATGAGGTTAAAACTAAAATATAAGTGGTTGTTTTTGTATGCTTTTTCAATGGTGTTATTCTCCTGCGGAAAAGAATCTAGTTGTTTTAAAAGTACAGGAACAATAGTTAAGGAAGTCCGTGCTATATCTTCTGATATTTTAACAATAAAAACTGAAGATAATATTGATATTGTAATCACTCAAAGTACTGAAGCAAGTTTAACAATTGAAGGTGGAGAAAATCTATTACCTTACGTAAGTACGGATGTTTCGGGAAATGTATTGTCAATTTCTAGCGATAATAAATGCAGTTTGTTTAGAGATTATGATATACCAATAACAGTTTATTTATCGATACCGAATCTTACTAAAATAGATTATACAGGACAAGGTATAATTACTAGCACAAACACGCTTAATTTTCCTGATTTTCGATTCGAAACAAACACAGGAACGGGAAGTATTAATTTACAATTAAATTCAACTAATGTTTCTGTAATACAACACACAGGGCCAGCAGACATTACATTAAGTGGAACTACTAATAACTTGTTTGCTTTTTTGGGAGAAACGGGTTGGCAGCATCTTAATAATTTAGTGGCAAATGATGTACATGTAAATAATTCAGGATCAGGAGATATAATTGTTACGGCTAACAGTACATTGTTGGTTGAATTAAGTTACATTGGCAATATCGATTATTATGGAAACCCCACGGTAACTGTTAGCTCACATACAGGAAGTGGTCAGTTGAGAAAAAAATAATTTATCTACCTAGTAAATCTTTTTTCAAATCTTTATCAGCGGGTTTGTCTCCTAACCAAATGCCAAATAGTGCTTTTTTAAATGTTAATCCTTTTATAATAGGTTGAATCTTTCCATTTTTAAAAATGACAGTTCCTTTGTTTGGGACATAGATAATGTCATAAATATCTTTTTTTTGTATTTCTTCTTTAGAGAAGACTTTTTTAAATTCATTAATTTCTTTACGAATTGCTTTTGTTTTTCCATCTGTGGCATTCTTAAAACCATCCTCTATTGCACTTGTCATTTTCTTGCTAGTAATTAAGGAAGATATAATCTGAATTTTAATAGCGGTATGTTCATCTCTATTGATAATTTCTGATGCACTATTCGTATTGTTTTTTAGGTAAAGAGCACAAGCATACATATCCATCCATAATTTCTCTCGAACTCCAGCACCCTTTAGAGAAAGAACCGTTTTTCCAATCATTACTTTTTTTGGCATTGGAACTCCACCTACCGTTTTTTGGGCATTAATAATTCCAATTTGTGTCAGTGTAACAATAATGAGTATAAGCAAATTTTTCATGTTTTTTCTTTATTTAATTTATTTTCTTTAGCATGGCTAATACTTGCATTTAATTCAAACCCTATTAGCAAAACTAATGAATTAAAATATAGCCATAGCATTATAACCATAAGTGTGCCAATTGATCCATATACTTTATTATAGCTGGAAAAATTGTTCACATAATAAGCAAATCCTGTTGAAAGTAGAATGCTCAATAAGGTTGCTAAAGTAGATCCTGCTGAAATAAATCGGAATTTATTATTTTGAATATTGCCGTAATAATAAATCGATGATATCCCTAAGAAAAATAATAATAACAAAAGAATAAGCTTGCTTATTTTTAGCAGATAAATTGTTGCATTGTTTTCTAAATAGCCAGTATGTACCAACTGCATTGTAAAGGTTTCACTAAAAACAATTAAACCTATGGCTGTAACCATTAATAGTGTTAAAATAGCAAGAAGCAAAAAGGATCTTAATCTTCGTTTTATATAACTACCTTTTTTAATCGCATGATAAGAATTGTTAAAGGCCATTATCATTGAATTTACGCCATCACTTGCCAAATAAAGAGCAAATAAAAATCCAAATGAAAGCAGACCATCATTCTTAACAGTAAGAACTTCCTCTATTGTTGAGTTTGCTAATTCGTTTGCTTGTTGAGGTAAAATGCTTTGTATTAATGCTAATAGTTGTTCTCTGAAATTGTCTATTGGAATGTAAGGTATTAATGCAAATAAAAATATAATTGATGGAAATAAGGCCAAGAAAAACCTAAAAGCAAGAGAAGAAGCTCTCATTGTTAATGAGCTTTTTTGAATGCCCTGAACAAAAAAGATAACAACATCATAAATTGGTAATCCATCAAAGCCTGGAATAATTAACTTTTTTGATAAGTTTAAAGGTGCTTGAACTACCTTGGTTGACACTATTTTTTGTAATAATTTGTTCAAAATTTCAGATAGCTTTTAAACTTAAGTCAATGCTATTAATTTGATGTGTTAATGCTCCAATAGAAATGTAATCAACCCCACATTCAGCATATTTTCTAATGGTTTTTTTCGTTATTCCACCAGAGGCTTCAGTTTCATATTTCCCATCAATTAAGCTGACAGCAGTTCGAATATCATCAAAAGAAAAATTATCAAGCATTATTCTGTGAATTCCACCAATAACTAAAATTTCATTAAGTTCAGTTAAATTTCTTGCTTCAACCTCTATTTTTAATTTCTTATTATTTTTATTAAGATATTTTTGAGTTGAAGAAATGGCTTCTTTTATACCGCCAGCATAATCAATATGATTATCCTTTATCATAATCATGTCGTACAAGCCCATTCTGTGATTTGTACCCCCGCCTATTTTAACAGCCCATTTTTCAATTTCTCTCAGGCCGGGAGTTGTTTTTCGGGTATCTAATATTTTTGTGTTTAATCCGTCCAATAATTTAACATAGTTATTGGTGTTAGATGCAATTCCGCTCATTCGTTGCATGAAATTTAAAACCAATCGTTCTGCTTGTAGTATTGAATGGCTTGATCCTTCAACTATAAAAACGATATCATTAATATTAACAATATTACCATCTGCTATAAGCTGTTTAAAGTTTAAAGAAGAGTCTATTTTTTTGAATATTTTTTTTGCCAATTCTACACCAGCTATAATTCCTTTCTCTTTTACTAAAAGATGTGCTTTTCCAATAGCATTTCTCGGAATGCAAGAAAGAGAAGTATGGTCACCATCACCAATATCTTCTTTAATGGCAATGTCTATTAAATCATTAGTACAGTTCATAAGAAAGCAGTTGCTTTTACAAAAATAATCTGTTTAAAATAGGAATGGATATAATTAAATGAAATTTATTCGTCAGCTTCTATTTTCAATTCTAATATAGTAACCTTTTTATTTAATTCTTTATAAAGAATATAAGTTCTAAAATTACCTTTAGATGTTTTTAAATTCCCGATTGAATAATGGGAATTATTTTTAGAATTACCATTGTGTACGATTGTGAAATCGGAAGGTTTGTTCTTTAGGAAGAAAGTTTTTAAGATTAGTTTAGCTTGGGTGCTACTGTAAACCCCCTCATTATTAGGAATGCTTAAATCAACAGAACTTCCAAAGTATTTAGCAATTTCTGTTGAATTTCCTTTTTTGAAAGCTGATGCTAGACTATCGGAGATAGGAGTGGCATTCACAATTAATGCAAATGTTAAAAATAGTCCTATAAATATTTTTTTCATTTGTTAGTATTTTCAATATCGTAACAATTATCAAGCCAATTTTCAGCTGTAAACAATCGTAAAATTAAAATCCGATTCAAAGGTAATAATTTTTAAATTAGCGATATGAAAATAAAGTTAATTGTAATAGGAAAAACAGATGAAAATTATTTAAAAGAAGGAATTAATAAATATACTTCTCGTTTAAAACATTACATAAATTTTGAATTGAAAGAGGTAGCTGATGTAAAAGTGGGTAAAAAATTAAATACTAACACACAAAAAGAAGCTGAAGGGAAAGAGATTATTAAACTAATTTCTAAATCAGCATTTGTAGTATTATTAGACGAGCAAGGGAAAGAGTATCATTCAATTAACTTCTCCCAATTTATACAGAAAAGAATGAATACTGGTATGGATTTAACTTTTGTGATTGGTGGCCCTTTTGGTTTTTCTGAGGAGGTTTATAAAGCATCTGATGTAAAAATTGCCTTATCCCAAATGACTTTTTCTCATCAAATGGTTCGATTGTTTTTCACAGAACAACTTTATAGATCACTTACTATTTTAAAAGGTGAGAAATATCATCATAACTAACGGAGAATTTTCTCTAGAATTATAGGTTAATTTGGTGCAAAATAATGAGGTGCTGCAACCATAATTGCCATAAAATCGTCTATATTTAGTTAACTAAAACAAGTAAAAATTAATATTTACTTAATTTGTGTTATTTTTACCAAATTCTAAGATATACTTGGAATTTTTTATGAAAAATTTAGAATTTATGAAAAAAATTATTTTTTCTATTTTATTGATGGTAGTTGCTGTTTGCTCTGCAAATGTTGTATCTGCTCAAGTAAACAGACCTCAGGTAAATCCAGCTAAGAAAACAGTYCCATATACATTTGATCAAAATCGAGTTGGAAGTCTTAATCTAAATTCTGTTTCAAGTGGGCCAATTCAATGTATAGATACCATTCTATACCCACAATCTAAGACAACTGCATTAGAGATTGATACATTGTACTTTGGTTATGTTGAGGGAGTATCAGAAGCTTATTATTTGACTAGTAATGGATTTATTCATGGTATTAGAGCTATGATATTGTTAGATACAAATGCTACAGCTGGCGATGTGCCTTCATTAAATATGATTATTAAAGTATCAAATATAGATGCATTAAAACGACCAACAACTCTGATTGCCTCCAATACTGTTTCAGTAAGTGATATTGGATTTCAAGAGCAAACATTTTTATTTGCTGCTCCTGTAGCAGTTTCAACGGATTTTACAGTGTCAATTGAGTTAGATCCAGCAATTCCACTAAGAGGGGCTTGGTATGCAACGAATAGTTCTGTAGCAGCAGATGGTAATGATGAGCAATTAGCAGCTACTTTGTTTGCTGGTATATGGTATAATTTTCAGGCACAATTTTTACCGCCATGGGATATTGATCATTTAGTTGCTCCAATTTTTGAGCAAACAATTAACTCTACATAYACAGTTAGTACTGATAGTATATGTGTCGGAGATAGTATTGTATTTACCAATACATCAACATTGAACACTGTAGATACAATGTTTACTTTTAATAATGTATCCATTCCACTATATCAATGGGATTATAATGATGGTACTGGAATATACACTCATTTTGACACTACTTATACCTTTAATGCAGGAGGAACGTACAATACACAGTTATTAATTACCAGCTATGGATATACTGGAAATTGTGTTGATTCATCTCAACAAACAATAGAAGTATTTGAGCCTATAGTTGTTGCAAGTTCAGATACGATTATATGTACAGGTGGAGATGTAGTAAATTTAACTGTTACAGGAGCAACAACTTACTCATGGGATAATGGATTGGGAGCAGGACAAAATCAATCTTTTGTTCCAACACTTGATACATCATATGTGGTAACAGGAACTGTTGCACTTGGGTGCTTAGATACAGATACGGTTTTTGTAGCTATAGCTCCATGTAATTGTGTTGATACAATCTTATACCCACAGACTAAAATTACATCATTTGAAGTAGATACATTGTATTTTGGCTATGTAGAAGGAGTAGCTCAGGCTTATTATTTAACTAATAATGGATTACTTTATGGAGTAAGAGCTAGAGTTTTACTTGACACCAATACTACATCAAATGATGTCGCGCCATTAGATATGATTTTAAAAGTTTCTAATATAGATGCTTTGAAGCGTCCAACTACAGTAATTGCATCAAATACAGTTACAGTAAATGATATTGGAAGACAAGCACAGACATTTTTGTTTACTACGCCTGTAGCAGTTTCAACAGATTTTACAGTATCAATAGAGCTAGATCCTAGTATTCCTAATAGAGGGGCATGGTATGTAACTAATAATTCAATACTTGCAGATGGAAATGATGAGCAGTTAGCAGCTACTTTGTTTGCTGGTATTTGGTACAATTTCCAAGCACAATTTTTACCACCTTATGATATTGATAATCTAGTGGCCCCAATTTTTGACCAAACAATTACTTCTTCATATACAACTAGCACTGATAGTATATGTGCTGGAGATAGCGTAATATTTACTAATACATCAACATTAAATACGGTAGATACAATGTTTACTTTTAATGGAAGTTCAACTCCTTTATATCAATGGGATTATAATGATGGTACTGGAATATATACCCATTTTGACACAACTTATACTTTTAATACTGGAGGTACATATAATACACAGTTATTAATTACCAGCTATGGATATACTGGAAATTGTGTTGATTCATCTCAACAAACAATAGAAGTAGTTGCTCTTCCTGTTGTAGTGGCAAGCATAGACACTGCAATATGTTTAGGAGACACAGTATTTTTAAGTGCAACAGGAGCAACAACCTATTCATGGGATAATGGATTAGGATTGGGACAAAATCAAATAGCCACTCCAATAATAAATACTACTTATATAGTAACTGGAACTGTTGCACTTGGTTGTGCTGATGTTGATACTGTTGATGTTACTATAAATCCTTTGCCAACTATTGTGGCTAGCAATGATACAACTGTATGTTTAGGAGATACAGTATTTTTAAGTGCTAATGGGGCAACAACTTATTTATGGGATAATGGATTAGGAGCAGGGCAAAATCAAACCGATAATCCAATAATAAATACTGTATATATTGTAACAGGGACAGATGTTAATGGATGTAGCAATACAGACCTTGTTAATGTTACTATAAATGCATTGCCAACTGTTGTAGCAAGCAATGACACAACTGTCTGTGAGGGAGAATCAGCAACTATTAGTGCAACAGGAGGTACTATTTATACATGGGATAATGGATTGGGAGCTGGTCAGAGCCATGTAGTAACTCCAGTTTTATTAACTACTTATATTGTGTCTGTTTCTGATGTAAATGGGTGTATTGGTTCTGATTCCGTAATAGTAACAGTTAACACACTTCCAGTTTTAGTTACAAATAGTGACACCTCGTTATGTCAAGGAGATTCAATTATATTATTTGCTACAGGAGCAACAACTTACCTGTGGGATAATGGACTTGGAATTGGGCAAACACATTTATTAGTAACTCCATTAGATACAACGTATATTGTTGTTGGGTTAGATGCTAATGGTTGCTCTAATACTGATTCAGTAGTTGTAACAGTAATCTCTCTTCCGAATATCGTTGCTAGTAGTGATACTGCAATTTGCTTAGGAACGAGTGCAATTATTAGTGCATCAGGTGCTACTTTACTAACTTGGGATAATGGTCTGGGTGTTGGACAAAGCTTTGTTGTCAGCCCTACAGTTCAAACTACATACATTGTAATTGGAGATGAGAGTGGTTGTATAGAATCTGATACAGTTGTAATATCTATAGACAACTTAAACTGCTTTAATATACCTAATGTATTTACTCCAAACGGAGATGGGAAAAATGATTTATGGAATATTAGAGGATTAGATTTATACCCTGATTTAGTTGTTCAAGTATTTAACAGATGGGGTGATTTAATGTTTGAATCTGCTTCTGGATATCCAGAAGCATGGGATGGAACTTATAACGGAACTCCAGCACCATCAGCTACATATTACTATATAATAGTACTAGGAGGTGGAGAAGAAGGGATTACAGGCACCATTAATATTATAAGATAAAATTATAATTATGAAAAATATTTTAAGATTAATAGTTTTTGTTTGTTTTGCTAATGCTTTATCAGCTCAGCAAATTCCATTAACTAGTCAGTATATGTTTAATGATTATTTATTGAACCCTGCAGTTGCAGGAAGTACCGAGTATACATTTTTCTCACTATCTATAAGAGATCAATGGACAGGTTTAGAAGGAGCTCCTCAAACACAATTTTTAAGTGGGCACACCAAGATTGGAAAAAAAATGGGTTTTGGTGGGTATGTTTATAAAGATCAAGCAGGTCCGGTTAATGAACAAGGGATACAGCTTTCATATGCTTATCACATAACAGTAAACGATAAGTCTAAATTATCATTTAGTTTAGGAAGTTTATATGCTACTCACTACATAAGTAGGAATGCTTTAAAACCTGAAGAAGATGGAGATGATGCATTAAATAATATAATAAATAAAGGTTATGTAGGAGATATTAATTTTGGTATTTTGTATTATTCAGATAGATATAAATTTGGAATATCTTCATCACAATTATTACAAAATAGATTATATGATGGGGCAGGATATGGAGAACAGTTATCAAATTTATCTAGACATTATAATTTATATGCGGAATATAGTTTCCCTGTCAGTGATAATCTTTCAGTAGTTCCTTCTGCATTATTTAAGTACGTACAAGGAGCACCTTTTCAATTTGATATTAACGCAAGAGGTGTTTTAAAAGAAAAATATTGGCTAGGCGTTTCATACCGATATAATAACGCTATTGCCGCCATGATAGGGTTTAATTTTAAAAACATATCAATTGGTTATGCTTATGATTATACGTTAACTGATATAAACTCATACTCCTCAGGTGGTCATGAGATAGTCCTTTCCCTTAAAATATTCAAAAAAGCAGTAGAATCAAGCAAAAAATTTGACTAGAAAAATTGAAAATTTATATTAATGAGTAAAGTAGCATTGATTACTGGTATTACCGGTCAAGATGGAGCTTATTTAGCCGAATTATTATTAGAAAAAGGGTATGAAGTTCATGGTTTAAAAAGAAGAAGTTCGTTATTTAACACAGCAAGGATAGATCATTTATACACCGATTTGCATGAAGATAATGTAAAATTTATTTTGCATCACGGAGATTTAACAGATTCAACTAATCTCATTAGAATTGTTCAAGATGTTCAGCCCGATGAAATATATAATTTGGCTGCAATGTCGCATGTTCAGGTTTCTTTTGAAACTCCAGAATATACCGCTAATGCTGACGGTATAGGAACACTTAGGCTATTAGAAGCAATCAGAATTTTAGGCTTAGAAAAGAAAACTAAATTTTATCAAGCTTCTACTTCTGAATTGTATGGAAAAGTAATGGAAGTTCCTCAAACTGAAAAAACACCATTTTATCCAAGAAGTCCATATGCAGTTGCAAAACTTTATGCATTTTGGATAGTAAAAAATTATAGAGAAGCCTATGGAATTTATGCGTGTAATGGGATTTTATTTAATCACGAAAGCCCATTAAGAGGTGAAACATTTGTTACAAGAAAAATTACTAGAGGGGTTGCTAAAATTAAGTTAGGCTTACAAAAAAAGATTTATTTAGGCAATATATCTGCAAAAAGAGATTGGGGTCATGCACAAGATTATGTAGAAGGTATGTGGAGAATGTTACAACAAGAAAAACCTGATGATTATATCTTGGCTACAGGTGTTACCACAACTGTTAGAGATTTCGTTTCAATGTCTTTTAATGAAGTTGATATAGAGATAGAGTGGAGTGGAGAAGGAGTGAGTGAGAAAGGAAGAAATAAGGAGACTGGTGAAATTGTAGTTGAAATAGATAAAAAATATTTTAGACCAACAGAGGTTGATTTATTGATAGGAGATCCTACTAAAGCCAAGACGGAATTAGGTTGGGAACCAAAACATAATCTTCAATCTTTAGTAAAGGATATGATGACTGCTGACATGGATTTATTTAAGAGAGATCAATATTTGAAAGATGGTGGTCATGATATTCTAAATCATCATGAATAAAGAAGATAAAATTTATGTTGCTGGACATCGTGGAATGGTTGGCTCTGCAATTATTAGAAAACTTGAACAAGAAGGATATATAAATATTATTACTAAAACATCTTCTGAACTAGATTTAAGAAATCAGCAAGCGGTAGAATCCTTTTTTAAAACTCAACAACCAGATTATGTTTTTTTAAGTGCAGCTAAAGTAGGGGGTATATTAGCTAACAATATTTATCGAGCAGAATTCATTTATGATAATCTAATGATTGAGTTGAATGTGATTAATAGTGCTTATCAAAATGATGTAAAGAAGCTTTTATTTTTGGGTTCTTCGTGTATCTACCCTAAACTAGCCCCTCAACCTTTAAAAGAAGAGTATTTATTAACTGGAACTCTAGAACAAACTAATGAACCATATGCAATTGCAAAAATTGCGGGGATTAAATTATGTGAGTCTTATAGAAGGCAATATGGTGCAGATTTTATTTCTGTGATGCCTACTAATCTGTATGGACCAAATGATAATTATGATCCAGAGTCCTCTCATTTATTTCCTTCTTTTATTCGAAAATTTAAAATGGCGAAGGAAAATAATGACTCTACAATCGAAATTTGGGGAGATGGTTCTCCTAAGAGAGAATTTTTACATGTAGATGATTTAGCTGATGCTTGTTATTTTTTAATGAAAAACTACAGTGGTGAACAGATTTTTAACATTGGCACGGGCACAGATGTAAGTGTACTCGAATTAGCTAATATGATGAAAGAAGTGATTGGCTTTGAAGGAGAATATCAATTTGACTCCTCTAAACCTAATGGGACTCCTAGGAAGTGGATGGATGTCTCAAAAATTGAAGCTTTGGGTTGGAAACACCAAATTTCTTTAAAAGAAGGGATTGAAAAAGTTTTTGAGGATGTAAAGGACATTGATTTTTAACAATTCCCGCACTTTCGCAACCGCTAAAGCTTTTAGCGAACGCGGTGTTACGGGATATATTCTTCATTTTGAAATTCTCCGCATTCATTGCGGAGTCTTTTCTTCCGTTATGATATTGCCGGATTTATTCCGGCATCTGTTTATTGTTAACTAAAATTAGATTAAACTCTTATTCGAACAGATCTCGCAACCCCGATAATTATCGGGGCGAGAATAGTCTATTATTGATTGTTTTATCCTTTCTTCAAAAATTGACCAAGTTTAGAAAGTGGCTTAAACAATAAAGTGTAAGGTTTTGGTTTTAAATCATTAATTAGCCAAGCTTGTTTATCTTCTCTATTGGCTTTAATTCTGTTTAACAAACTTACGTTACTTACCCCTCCAATTCGCATACGAACAACAACTCTAGGTAGATAGCTAATTTTAATTTTATATTTATGAATGAAACGAAGCATTATTTCATAATCTGCAGCAGATTTTAATTGTAGGTTAAAAGTTCCGTATTTTTCATATACCGACTTTTTTACAAAAAATGTAGGATGGGGGGGCATCCATCCTTTATAGAATAAACCATGTTTATAGTTGCCAGATTTCCAATGCCTAACTACCTTATTGGTGTCAATAGCATCAACATAATATAAATCTGCATAAAGAGAGTCGGTGTTCTCTTTTTCAATTTTTTCAACTACATCAGCAATAACATTGTTGTCAATGTAAAAATCATCTGAATTAAGATTAGCAATGATATCTCCAGTTGCTAATTTAATTCCTTTATTAATTGCATCATAAAGACCATTGTCTTTTTCGGAAACAATTTTTGTTATTTTATCTTTGTATTTAGTAACTATTTCTAGTGTGTTATCAGTAGATAATCCGTCAATAATAATATATTCAATGTTAGTATAAGTTTGAGACAAAACAGATTGTATAGTATCTTCAATAGTTTTTGAACTATTATAGCAAACGGTTATTATGGAGACTTTTAGGCTAATAATGGTTTAAAATTGAAAATATATAAATTGACTAATTGGTCTTAAAAAAGTTAAATCTAAAATGGTTAAAAAACTTACAGTAATTACTAATATAGCTGAGTATAATAATAAATTTTTCTTAATTTTTTCTAATAAATACTTATGAATTAAAAAAGATATAATTGTTAAGATTAAGAGTAAAGCAGTAATTAGATAAGTATTTTCACTAAATGACCGATTAAAAAATCCATTGATAATAAATAACTTTTTAAACATTATAAAAACATCTGACAAATTATTTTCTCTAAAAGGAAGCCAACTAAGCATAGCTAAGGGGAGTGTAATTCCCCAGCCTAAGATTGATCTGATGTTTTTATTTATTTTTCGAGTAATGATAGTAAGTTTTCTTTCAATAAAGATAAGCGATGCATGGTAAGCTCCCCAAAAAACAAAAGCCCAACTCGCACCATGCCATAATCCCATAATAGCCCATGTTAAAAATAGTGCTCTATTAGCGTTTGAAGCTTTTGGCATTTCAGTTGATAAACCTCCAGTACTTTTATCCATTACCTTAACTCCTAATATAGGTAAATATAAATAATCTCTAATCCAACTAGATAGAGATATGTGCCATCTTTTCCAGAATGATTTAAAAGATATTGCTAAATAAGGGTAGTTAAAATTTTCAGGAAAACTAATTCCCATTAATTTTGCCGCCCCAATTGCAATATGAGAATAAGCTGAAAARTCGAAATAAATTTGRAAACCGAATAAAAAAGCTTTTACCCAAACATCAATTGCAGATAAGCCTGCAACTGGAACAGAATAAATTTGATCTACAATAGGGGCTATATTATCTGTAATTACAACTTTTAAGAATAAGCCAAAGAGAATTCTGATGATACCATCATTAATAAATTTAATTTGAAATCTGGCTCTTATTTTAAGTTGGTAGATTACTTCTTGGGCTCTTAGAATAGGGCCAGCAACTAACTGAGGAAAAAATGTAACATAACTACCATATAAAATAAAGTTTTTTTGGGGTTTAATAAAACCTCTATATACATCAACTGTATAAGAAATAGTTTGAAATGTATAAAAACTAATCCCTAAAGGTAATAAGATAGAAAAACTAGGTTGGTCAATATTAAATCCAAATAAATTAATTACCGACACTGCATTTTCTGCAAAAAACAAGAGGTATTTGAAATAGAAAAGAAATCCTAAATTAACAAATAAACTAAATAGCAACAGTGATTTTCTTTTTTTTGGATCTTTGGTTTTATGTATTAATAATGAAATAAAGTAATCATTTATAGCTGACGCCAACATTATTAATGTATACTCATAACGCCAAAAACCATAAAAAATAAGACTCGAAGTGAATAGTAATAATTGCCTTGGTTTACTGGGTAGGACCCAATATAGTCCAACGACAATAAATAAAAATATGATAAATGTTACAGAATTAAATATCATAATAATCCTCTTAAAATATAAGGTTCTAAGGTGTCAGCTAAAATTTTGTGACCTTCTGATTGAAAATGCATAAAATCATAATCTTTTTCTTTAAAAAGTTGAGTAGGAGCAGAATATCCCCAATATTTTCCATCTATAATATTATCAATATCCAATAGTATGACAGAGGATTGGGTAGCTATCTGGTTTAATTTTATTTTAAAATTTTCATATTCTTTTTTGTCATAGGGATATTTGATGTCTTTTCGAAGTGGTGGAATTAATAATAAAATTTTCGTATTGTTTGCTTGAGCTTCAGAAATAATTAAGTTCAACGCTTCAAAATTTTTATTATATCTACTCTTTATCATTTTTCGAGTGGACTGTGATGAAATATTTAGTAATGTATTTCTAGTTTTATAGAGAGTTATAAAGTATTTGCCCCTAATTTGTTCTCTATTTTCCCAAAACGAAAAATTTTCCTTAAGAATTCTGTTGATACTACGTTCAGTAATATCTTGAGTAGTTTCTTTTAGTGCATTAAAATCATTATTAATATTTAATTCTGAAGTATTAGTATCGATATTATTTTGAAAAGAGATTAATTTTTTATTAATCTCTTKTGCTAATTTATTTTTTTCWTTTATGGTGAAATTAYTATTAGAGAARTTACYAAARTAACTTTCTCTAATACCTGTTTCTCTTAAATCATCCATAAARACAGGRATAATGAGCATTTTAAGTTGAGGTAGTTTGGAACTAAAGTATTTATAAAGCAAGTAATGCTCTTGTAAGTTTGCATTTGGTATGCTAGCAGATAAAAAAGTGAGATTATTATCTAATAATTCATTAAATAGATAACCAGACATAGTGTTATCATCTTTCTCTTTTTGATTGATACTATGTGCTTGTGAGTTTCCGAGATACAATACAGTTTTATTATTGAGATATGGTTTAATACCTGAAATAAAATGATCAATATTTTGTTTAGGCATATAATGCACTTTATTTGAAACTGAATCCTCAGCATAATAAGAAACAGTACCCGCTCCTAAAGCAGCATCGTCAAATGAGACAGAGTTATAATTTCTGTAACCCATTAAAAATATGGCAATACAAATCCCTAAAACAATGCTGAAGAAAAGAATATAATCACGACTAATTTTCACGCCAAATTATTTACGAGTAATAACACAATTTTCTAATACAAGCATATCCATTTCTGTTCTTAAGTAACATGATAATGCTTCTTTAGGAGTATTTACAATWGGTTCATTTTCATTAAATGATGTGTTTAATAATATTGGAGTTCCTGTTTTTTGCCTAAATTTTTCAATTAAATCATAATAACGATCTCCCTTCGAAACAGTTTGTAGTCTTCCAGAACCATCAACGTGAGTTACAGAAGGTATTTCAGCATGTTTTTCTTTTTTGATGGGATAAACTTTTTCCATAAAGGGTACTTTATCTACTTTTTCAAAATAATCACCAACATACTCTTCTAAAATAGAGGGGGCAAAAGGCCTAAAGCTTTCTCTTCTTTTTATTTTAGAATTCAATAGTTCTTTGGCATCATCTCTTCTTGGGTCAACGATGATAGATCGATGCCCTAAAGCTCTAGGTCCAAATTCTGCTCTTCCATGGAACCATCCAATCACGTTTCCATCGACAAGTGCATTAGACACCACGTCTATTAATTCTTCTTCATCATATTTCGTAAATTCAATATTTTCAGCAATTAAAATTTTTTCAATTTCATCATTACTAAATTTAGCACCTGTATAGGCATTATAAATAGCTGGTAACCTATCTTTATCTAAAACATGGTTGTACAGCCATAATGCAGAACCCACAGCAGTACCAGCATCATGTCCAGCAGAAGGAATATAAACATCCTTAAAAGTTGTTTTTTCTAAAATTTTACCATTGGCTACAGAGTTTTGTGCTACTCCTCCTGCGATACAAACGTTCTCAAGTCCAGTTCTTTTTTGTAAATCATTAAGAATATGAAATATTATTTCTTCGGTAATTATTTGTACTGAAGTGGCTAAATCTTTATGATATTGGTTTAATTCCTCATCTTTTTTTCTTAAAGGACCGAATTTTTCAATCATATAATCAGAAAAAATCCTACTTGGTGTAGGATCTCCGTTTTCTAAAATAGAAGTGGTAATTCCTTTTTTATGATGAATAAAATAATCTAAATTTAATTCAAACTTTCCATCTTCTTTAAACAACAATACTTCTTTTAATTGTTCTACATATTTTGGTTCACCATAAGGATTTAACCCCATTACTTTATATTCATCACCATAATGATTAAATCCTAAATACTGTGTAAAGGCTGTATAAAAAATTCCAACAGAATGCGGAAAAGTGATACTGTCCAATATTTCTATTTTATTTCCTTTACCAATTCCTATCATGGTAGAAGAATAATCACCAAATGCATCAATAGATAAGCAAGCCGATTCTTCAAACGGAGAGGCAAAAAAAGCACTTGCAATATGGCTTCTGTGATGCTCAATATTTTTTATTTCAGCAGTAATTTTACTTTCTTCAATGTTAAGTGCTTTACTTAATTCTGCTTTAACACTGCCTACTTTTTTAGAGTTCATTAACCTATCCTTAATTGCTTTAGGAGATGTCATATTTTTAACTGTCTGTAATATTTTCTTCGCCACGTTAGCTGAAGGATCACGAGAAATTGTAACATAATCTACTTGTGTAATATCAATATTAGCCTCTCTTAAACAAAATTTAATTGCTTCAGATGGGAACCCTGCCCAATGTTTAATTCTTCTAAATCTTTCTTCTTCAGTAGCAGCTATGATTACCCCATCTTTTAATATGCATGCGGCAGAATCTCCATGATATGCGTTTAACCCTAGTATATACATTTATTTTTTATTTAACCAATTTAAAGTTTCTTTAACTCCTTTTATCCTTGAAAAAGGATTATCGCCTGTAACTTTATTTAAATGTTCTAAATTAATTATATTATTTACAGTCATGTTTTTTAATCTAAAAGAAGTCATGTGGRATTTAATGCCTATTATTTTTAATATATCACCTATAAATCCTAATAAGATAAAAATGAAATAAGGAGAATTTAAGTTCTTCCTGTTACAGTGCTCCATTCTAATCTCATCTGCCCAATCAGATATTTGGATAGGAGGACTGTCGCCAATATAAAAACATTTTGAATGAATTTTTTCTTTATCGGTTATCATTAATTGATAAATCTGATGCACGCTGTTTCCAATAAAACCATAGGTTTTTATGCAAGCTTTATTTCCAGGATGAATGAAGAAACCTTTCAATACTAAATCAAAGAAATTGCGGTACGGCTCATTAAACCAAGGCCCCCAAATTGATGTAGGGCGGATAATTGTCCATTCAGTATTTATTGTATTGTCGTAAATAATCTTCTCCATTTCAACCTTACTTTCACCGTAAGTTGTATTTGGATTGTAGTCTAAGAATCCATTGGGAACATACCCAATTTTACAGACTAGCATACTAGAGGCAAAAATAATTCTTTTTATAGACTTTATTTGGTTTGCAGCATTAATAAGGTTGAGAGTTCCAGTAGTATTTGAATCATAATCTTTTAAATAATTTCCATTTAAGTCCGTTTTTGCTGCTAAATGAATAATGTATTCTGGTTGAAATTCTTGTATGGATTTAGTTAATTCATCTTGATTTAAAATACTGACTTCTTTCCAAAAAGGAATATGCTTTTCATTTACAGGTCTTTTAATATCTATATTATAAATATTCGCATTTTGATTGATTAAAAAATCAATCATATTTGTACCTATAAAACCAGATCCTCCTGTTACTAAAACTTTCATTACAGTGAATTAATTGTGAGCTAAATTATACATTCAATTTTATAATTGGAATAGGTCGTAATAACCTTTTAAAGCTTCTTTGTTAAATATAACCTGGTGTGCAAATTGGTATGAATTTTGWCTCATTTTATTAAAATCATTGCTGTTTAGTGATGCCAAGTAATCAATTTTAATTGCAAAAAGATTTTCATCTTCTAAAGGTAAATCAAAACCAACATTTTGTTCTTCCAAATTCTTCCAGGGAGTTTTGTCTGAAATTATAGGAATGCATGAATTAATCATAGCTTCAATAATTATGTGTCCATAATTTTCACCAGTAGAAGGTAAGAAAATGGAGTGATAATTTAAAAGTGTTTTTTCAATTAATTGATGATCAATGACACCATTGTAATTAATAACGATATTACTAGGCATTTGGTTGATAGCGTTTAAGCATTTATCCCAATAACCTTGATTATAAATTGGCCCATAAATATCAAATGTTATGTTTGATTTTACATTCTTTAAGACTTCTATTGCGAATAAAGTGTTTTTTTCAGGAGAAATTCTTCCAATCGATACTAGTTTTAAGTTCTTTTCTTTTTTTTGTTTAGAAATAAACTGGTATTCTTTTTTTTCGGATAAATTATTAGCAACAACAATTGTATTGGTAGTTATTTTTTTTAAAATATCATCTTTTTCAGCTATGGTTGTAGCATGAAAAAGTGTTTTCCTATAAAATTGTAAAAAATTCATTAGGGCTAAAAAAATATCTTTTTTTCGATTTTTAACGGATAATGAACCATCAGATAACATTCCTCGAACGGATAGTATATGATTGATAGTTAGTTTCTTAGCAATAAATATGGGAAAAATTGAAAAATAGAACGAAAATAAACTGTTACAATAAATAGTATCAGGGTTAATTTCTTTAATAAGCGTTTTAATTACTGATGAATTTAGTTTTGATTCAGAAAGATAAAATACATTGGCATCATCAACAATATTCCACTCATTACTATCAATATTTGAATATGGAATGGATTCCAAATAATCTGTATTTCTTGTCACAATATAAAAATCAACCTTAGCATGAAGTTGATTTACAATATTACTAATGGATTGAATTGGACCGCCAGCTTTATAGCCTGGTTTATACCAATCGATAAATATGAGTATCTTTTTTTTCAACTAGAATTTGAGTTCTATGAAGTTTTAAATATAAAATTTCTTAATCAATTATAACTTATTAATTTGGTATATTCGTTTCCAAGATTAAAATTAATGAAAACAGCTTTAATTACAGGTATTTCTGGACAAGATGGAGCATATTTGGCGAAATTATTATTAACCAAAGATTATAGAGTTATAGGGGTAATTAGAACCAATACAAAAAGGCCAATATTAGGATTGGAATTTTTAGGTATTATTGATGAGATAGATTTAATAGAAGTAGATTTATTAAATGGACAAAATGTTGAAGAATTAATTAAAAAATACCAACCTCATGAATTTTATAATTTAGCTGCTCAAAGCTCAGTAGGGTTATCGTTTAAAACACCTGTTGTTACTTTTGAGTTTAATACAATAAGTGTTATTAATATTCTTGAAGCAATTCGCAAGCATTCAATAGAAACAAAATATTACCAAGCTTCGAGTAGTGAAATGTTTGGGAATATAGGAGCTGAAAATTTACCACTAAAAGAATCTGTTTTATTTCACCCAGCTAGTCCTTATGGAATCTCTAAAGCATCAGCACATTGGATAACGGTTAATTATAGAGAAGCTTACGGACTAAAAGCTTGTTGTGGAATTTTATTTAATCATGAATCGTGTTTACGAGGCGAAAATTTTGTGATTAAAAAAATTATACGGACTGCTATAGAGATTAAAAAAGGAGAAGTAGATATTCTACAATTGGGTAATTTATCTGTGCAAAGAGATTGGGGATACGCCCCAAAATTTGTTGAGGCAATGTGGTTAATGCTGCAGCAAGATGAATTTAAGGAGTACCTTATTTGTTCGGGTCAAGTTACCAGTTTAAAAAATATTGCAGAAAATGTATTTGAACAATTAGGACTAGATTTTAATAACCATGTCAAAATTGAAAAAACATTGATGCGTAATGTAGAATTAGATATTATCTATGGTGATAATTCTAAAGCCAAGAATGAATTAGGTTGGGATTATAATGTTTCGCAAGATGAATTAATAACTACTTTAATTAAAGATGAACAACACTTTTTAGAGTGGAAATCAARAARRAMMTRAMATGAAAGTAGTTTTTTTTCAACGMAARCCAAGACCMAATAAAAATTTTAGYATWGARATWYTKTTTGAACAAATTCGTTYKMATTTASSKAARGATATWGAAYCAGTWAYWGAARTATCMARATATYWTAGTAAKGGTMTTTTTAAAAGGWTRTATATAWCWRYAGCWGCWATTTTYAARCAAGGAGATATTAAYCATGTAACSGGTGATATTAATTTYMTCACTATTTTTTTAAAAAAAAGRAARACMRTTTTAACRATYYTAGATTTAGGGTTAATGRAWCATCCWAATCCRATTGCTAGAAARCTACTTCAGTTTTTTTGGATACAGYTMCCKGTAAAAAGAGCWGGTTATRTYACTACTATATCAACTGCAACAAARAATGARTTGATGAAATTCTCTAATGTAAAAGARAGTAAAGTGAGAGTTTTATACGTTCCAGTTGCTGATTCAATGGAGTACAATCCCAAAGTTTTTAATTCAAAAAAACCAGTAATATTACAAATAGGAACGAAAGACAACAAAAACTTGATTCGATTAGCTAAAGCATTAAAGGGGATTTCTTGCCAATTATCTATTGTAGGAGTGTTAACTAAGCAGCAAATTGAGGAATTAAAAGTCAATAAAATAGAATATACTAATGTTGTAAACATTAGCAATGAAGAGCTGAAACAAAAATATGAGGAATCAGATTTATTGGCTTTTGTTTCTACTTATGAGGGTTTTGGAATGCCAATTGTTGAAGCTCAAATTGTAGGAAGGCCAGTAATAACGAGCAATTTACTATCAATGCCTGAAGTTTCTGGAGGAGCTGCACATCTTGTAGATCCTTATGATATTGAAGATATAAGAAAAGGTATCTTAAAGATTATTGAAGATGAAAGCTACCGAAATAACTTAATTGAAAATGGAAGAAAAAATGCAGTTCGATTTTCAGTTCAAACCATTAGCGACCAATATGCTGATTTATATAGAAGTATTAGAAGGAATATATAATCGAAACAATTGTGAGAGTTTGTAAAATCACCTAATAAGGGGGGGATGCTTTCTTATGGGGTGCTAGTTCTTATATTATTCTTTTTTACAGATTATGTGAACCGAATCATCATTTTCTCGGATAGTTTTACTAGGAGTGTCATTTGTATTCAAAATTTTAAACCCCATTTTTTTAATTTTATACACCATTGACTCATTATCGTACATCCAATAATGTTGTAGACCAAATCCCCCATGAAACTCAAGAATCCTATATTTCAATGAGCCTCTGTCTTTCTTACTCAGTAATGTGTCGTGAATAAAGTTGTCAGCAGCCAATTCCTCACCAGATTTTTTTCTGGTTAAATATGTTTCTATTGCAACGGCTATGTCAGGAACTATTATATGTAAGGTTCCTCCTTTTTTTAAGGCTCGCTTAAAATCTTTAACTATTTTTTCCATTTCATTCGGGTATACATGCTCTAAGAAGTGAGAACATAATATGTGATCAACTGAATTTTCAGGGAAAGGAAGTGGTTTACGACAATCGTGCTTTACTAAAATAGCATCCTTTTTCCCATCGGAGTACTTTAAAAATCTTTCATGATATTTTGAGGGTACGATGAACTTAAATAGTTTGGGATAATGAATGAATCTAAGAAAAATATGGTTATCTAAATTAACAAAATTTTCTAGCAAATAGAAAGAAGAAGCTACATTTAAAAATAATTTTCCTTCCTTGCTTTTTAATTTCTCAATATTTTTCATTATAGCTATTATTATTTGTGGGCGATATAATTTTTGATAAGTTAATTAGAGTAACATTCATCAATTGTTACTGTACAATTTTATGCTTTATATATGATACGTATAAGTTGGTCAAATGTAATATTTTTTCCCCAAAAACATCAAGATACTTATAGAGCAATAAGATAGTTAAAACTTCAAATAGCTAATAACTTTCATTTAAAGTTAGCAAAAGGATTTGTTAAGAGCTCTAAAGTTTAATGTTTAATACCTTTTTCATAAAGTATATAACAATACCTATAAAAATTAAACTTTTAAGTAAGTGATTTAAAATAGTTCCAAAATCTGTTTCGGCTTTAATTACCTGGAAAAAGACAATTGGTAGCCATAACATTAACATTGGATTTCTTATTCTATAACTAGAGAATAAATTTACGATGAGATATAGAATTCTACCCCAAATTAAAAAAGCTATAACACCTCCAAATCTCCCGAAATTTGCATAGAATTCACCCATTAAACTTGGCCCCATAGTAGTGCCTTCAAGTAATTCAAATCCAGTTAGTTTTTCGAAAGTAGCACCACCACCTCCACTTTTTGATTTGCTGGGCATTAGAAATCTAGGGATTAAAGTAGATGTGATAGCTTCTATTATTGTCTCTCCTTCTAAAAAGTTTTTTTCATTAGGTATCCTGTCATATATTTTTGAAATAATCCAGCCTTGATTTAATCGTTTATTTACATCATTTATATTTTCATCGTCTTTAGCTTTAGAAACATTTTCATCACTAAATAGAATGCCCATAAATAACTCTAATTTGTCTCCTTTAAAAGATGAATCTGAGATACTTTTACGATAAGTAAATTTTATGGTTTGCAAGGTGAAAAGAAAAACTATCGAAATTAATATGATAAGTACTTTATTAAAAAAGGATAACTTCATAGCAAGATTTATGAAGATGAATATAAATAAGCCCCAAATAATTAATACATGAAAAAAACCAGAATTAATAGCATGAAAAAAAACTGGAGAAAATGTTATAAATGTTATTAATAGCTTTGTCTTCCATGTAATATTAGTAAAATACAATAACCCTAAACCGACAAGTGATGAATTGATAATAAGGTAGTTGATAAATTTAAAGGTGTCAGGAAGGAAGGGATCAATAATTCTAAAGAATAACCCTATACCAATTATATAAAATGGGACAGACTTATAAAAATTTATTTTTTTTGCTAATTCATCAATATTTATTGCTTTTAATTTTGTAAAATTTAGAGAGGATAATGTGAATGCAAAAAATAGGGGGGTAGTAATGCGCATGTATTCTAATTCAGAGACATACATGTGCATTTTATAGTGTGTAACAACTGTTCGGTAGTCTATAATAGGGCCAATAATCCATTGAGCTGCTGCAATAAATAGCATAATTTCAATTATAGGAATTGTTGAGCCTATCATTATTAAAAGTCTTAATGCAATAAAAATAGAAATGCCAATTCCAAAAATTGAGTAGATGTTATTCCTAGTAAAAAGAATTAATATTCCAATAATAATACATGAGAAAATTATAGCAAATTTCTGCTGAATCATTAATTTTGAGTCTATATTTGGAATGCTGCTAATCATTTTTAATTTTAGCTACTATTTTTAAAACTTGTGCAGCTCTATCTTTGTACGAGTAGTTAGAGCTTATTGATCGATTATAAGCATTCATTTGAATAGTTTTAACTTCAGATACGAATAAAGTCATAATGTAGGTACATTTTTCTATCAAATCTATTTCATTTTCATAATAAAAAGCTTCTTTTCCATTTCCGAATAACTCCAGGTGTTCTTTACTGCTTGGTGCTAACATTATACAGCCTAAGGCAGGCATTTCAAAGGTTCTCATGTTATGGCTCCCAATGTTGTGTGGCCTAAAAACATTCAATTGAATACGATATTTTTGTGCTGTGGTATTAAATTCTTTGGTATAAACTGGACCAAAAATAGTTAGATTTTTATTCGATGTTATAAATTTATTCCATCCATTTCCGTACACATCAACGGGAATATCGTGTTCTAGTAGAAGATCAATAATTTTAGCTCTTTCTTTATCTGGATTCCCAATAAAACATATTTTATTTTTAATGGTTTCTCTATTTACTGGGGGTGGAATAGCAGTGAAATATCCAAAAGGAAGCCAACTGCTTGAAATACTATATTCTTTTTTTATCCTTTCTACAATCTGTTGTGAGTAGGAAAAATGATGGTGGTAGTATTTTATTCCTTCAAAAACATTCTTGTTGCCAGAACCTTTAGACATGTATTCAAAAGGATGATCAGCATTGTAATTAACTAAAGTTATTCCAAGTTCTTTAATTTTTTTTAGCGTTTTTGGAAATATTTCCATTCCTTTAAAAACCCATATTACATCAGGCTTTATCTTATTAATTTCTTTTAAAAGGGTTGCATTAATTTTATTTAAAATAGTAGAAAGCCCTGTTCTATAGACAAGTTTATTAAATAAATTTTTATGATAGTAATCTAAAAAAGTTCCATGAGCATTAAAAAAATTGATTTCGCATTTATCTTTTAAATGCTCAACATAAGCATTTTCTATTGCTTCAATTTTATTTGATCCTACTATTAATAGTTTCATTGCTTAAAGATTTTTTTTCTTAATAATCTAAAAGTAGAAATAGGCACTTTAACTAATATATTTAATATGGATAAGTCTTTATTTTTTTTTATATAAGGATTAATGTTACTCAATTTTTTCCAATCTAATTTTAAAAAAGCTAGAGCAATTTGATAAGCAATTCTATTTTCAATTTTATCTACCATTAGGTGCCTAAGCTCTTTTGGTAAATTTTCTAAAATCAAAAAATAACTTTTTAGATGATGTCTTAAAGTATTATCAAGATTAGCCGTGTAAATTCCTCCAGAATGAATCCTATAAGCCGATTTAATATTAGGGATGCATTTTCCTTTCCCTATTAATCCCATTGAATGCCATATATATAAATCACCTCCAGGTATTTCTATAAAAGTTTTTGTTATTTTAATGTTATTTTTAAAAAACGAAGTGGCTGTACTTATACTTGGTGCAATTAGCAACTCTTCTTTAGAGTAATCTTGATATTTTTTTGAATTGGCAATGAAATTACTTTTCTCATCAACTATAATATGTTCGTGATAGCAGATGGAGTAATCAGGGTTTTCCTCCATGAAATCGAATTGCTTTTGTAACTTAAAAGAGTCTATCCAAAAATCGTCACCCGGGCAAAGTGCCATATACTTCCCTCTTGATTCTTTGAGGTTTTGCATAAAATTGAACCGTCCTGTAGGTTTACCATCGACATAGATAACATTATTTCTATCTCTCAAGAACAATTTGATTTTGTCAGGATGTTCTGAAGCGAATTTGATGCAAATTTCTCTCGTTTTATCAGAACTATCGTCTTCTCCAACAATTATTTCATATTCAAAATTAGTTTGTTGATTAACTAGCGAAACTAAACATTCCTTAATATAATTTTCGTGATTATAGGTCTGCACACATATTGTAACAAGAGGTGTTTCGGGCATGATAATTTATTTTAAATAAAATTCTAGGCCTTCATTTTTGCATGTCTGAATGATTTGATTAGCAATTTCTGAATCTAAATTTTCTTTCCATTTTGATTTAACTTGTGATACATTTTTAAAAACAGAATAATCGTTTTCATCATGCTTTTCATGAGATAGGCGTAAAAATTCTTGAGTTTGTTCATTCGCTTTAATATCGCAAAACTCGAACAGCTTATTAACTTCGGCATTAGTATTATCAACAAGATCTTCGTAAGACACTAAATAAACGTTTTTTCGGTACTTTTTTTGCAATATTAAATAATGTTTAGTCAAAGATACCCAATCGTTGAATCCCCAATATTCACTTTTATTAATTTTTCTAGTTTTTCCAGTTAACCATTCATTCTCTGTAGTGTTTTCATTAACTTTAAATTCTTTTTTTGTATTCATCCAAGAGTAAATTGTTGCACATGGATTTCTTACAATATGAATAATTTTTATTTCTCCAAAATGATTGAGGAGTGTAGGGATTACCTCATGATATCGGACATCTTTTACACATAAAAACTTTTGGTTCTTAAGTTTCTGGAAATTCATAAATTCGCCTTTGTTCTTCCTTTCTTCTTGGTTAATAAAGAAATCTTTAGTTATGAATACTTCATCAAAGAAATTAACCCATTGATCCTTAGAGGAATTCTCGTCTACCTTATCTTTAAATTGATGTGAAAAGAGTGGTGCCATTTTGAAGTTTACCTCTTCAGAACTGGCTATAATTTGACTCAACCAACTGGTTCCAGAACGTGGCATTCCATTAATCCAAATTAAATCGTAATTCATGTTAAAAGGTTTAAGGAAGATGTTGAAAAGGTTGGGTAACCAAAGAGGGAACTCACTTTTTCTTCTTTAGATTTTAATTCAGTTTTACTTAAACTGTTAGGATAGATTAATCCTATACAAGTCCCACTATGTGTATTTATTATACCCATGGCATCTAAAGTTTTGAAACTGTCAAGAACTTTTTTTCGAATCGCATCTTCTGAAGAGATTAAGTCAATTTCAAGTGAGCGTGTAGCACATTGTGCGATTTTGTAGTCATCCTCATTTTTAAAAGCATTGATTGTTTCGTCATATAGGTGATCATATTGTTTTAAGATATCATCCGAATATTTAAGTTTTTTATTATATTCTATGCTATCTACAACGCCTCCAAAATCTATGGCTATGATATTAATCTTTGGTACATAGTCTAAATCTTCTAGTAAAGTTCCCGTTCGATGGTTGTAACATACTGACGATTTATACATCAAACCATCATGTGGTTCAATTGTTTTAAAAATTGATGAAACTACTTTGGGTCTGAGAAGAAATCCAAAAAGCTCTTGTAAGGCTCTAATCGTAGATAGCATATCAGCAGTACTAGAACTTAGTCCTTTGCCAATAGGGATGCTCCTAGAAAAGGAAATATTTAATTCGTAGTTAGCGACAACTCCTAATTTATCAAGTATTATTACTGCAACTTGTTTTGATTTTTCAAAATTACTGTTGATAACTCGAGGACCTTCTCTTTGAATCATTGTTAAAGTACAGATAGACCATAAATCAATAGGGATTGTAATTAGAAAATCTTCATTGTTAGATTTTCTACCTTGAATTATCTCGCCAAAGCTTGCAAAAGATTTTCCATATCCAGTTAAAATATTAGACTCCATTACATTTGCTTTAATTTGTCCATATTTTTCCATCCAGAATCTCCAATAACAGCTACCACATTACCCGTAACATTATGCTTTTTTATTCCTTGTATGGCTGCTTCAACTACTCCTCCCGCTTGGAATCCTGCAAATATCCCTTGACTTGCCATTTGCTTAGTTCTGAACATCGCTTCTTCTATAGTGATACTGAAAGTATCATCATAGAGATTATTATTGATTAATTCTTTTATGAATGGAGTTTGATAATCACCATCGATAAATGCACCTGTACCAGGGATTTTGGTTCCAGAAGCTGCTTGAGATGTAAATATTTTTACCTCAGGGTTATTTTCTTTGAAAAATCTTGAAGTTCCACACATACTACCTCCTGATCCCATAGAGCCAACAATAGCACTTACGTCTGGCATTTGTTTGATGATTTCTGGCCCTAACGTTTCATAGGATGCTTTAGGATTATTTGGATTGTGTAATTGATCTAAGAAGCAATACTTTTTCTGTCCTTCTTCTGAACTTGCTAATTCCTTACAGTATTGATTTCCTTCATAAGTAATCTCTCCTATAACATCCAATTCTGCTCCAAAATATTCAATAAATTGTTTTTTATCTTCCGTTAATTTTGTGTTACATATAACTTTTACTTTATAGCCAAGAACTCTTCCATAAAAAGCTAGTGCACATGCCATGTTACCGCTAGAAGCATCTAGTATAGTCTTTTCTTTTGTAAGACTACCATCTTCTATAGCTCCCATTATATTGTACAATGACGCACGATCCTTAATGCTCCCCGTAGGGTTTAGACTTTCCAGTTTGATGTAAATGTTTGCATCTGGTATTTCTTCCGATTTAAAACGAATGAGAGGAGTGTTTCCCATCATATCTTGAATTGATTCAAAAATCATAGTTTTTATTTTTTTAATTTGATAATTTTTGTTTTTTGTAATTGAGAATTAAGCGACAGATAATTGAAAAAAGAAAATAAAAGAGCTTTATTTTCCTTAAGTAGTGATTCACTATCAGGATTCTCTTTCTGAATGTAATGTAAAAATTGATGGAAAAGCGAAATCCCCTTTACATCGCAAATCTCAAACCCTATATTCTTGTAGAGATTTTCTTCTTTATCAGGTTCTTGGGTATTAAACCGATATGGAGATTTCTCATCTTTTACTTCACGATAATTTTGTTTAGCCAATACGGTTAAAAAGTCTTTAATTCCATTAAAGACTAGAGACCTCAATAAAATAGCTTCATAATTATGATAAGTTGAAATACCTACCCCATCTTTTTTTAGAACTCTATAGGCTTCTGAAATTGCAATTCCCTGATTTTCATTTAAGTAATAAAAAACATTAATAGACATAAATGTATCCAATACATTGTCTTTGAATGGCAACGTTTCAACACTTGATTTAACAAGAAGAACTTTATCGTGATCGTTTGTTTCATCCAAGTAATTAGATAGTGATAAAAGTGAATTATAATGAGACTCTACAGCGATTATTTTGTTGAATCCGAAATCTATAAGACACTTTACGAATCTACCATCACCGCAACCTAGGTCAGCACAAATACCGTTGTTTTGAGGAGAAAGGTATGCTTTTAAAATTTTCACATAGTCGGGAAATTCCCAAGTTGATTGTGTCATATCTGATGAATCCGATAATTCTCTCAGATTAGCACCCTTTGGCTTAGTATCATGAAATTCGGTACCTAGATTTTGCTTTATCGGAAAATTGGCAATTTTATTCTCATCAAAGAGAACGTCTTGCATTTTAAATAAATGAGTCTTCCAATTTTCCATTACCTCAAATTCACCTTTATAAAGTTATCCATATTTTTTACCTTTTCAAACATTTCCTCATGCGAGTCGAATCTAAGTAATACTACGCCAATTCGTGTATTTGAACCATTAAATTTTTTAACTTCTTCGCCAGATTTAATCTTTATCACTTTAAAGATGATGTTGTCATTTATTTCATTCGTAAACTCAATCTTATCTAAGATGCCATCCTCAATTGAATGAATAACATAATGTGCATGATATCCGTTTCCTGAAATTTTCTTAGGAACCTCAACCTTTTTTCCTACAGAGGCATCAATTACAAAATCTACTAAGTTAACATTAGTATGTTCTTGAATTATCTCTGTGAATAGGTTTCCCCCATTTCTAGCTCCTATCTCAATAATATAAACCTCGTTTTGAACTTGAAAAACATCAACATTAAACCCTCCAGTTTTAATGCTCAAAATGTCAAATATTTCCTGAATGACTTCTATTGCCTTTTTTTCAATGGCTGATCCATTTATTGTTGGAAGGGTAATTGAACAAGGAACTAGTGGGTTACATCGATTATCAAAATGAACATTTCCAAAAGAGTAAAAGATTATCTCTCCGTCTTGAACAAATAAATCTCCGCAAAACTGCATTTCAGATTTTTCAATATATTCTTCTATAAGAACATGACTGGGGCCTGAATATTTTAAGGCTTCGTTTAATGCAAATTCAAAGTCGCTGTTTTCGTTAACTACTGTTATTCCTTTGCTTCCTGAAGAATTTACGGCTTTCACGATAGATTTTCCATTTTTTTGAATAAATTCTTTAATCTCTCCAATAGAAATTATTTTTTCAAAGGCTGGATTCGGTAAATGGTGCTTCTTCATCAAGCTCCTTAATTCTGTTTTATGTGATAAAGTACTGACAGCATTGAAGGAGTTTGTGTTTAAACCTAGTTTCTCTCCAACATAGGCAACAGATTCAGCACCTGGATCAGATGCATAAGCCAATATACCGTCTACTTCAAGCTTCTTAGCTAATTCAAAAATTTTATCTTTATCTATAGTAGAAATGTCATAATATTCATGTGAATATTTATGTCCAGGATTCTCAGGGAGATAGTCAGCAGTAATAACATAGTAACCTAGTTCTACTGCCCGCTTAATAGCAGAAGTTTGAATATCAGATCCACCTAACATTAATATTTTTTTTTGATCTTTCATATATTTTGAGAGATGATTTTTGTGATAATCGCTAAGTTTTTTTCTTCTAAATCATGATAGATTGGTAAGCATAAAATTGATTTTGCTATTTTATCTGCTTCAATCATGCTGACTTGATTGACATAAGGGAGTGTGTTTAAGGATGGATAAAAGTAGCGTCTTGGAATAATATTATGATCATTGAGTTGTTTTTGTACGTTTATTAACTCTTCTTCATTGTTGAATATGATTGGATAGTAGCTGTAATTCCATTTTGTATGGTTCCTGATTTTAAGTTTTTTAATCTTATTAAAGTCTATATTCTTGTTGTAATATTCAACTACTTTTTTCCTTTTATTCAAGATATCATCTAGATGAGGAAGTACAGTTAATCCCATTGCTGCTTGTAATTCACTCATTTTTGCATTAATTCCGAGGCCGTGAAAGTTAACTGGACCATCATGACCAAAATTGTGTTTATAATAAAGTTCATTAAATAAGGCTTTATCCTTGCAAAAAATTGCTCCCCCCTCACCACAATGGAAGAGTTTTGTTGCGTGAAAGCTACATGTACTGATATCTCCAAAATCAAAGATGCTCTGATCTTTATACTTTACATTGAAGCAGTGAGCTGCATCATAGATAACTTTTAGCTTGTGTTTTTTTGCAATTTTTTCTATTACTTCAACGTTACATGGGTTTCCATATACATGAGTGGCAAGAATAGCTGTGGTATTAGGTGTAACAGCGGATTCTATTTTTGTTTCATCAATAGTTAAATATTCAGGGTGAATATCGACAAACACTGGAGAACAATTCTCCCAGACAATGGCAGCAGTAGTTGCGACATAACTGAATGGAGTTGTTATAATTTCACCTTTATTTCCGAGTAGCTTAAGAGCTATCTGTAAGGGTAGGGTGCCATTTGTTGTAGTAAAAATATTTGTACTTGATAGATACTCCTTTATCTTTTCCTCTAATTCAATAACCAAAGAACCTCTGTTAGTCAACCATTGATTCTCCCAAATTCTTTCTACTTGCTTTTGATATTCATTAATTGGAGGAAAGAAACATTTAGTAACGGGTATAGAATTTTTTGGTATGGATTTCTGTTTCATGATTTTTTAAGACTTTTTTTGACCCAATATTTTTTTTAGCTCAGTGAAAGAATCAAGTCTAAACACGAAAACTAAAAAACCATAAATGGATAAACCTAAACCTACCCCAATAATTAAACGATAAATATCGGTTAATTTATTTTCAAATTCATATTTGTCCAACATGAAAATAAAGAAGGATGAAATGAGTGCAATTAACAATGCAGGAGAAATATCTCGTAGTTGTTCCCAGATTTTGTAATTGATAAATTTACCTGAATAGTGTGAGTTGATAAAAAGACCGATAATACTCATAAATATTTTTCCATAAAGTAATCCATAAATTCCCCAGTTAATGCTGACTAAAATAACTGTTGCGAAAATAACTTTTTTAATTATTTCAATTTTCAAAAACAAGTCACTTCTTCCCTTCACTGTAAGAATGTTTAAGTTATACGAATGAATCGGGTAAAGGATGCCGGAAAAGCATAAAATTTGAAAATAAGGAACTGCTGGAAGCCATTTTTCTGTTAATAAGAAACGAAAGAGCGGTTCAGCTAAAGCGACCATAAATAGTAGAGTTGGAGCGATTAAAAAAACAGACATTTGCATTATTTTTTTATAAACTCTTTTTAGCTGTTCATCATCATTTTGGATTTTACTAAATAATGGATAAGTTACTTTATTCAATATAGCACCAAAATTGTTCACGGGTAATTGCTTCATGGAGTCTGCTYTWTWKTWAWMTYCWAMWWGANTMRGMTCAAANAATKTNNYWWTMATWATWRTAYMWGCNAWYWCTMAATAATGCATCGATTAAATTAGATATGGTAAGTTTATATCCGAAATTTAGGTGAGGTTTTATATTATGCCAGCTGATATTAAGGGTAGGTTTCCATGGTTGAAAAATCCAAAGTTGTCCGCTGTAAACAATAGCCTTCACTAAGGCACTCCAAACTAAACTCCAAACACCATAGCCATTATATGCCATTGTGATGCCTACGATGCTAGCTATTAATAACGATGGAATGGCAATAAGAGCTTGTTTCTTAAAATTCAGATCTTTTACTAATTTTGTATTTTGAATAATAGCAAAAGAGTTAATAATAAATACTAGACTATAAATCTTAATTAATTCTGAAAGTAAAGGTTGTTCATAAAATAAGGCTATATACTCGGCAGAAACGTACATTAAAAAGTAGATACATACGCTAATAATAAGATTAAAAAAAAACACTACAGAGTAATCTGCAATAGTTACATTATTAGTCCTTATCAAAGATTGATTAAGGCCACTATCAATCAAAGTATTCCCAATAGCAATGAAGACTCCTAGTAATGCAATCAATCCAAATTCTTCAGGCAATAAAATTCGTGCCAAAATTATTGAGACAATAAAGGTTATCCCTTGAGAACTCATTTGTTGGATGGCAGTCCAGATAATACTACTTACTGCTTTTGTTCTTAACGACATTTTTGCTTTACCTGAAAATTCTAGTGTTTTAAATTTTAACTTACTTTAGTTTTCTTTGGGGCTTCATAGTAGCCATCATAACCATAACCATAACCATAACCATAACCATAACCATAACCATAACCATAACCATACTTTCCATAACCAATTCTTTTTTCGATAATGTCATTTACAATAATTCCGCATTTTTCGTGATAGGGTTTTAACTCTTTATTAATTTTAATAAGACTAGGAATAGTAGTGTGTTTTTGGCGAACTATTAAAAGGATGATATCTGATATATCTATTAAAATTCTTGCATCTGTTACTAATCCTATAGGAGAGGTATCTAATATTATTCTATCGTATTTAGTTTTTAGTTCCTCTAATATTTGAGAAAATTCTGGAGAAGATAATAGCTCTGATGGATTAGGGGGGATTGGTCCAGAGGTAATTAAATCTAAGTATTCATTCGATGTCTGTTGTGTAGCATTTTTTATACTAGACTTTCCAATTAACAAATTGCTTAATCCAATTTTATTTGACACCCCAAAATCGCCAAATATTCTAGGCTTTCTTAAATCTGCCCCAATTAGTAACGTTTTCTGCTTCAATAGGGCATAAGAAGAAGCGACATTCATAGAACAAAAAGTTTTTCCTTCTCCACTTACAGAAGAAGTTAATAATATAACTCTACATCCTTCCTTTTGAGATAAGTACTGGATATTGGTCCGGATGGTTCTGAACGCTTCAGATATTAACGATTTGGGTTTACTAAATAATAACAAGTTATTTTCATCAGCATTATGTCCAATATACCCCAATATAGGAATCGTAGAATTATTTTCTATATCAGCTTTATCAATAATTTTGTTATTAATAAATTCTAATACAATAATCATCATCAAACCAATAGCAAAAAAGGTAATGATGTATTTTCTATATATGTTACTGCTAGTATTACTGGTTTGATAAACCCTATAACTGTTGGCATAATCTAAAACACTTGCTTTGGCAATGTTAGAAGCTTTAGCTATGGCTGCTTCTTGCCTTTTTTCTAACAGATAGGTGTACAGCTTATTTTGTATACTATAATCTCTAAATGCAATGGAATAATTTCTTTCAGAGGAGGGTGTTAATAGCATTTTCGTGTCTAATAATTGTAATTGTTTTTTCACAATTAATAAATCATTTTCACTCTTTCCTTTTAAAGAAATTAAGTTTTCAGTTAAAATGGATTTAGCAATTTTAATTTCACTTTTAAGAATTTCCATTACTGTACTTTCTTCCTTTACTTTAAATTTTAGAGATTCTCTTTTATTGTACTTATTAATTAGGTTTACCATTAAATCATATAAAGCACTTTGTCTGCTTATAAAATAAGGGATGACAATTCCTTTTGCATCATCATTACTTAATATGTAATCAACTGTTTTTTGCGAAAAAGAAACGGTAAACTCTAATTCTAATTTCTTTTTTTCTAGCTCTGTAATTTGTTCTACTAATCTTTCTCCATTTACATCTATCCTTTTTTTATTAGAACTTTTCTTAAAAGCTTCTAATCGGGCTTCAGCATATATTAATGAATCTGTTACTATTTCTAGCTGTTGATTTACAAATTTCAAGGTGTTAACTCCCTTCTCATTCCCTTCTTCAATCCCATATTCAATAAAATTTTCCATTATTGAATTGGCAACATCAATTTCTTTTTTATAATTGGTTCCATTTAAGGTTATGATTAAAATGGAAGATTCTTCATCTAAATCAATAGTTAAGTTTGTTGATTCTTGATAATATTTTGCCAATGTCCGTAAATTCTTTATTAAGAATTTGAATTTTTTATCTAAAATATCATCATAAAAGTACTTTAGCTTAACAGTGATTTTATTTTCGTCTAACTCAAATTCTTGATCAAATAAGTATTTTTTTCCTTTGTCTTCTTTAAATTCATCAGAAGATAAAAGAAAGGCATTTTTAGATAATATTTTTAAGTAGAAAGGTTTGTTATATACATCATAATTGGGGATGGTGTCGAATGTTATTCTAAAAGGGCTAGAATTGTACATTTCAGTTGTTTTAAYATTCCCKATATCAAAATRTTGMACTTTTAAACCYGGTAAATCAGAAACAGCATTTAACATTAATGGGAACGATTTAATAATGCCCATTTCATTAGCTAATCGATTTCGTTCATTTACCACCTCCATTCCAGGTAAAAAATTATCAGCTCCATAGCCTGCCCACATATCTTTAACCAAAACTCTACCAGAAATATCGTAGGTTGGTACATTGTAACGTACTTTGTAAAAACCAGTAGATATGCCAATAATTAAAACAATAAGCATAACATACCAATAGCGTAAGCCCTTATAAAAATAAACTTTAATTTGCTCTATGCTCAGACCTATGTTTTCGTTGTCACTCATACTTTTATAATAATTTCCAACAAATATCTATTTTATATTTAGATTGCCAACATTCGTTGTTCACTTTTTGTATTAAAATTAAATCTTTAATTTTGAATAGATTTAAATTGAAAAAATGAAATCAAATAAATTCGTTCTTATTTTCCTTATAAAAGCCATAGCACTGTATGTGTTTTGGTATCTCGTTTACGATTTATGGTTAAAAAAGGTTGGCATCATAGATAATTTGATAGTTGATAATATGATTTATGTTGTTTATGAAATTTTAACTGCTTTTGGATACCTTTTAAATGTTGATTACCATACCATTGGAATAGGAGGTGGAGTTACTTCTGTATTTATAGCAACAGGATGTACAGGTATTGAGTTGATGGCTTTGTTTGCGGGGTTTGTTATTATTTTTGAAGGAAACTGGAAAAATAAATTRTGGTACATACCGTTGGGTTTATTGATCCTCCATTTTTTAAATATTTTAAGGGTAATAGCTCTTATGTTTATTGGAAGGTATTCTCAAGAGATGCTTGAATTCAATCATAAATATACGTTTACCATTGTGATGTACATCATAACTTTTATTGGTTGGATGATTTGGGTAAAATACTTTTCTAAAATAAATGATTCCGGAAGTATAGATGATGAAAAAGTTAAATCTAAATAAAATAGTATCGACACTTGGGTTCCTGTTACTATTGCTATTTGTTTTTTTTCGAGAAAATTTATTATTAGAGATAAATGCTATTTTAGCTCAAAAAGATTGGAATAGGGCTTATAATTTTTGGTTTGCAGATTTTTTTATGAGTTTGCCAAAAGAAGATTTAATTATATGGAAGTCATTGGTGTCAATATCCTTTACCATTTTAATAGCTTTCTTTACACTTTTCTCATTACATTATTGGTTTCAAGATATACGCTATACTAAATTCTTAATTAAGTTATATTTACTTGTAGCAGGTTTAATTGTTCTTATTGCTATAGTAGCTTATTTGACAGGTAATTTTAATACTATTTATCCTTTGTTGAGAAGAATATTTGGGGTTATTCATTCACCCATCCCACTTTTTATATTCTTCTTATTAAAAAAAGTAACTAAATAACCAACCTTTTATCTTATTGATGCGTATTACAGCAGTAAGATAAAAAAGAATAATAATTGTTTGATATAAAAAAAATGATAAATTTGCAGTTATGATGAATAAGATTTTAAAAAATACAGTTCCATTTATATTGTTATTATTGCTTTTTGTTGTTTTTGGAACAGATTTATTTGCTGCTGGTCCTCCTTGTGATCCTAGTCCAGGATGTACGGTTAATTGTTGTGAAGCTATTCCGTTAGATGGCGGCTTAAGTGCATTAATAATTGCGGGTATCGCTTATGGTGCCAAGAAGATTTATGGTAATTCTAAAAAAGAGAAAAACTAAGCTCTTTATTCAAATCTATTTTTAAACCTTTCTTTTGTGGTGTTGTACTGATTGATTTCCCCAATATCCATCCAAGCTCCTTCACTTACTGGGAAAACACCAACTTTACCGCCTTTATCTTTTATTTTATCCATTAGATGTGTGATGTGATAAAATTCATCTTTAGGAATTTCTTCTAGTAAATGTGGCTCGAGAATATATAAACCAGCATTTACATAATAGGTGGTAGTCGGTTTTTCTTTCAGCTCTTTTAGTAAACCATCTTTTTCTACTTCCATAGTCCCATAAGGAATAGAATAAGTTTTCACAGCAGCTACTGCTGTTAAATCATTGCCATTTTCTTTATGGTATTTAAGTATTTCTGAATAATCTTGATCAATTAATATATCACAGTTGGATACAAAAAAAGTAGACTTAATGCTATCTTTCATTAAGTGCAAACTACCTGCTGTACCTAGTGGTTTATCTTCATTATAATAAGAAATATTATATTCAGGTTTTGGTTCAAAGTACTGTTGAATCAACTCTGCCTTGTAGTTAACAGATAGATGAAAACTATTAACCCCATGGTCTTTAAATGTGTCCATTATTATTTCCACAAATGCTTTTTTGCCAACAGGAACTAATGGTTTAGGAATTAGATTGGTAATAGGTTTTAATCGTTCTCCTTTGCCACCTGCCATAATAACAACTGGAATATTGCCATCAATTTTTTGACCTGAAAACTTCTTTTCAAAGACATCTTTCCAAAAATAAACATCAACTAATTTCTTATCTTTATCTAGAATAGGCATTAGTTCTGCACTAAAATTGAGCATTAGCTCTATAATTTCTTCTTTTGATTGGTTTGCATTGCCAATATTAATATTTTTCCTTAAAAATTGATTTAAGGGCTTATTAAAATCATTATTTTTTAATAAACTTCGTTGAATGTCTCCTATACTTATTAAACTTTCAAATTGATTTTCTTTAAATACGATTAAGAGTTTACAATCATTTTTGTCCATTAATGTAAGCGCATCTAATAATGACGCATTATAATCAATAACTAAATATTGTATTTTATCTTGAATTCCCATCAATAAGGTTTTGCAGGATTACCAAAATATTTACCGCTGGTAAGATTTTTTATCACAACAGATCCTGCACCAATAAAAGTATTCTTTTCAATTTCAATTTCTTGAACAATAACTGTTTTAGATCCAATAAAAACATTATCGGAAATTTTACATTCTCCATTAATGGTTACAGAAGTAGAAATATGACAATGATTTCCTATAGAAACGTCATGTTCTATTAAAGCTCTTGTATTAATTATACAGTTTTCACCTATGCTGCTTGATGCATTTAAAACCGCGTTATTCATAATAATTGTTCCTTCGCCTATTTCTGTATGTTTAGAAATATATGCATTAGGTGAAACAATAATAGGCAAGGCTTTATTTAAACTCTTTATTTTTTCAAATAGTCGTATCCTTAAATTAGGGCTTTTTAATTGTCCAACTGTGATTAAGAAGTTATTATAATTCTTAGAAATAGTATCGATATCATCATCACAACCAATTATTGAGTAACCCAAAACGGTTTGGCCCACTTTTTCTTTTACATCAATAATTCCAGCAATAGAAAATTTGTTTTCATGCTCGATAACGTCAATACACGATTTGCAATGCCCTCCACCTCCAATTAATATGATTTCTGGTTTGCTCATTTAATTCTTATACTACTCGGAATATTAACTAATCGTTCCGAAAGGTAAATAGAATTTGTTAAATCAGTTGTTTGGCAGGCTTTAAACATATTTAATGTATTCATCAACTTCCATATTGGGCGAGCCATTACTCCATTACTATTTGAAAAATCAAGAAACTCATCTCTTTCAGTACCATCTTTGAAAAGGATAGTATTTAGCCAATAATTAGATTGCGAGTTTAAAGGTTCATTGATGAACTCAATATTTTTTTGTTGGAAGAAATCGTGATAAATGGCTGCCAACTCTCTTTTATTTTTAATAAAATCAGAAAGGCTTTCCATTTGAGCACAACCTAATGCAGCACTCACATTTGTTAATCTATAATTATAACCAATTTCATCATGTTCATATTCCCATTTGTGAGGAATTTTAGCGGTTGTTGTAAGGTGGGTAATTTTGTCGGATAGATTTTTATCATCGGTAATAACCATTCCACCACCACCACAGGTAATTGTTTTATTGCCATTAAAACTGAGAATTCCAATTTTACCATAAGTTCCAGTATGTTGGTCTTTATAAAAACTTCCTAAAGATTCTGCGGCATCTTCTATAACAGGAATATTATACTTATTGCAAATAGTAACAATTTCATCAATTTTACAAGGATGTCCAAAAGTGTGCATTGGAACACAAGCAGCTATTTTTCTATTAGTGGTTTTATTATATGGGATATTGTTTTTTAATTCAACATGGGCGGATAAAAAATCGCGGAGACTGCTAGGAGACATTCCCATAGTATCTCTATCTACATCCACAAAAACGGGATGAGCTTTTTGATAGGCTATTGCATTAGCTGTAGCTACAAAAGTTAACGATTGAGTAATAACTTCATCATCTACATCTACACCAACAGCAATAAGAGCAATATGTAAAGCTGTTGTTCCATTTACTGTAGCTTTTGCATATTTTGCTCCCGTGTAATCTATAATTTGTTGTTCAAATTTTGTAACATATTCTCCAACGTAAGAAACGTAAGTAGAATCAATACAATCATTTAAGTATTTTTTTTCATTGCCAATAAACCTTGGTTCATGCAAAGGAATAAAATCTTGATTGGGAAATTGTTGTTTTATGAAGTCTGTTATATCCTTAAACATTATAAATATCGGACTTATAGTTATTGAGATTTTCTTTAACACTAAACCACTCTATGGTTTCTTTTAATCCTTCTTTTAATGAATGACTTGCATTCCAATTAGTCAATTCTTTTATTTTTTTATTGTCACCATATAATCGTTCTACTTCACTTTTGTCTGGGCGAAGCCTTTCTTCATCTGAAATAATTTTAGCCTTAGGATTTATTAGTTCGATGATATTATGAGCCAAATCACCAATAGAAATTTCATTATTAGTGGCAATATTAATTTCTTGGCCATTGGTATTATCAGATTTTGCAATTTCAACAAAACCATCAACAGTATCTTTTACAAAAACTAAATCACGAGTAGGGTGCAAGGCTCCTAATTTTATTTCTTCCTTTCCATTTAAAAGTTGTGTAATAATAGTTGGAATTACTGCTCTTGCAGATTGTCTAGGGCCATAAGTGTTAAAAGGTCTTACAACAGTTACTGGAACATCAAAACTCCTATAAAATGATTCAGCCATAGCATCGGCTCCTATTTTTGTTGCAGAGTAAGGAGATTGTCCTTGTTTTGGATGTTTTTCATCAATAGGAACATATTGAGCAGTGCCATACACTTCAGAAGTTGAGGTAATTATTAATTTTTCAATGTTAAAATCTTTACATGCTTGTAAAATATTTAATGTTCCTTTTATGTTGGTGTCAACATAACTATCTGGCGAATGGTAACTATAGGGTATAGCAATTAATGCTGCTAGATGAAAAACAACATCACAGTCTTTAATAGCAGTTCTAACACCATTTGGGTCACGAACATCACCAGTGAAAATTTCAATTTTGTCTAATTTTTCTTTTGGAAAAGAGTCTAGCCATCCCCACGTATTAAAAGAGTTGTAAAAAACAAATGCTTTAACAGAACAACCTTCCTCTAATAATTTTTCAACCAAGTGGCTTCCTATGAATCCATCAGCACCTGTTACTAAAACTCTTTTTCCTTTTAAGTCCATTATTCTAATGTATTGAATCCAAACAAAAATAACTTTTTATTTGTAGAAACGATAAGAATAATAATAAGCTATTTTTTTTCATTGCTTTTCTTTTTCAGAAAGGAATAGTTTTATATTTGTTACTCTCAAAAAAAATAGATTATGAATATCGATAAAGAAATATTTGATTTAATATCAGACGAATATACTAGACAAAAAGAAGGAGTAGAATTAATTGCTTCAGAAAATTATGTAAGTGATGATGTGATGAAGGCAATGGGTAGTGTTTTAACCAATAAATATGCTGAAGGGTTACCTTATAAAAGATATTACGGTGGTTGCCAAGTAGTTGATAAAATTGAAGATATAGCTAGAGATAGAGCAAAAGAATTGTTTAATGCCGAATGGGTAAATGTTCAACCACATTCTGGGGCTCAGGCAAATGCAGCTGTATTATTAGGTGTTTTAGAGGCTGGTGATAAAATTTTAGGTTTTGACTTGTCTCATGGAGGTCATTTAACTCATGGTTCTCCTGTAAATTTTTCTGGAAAATTATACAAGACTTCTTTTTATGGAGTTGGAAAAGAAACAGGAACTGTTGATTATGATTTAATGGAAGAAGTAGCTTTAGAGGAAAACCCTAAGTTGATAATAGCAGGAGCTTCTGCTTATTCTCGAGATTGGGATTATGCAAGAATGAGAGCTTTAGCGGATAAAGTAGGTGCTTTACTAATGGCAGATATTTCTCATCCTGCAGGATTAATTGCTAGAGGTTTGCTAACGGATCCATTGCCTCATTGTCATATTATTACAACTACAACTCACAAAACGCTTAGAGGTCCGAGAGGAGGAATGATAATGATGGGGAAAGATTTTGAAAACCCAATGGGACATAAAACAATGAAAGGAAAACTTAAAATGATGTCACAAGTGCTCGATGGAGCAGTTTTTCCTGGAACGCAAGGTGGACCTTTAGAACATGTTATAGCTGCTAAAGCAGTTGCTTTTAAAGAAGCATTATCTGATGAGTTCATGGATTATTGTGTGCAGGTAATGAAGAATGCCAAAGTAATGGCAAAAGAATTAACTGAAAGAGGTTATGGTGTTATCTCAGGAGGTACAGATAATCACTCTATGTTAATTGATTTACGTTCTAAAGATATTACAGGAAAAGATGCGGAGAACTTATTGGTTAGTGCTGATATTACAGTCAATAAAAACATGGTTCCTTTTGATGATAAATCTCCATTTGTAACTTCTGGAATTAGAGTCGGAACAGCTGCTATTACTACTCGTGGAGTTAAAGAAGACGAAATTGTTAAAATTGTAGAATTAATAGATAGAGTGATTACTAATAGAGATGATGAAGCTATTATTGATGGGGTGAAAGCAGAAATAAATGAAATGATGAACAAATATCCTCTTTATAGCAATCAGTAAATTATTAATGTCATGCTGAGCTTGTCGAAGTATTGATATTAATAATTTTGTTTATAGTTCGAGAGCCCTTCGACAGGCTCAGGATGACATCTCTCACTATGACAAAATTAAAAAAACTAAATAATGATAAAAGCAAACGATAAGAACATTAAAACTTGGATAGAAATTTCTGAAAATTCTGATTTCTCTATTCAAAACATACCATTTGGGATAGCAAAAGTAAATAATGAAACTTTTGTAGCGACAAGAATAGGGGATACTGTTATAAATCTTTATGCTGTTGCTCGGCTAGGTCATTTTAACATTGAAAAAGAGGTTTTTTCTTCTTGTAGATTAAATGATTTTATGTTATTAGGTAAACAGGCTACTAGAGATGTTAGGAATGAAATTTCGGACATTTTTAATACTAATAATGAGGAAGCAAAAAATAATTCTGAATTACAAAGAGCATTGATGAATATTAATGAAGTAGAAATGTTAATGCCAGTAGAAGTGGGTGATTATACCGATTTTTATTCGAGTGAACAGCATGCTTTTAATGTAGGTTGTATGTTTAGAGACCCAGATAATGCCCTTTTACCAAATTGGAAACATATACCAGTGGGCTATCATGGTAGGGCCTCTTCCATAGTTGTTTCAGGCACTCCAATTCATCGGCCTAAAGGGCAGCAAAAACCCAAAGATGATGAGCCACCAGTTTTTGGGCCATGTAAATTATTAGACTTTGAATTAGAAATGGCATTTATTACTTATGAAGGAAAAGCTATGGGGGATTCTATTTCTACAGCAGAAGCAGCAGATTTTATTTTTGGAATGTGTTTGTTTAACGATTGGAGTGCTAGAGATATTCAAAAATGGGAATATGTTCCATTAGGACCATTTTTAGCGAAAAGCTTTGGTTCTTCTATGTCTCCTTGGATAGTAACTTTAGATGCTTTAGAATCTTTTAGGACTAAAAGCACTGTCCAAGATCCTGAAGTATTTGATTACTTAAAATGCGATGGAGATAAAAACATTGATATTAACTTGCAAGTAGCCATTCAACCAGAAGGGACTGARGAAAYYGTTGTTTCAAATTCTAATTATAARTACATGTAYTGGAATATGAATCARCAATTRGCTCATCATACSRTTAATGGWTGTAAYATTAAAGCWGGWGATATGATGGCWTCMGGWACAATTTCTGGMAATGATGAAASYGCTTATGGYTCTATGYTAGAAATTAGTTGGAAAGGAACCAAATCAGTTACCATGGCTGATGGAACAGAACGTAAATTTATTGTAGATAATGATACGGTGATAATGAGAGGTTATGCTGAGAAAGATGGTGTAAGAGTTGGTTTTGGGGAGGTTTCTACCAAAGTATTGCCAACGAAATAAAAAATTATAATGTCATTCTGGACAATGTTTTGTCATGCTTTGTCATCCTGAGCTTGTCGAAGGATAGGCGAAGTATATACAGAACGAACTGAAGAATCTAATTTGTTAAGCCCTTCGACAAGCTCAGGGTGACAAGTCAATTTCACACAAAAAAAGCCCTTGAATTATTAATTCAAGGGCTTTTTTTAAGATACGGTTTGCTTAGAATCCTCCTCCTAAACCTTGTAAAAGACCGCCACCGATTGCAGCTCCTATTATAGCCACATATATAATTATAATAACAGCATAAACACTAGATAAGCATAGACCAACAATGGCACATACTCTGCCTGCTCTCATGTTTTTATACGAACTTTCAGAGTAGGAGTCAGGAGAATTCAGATATAATGCGTTAGCTTTTTTTGCCATTATTAAGGCAATAATTCCAAGTACTAAACCTGGTATTCCGTAGCACCAGCAAAATACAATTGATAATATTCCTAATACTAATACTGCAACAGAATTTGGTAAATTTTGTTGATTTTGCGGAGTAANNTNTTGTTGTTGTTCCATAATTATWGATTGAAAAAAAWNTYCTRAYAGTATTKTCAGGATTCAAATATAAGATAAATTTTAATTTGAGAAATAAAAAAACTCCAACTTAAGTAAGCTGGAGTTTTTGAATTAATTTTAGCTTAATTAAAACTAAGCTGTCATGTGTTTTTTGTTTACATAGTACATTGCAATAAATGCACCTCCAATAACAATTCCAACAATGTTTATCATAAATCCAGTATAAATAATACTCATAATTATAGAAACAATTGTTGCTCCAGCGTAAATCATAAAGCCTTGTTCCTTTAATTTCCACATTTTTAGTACTCCAACAAGACCTGCAATTGTTGCTAAAAATCCTACAACTATATTTGCCCACATCATTCCAATACTTGGCCCAGCCACAGCCGCCATTGCATCACCAAAATCTTCCATGCCTTCCATACCTTCAACTGCTCCCATAGCATCACTGGCTGCTCCAGCTATTGCAGATGCTGCAGTTGCAACGCCAATAAGTGTGATATACCCTAATATCCCAAATCCAGCTGCAATAAAAGATAAAATACATAATACTGTTAAAAATAYAGGTCTTTTTCCTGCTTCTGGAGCTCCTCCTCCTGTTGATTCAGAAGACATTCCTCCTGTTGATTCTGTAGTTTCTTCACTCATAATTTTAAATTGTTAGTTAAACATGTTTTTAATTAGTTAGACGACCAATATAGAAAGATAAAAAGCATTGGGCAAGTTTTATCGAGTAAAAATTATTAACAATCTATAGAATAATGTTACTTATCGAATAAAATCGTATTGATTTATATGGGTTTGTAGAAAGATGTGGGTTGTGTTAATAAGTTCGAAGAAACCCCTTTCCTGCGAAGGCAGGAAACTAGACACAGCCTCTAACTATTAGCAACTCACTCCCAAACTGGTTCTCTGACTTCCGCTACGCTCCATCAGGGAAGGAGTTGCCGTATTCTTTCCTGTGCAGACAGGAATCCAGACGCAGCGTATTACTCATTATATTAGTCATACCAAGTTTCAGATAAATCTTTCCAATCAGGATTGTCTTTTTCAATTAAATTCAATTTCCACAATCTTCTCCATTTTTTCATTTGTCTTTCACGAGTAGAAGCATCAACATAAGATTCAAATTCTTCAAAATAAACCAACAATTTTACATTGTATTTAGAAGAAAAGCCTTTGTTTACTTTGGTTTTATGTTCTAACATTCTCCTTTCTATATTGTTAGTTAAACCAATATATAAAGTTCCATTTCTCTTACTAGCTAATATGTAAACATAAAATGTCTTCATCTTTATTACTTTACTTCTTGTCCGCGAAGTCAGGAATCCAGAAAAACAGTAACTTACTGTGTCTGGATTCCTGACTGGAGTTTATATTGAGCTTGTCGAAATGTTGCACTTCATCAGGGAAGTAGTTACTTGTTAAAATAATTCCTTTCCTGCGAAGGCAGGAAACTAGACACAGTTAACTACTTACTCCAAACCTTAAAATTTTCTGATTCTTCTGTTTTTACATTAGAATAAATCTTAAAATAAATTTCATCAGAAGTTGTTAGTTTAATTTTCACGATAATTCCTAACTCACGTTTAACAGATAAAGCAATTTCTTCAGTTTTAAAGTATGATGACCACTCGGAAAGATTACTATTCACTTTAATTCCATTAATTGCAATGATTTCATCATTAATGGATAGACCGTTTGCTTCAGCAATTGAATTGGGATAAATATTATCAACTATACAATTGGAGTTTTCATAACGAACAATAAATCCTAAATAGGCTTCGTTGTATTTTTTTGAAGGTTCAATTTTTAATTCGCAACCAATATAATTCAGACTTTCTTTTAGTTTTTCTTCATAGTCTGTAGTTCCATGCAAAAAGTGATTGTAAATTTCATCATAAGAAATTCCAGCAACTTGTTCAATAACAYTTTTATAATYGCTATCAGAAACACCTTTRCYTTGCTTGGCATAATCTTCATATAAAATTTTCATAACATCGTTCAACGATTTTTTATTGTTGGTGTTTTGAAGAATAAAAATGTCAGTCATAAAAGCTATTAAAGCTCCTTCTGTATATATTGAACCTTTTCTTCCTGGAGTTCCTTTTACATAACCATCCAGCCAAGTATCAAAAGAAGATTGGGCAACCGAATAATTGTTTACACCAAAATTATTAAAGTGTTTATCAAGTAATTTATTAAATGTTTTTGCATATTGCTTCCAATCGAACACACCAGAAGTAAAGAGAAATTTATCACCATAATAAGTAGTTACTCCTTCAGTAATATAACCTAATTCAGTATAGTTTTCTTTACTATAATCATAAGGATGCATTTCTATAGGTCTAATTTGTTTTACATTCCAAGTGTGGTACAGCTCATGACAGCTTACTCCCAATAGTTCATTATACCAACCTCCTGTTCTAAAAATATCATAAGAAGGGCCTAAAGATATTACAGTAGAATTTGAATGCTCAACTCCATGGTAAGTTCTGTGTGTTAATATCTGAAACAAGAAATGATATTCTTCAACAGGAAAATCGCCAAAAGCTTCAATTTGAGCTTTGCTAAATTTTCTAAAATCGGTTTCTAATAATTCCCAATTAGGTTTGCATTCTCCCTGAAACCAAATGTGAAACTTCACTCCGCTTTCATCATAAGTATGGTGTTGCAAACTTTTACTGGCAATCAATGGACAATCAACTAATTCGTGAAAATTTTTACAAATAAATTTATTTTTTTCAATTGATTTTAATCCTGAAGCTACTTCATAATCTGAAGGAATTATCAATTCCAATTCATATTGCTCATCAATTCTATCTGGGACATATAAAAAACAATTTACCCCATTAATATAAAGTTGTTTGTCATCTAAATATGAAGAACCAGCATTAATTTCATTTGCAAAGTAATTGTATTTAATGTGTATGATTTTATTTCCTTTTGTTTCCACTTCCCATAAGTCCTTGGTTACTTTTTTTAAAGAAAGAGTAGTGCCATTGTTATCAAAGGCTTCCCATTTTTGAATACTCTTAGCAAAGTTTCCTAACTCATATCTTCCTGGTCGCCAAGCTGGCAATTGAACTTGAAGTGTACCTGAATTTACATTATCAATAATGTATTCAATATCAATGTAATGATTGTTGGGTTTTTGATAAGAAACGATGTATTTCATTAAATACGAGTTAAAAGTTGGAAAGTTAAAAGTATAAAGTATAATGCGATTAGAAACTTTCTACTTTATAAACTTTTTAACTTTCTACTTTATAAACTTTCTACTTTTTAACTAATTTAGCCGTTCATTAAGAAATTAAACATTAAGATATGAGTTACGATATTATTGTTGTAGGAAGTGGACCTGGCGGTTATGTTGCAGCTATTAGAGCTTCTCAATTAGGTTTGAAAACAGCTATTATTGAAAGAGCAGAGTTGGGTGGAATTTGCTTAAACTGGGGGTGTATTCCAACGAAAGCTTTATTAAAAAGTGCAAATGTTTTTGATTACATTAATCATGCAGAAGATTACGGCATTAAAATTAAAGGTGCTGATGCTGATTTCCCTGCCATCGTAAAAAGAAGTAGAGATGTGGCTGATGGGATGAGTAACGGCATACAGTTTTTAATGAAAAAGAACAAGATTGATGTTATCGTTGGAACTGGAAAAGTTAAGGCGGGTAAAAAAATTGATGTTACAGATGACAAAGGGAAAGTAAAAGAGTATGCTGCTAATAATATTATTATTGCAACTGGAGCGCGTTCAAGAGAATTACCATTTTTACCACAAGACGGGAAAAAGATATTTGGATATAGAGAGGCTTTAGTTTTACCTAAATTACCTAAGAAGATGGTAGTTGTTGGTTCAGGTGCAATAGGAGTAGAGTTTGCATATTTCTATAAAGCAATGGGTGTTGAAGTTACAATTGTTGAATTTATGGATAACATCGTTCCTGTTGAAGATGTTGATGTATCAAAACAGTTGGGTCGTTCTTTCAAAAAATCTGGAATTAATGTAATGACTAAATCTTCTGTAAAAAGTGTTGATACTTCTGGTGCAGGGTGTAAAGTTTTAGTAGAGACTAAAAAAGGTGAAGAGACAATAGAATGTGATGTTGTTCTTTCTGCCGTTGGAATTAAAAGAAATATTGAAGACATAGGATTAGAAGATGTTGGTATTGCAACTGATAATGATATTATTATCACTAACGACTATTATCAAACTAACATTCCAGGATATTACGCAATTGGAGATGTAGTAAAAGGACCTGCTTTAGCACACGTTGCTTCTGCTGAGGGAATTATTTGTGTAGAGAAAATTTCAGGAATGGATGTTGAACCATTAGATTATGGAAACATTCCTGGTTGCACTTATTGTGCTCCAGAAGTTGCTTCTGTTGGAATGACTGAAGCAGCAGCTAAGGAAGCTGGTTATGATATTAAAGTTGGTAAATTCCCTTTTTCTGCATCTGGTAAAGCTAGCGCTGCTGGGCATAAAGATGGATTTGTTAAATTGATTTTTGATGCCAAATATGGCGAGTTATTAGGTGGACATATGATTGGTGCCAATGTTACAGAGATGATTGCTGAAATTGTTGCCATTAGAAAATTAGAAACTACAGGTCACGAATTAATTAAAACAGTACATCCTCACCCAACAATGAGTGAAGCGATTATGGAAGCAGCAGCAGCAGCTTACGATGAAGTAATTCATATGTAGTTTTTTTGTCATACTGAGCTTGTCTAAGTATCTATAAAAAAATTCCCTTGAAATTCAAGAGGAATTTTTTTATACATTTAAACTGTGTTACAATCCCTTAAAAAAATAGAAAAAGATACATGGATAATTCTACTTCTTATCCTTATTTCTACTTACACTATCTTCAATTTAAAACATTGGAATAAAGCAGATAGAATTATTGCATGGGATGTAGTAGGTTACTATGCCTACTTGCCTGCTACTTTTATTTATGGAGATGTTACATTAGAAAACCCAAATGAAAAATTTGATGAGTACCAACACATTTTTTGGCATCATAAAAACGAAGATGGTAAAAAGGTTTTTAAAACATCTATGGGGATGTCAATACTTTATTCTCCTTTTTTCTTTGCGAGTCATTTTTATGCACTAATTACTGATAAAATTGCAAGTGGCTATTCCCCACCTTATAAATTTGGAATAGCGATGAGTAGTTTATTTTATTTATTAATTGGGTTTATTTATTTGCGTAAATTACTCCGCGAGTATTTTTCTGCTAATATTGTTGTATTAACATTGTTATTAATAGGGTTAGGTACTAACCTCTATTATTATGTTGTGATAAGCGTGGGAATGCCTCATAATTATCTTTTTTGTTTATTGTCCATTGCATTATATTGTGTTTTTATTTGGTACAAAAAACCTACACTTAAATTGAGTATAGTGCTTGGGTTATTGTTTGGATTAATGATTTTGGTTAGGCCTACTATGATCTTAGTTTTACTTTTCCCTTTATTTTTTAACATTAACAATATCAATCAACTGAAAGRGAGAGTAYTCTTTTTTAAGTCCCATATTTTAAAARTTKTAAYCATTTTTTTATTTGYWTTTATAAYCTGGATMCCYCAATTTATYTATTGGAAAATAGCTACTGGTAATTACATCTATTATTCATATTCAGCAGAAGGCTTTTTCTTTAATARTCCACAGGTAGTAAATTTGTTATTTAGTTTTAGAAATGGATGGTTGCTCTATACTCCAATTATGGTTTTTTCATTAGTGGGATTAATCTACTTGATTAAGAAAAAAGATAAATTGGCTTTTGCTCTGAGTATTACTATTGTGTCTTATGTTTATGTAATGAGTTGTTGGTGGACATGGTGGTTTGGAGGTAGCTTTGGATCTAGAACGATGATAGATATGTTTCCATTATTGGCTTTTGGCTTGGCTTATTTTATTCAAGAAATATATAAGCTTTCACAGGTTTATAAAATTTCTATGCTAACAGTTATGTTTTTATTATTAGGATTTAACTTATTTCAAACGCGGCAAGCTCACGAGGGATTACTACATCATGATTCTATGACAAAAGAAGCGTATTTTAAAATTTTATTTAAATTGCAAAAGCAGATTACTAGAGAAGAAATTAAACCTTTTTTAAAAGAACCTGATTATAAAGCAGCTATAAAAGGAAACAGAAATCAATAACTTCTTTTAATTAATAGCGTATAACTTTTTTWATAAGCACAACACACATCTGTGAAAAAGCTATTCTTCATAATTATTCTCTTAAGYTATTGCAAAYACTCTTTAACTCAAAACCTTGTTCCTAAYCCAAGTTTTGAAGAAAAGGTCGAATGTCCATATCATKCATTTGGAWRYTTTTTYACTGCTGATTGGACAGCCCCAACCCCTAGTCCATTTACTTATTTCAACGCTTGCGATACCAATAATCTTTTTGGAGTTCCTACGAACAGTTATGGATATGGCTATCAATCAGCTTATGATGGAGATGCTTACATAACAGTTACTATTTATGGTATTTCGCAAGGTAGCCCAAATGAGAAGAGTTATGCTCAAGTTAAATTAAAAGAACCTTTAGTATCTGGAGAGGAGTATTATTGGTGTTTTAARGTTTCTTTGTTTGATAATTCTGTTTATGTTTCAAATAACATGGGGATAGCATTATCTAGTCAATTAATTAATTCTTTAAATTATGATATTAGTATCACTCCTATATATAATCATAATGATATAATTTCAGAAGCTGTTGAATGGGTTGAGTTGTCAGGATCTTTCATTGCAGTTGGTGGGGAAGAATATCTAATTATTGGAAATTTTCACCCTATGAGTATCACAAGYATTTCACCAAATAATTTACACTAGTCCACAGGTTTTGATGGATCTTATAATGCTATTTACTATGTAGATGATGTTTATTTAGGAGGAAAGCCCGAATGCTCAGATGTTGATCCTGAAATTCCTAATGTTTTCACCCCAAACGGAGACGGAATGAATGATTTATTTTTCTTAGACTTTCCTTTTAAAAGTGTTAACGTTTATAATCGTTGGGGGCAACTTGTATTTAATACAAAAAACAATGGAGCACATTGGGATGGTAGAACTACTGCGGCACAAATAGTCCCAGATGGAACTTATTATTATATTATTGAAACGGAAGATGAAATCTATAAAGGCTATTTACAATTATTAAGATGAAATTTGTTTATACTTGTCTGAACTTTATTAAGCTCTGAGCGTACAGTGATTTATGTGTGGAATTGTAGGAATTATATCTTCAAATGAGAAAGAGCTGAGCAAAATTGTTACAGCTACAAAAACACTTTCTAAAAGAGGACCAGATAATAGAAACACAGCGAAGTTTGATGGTTTGTCACTTGGTCATGCAAGACTTTCTATTATTGATACATCAGAAGCAGCCAATCAACCTTTTAAAGATGAAACAGAAAGATATACCATTATTTTTAATGGAGAAATTTATAATTACCAAGAATTAAAAGAAGAACTAATTGCTGAAGGCGTTGCATTTATAACTAATTCTGACACAGAAGTTTTATTAAACCTCTACATAAAATATGGCAAGGAATGTTTGGAAAAATTAAATGGTTTTTTTGCTTTTGCTGTTTATGATAATAAGAAAAACTCCTTATTTATTGCAAGAGATAGGATGGGGATTAAGCCACTCTTATATTATTTTGATGGTGAGCAATTTATTTTTTCATCAGAGTTAAAAGCCATTTTAACTTTTAATATTAAAAAAGAAATTGACAAAGTGAGTTTATTTAATTATTTGCAGTTCAATTATATTCCTACCCATAATTCAATATTAGAAAATGTTAAAAAGCTAAAACCAGGTCATTTTCTTTTTCTAAAGAACATTAACAAAATTGGCAATGAAATAAAAGAGGAAGAGTATTATGAAATTCCAGAAAATCAAGAAGTAACTTTGCAGACCAACGCTATGAATTATGGCAAGGCAAAAGAGATGCTTTACAATTTGTTGGATGATGCAGTTCAGAAAAGATTAGTTTCCGATGTACCTATAGGCACTTTTTTAAGTGGAGGAGTAGATTCTTCTATTATAAGTTTATTGGCAAAAAAGCATAAACCAGATTTACAAACTTTCTCAATCGGATATAAAGATGAACCATTTTTTGATGAAACGATTTATGCTAATGCTGTTGCAAAAAAAATAGGAAGTAATCACCACGTTTTTTCTTTGACTAATGATGATTTGTACGAAAATTTAAATGATATTTTAGATTACATCGATGAACCATTTGCTGATTCTTCAGCTATAGCTGTTTATTTATTAAGCAAGTATACAAAGAAGCATGTAACCGTTGCTCTTTCTGGTGATGGTGCTGATGAAATGTTTTCTGGCTACAATAAGCATATGGCAGAATTTAAATCTCGTCACCCTGGCTTAAAAGAGTCTATCGTTAAAATTGCCCATCCTTTGTGGACTAGTTTGCCAAAATCGAGGAACTCAAAATTTACAAATCTCAATAGGCAACTTCACAAATTTAGTTTAGGTGCCAAGCTTACTAATAAAGCTAGATATTGGCAATGGGCATCTGTTATTAATGAAGAAAAAGCAAACTATTTGCTAAAAGAAGACTTGATTTTTAATCCTCAACGCTTAAGTGATACTGCTTTTGAATATAAAAAGAGGAAAGAGGGGCTATTGAAACATGTTCGTAGAGATGGAGACATAAATGATGTGCTTTATACAGATATGAAAATGGTGTTAACCAATGATATGCTCCGAAAAGTTGATAGTATGAGTATGGCGAATAGTTTAGAAGTTAGAACGCCATTTTTAGATCATCGATTAGTAAATTTTGCATTTTCGTTACCTGTTGCGTTTAAGATTAACACAGGTATGAAGAAGAAAATTCTTCAAGATACATTTAGAGAAGAGTTGCCTGAGGAAATCTATAAACGACCAAAACATGGGTTTGAAGTTCCTTTATTGGATTGGTTTAAGAATGAATTAAGGTCAAAAATTGAAAATGATTTGTTGGATGATGATTTTATTGAAGAGCAAGGTATATTTAACGTTTCAGCTACGAGAGAATTAAAAAAACAGTTATTTTCTAATAATCCTGAAGATGTWCAAGCAACCATTTGGGCATTAATTGTGTTTAATACRTGGTGGAGGAAATATTTACARGATTAATGGAAGGTAAAAACAGGAAAATYAAAGTATTAAGAATTATCAATCGTTTTAATTTAGGAGGTCCAAGTTTTAATGCAGCGTACTTATCTAAGTACCTTGAGCCAGAATTTGAGACTTTATTAATAGGAGGAGTTAAATACGAAGAAGAGGAGAGCTCGGAATTCATATTGGAGGAATTGGGTGTTAAACCTATTATTATTCCAGAAATGAAGCGAAAAATAACACTTACTGGAGATTTAAAAGCCTATAAAAAAATTAAAAAAATAATTCGTGAATATCAACCAGACATAGTTCACACCCATGCTGCGAAAGCTGGAGCACTTGGTCGTTATGCTGCACATAAATGTAATGTTCCAATCATTATTCATACTTTTCATGGACATGTTTTTCATTCTTATTTTGGTAAATCAGAAACTTCGTTCTATAAAAATGCTGAGCGTAAATTATCAAAACTTTCAACTAAAATAATAGCAATTAGCGACATTCAAAAAGAAGAACTTTGGAAACATCATAATATATGTAGTGAAGATAAAATTGCAATGATACCATTGGGATTTGATTTAGATAAATTCAACGAAAATATAGAGGGAAAACGGAAATCATTTAGAGAGAATTATGATATTAAAGATGATGAGATAGCAATTGGAATTATTGGCAGGTTGGTTCCAATAAAGAATCATGCTTTATTTATAGATGCGATTAATGAGCTTCAAAAAAGAACAGAAAAGAAAATTCGTGCTTTTTTAATAGGTGATGGGGAAGATAAAAACAAACTAATTGATCAGTTAAAACGTATTAAACTTGATTATGTAGAATGGAGTGCTGAGCAAAGGCCATCAACAGTTACGTTAACATCATGGATTAAAGACATTGATTGGGTTAATGCTGGGATGGATATTATTACTTTAACTTCGTTAAATGAAGGCACACCTGTTACATTAATTGAAGCGCAAGCTTCAGGTAATCCAATAGTAACAACCGATGTAGGAGGGGTGAGAAACATTGTATTGAAAGATGAAACAGCATTTGTTGTTGAGTCTAATAATAAGGAGGAAATTGTTTTGTCTTTGCTAAAATTGGTTGAAGATGCTAGGTTAAGAAAAAAGATGGGAGAAAAAGGTTGGCATTTTGTGAAAAAGGAATTTCATTATATGCGCTTAGTAAATGATATGAAAAAACTCTATTTATCATTGTTAAACAATAACTGAAAATTCGTGTGTTTTTCAGTAGATTTTAATAGATTTGTTAAATTGTAAAAGAAATAAGAGATGAGCATAAAGAGATTTAAAAGCGTTGTAATACTTGTGATCATAACTTCATTGTTTTCATGTAATTATAATTCAAATGTAATGATGAAAACAGGTAAGAATTACCCTTTTGATCCCCCGCCATCAGATACATCTACTGAATACATTATGTCACCTAGTGATATAATAGAATTTAGACTCTACACTAACGATGGTAGTCTGTTGGTTGATTTTACTGCTATAAAAGAGCAACAGACCACAATTGCAAGTAATAATAATTTTCAGTATTTGGTTGAATTTGATGGCCAAACTAAACTTCCTATAATTGGAAGAATTAACTTGAAAGGTAAAACGATAAAAGAAGTTGAAACATTATTAGAAGAAAAATATGCGAAATATTACATTAAACCTTTTGTGCAAGTTAAAGTAGTTAATAAAAGAATAACTGTTTTTCCTGGTGGGAGTGGTAAGGCGAAAATAATACCTTTAGCTAATGATAATATGACAATTTTAGAAGCCTTGGGAGCAGTTGGAGGTTTAACTAAATTGGCAAAAGCTAGTCGGATTAAACTTATTAGAGGAGATTTAAAAAATCCAAAAGTTTATTTATTTGATTTTACCACAATAGAAGGAATTAAACGATCTGATTTTGTCTTACAAGCAAATGATATGATTTATGTTGAACCTCGTTCTGATTATTTGCAGGAATTAGTAAGAGATATCGCTCCTATAGTGAGTTTAATTGCTAGTACATTAACTTTACTAATAGTAATTAATAATGCGAATAACCCGTGATTTAGATGGAGGAAAATAACTCATCAAATAATATAAACGAAGAAAAAACAAGAAAAAGGTCAAATTTAAATACTGAGTCTGATCCAATATTGTTTTTTCATTTATTAAAGCAAAATTTATTATCATTTGCTATAATAATAGCAGTATGCTTAATGGGAGCATTTATCTACCTCAGATATACTACCCCTATTTATGAATCAGTATTAGTCTACCAAGTTAGCTCACTTAACACTGCAAGTAAGGTTTTAGAGGTTCGTGAATTTCAAGAAACAAATAGTCTTTCAAAAGATGTTGAGATACTCAAGTCTAAGTTGCTGTTTAAGAGGGCTTTAAAAAGAATTCCAATAGATGTAAGTTATTATAGAAAAGGTGAAATTCTAATTAATGAATTGTATAGATCAACACCAATTAAAGTAAGCTATGTCATAAAAGATTCTACAATTCTTGGACAATCATTTTTTGTTGAGTTTATTGATGATTATAAGTTTCGATTGACACAAAATGATAAGGTAATAGGTGATTTTAATGTAAATGAAACGATTAATCATCCTAAAGTGGAATTAAAAATAAGCCTTTTAGACAAAGATTTATATGTTACCCCTCAAGGTGGAGATTTGTTTTTTAAGATTAATGATTATGATAAATTGACATTTGCATACATTGGTAAATTAGCTGTATTCCCTTTGAACAATGCTGCAAAAACGATTAATATAAGTTTTCAAGATAATAATGGAGAAAAAGCTAAAGAGATTATTACTGCTGTAGCAAATGAATATATAGATTATGATATTGAAGAGCGGAGTAAAAGTTCTAAAAAAGCTTTACAGTTTATCGATCAACAATTAGATAAGTATTATAATCGTGTAAAAGGTGCAGAGAATAGGATTCAAGAGTTTCAGGAAGGAACTAATTTTTCTACACTTGATCGTTCTTCAATTTATTTTGATAGAAGTAGTAAGCTAGAAAATGATTTATTCAATATTGATTTGCAAAAAAAGATTTTGGAAGAAATTAAGACGTCAATATCTTCAAATGATAAAGATATTGACGTTTATGAGTTATTGCCAATTTTAGCTGGAACTGAATATGCAGGTGGAATAATGTCTTTGATTACTACTTTAAAGGAACTTTTATTTAGACAGGAAAATTTACAATATGAAGTTACAAAGAATAATGAAGTGGTTAAATCTTTGAAGCATCAGATTAATGTTCAAAAGAAAGTTCTTTTTGAAAGCATAAATTCATCTATCTCAAAACTATCTATAAGAAGGGTAGAAATTTTAAAGAGTATTGATGATGTTGAAAAGAAATTTTTAAATGTTCCAGCCGAAGAGTTAGAATATGCTCGTTTACAAAGAGTGCTTTCTCTAGATGAAAAATTTTACAATCTTTTAATGGAAAAAAGGACTGAGTATTCTATTTCGGATGCTGGGTTTGTTACTCAACATAAAATATTAGATAGAGCAATAGTTTCAATAAACCCTGTGTTTCCTAAGAAAAATATTATTCTTCTTTTTGCTTCTATCATAGGGTTTGTGCTAAGTTTGGTTTTATTGTTGGTTAAATATATTTTAAAAAATACTATTTCGTCTGTAGATGAAATTATTAGACACTCTTATACGGATATTACTATTTTAGGAATTATTCCAAAGTATAAGCATGATATTCCAGTTTCACAATTAGTGGTAAATAAGAATCCAAAATCGATAATAGCCGAATCATTCAGAGCCATTCGCTCTAATATGCAATTTATTTCTGGTACCGAAGGTAAAAAATTGTTGGCTGTAACTTCAACCGTTTCTGGAGAGGGAAAAACATTTTGTGCAATTAATATTGCAGGAATTATTGCTTATTCTGGAAAAAAAGTAGTGATTTTGGATTTAGACATGAGAAAGCCTAAAATCCATTTAGGATTTGGAGTTGAAAATGCAGTTGGCATGAGCACACTCTTAATAAAAAGTAAAAAAATATCAGAATGTATTCATCATAGTGAGTTAGAAAATTTAGATTTTATAACCTCTGGACCTATACCTCCAAATCCATCAGAGTTAATAATCAATGGAGAATTGCTCAATATTGTTAAAGAATTGCAAATAGAATACGATTTTGTAATTGTAGATAACCCTCCAATTGGTTTAGTATCTGATGCAATGGAAATTCTTAGAGAAGCTGACTACCCTATTTATGTTTTTAAAAATGAGTACTCTAAAAAGTATTTTGTTAATAATGTAGATAGACTTATTTTAGATAACGGAATTAAAAATCTGTCTATAATTTTGAATGCTGTAGAACATGGGAAAGGTGCTTATGGCGGGGGCTATGGTTATGGTTATGGAGGTGGTTATGGTTATGGAGGTGGTTATGGTTATGGTTATGGTGGCTATTATGAGGATGAGCCTAAGGAGAGTAAAGGCTTTTTAAATGGAATATTTGGTAGGAAAAAATAATTTGAATGGAGTTTATTGATGTAGAGATTGAGGGGCTTGTTATTATTGAACCAAACGTGTTTGAAGATGGCAGAGGTTATTTTTATGAATCTTATAATAAAGATGAATTTGATGAAAATGGAATAATTGATGTTTTTGTTCAAGACAACCAATCCTTATCTCAAAAAAATGTTTTAAGAGGGTTGCATTTTCAAAAACCTCCTTTTTCACAATCGAAATTAATTAGAGTGGTTCAAGGTATTGTCCTAGATATAGCTGTTGATTTACGAAAAAATTCAAAAACTTATGGAAAGTATTGTTCTGTAGAGCTTTCAGCATCAAATAAAAAAATGTTTTACATTCCAGAAGGGTTTGCTCATGGCTTTTTAACCTTAGAAGATGATACTATTTTTTCTTATAAGTGTAATAATTTTTATAATGCTGCATCTGAAGATGCTATTTTATGGAACGATAAAAATTTAAACATCTATTGGGGAATTGATCATCCTATTCTATCAGAAAAAGACAAAAAAGCACAAAATTTCAATCAATATGTAAGCCCATTTTAATGCACTTATTTTCATTTAAACATATTTTATTTTTTTTAGGGGCGTTATTATTCTCACTTTTAATTAATAGTATAATGCTCCGATTTGTTAAAACGCTTGGCATTAGAAATGAAAAAGAAACTATTATAAGATGGAGTGATCAGGTAAAACCTGCACTAGGTGGCTTAGTTTTTTACATTATGTTTTTATTATCTATTATTCTTCATTCTTTTATCTTCTCTTATTCAGGCAGTAATATAGATTTTAGATATACAGGAATAGTTGGTGCAACATCATTAGGTTTCTTAATGGGGTTGTCTGATGACGCCTACAACACACGTCCTGTATTAAAATTTTTAACTCAGATTTTATGTGGAGTAATTCTTATTTATTCTGGGAATTACATTAATATATTTGAAAGCAATCTTATTAATTATTCATTAACCATATTATGGGTTGTTGGTTTAATGAATTCCATTAATATGCTGGATAATATGGATGGAATAACAACTATTGTCTCTATAGTTATAAGCTTTACGATGTTGTTTTTAATGCTTTTTAACCATGAAACAGATAGTGTTGGAACAACCATAGTTGTAGGATTATTAGCATCGTTATTAGGCTTTTTATATTTTAATTGGAACCCATCTAAAATGTTTATGGGGGATACAGGCAGTCAATATTTGGGAGTGCTGTTAGCAGCATTAAGCATTAATTATTTATGGAATCCCATCTCAGCAGTAGAATTCTCAGTATCTAGACAATTATTGATCCCTTTATTATCCTTTATTATTCCAATTGTAGATACCACAACTGTAGTGATAAAAAGAATAAGCAAAGGAAAATCTCCGTTTGTTGGAGGTAAGGATCACACGACTCACCACCTATCTTATCTTGGATTATCAGAAAAACAAGTAGCAGCAGTAATTGCTCTAATTTCAATTATTTCATCTGTAATAGTTGTATGTGTAATTTCAAGAATTGAGGTATGGACTCACATTTATACTGTTATTTTTGTTATCTATTTTTTAGTTGTTTTTGGAATTTTATTTATGATATCTAAAAAGAACATCAATAAATCTATTGATGATTGACGATAAAGAAGAGTTTATTGAAGTAGTAGGTTCGAGAGTACATAATCTTAAAAATATTTCTGTAAAAATCCCAAGAAATAAACTTGTTGTAATAACAGGAGTAAGTGGTAGCGGAAAATCATCTTTAGCCTTTGATACTATTTATGCAGAAGGTCAGCGTAGATATTTAGAAACATTTTCAGCTTATGCTCGTCAGTTTTTAGGAAATATGGAACGCCCTGATGTAGATAAGATTAGTGGATTAAGTCCAGTTATTTCCATAGAACAAAAAACAATTAGTAAAAATCCAAGATCGACAGTTGGTACTATTACCGAAGTTTATGATTTCTTTAGGTTGTTATTTGCAAGAGCTTCAGAAGCTTATTCATATAATACTGGAGAAAAGATGGTGAAATACACCATTTCTCAAATCACGGAATTAATTATAAAGAAATATGAAAACAAAAAGCTAATTGTTTTAGCCCCAGTTGTTAAAGGTCGGAAAGGACATTATCAAGATTTATTTAATCAAATATCAAAACAAGGATTTGTAAAAGTTAGAATTAATGGAGTGCTAACTACTATTGCTCCAGGCATGAAATTAGATCGATATAAAACTCATGACATTGAAATTGTGATAGATCAGATTAAAGTTAAAAAAGAAGATAAAAAGCGCATTTCTGATTCTGTTTCCATAGCTATGAAGCATGGCAAAGGATCTATTATGATTTTTGATGTAGCAGAGAACAAATACACTTTACTTAGTAAAAATTTAATGTGTCCAACTACTGGAATTTCATACGATGAGCCTGCTCCAAATCTATTTTCTTTTAACTCACCATACGGAGCTTGTAAAAAATGTAATGGTTTAGGATTGGTTTCTGAAATTGATATTAAAAAAATCATTCCAAATCAGAATTCAACAATTAGTAAGGGAGGAATTGTCCCTTTAGGAGAGTATAAAAATAACTGGACTTTTAGACAGATTGAAGCTATAGGTAAGAAATATGAATTTACTTTAACTACTCCAATTAATGAAATACCTAATGAAGCAATAGATTATTTATTAAATGGTTCAACAGAAACATTAACTGTTAAACAAGAAATAGCTGGTGTAACATCTGATTACAACATAGAGTTTGAAGGAATTATTAATATTATCATTCGACAGTTCGAAGAAAACAAAAACAAATCGATTGGGAGGTGGGCGAATAGTTTTATGAACAAAATAGAGTGCTCAGCTTGTGGTGGGAGTAGGCTGAAAAAAGATGCRTTGTATTTCAAAATTGATAATARATCAATAGTAGAAGTTGCTAATATGGATATAGAGTCTCTTTACAATTGGTCTAGTACCGTACAAAAAAAACTTTCTAAAAATCAGCAAATAATTGCAAAAGAAGTACTTAAAGAGATTAATACTAGAATCAAGTTTTTATTAGATGTTGGGCTAACTTATTTGTCCTTAAACAGGAGTTCGAGGACTTTGTCAGGAGGTGAAGCACAAAGAATAAGGTTGGCTACTCAAATAGGTTCTCAGCTGGTTAATGTGCTTTATATTTTAGATGAGCCAAGTATTGGCTTACATCAAAGGGATAATCAAAAATTAATAAAATCTTTAAAAGAGTTAAGWGATATAGGTAATTCTATAATTGTTGTCGAGCATGATAAGGAAATTATGCTTTCATCAGATTATATTATAGACATAGGACCGAAAGCTGGGTTACAAGGAGGGAAGATCGTATCGACAGGAGAGCCAAAGATATTTTTAAAAAATGACTCGGAAACAGCTAATTTTTTAAGTGGTAAAAATGAGATTAAAGTTCCTAAAAAAAGAAGGAAAGGAAATGGTAAATTTATTGAACTAAAGGGTGCAATAGGTAATAATCTTAAAAAAGTTAATTTAAAAATTCCTTTAGGCAAATTAATTTGTGTAACAGGAGTTTCTGGAAGTGGAAAATCTACCTTGGTTAATGAAACTTTGTATCCAATTTTAAACCAATATATCTATAAAGCTGTTAAAAATCCATTGGCATATAAATCAATAAGTGGATTAGAGCATATTGATAAAATTATAGAAATAGACCAATCTCCTATTGGGCGTACACCTCGGTCAAATCCAGCAACATATACAGGAGTTTTTACTGATATAAGGTTGCTTTATAGTAATTTGCCTGATGCTAAGATAAGAGGATATAAGCCTGGAAGGTTCTCTTTCAATGTAAAAGGAGGTAGATGCGAAATTTGTAAAGGTGCTGGTATAAAAACTATWGARATGARTTTTTTACCSGATGTTTATGTWRCMTGTACAGATTGTAATTCAAAAAGRTAYAATAGAGAAACRYTAGAAGTTCGATATAAAGGAAAATCAATTAGTGATGTATTAAATCTAACAATAAATCAAGCAGTAGATTTTTTTGAAAACATTCCTTCAATAATTCAAAGAATAAAAACATTACAAGATGTTGGGTTGGGGTATATTCATTTAGGACAACCATCAACAACTTTGTCAGGCGGAGAAGCTCAACGAGTAAAACTAGCCTCAGAGCTTTCTAAAAAACAAACAGGAAAAACCTTTTATATTTTAGATGAACCATCAACAGGATTACATTTTGATGATATTAAAATATTCCTAGAAGTAATTAACAAATTGGTTAACCTAGGTAATACCGTGTTAATTATAGAACATAATATGGATATCATAAAAGTTGCTGATTATATAGTGGATATTGGACCAGAAGCTGGTCTGCATGGAGGAACAATTGTTTCAGAGGGAACCCCAGAAGAAATAATACGTAATAAACAAAGTCATACTGCAAAGTTTTTGGCTAAGGAATTAAAATAATTTTCACCTCAAAAGCCTCCCGATGGCTATCGGGACAAATATTATTTAGCCCTCAACAAGGTTAATGCTCCTTTATAGGTTTTATCTTCGCACACGATAGTATAATAATACGTTCCATCAGGTAATTTTTTACCATTGTATGTGCCATCCCAATCATTATTGTAATTGGTAGTTTCAAATAATTTATTTCCCCACCTATTAAAAATCATTACTGAGCAGCCTTTAAGTTCATTAGCATTAGCAATGTACCATGTATCATTTTTACCATCATCGTTAGGCGATAATAGATTAGAAATAATTATGCTTAAATCATTATCTATTACTATTGTTTTACAAAGCGTATCGGCACAAATTGGCAGGTTGTTGTAAGCAATAAGGCACAACTCAAAGGTGCCACCAAAGGTAAATTCATAACTAAAATTAGTTTGGGTAGTGTTGTAAATGGTGTCTTGCGTTGTTTGGTTAATAATAAACCACTCATAATTGGTTGCCAAAGTGCTTGTGTTAATAAAATCAATTACTAGAGGTGCTTTACCAATGGGTCTTGTAGGGTTAACTATACTTGGTAGTGGGTTGGTATAAAAATTAGCTTGGGTGTTGTTTACCACAGGTATTATTAGTGTATCGCTTACCCAAACACAGCCATTTACATCAGTAATGGTTAGTTGGTAAATACCACTTAATAAATTAAAAAATTGAGGTTCGGTAATTAAAGTTGTTAAATTGGTTAAAACAATGTTAAAAGGGGCAGCTCCATTGGGTATATTATCTGCTGTAATGGTCCCATCTTGGTTGCCACAGTTTTGGGGTGTAATAATTACTGTATCTGGCTTTGGGGCTAGGCGTACCCATATTTTAACCTGCTCTGTTTTTACACAACCACTATCGTTGGTTATGGTAACAATATAGGTGGTGGTTTGAGTAGGTGTGGCTATGGGGTTGGCAAGCGTACTATCGTTAAAGGTGCTAAAGGCAGAAAACCAACTGTAATTTACACCTCCTGTGGCATTAAGTTGTATGTTTTCGCCCAAGCATAAAGTATCATTTTGTGTTATGGTAGTGCTAAAGGTATCGCAGTTATTCGTGTAAGTTAAAAAAAATGACCAAATAGCATTAGATGCATTATTTGGTGTTTGTGAAACAAAATCTAAAAAAAAAACCAGTAGAATTTAAAGGTACTAATGAATTCATATTTATCAACACATCCGAACCTGACATTTGAGCATTCGCAGTATCATCACTCAATCCGAACAACTGATTATTTTCGTAATAAAAATCCCCATAAGGTCCTCCACAACTACCTGAATTAATATCATTCCCACCAATCAAACCTATGAAATTACCATTTACATAAACATTTTCTCCATCAAAAGGGAAAATATTTGTGTGGCAAATATAGCCACCGAATAAACTTAACCCTACATCATTCAGATTGTTAATAGGAGAAATATTGTTAATTGTGTAGTTAATATATCCAAAATCTTTATCATTTATGTACAAATAAGAATTAACGATAGGAAAAGTAGATTCTTCGTATAAAACATATAAATAAAATTCATTGTACCTATTAAAGCCCCCTTGTTGCATAGTAGAAATATTAATAGAATAAGAATTAATAACAGGATTTATTAGAGATGTAACATCAATAATATGGGTAGCTGAAGTATCACCATAAAATGAACTAAAGAATGTGCCTACAGTTTTAGTAGAATCAAAAGTTAAATTATTACCTGCAAAAAAAAATGTTAAATCTGGAGCTTTGCCCTGCCTTCCGCTAATTAAAAAGGCTTTTCTTATGGTGCTTGTTGGTGGAATATTTACAGTAATAACACCTGAGCCATTACTACCTGCATCCAACCCAAAACCAGCTCCTGTAACACCTCCTTTGTATAAATCAGCATGATATAGAGTCTGTCCGATACAATTTGTATTTAAAATAAAAAAATAAAAAAATAAAAAAATAAAAAAATAATTTTTTTCATACAGTAAAAATACATTAATTAAATTGAAGTTGTTTAAAGTCGAATGTTGAAAAGAAAGAACAATACTAAAATATTGATACTCAACAATTAGTATTATTCTTTCAAAAAACACAATGATAAG
>NVVI01000055.1 GCA_002402165.1 Flavobacteriales bacterium
TTCTGGATCAGCTTCTGGAAGCACTTTCCCATTAGGGACTACTACAATCCAATACACAGTAACTGATGCTTCAGGAAATACTGCTACTTGTTCATTCACAGTTACAGTAAACGATACTGAAAATCCAACTATTAGTTGTCCTGGAAACATTACAGTAGGCAATGATGTTGGAACTTGTGGAGCAACAGTAAATTACGCTACTCCATCAGGGTTGGATAATTGTGCTGGGGCTTCAACTACATTAACTGTTGGTCAAGCTAGCGGTACAGTTTTCCCAGTAGGAACAACCACGGTTACTTATCTTGTAACTGATGCTTCAGGAAATACTGCTACCTGTTCATTCACAGTTACAGTAAACGATACTGAAAATCCAACTATTAGTTGCCCTGGAAACATAATACAATGTAATCTTATTGCTACATGGGCTGCCCCAACTGGGTTAGATAATTGTGCTGGGGCTTCTACGTCTCAAACTTCTGGACTAGCTTCTGGAAGTACCTTTCCTGTAGGAATAACTACTATACAATATACTGTTATAGATGCCGTGGGAAATTCAACGATATGCTCTTTTACAGTTGAAATATCTCCTCAAGACGATCCTAGCTTTTCATATTCTTCTGGAACATACTGTTTAACCGGAGCAGACCCTCTTCCAATTACTGTAGCTACTGCTGGAGGAACGTTTACTATCAGTGCTCCAGGAGTTATTGATCCTACTACTGGGTTAGTTAATTTAACAGCATCTGGGTTGGGAACATTTACAATAACTTATAATACTACTTCTGCAGGTAATCTTTGTCCTAACTCTACTACTGTTCAAATAACTATAACATCAGCACCAGCTGCTGGGTTTAGCTATGATTCTCCTACCTATTGCCAGAATGATGCTGCACCAATATTAACGTTTAGTGCAGGGGCAAGTGGAGGTACATTTACTTCTACTCCTGCTGGATTAAATTTAAATGGAACAAGTGGTGTTGTTGATTTGACTTTAAGTACACCTGGATTTTATACGGTGTACAACACAATAGCTCCTGCTGGTGGTTGTGGTTCTGCTTTAGACTCTACAACTATTGAAATATTCCAAGTAGATTCTGCTTTATTCAGTTACAGTWMTGGWACTTATTGTTTAACAGGRACAGAYCCTATTGCTATTATGGGAGGTAATGCTACGCTAGGAGGTACATTTACTATAACTGCCCCAGGGGTAATCAACGCTGGAGATGGGATAATAGACTTAAGTGCTTCAGGTTTAGGAACTTACACCGTATATTATAATACAACATCTGTTGGTAATCCTTGTCCTGCTATTGACTCAATTACAATAACTATAACATCAGCACCAGCYGCTGGRTTTAGCTATGATTCWCCWACMTAYTGYCARAATGATGCTGCACCAATATTAACGTTTAGTGCAGGGGCAAGTGGAGGTACATTTACTTCTACTCCTGCTGGATTAAATTTAAATGGAACAAGTGGTGYTGTTGATTTGACTTTAAGTACACCTGGATTTTATACAGTTTATAATACCATTGTTGCTGCTGGAGGATGTGCTGCTGCTTTAGATTCTACTACTATTGAAATATTCCAAGTAGATTCTGCATTGTTTAACTATTCATCTGGAACTTATTGTTTAACAGGAACAGATCCTATTGCTGTTATGGGAGGTAATGCAACACCAGGCGGTACATTTACTATAACTGCTCCAGGAGTAATTAACGCTGGAGATGGAACAATAGACTTAGGTGCTTCAGGATTAGGAACCTATACCATATATTATAATACAACATCTGCTGNTAATCCTTGCCCTGCTATTGATTCTGTTACTATAACTATAACTTTATCTCCTACTGCTGGATTTACTTACGATACTCCACAATATTGTCAAGATTCAATAAACCCTATTTTAACAATAAATGCAGGAGCAACTGCAGGGGTATTTAGTGCTGCTCCAGCTGGATTAACTATTGATGTTGCTGGTAACATTACATTGTTAACCAGTACTCCTGGTATCTACACAGTTTACAATACAGTAGCTGCCAGTGGTGGTTGTGCTTCCGCTATAGATTCTACTACTATTGAAATTTTACAAGTGGATGATGCTAGTTTCTCTTTTGCTGGAGGAAATACTTATTGTGTTGGGGCCCCTAACCCTATAGCAACTATTACTGGTACAATTGGTGGTGGATTTACTATTACTACTACTGGAACTATTAACGCTACTACTGGTGAAATTGATATAACCGCAACAGGTGTTGGTACATTTACTGTTTATTACAATACCATTATTGTTGGCAACCCTTGTCCTGAAATTGATTCAGTTTTAATTACCATAAATCCTCAAAGTACTATTACCCCTGATGTAATTGCTCCAATATGTTTCGGAGATCCTTTGGTATTAACTGCTACAGGGAGTGGAAGTGGTACTATTACTTGGTATAGCGATCCTGCCGGAACTATTATTATTGGAACAGGTAGTCCGTTCTCACCTGTGCCTTCTGGAATAGGTACATTTACTTATTATGTTAATGAGACTGGTGCTTGTCCGAGCAACATTGTCCCTGTAATTGTTATTGTAGGGGGTGTCACCGCGGTAATTAATGCCATTCCAGTTACAGGAGCTATTCCGTTAAATGTATTTTTTGGTAATGGAAGTACAACAGGAGGAGGAATAACATATTCTTGGGATTTTGGTGATGGAAATACAAGTACTTCATTCGAACCAAGTAATACATACACTACTATCGGAACTTATACGGTTACATTAATTGTTACGGATGGAATATGTTCAGATACAATTTCAATAATTATAGACGCTTTTGGTGAGTCTATTATTTTAATTCCAAATGTGTTTACACCAAATGGAGATGGTTCAAATGATGTGTTTACAGTAGAAGGCGTAAACCTTGAGTCCGTAGAAGGAGAAATATATAACCGATGGGGACAAAAAATGTTTGCATGGGACAATGTAAGAGGAAGTTGGAATGGGAGGACTCTCGCTGGGTCAGAAGCTCCTGATGGCACCTATTTTTACATTATTAAAGCCAAAGGATTTGACGGTACTGATTACTTTGAAAGAGGAGGGTTTAGTTTAATTAGATAATARCCTTTTAAAATCGTCAACTTATTTCAGGACGGGACAAATAAATAAAAAAAGCCTTGTGAAATTCACAAGGCTTTTTTTATTTATTGAGGTTCCGAGCGGATTCGAACCGCTGTAGATGCTTTTGCAGAGCACTGCCTAGCCGCTCGGCCACGGAACCTTTTATTAGTCTGCAANTCTAATAATAATTTTAATACTTTTATCTAAAATTAAAGCCATGATTATTGACCTAAGAAGCGATACGGTTACTGTTCCAACTCAAGAAATGAAAAACGCCATGTTTAACGCCAAAGTTGGAGATGATGTTTTTGAAGATGACGAAACAGTAATAAATTTAGAAGCTTTAGGTGCCTCTATGTTTGGAAAAGAAGCAGGAATTTATTGCCCATCAGGAACAATGACCAACCAAATTGCTATTAAATTAAACTCCAATTCTCCAGGAGAACTTATTTGCGATGAATTATCTCATGTGTATAAATACGAAGGTGGTGGAATTGGTTTTAACTCAGGATTGGCCACAAAATTAATAAAAGGTGATGCTGGCAGGTTAACAGCAAGCCAAATTGAAGCAGCAATAAACCCTGATGATGTACATTTTCCAGAATCGCAAATTGTAAGTTTAGAAAACACCTGCAACAAAGGTGGTGGTACAATTTATAATATTGAAGAAATCAAGAAGATAAAAGCATTGTGCTCTGATAAAAAATTAAAACTGCATTTGGATGGAGCAAGAATTTTTAATGCAATAGTTGAAGCTGACTATTCAGCTAAAGATATCGGAGCAGAGTTTGATACCATTTCAGTATGCCTTTCTAAAGGGTTAGGAGCCCCTGTAGGTTCTCTCTTATTAGGAACAAAAACAGACATTAAAAAAGCCCGGAGAATTAGAAAAATATTTGGAGGAGGAATGCGACAAGCAGGATATATTGCTGCTGCAGGAATTTATGCATTAGAAAATAACATTGAACGCTTAAGAGAAGATCATCATAAGGCAAAAGAATTAGGAAACGTATTAGAGAATTTGTCGTTCGTTAAAAAAGTACTTCCTGTTTACACCAACATTGTTGTTTTTGAAGTAATTGATAGCATAGATTTTAATACCATTATTGCAAAATTAGCCGATAAACACATTAAAGTTGTTGCATTCGGACACCAACAAATACGGTTGGTTACACACTTAAATTTTACGGATGAGATGTTATCTAAAACTATTGAAACTTTAAAAGGATTAAAGTAGTGAGTAACAAAATACATCCTTCTGTAAATAAAATATGGAATGCATTTACAAGGGAAAACAAAAACCAACTCTCATCAACAATTCCTACTTCGTGGTATTTTTGTGATAATGAAAAAGATGCCAATGAATGTGCCGATTTAGTGATGAAAAAAATTAAACAAGCTACTTGTTCATCATTAATTAGCTTTGAAAAAGAAAATGAACCACTGCCAAAAGTTGGTGATATTGATATCATAACTAATTGGAATGGAGAAGCTTTAGCAATTATAGAAACAACAGAAGTGACCCTCATCACATACCATCAAATTGATGAAAGTTTTGCTATCGCAGAAGGAGAAGGTGATAAATCGCTGGCTTACTGGAAAAAAGTTCATTGGGACTTTTTCAAAAGAGAACTTGCTGAATTTGGAGAGTCTCCAAGTGAAGGAATGATGCTTATTGCTCAAAAATTTAAAACCATTTATTCATAATTTTTCATTTGTGCTATGATTCAAATAGGTGACACCGTAGTATCAGAGCTTCTTATTGAAAAAAAATTTGTCTGCAATTTAGACGCATGCAAAGGAGCGTGCTGTATTAAAGGAGATGCAGGAGCTCCATTAGAAGAAGATGAACTAGAAGAATTAGTTNRATRTKTTWKCYSWTKMAWAARAANTAWWWANNAGWAAAARYAMTTGCCGCTCTTGAAGAAGATTTATACACCATTGATACTGATGGTGATTATGTTACGCAACTAGTTGACGGAAAAGAATGTGCTTTTGTTTCTTTTAAAGAAGATGGTACAACACAATGTTCAATAGAACAAGCATATAATGCTGGAAAAACCAATTTCAAAAAACCAATTTCCTGTCATCTATTTCCTGTAAGACTAACCCAATACAAAAAATTTACCGCTGTAAACTATGCATATTGGGACATTTGTGATGATGCTTGTACACTAGGCGAAACTCTCGGTGTTAAAACATACCAATTTTTAAAAGAGCCTCTTATAAGAAAATTTGGTAAAGCTTGGTTTGAAGAATTAGAATTAGTTGACAAACATTTTAAAAAACCTGAATAGATTTTCTAAAAATACTCTCTACTAAAATAACAAAATAATTGAATCGACCAATTATTATTTTTTATCGTTAAACAAAATATTTACTTCCATTAGTCAAATCTATTTACTGTCAATTAGTTGACCTAAGAATAAAAATTTATGCACATTTAATTATTGATTACGAGTGTTGAAAACTTCACTAAATTGTGAATTAAATTCTGTTGACTTCCCCATTTATTTTTACAATTTTTGTAGTCCAATTTGTTTCCGCCTGGAAATTTCTGGCAAACAACACATAATGTGACGATAGATTAACTGCCTGTTATACAGGAATTAACTCGCTAAATTTAAAGCTTAAAACAACAACTATGGAAAAAGAAACAACATCAAAACAAGAGTTAGAAATAGCATCAATTTTACCAGAAAATACAGCTGTAGCTAATGAAGAACCTATCTTAAAAGATAATCCAAATCGTTTTGTTTTGTTTCCTATTCAACATGATGATATTTGGCAATTTTATAAAGACCAACAAGCAAGTATTTGGACTGCTGAAGAAATAGATCTTTCTCAAGATTTACATGATTGGGAAAATAAATTGAATGATGATGAACGCTATTTTATTAAGCATGTTTTGGCATTTTTTGCGGCAAGTGATGGTATTGTGAACGAAAATTTGGCTGAACATTTCTTAAATGAAGTTCAATATACAGAAGCAAAATTTTTCTACGGATTTCAAGTAATGATGGAAAATGTTCATTCAGAAACTTATTCTCTATTAATTGACTCTTATATCAAAGACCCCAAAGAAAAAGATTACCTATTTAACGCAATCGACACTTTCCCTCCTGTAAGAAAAAAAGCAGAATGGGCTTTACGATGGATTGACAATGGAAGCTTTGCCGAACGTTTAGTTGCTTTTGCAGCTGTTGAAGGAATTTTCTTCTCAGGTTCTTTTTGTTCTATTTTCTGGTTAAAGAAAAGAGGGTTAATGCCTGGACTAACATTCTCCAACGAATTAATTTCAAGAGACGAAGGAATGCACATGGATTTTGCATGTTTACTGTACAACTCCCATTTAGTCAACAAACTATCCAAAGAAAAAGTAACAGGAATTATAACTGATGCTGTAAACATTGAAGCAGAATTTGTAACAGAATCGCTTCCTGTAAGATTAATCGGAATGAACTCTGACTTAATGAACCAATACATCCAATTTGTTGCAGACAGATTGCTGACGCAGTTAGGATGTGATAAAGTTTATAATGTAACCAACCCTTTTGATTTTATGGATATGATTTCTTTACAAGGAAAAACCAATTTTTTTGAAAAGAGAGTTGCTGAATATCAAAAAGCAGGAGTATCTAATAGTACTAAAGATTTAAATGAAGGATTTAGCCTAGACGAAGATTTTTAAAATAGAATAAAGACCGCTTCGCTAAAAGAATTAAGAAATTAGACTTTTAGCCTTGCCTATACTAATAAATTAATAGGGTTAATTACTATAATTTTTTAACCTTAAACTTTTAACTTTTTAGCTCCCAAAGGGAATATGTTTGTACAAAAAAGAGGCGGAAGAAAAGAGCCAGTTCAGTTCGATAAAATTACAGCTAGAATTAAAAAATTATGTTGGGGCTTAAATGAATTAGTTGACCCAACTAAAGTTGCTATGCGTGTAATTGAAGGGCTCTATGATGGTGTAACCACTTCAGAACTAGATAATTTAGCTGCCGAAGTTGCAGCAACAATGACGGTACAGCATCCTGATTTTGCTTTACTAGCTTCAAGAATTGCAGTTTCTAACTTACATAAAGCAACAGACAAAAGTTTTTCTACTACCATGGAAAAACTATATAAATATGTTGATCCTAAAACAAATGAAAAAGCACCTTTACTGGCAAAAGATGTTTATGACATCATTCAAAAAAATGCTGAGTTATTAGACTCATCTATTATTTATGATAGAGATTTTAACTACGACTTTTTCGGTTTTAAAACATTAGAAAGAGCATATCTTTTAAAATTAAATGGGAAAATTGCTGAAAGACCTCAACACATGCTAATGAGAGTTTCTATTGGGATTCATAAAGAAGATGTTGAAGCGGCAATTGAAACATATAACTTAATGTCGGAAAAGTGGTTTACACACGCTACACCAACATTGTTTAACGCAGGCACTCCTAAACCGCAAATGTCTTCTTGCTTCTTGTTATCAATGCAAGATGATAGCATTGCGGGGATTTACGATACATTAAAGGAACCAACGGACAATCAAATGGTATTGTACCAATGTTGAGAGTTTTTAATGATACAGCTCGCTATGTTGATCAAGGTGGGGGGAAAAGAAAAGGTTCTTTTGCTATTTACATTGAACCTTGGCATGCTGATATTTTTGATTTCTTAGATTTAAAAAAGAACCACGGAAAGGAAGAGCAAAGAGCAAGAGATTTGTTTTATGCAATGTGGACTCCAGATTTATTTATGCAACGAGTTGAAGCTGATGGAGAATGGACCTTAATGTGCCCTCACGAATGCCCAGGTCTTTACGATACTTATGGAAAGGAATTTGACAAGCTTTATACCAAATACGAAGCAGAAGGGAAAGGTAGAAAAACCATTAAAGCAAGAGATCTTTGGAACACTATTTTAGAGTCTCAGATTGAAACAGGAACTCCTTATATGTTGTATAAAGATGCTTGTAATGAAAAATCTAACCAGAAAAATTTAGGTACAATCCGTTCTTCAAACTTATGTACGGAGATTATGGAATACACTTCTAAAGACGAGGTTGCGGTTTGTAACTTAGCTTCTTTAGCACTTCCAAAATTTGTAATTGATGGTAAGTTTGATCATCAAAAGTTATTTGATATTACTTATGTTGCTACCAAAAACTTAAACAGAATAATTGACAACAATTATTACCCAGTTCAGGAAGCAGAGAACTCAAATTTTCGTCACCGCCCAATTGGATTGGGTGTTCAGGGATTGGCTGATGCATTTATCATGCTAAGGCTACCTTTCGAATCAGAAGATGCAAAGACGTTAAACAAAGAAATTTTTGAGACAATTTATTACGCGTCAATGACTGCTTCTAAAGATTTAGCTAAAGTTGATGGTGCTTACGAATCTTATGAAGGGTCTCCTGTTTCTAAAGGAGAATTTCAATACGATATGTGGGGAGTTACTCCAAGTGATCGATGGGAATGGGATATTTTAAAAGAAGAGGTTGCTAAATATGGTGTGAGAAATTCATTGTTATTAGCTCCAATGCCAACTGCTTCTACTTCTCAAATCTTAGGAAACAATGAATGTTTTGAGCCATACACATCAAACATTTACACAAGAAGAGTATTGTCTGGTGAGTTTATCGTAGTGAATAAACACTTATTAAGAGACTTAAATAAATTAGGATTGTGGAACGATGATTTGAAAANCCAAATTATGTTGGCCAATGGTTCCATTCAAAATATTCCAGAAATACCACAAAACTTAAAAGATTTATACAAAACGGTTTGGGAAATCAAACAGCGAACAATTATTGATATGGCTGCCGATAGAGGTGCATATATCTGTCAATCGCAATCATTGAACTTATTTGTTGAAAGCCCAAATTTTGCAAAATTAACCTCAATGCATTTCCACGCCTGGAAACAAGGTTTAAAAACTGGAATGTATTATTTAAGAACAAAAGCTGCTCGTGATGCTGTTAAATTTACAGTTGAAACGAAAGCAAAAGAAGCGCCTCAGCCAACWGCTAAAGAAATGGAAGAGGCGGCAATTTTAGCTTGTTCTATAGATAATCCAGACGATTGCGAAATGTGCTCAGGTTAGAATTAACGCTTAATGTCATCCTGAACCTGTCGAAGGACAGATATTAAGCAACACCGTATTTTAGTTTTTATTCTTCGATAAACTCAGAATGACAAACTAATAAAGACCCTTCTTTTAAGACATCTCTCGTTGAAAAACAGAGGCACTTTTTTATTGAGGATCTACCCAATCACCATGCTCTTTAATTAAATTAATCAAAGAGTCCACAGCATCAGCTTCTGGAATATTTCGTTGTACTACTTCTTTTTCTTTATAGAGCGTAATTTTTCCTAGGCCTGTTCCAACATAACCATAATCGGCATCAGCCATTTCTCCTGGTCCATTTACAATACAACCCATTATGCCTATTTTTAATCCTTTAAGATGAGATGTTACTGCACGAATTTTAGCGGTAGTTTCTTGTAAATCAAATAAAGTTCGCCCACAACTTGGACAACTAATGTATTCTGTTTTAGAGATTCTCGTTCGAGTAGCTTGTAAAATTCCAAAGGCAGTATCATTAACCGATTTATCACTTCCACAATTTTCTGCTGCAATAAAAACTCCATCACCTAACCCATCAATTAATAAAGCTCCCATATCGGTAGCTGCCTGTAATTGTAATTCTGTCTCCGTTAAATTAGCATAAGCTCGTCCAATAATTACAGGAGTTTGGCAATCGCTATTCATTAACTCAATAAACAATTTACGTTGTTCTGCCATTCCATGATTGTTGTAAGTGTCAATCATTAATACAATAGTATCATTAGCTTTTAACTTAACAACTACTTTTTCTGATAATTCAGGAAGAGTAATATACAGCACGTTTAGTTTTTCTGACAGCTCAACTCCTTCTAAAAATTGTTTCACATCTATAAAAGGATAGCTTTTGTCTTTGTGATTTAACCATGTTTTGTGATTATAAATAATTCCTAATGTGCCTGGTATTTCAAAATCAACAACCTTATCTCCAACAAAAACATAATCACAAGCAGCATCACTAATATTCCATTTATCTATAGGAACAGAATAACTATATCCAAGAGCAAAAAAAGAAGCTGGAGTTATCTTTTCTTTCAAACAAAAATCTGCCACTACAATTGGCACATTTTTACTACCAATATTTAACACACTATTGGTTTGCCTTCTGTTATATTCAAATGGAGTTAAAGAATTCTTTTCAATTTTAGGAATTGCATCGTGTTTTACTCTATCAGAATACGGTTTTATCAATTCTTGAGCAACAGGGATTTCAAATTCTGGTTCTTCTGTTAAGGAAACTCGAATAGTATCTCCTAAACCGTCCTCCAACAAGGCTCCTATACCAATAGCAGATTTTATTCTTCCGTCTTCCGCTTCTCCGGCTTCGGTAACCCCTAAATGTAAAGGATAATCCATTCCCTCTTCTTGCATTTTGTTTACCAATAAGCGGTAGGCCTGGACCACCACCTGAGTATTACTCGATTTCATTGAGAGTATAATGTCATGGTAGTCTTGTTCTCTACAAATACGTAAAAACTCCAAGGCAGATTCCACCATTCCAATTGCAGAATCTCCATAACGACTCATAATCCTATCTGACAAAGAGCCATGGTTTGTTCCAATTCTCATGACCGTTCCATGCTCCTTACAAATTTTAACTAATGGAGTAAATCGATCTCGAATTCTTTCAAGTTCTAACTGATAAGATTCATCAGTATACTCTATCTCTTCGAACTTCTTCTTGTCCGCATAATTGCCTGGGTTAACTCTTACTTTCTCAACAATAGTAGCAGCAATTTCTGCTGCATTTGGTGTAAAATGAATATCTGCAACCAAAGGAGTATCATAACCTCGTTTTCTAAGTTCTGCTTTTATGTTCGCTAAATTTTCAGCTTCTTTTTTGCTTGGAGCTGTAATTCTTACAAGCTCACAACCTGCTTCAATCATTCTAATAGATTGCTCAACTGTAGCTTTTGTATTCATTGTATCGGTAGTGGTCATTGATTGTATACGAATAGGATTATCTCCTCCAACACCAATATTTCCAACCTTAACCTCTCGTGTTTTTAGACGGGAATATTCGGTTAAACTATTACAGTATTTGTTAGATAAACTCACCATTACAAAGGTATTATTTGAGTTAGAATAACTTCAATATTAGCTAACTATTCTTTTTCTTACCACTTATTTGAAAAACAGTACCGCTTATAAAGTAATGCTCGCAAAACAAAAGATAGCACTAACTTAATCAATTAAAATGAAGTAATATTACCAATAGGAAACCCTAAAACTGAAACGACATGAAAAAATTAGCCCTATTGTTTACCATTCTTTTAATAATAAATAATGTTTATCCTCGGAGAGTAAATAACAATAAAGGAAATGGAAAGAGTGGTGGAGAAACTCCTACTCCGACTGCGGGTTGTGCTTCAGCTGTTGCTTTAGCTGTAATTGAATTGAACAATGTTCGTGCACGAATAGAGGGAACTGGAGGTAGTATGTGGCAAGATAGGGCAAATGGGATTGCTGATTATGAAATTCCTAAAAGAAGTAGTACCGATGATCCTAAATTCACTTCTATTTATGCTGGTGCA
>NVVI01000056.1 GCA_002402165.1 Flavobacteriales bacterium
TAACAATACGAGTTGGTTGCCTAATTGTTCAGTTGGTATTTCTGAAATAACTTCAGACAATATGATTAATGTCTATCCTAATCCTGCAAACAATTATATAGTAATAGAAGCTGAATTTGATATGTATTCTTCGAACATACAAATTACAGATATACAAGGGAAAAGAATACCTGCTAAAATATTGGCTCAAAATCAAAAATCGTTAGTATTAGATGTTACAAATCTTAGCAACGGACTATATTTTTTAACTATTAACAACCAAACTATTTTTTCTACTCATAAATTTTTAAAATTCTGAATCATGAAAAAACTAATTTCTTATTTTACAGTAATGTGCTTAGTGTTAACCTGTTTTTCTTCCGTTTATGGTCAATGGAATGTGAATGGTGGTCTGGCAAATAGATATTACGAAACACGTAATTTTCCTGCTCTTTTTAATATTCGAAGCGTTGGCATAGGTAATTTTTCATCTAATGGTTTTGAGCCTATTTCAGCTTTACACGTAAACACAAATTTTTTAGATTTATCACCTAATTTTCCAAAAGGTGATGTACTAATGACAACTGGACCAGCCAACTTGGATAACGCTTGGCGTATGTTTACTGGTACTGCAAATGGAACAGAGAGGTTTTCTATAACCACACTGGCAAACCTTGGTGGTATTGAAATAACCACTCATCAAAACCAACCAATGGATTTTTTGACCAACAGTGTACAAAGGTTAAGCATTACTGCATCTGGAGAAGTAATTATTAATAGTTTAGAATGTACAGATTGTTTAGTAATGACCAAAAAAAACGGACAACTTTATACCAAACAACTAAATATTGATGAGTTACTTACCAAAATAGAAAACTTAGAACAAAAACTAACCCAATTAGAAAACCTATTAGCCGAAAAATAACTAAATTTAGTTTTTGAAACTAACAATCCCATGAAAACACTAACTAAAATACTACTCATCCTTTTAATTATTAATTGTCAATTTCTARTTAATAATTGCAACGCCCAAAATTTAGTGCCTAACCCGAGTTTTGAGTTGGGACCAGCAAAAACTACTACTGAATGGCAATTTAGTACAGATAGTACTTGTGCATTTGTASATACATTAGGTGGACCTTTATTTTGGACAGTAACTAATTCTTCACCAGATAGGCTGGTTGAAGGAGATTTTTTTCCTTGCGGATGGGATAATGATAGTGCGGCATTTGGTGCTTCATATGTTATAATGGCTGGGTCAGTTTCTTCATCTGAAAGCGGAAAAACTATACTATTGTCACCACTAATAGCAGATTCCATCTACCATTTAAGTTATTATGCTCAAGTGGAAACTTTCGCTTCTTCTTTATTATTTCCTACAATAATTTCTTTCGTTTTCAATAATGGTGATACTATTTTTTCACCAACAATAAGTGATAGCACACAATGGGTTCGTTATGATACGACCTTCACAGCTTCATCTGGTGCTACTGAAATGGAATTATTATGTGCTAATGGTTCATTTTGCGGATTTAAAATTGACAGTATTTCCTTAGAAAAAGTAACCGTTACTTCTATCTCAGATATTTTCTTACAGAATTCAATAAAAATATTTCCGAATCCAACCAATAATGGAATTATCGATCTACATTTTAGCAGTAATAAAAATATTGAATACAGTCTCTATAATACATTAGGTAAAGAAATTATTATTGGCAGTTTTGAAAATAAGAAAAAACTCGACTTAACAAATCATTCTCATGGAATCTATTTCTTACGATTTCAAGTAGACGATTCAGTATTAACTAAAAAACTAATCTATCATTAACCTTAACCTTATATCACTATGAAACACTTAAAACTTTTGCTTGGACTCATTAGCTTGTCCATACTCAGCACAACATCCGCTCAATTTTTTAACACAAACAATGCTCCAGGGAGATATATGGATAATCATCCATTTGTCTATTCTGTTGGCATTGGAAATTTTGGTGGTGCTACGTTGCCACAATCTATATTACACGTTAATTCAAATCTAACTACTTTCAATCCAAGTGTTGCTTTGGGTGATATATTCCGAACTACAGGACCAGCTAATTTGGATAATTCTTGGCGTATGTTTACTGGTACTGCAAATGGAACAGAGAGGTTTTCTATAACCATACCAGCTAATAGTAGCGATGTGGTGTTAGATACTCGTAATAACGGAGCAATGAAATTTAGTACCAACAACGCTCAACGTATGCATATTAGTGCTAATACTGGGGTAATAACCCAAGGTTTTGTGGGAATAGGCACTTCATTTGATGCTCCCCAGTCTCGTTTACACATCAACGAAATGGATCCCAATCCTCCTGTAAATGGTGGTACAGCTTGCTACGCCCAATGGACAAATACTGCAACTGGTAATGCTACAGAAAATGAGGGGCTTCGTATTGGGCTATCAGATAAAGGTGTTGCCGAGATTCTTCAACAAGAGAATTTACCGCTAATTTTTTATACAAATAGTATTGAAAATGGTAGGATGATACCTAATATCGGAACAACAATGATAGGAAATCCTACAATGGTTGGAATTGGAAATTGGACTACAGCTTTTAATATTATCCCAGCTAATGTAATAGATTCTAAATTAGACATTGATGGTGATTTAAGGATTAGACAAGTAACCCAAGATGATATACTTGATATGGTATTGGTTATTGACCCAAACGACCATAATAGAGTACATTGGAGAGATGCAACAACAATAGTTGGAGGTGGGTCAGGAGGAGTTACTGCTGATAATGGATTAACAATTGGCCCTAACCTCAATAATGTATAAATGGGTCAAATATTTGGAGGAAGCAATGGAGAATTACTCCACCATACCGAAGTGCCATTCAATGATTTTAATCTTCATTTCACAGGAGATGATRTTGCCAATACTAATTCCATTACTATTGGAAATATGCCTGGCACACAAGTRTTAATACCAAATGGTGCTGGAGCAAAATTAACAGTTTATTCAGGATTAAACTCAGCCACCAATCTTATTCCAACTAATGATAATTCTTATGGTGTTTACTCGCAAAACGAATCTACCCCAAATGGTGGAGGAGGTAAAATGGTTGGTGTATATGGTTCTGCAATCGGAACAGACCAAGTACCCAACAAAGGCGGTCATATTGGAGGTGATTTTGTTGCAGAAAATTCAGGTTCGGAAAATATTGGAGTAAGAGGAACGGCAAATAGTGTTTCTGGTCAAATTAATTATGGTGTATATGCTGAAGCTAATAATAGCGGAACAAACTATGGCATTTATGCTAGTAGTGCTCCTAGTCTTATAGATTATGCTGGTTGGTTTGAGGGAAATGTTGAAGTTAATGGAGTGTTAACAATTATAGGGGCTATCGTTCCTTCTGACCAACAGTTTAAAATAAACATTAACGGTATTACTAATGCTCAAACTATTATTAACCAATTACAACCAAAAGAATTTTATTTTGATGGTGCTTCTTATCCTCAAATTAATTTTAGTGTTGATAAGCANTATGGTTTAATTGCTCAAGAAGTAGAAACTATTTTACCTGAATTGGTGACCAATTCAATTTTTCCTGCTCAATATGATAATGCAGGCAACCAAACAAGCGCTGCTGTTAATTACAAGTCGTTAAATTACAATGCGTTTATTGCTATTTTAATGAAAGGCATGCAAGAACAACAGTCAGTAATAGATAGTTTGTCATTGGTTACTAATGAGCAAGATTCTATTAATGCTGATTTAGAAGATAGGTTAACTGAAATTGAAAATTGTTTAGGAAATACAGGTATTTGTAATAACCCTAATGGAGGTGGAAACGGAAATAGAACAAGCAATTTGAATGTGGAATTAGAAAACCTAAATGCTATTATTTTAGATCAAAATTTACCTAACCCTTTTGCTGAGAAAACAACTATTAATTACACGATACCAGAGGAAGTTAGTGAAGCTACATTATTGTTTTATGATATGAATGGTCGTATTATTAAACAAGTAGAAATTAATGAAAGAGGCGAAGGTCAATTAACCGTTTATGGTGAAAACCTTAAAAATGGTATTTATACTTATAGCTTAATTGCTGATGGTGAATTAATTGCTACTAAAAAAATGTTGAAACAGTAATAGTTTTTTTGTCATCCTGAGTTTATCGAAGGATAAACAAAACGATCATTACTTAAAAAAGATTACACTTCGATAAACTCAGTGTGACATCTTTTTTATACAATCCCCGATCCCGATAACTATCGGGATTATCGGGGATTTTTTTAATTAGTTTTGCTCTCATTCAAGTTAGTTAAAAATGACTCTAACAATTTCTAAAAGATATAAACTGCTCACAGTATTTGGGTTAGTGTTTTTGATACTATCCTTCATTACTCGTATCGTTTTTTACATCTGGTCGTTTCAGAGTATTGATTTTTCAATTGTTAATCTTTTTAAAATAATTGGAACAGGGCTATTTTTTGATATTGGAACTGTTTCCTTTTTTTTATTGCCTTATGCACTGTATTTATTGCTCCTTCCTAATAAATTTAATGGCAGCCGTTTTGATAAAATAATTACTCATTTTTCATTTTTTGTAGGGTTACTCATTTTTATTTTTACCGCTTTTTCTGAATTTACTTTTTGGGAAGAGTTTAAGACCCGTTTTAACTTTATTGCAGTTGATTATTTAATTTATACTACTGAAGTTATTGGCAATATTAACGAGTCTTATCCTATTCCTCTTTTATTATCAATTATTATACTGGTAGTAGTATCTATTACTTATTTCGTCAATAAAAAAGAAATATTCACAAAAACATTTCAAGCCAAAAGTTCACTCAAAGAGAAATTAATTATTAGTTCTATTTTAATCTTAGTTCCGATATTTTTCTCCCTTTTTATTAATAACAAAAATGCAGAATGGTCATCAAACCGGTACGAAAATGAATTAAGTAAGGCTGGTATTTATTCCTTTTTTGCTGCTTTTAGAAATAATGAATTGAGCTATACCGACTTTTATATGACTCAAGATATAAGCATTTCTATTTCAGAATATAGAAAGCATGTAATTGAAAAAACAGATAGTTTAACTACTAAAGACAAATACAGTGTACAACGAATAATTAAAAATGATGGTGAAGAAATCAAACCCAATGTAATTTTTATTTGCATAGAAAGTCTAAGTGCAGAATTTATGACTCGCTATGGCAATGTTAGCAACCTTACTCCATATATGGATTCACTATCAAAAGAAAGTATCACTTATGATAATCTTTATGCTACAGGAACCAGAACCGTAAGAGGAATGGAAGCTATAACATTGTCTATTCCCCCCTCTCCTGGCAGAAGCATTGTTAAAAGAAAAAATAATACTGGTTTTTTTAACATCGGAACTGTGTTTAAACAAAAAGGCTATAAAAATGTTTTCTTTTATGGTGGTGATGGCTATTTCGATAATATGAATCAGTTTTTTGGTGGCAATGGATTTGAAATTGTTGATAGAGGTAGAGGGTATTTAATGAACGATAAGTTTACATCTAAACGAACCAACATAGAAGATGATGAAGTAACTTTTGAAAATGCTTGGGGAGTTTGTGATGAAGATATTTACCGAAAGGTAATTAAAGAGGCTGATTTAAACTATCAAAATCAAACTCCTTTTTTCAATTTTGTGATGACAACCTCTAATCATAGACCATACACTTATCCCAATAATAAAATTGACATTCCATCTGGCGCAGGAAGACATGGCGCTGTAAAATATACTGATTTTGCCATAAACGAATTCATCAAAATAGCTAAAACAAAACCTTGGTTTAGCAACACTGTATTTGTTATTATGGCTGACCACTGTGCTTCTAGTGCAGGAAAAAGAGAATTAGATGTTGCTAAGTATCACATTCCAGCTTTCATCTATAATCTTAACAATCAGCCCCATCAAGACATTAAAAAACTTTGTTCTCAGATAGATATATTCCCTACCCTATTTGGCTATTTTAATTGGACTTATGAGTCTCAATTAATCGGTAGAGATATCTCTAAAATTGGCTCTTCTGATGAGTTTGCTCTTATTGCTAATTACAGAAATTTAGGATTATTAAAAGACAACAGTCTAATGATTCTTGGCGATAAAAAATCTGCCAATTTTTACCATTGGAATCAAGAGAATAATCGACTAACCCCAAGCAAGTACAGTCCTGTTTTCTTAAAACAAACCATTGCTTACTATCAGTCTAACGATTACTTTTATCAAAACAACTATTATAAATTAAAATAACCTACAATTGAAAAGTCAGTTTTAGTAGGTTTCTTGTTTGCTGAGTAAATCTAAATTATCGTAAGTTTATCCTAAAATTTATTGATGATATACTCCTTCTTTAAACTATTAACTCGTTTAACCCTTAAGGTTTACTTTCGTAAAATTCATATTGAAGGTATTGAAAACATCCCGCCAGATGGTCCTTTTTTGATTGTTGCAAACCACCCTAGCTCTTTTTTAGATCCAATAAGTATAGCAGTTTTAGTAAATCAAAAAATTAGTTTTTTAGCTAAAGCTTCTATGTTTAATAATAAAATAATTGCTGGTGTACTAACAAAATTTAACATGGTTCCTATCTATAGAGCTCAAGATAATCCAAAAATGTTAAGTAAAAACAAAGAAATGTTTGATGCCTGTTATAAAAAACTAAGCAACAAAGGGGTAATAATGATTTTTCCTGAAGGAACTAGTGAAAGTGAAAGAAGACTTAGAAAAATTAAAACTGGTGCTGCAAGAATTGCTTTAGGTACAGCAAAAGAAAATGATTATCATTTAAATGTAAAAATTGTTCCTGTAGGTTTAAATTATACAAAATCTAGTAGATTTAGAAGCGAGCTTTTTATCCAATTCGGGATCCCTCTCGAAAGCAAAAATTATATTGAAAGTTATAAAAAAGAAGAAATTTTAACTACAAAAAAATTAACTACTAATATAGAAGAAAGCATAAAAGCCTTAATTATTGATATTGATAAAGAAGAGTTTGAAGTTCTAGTAGAAAGAATTGAGAGTTTATATAAAACTCAATTATTAAAAAATGTGACTTATGATCACCAAAAAAATATTTTTTCAGATGTTAAAATATCTCAAAGAATATATGAAGCTATAAAACATTTTCAGAAAGCAGATGCTGCTCTTTTTCATCAAATGAAAACTAAAATTGATGATTACTTTTTGAATCTAAAAGCAATGAACCTTTCTGATAAAACAATAGAAAAAGGTAGTCAACATAGAAATTTTTTGCAATACTTTATAAAATCTATAGCCATTTTAGTACTTGGGTTTCCTCTTTGGTTATTTGGCTATATAAATAGCTTTATTCCTTATCGAATTCCACGTTTTATCGCTTTAAAAATAACAGATAGTGAAGCATTTTACGGTGCACTATTAATGTCTATTGGYACATTTTCATTTATTATATTTTATGCATTAGTAACCTTCTCTGTTTGGGAATTTACACATTCTAACTTACTTACTGTATGCTACGGACTAGCGCTACCATTAAGTGGTTTTTTTACTATTTTTTATGCTCGCATTGCTCGAAGGTTTTATTACAATTGGCAATTTATTTCAAAATTCTTTAGTAAACAAAAGGTACTACTCCAATTAATGACAGATCGTAATACTATTATTAAAGAACTAGAATTAATAACAGAAAAATTTAAACAAGCTTTTTAAATTTTTTTCCACTAATTAAAGTCATAGACTAAACCTACCTTTAAATTTAAATATCATACCGTTAATTGTTATTACTAATAAACAACATTCTAATTCATTTAAATTGGTTAAATTGCTGCTTCTAAACTAACTAAACTTAGATCAAAATGAAAAAAACAGCCCTATTATTATGGTGCATTGCATTATTTAATTTTGCATTTGCTCAATCATACAGTCCCAACTTTTTAGATGGGCGAGTAATGCTTAAATTAAAAAATGAGGTAAACGCTAACCCTAACCAATTAAACAGAATAGACGAACATTCTTTTAGTTTAGAGGAAGATTTAGCTAACTATCCTATCTTAAAAGAAGCTTTAGAAGGATTTGGTGTTATAAAATTTGAGCGACCAAGTTATTACACCGGCAAAAAAGAGCTAATGAAAATTTATCGAATTACGTTCACCAATTTCGCAAAAATTAATGAATTGGTTGATAAATTATCTGAGTTGGGTATAATAGAATTTGCTGAAAAAGAGCCTATTTATAAAACTGGGTTTGTTCCTAACGATACATTCCATACTGGAACAAATACATGGTATCACGATTTAGTTGGTGCTGAAAATGCTTGGAATATTAGCCTCGGAAGCAACAATGTAAAAGTAGCTATAGTTGATAATGCTGTTTTTGCAGGACATTCAGATTTAACTACTTATTTGCAAAGGGATGTTTCTGATAATGATAATGATGCTACACCTCCACAAGATTACAGTACARATTCTGGATGGYCTCAYGGWACWCAYKKTGCTGGAYTAGCAACTGCRGACATAAAYAATGCTACAGGTATTGCTTCTCTKGGTGGAGATGTTGAATTAATAGGAGTTAAAGCAACGCCAAATTCAGGCTCTTCAGGAAGTATTTATGATAGTTATGATGGCGTTCAATGGGCATGTCAAAACGGAGCTAATGTAGTTAGTATGTCTTTTGGTAGTGCTTCGCAAAGTGGAGCTTTCCAAAATTTAATTAATGCCTACCCCTCTGTTATTTTTATGGCTGCTGCAGGAAATGATGGAAATACAACTCTACAGTATCCTGCTGCATACAATAATGTGATTTGTGTTGGTTCTGTTGATGGAAATGATAGTCGATCTTCTTTCTCTAATTATAATGGAGGTACTCAATGGGTAGATATTTGTTCTCCTGGCGGATTTACTAATGGTGGATTATTAAGCACTGTTTATACAACAGGAGGTAACAACTATGCTAAAATGGCTGGAACATCAATGGCTACTCCTTATGCCGCTGGTTTAGTAGGATTAATGCTAAGCATTAATCCAGCTATGACTCCTGCTGCAGTTGAAGCTTGCTTAATTAGCTCAGGTGTAAATAACGGTCAAAATATGGGTCCAAGAATTGATGCTCTTGCTGCGTTACAATGTGTACAAGCCACTCTTAATGGTGACCCTATTCCAGCTTTTACTGGTATTCCATTAAGTATTATTGAAGGTCAATCTGTTACATTTACAGATTTTTCTGCAGATGGTGCTTCCCCTATAACATCATGGGTATGGTCTTTCCCAGGAGGAACACCAAATTCTTTTAATGGTCAATCTCCACCTGCAATTGCTTATGCTGCTGCTGGAGCTTATGATGTTACTTTAACAGTTACTAATGGACAAGCTGCTTCTCCTTTAACCAAAACGAACTATATCAATGTTAGTGTTGTCCCTTATGGAAATTGGATTGTTCAAAACACAAACTACCCTTCTGGAGATAAAGGATCTGTTTGGATTTCTATTGTTGATCAAGATATTGTATGGTCTACTTCCGCGCTTGGTACTGGAGCAGGTGCTCAAGAATTTTCAAAAACAATTGATGGCGGAACTACTTGGACTGCAGGAACCACTAATTTAGGAAMWRMWSRWWYRGGTGYAWCAATGATACATGCTTTTGATGCAAACACAGCTTGGCTAGTAGCTTATCCGAATGCTGGTGGACAAACGGGTGGTATCTGGAAAACTATAGATGGAGGAAGTTCTTGGAATAGACAAAATTCAGCCTTATATAATAATGGTGCTTCTTTTTCAAATGTGGTATATTTTTGGGATGCCAATGAAGGTTTTTGTCAAGGCGATCCAATTGGTTCGGGAGTTGGTGAGTATGAATTGTATAGAACTCTTGACGGAGGAGCTACTTGGACAGCTATTCCGGGAGCAAACATACCAGACCCTCAAAGTGGGGAATATGGATACACTCAACAGATTGAAGTAGTTGGAAACACAATTTGGTTTACTACAAATCAAGGAAGAATTTATCATTCAACAGATAAAGGTATAAACTGGGTTGTTTATGATGTGTCTGCGATTGTTCCAGATTTCGCAGGATCTCAATTATCTTTTACAAATGCAAGTACTGGATTAATCCAAACTGGTGGTACAATTTATGAATCTACMAAYAGTGGTGCTAACTGGACWCTTCTTCCTACAACTGGAAGTATTTTTGGTTCTGGACTATGTTATATTGAAGGTACGAGTACTGCATTTTCTACTGGCACAACAGGGTCTTCATATAGTACTGATGGAGGTACTACTTGGAATATTATTGATACTGACCAACATACAGCTGTTGATTTTATTACCCCTTCAATAGGATGGTCAGGAGCTTTCCAAACAAGCTCAACCGTTCATGGAATATGGAAATGGAATAATACCTCTGGTGCTTTAGTGGCAAATTTCCAAGGTACTCCAACAATTCTTTGTGCTGGTTCTACAGTCCAATTTCAAGATCTATCTACTGGCGCAACACCAACATCATGGGCTTGGTCATTTACAGGTGGAACTCCATCTACATCAACTCAACAAAATCCACTAATCACCTATAATACTCCTGGAACTTATGCTGTTTCGTTAACCGTTGATGATGGTAATGGTCCTACTAATTATACAGATAATACTCATGTTACTGTTGAAGGTCCTACGTCACAACCAAGTGTAATAACTGGTGTTAATAATCCTTGCGAATTTGATGTAGAAACTTATTCTGTAACTAATGTTACTGGTGTTTCTTACGCTTGGACATTACCAGCAACTTGGACAGGGAATAGTACTATAAATATTATTAGTGCAACTATTGGTTCGGCTGGAGGTAATGTAGAAGTAACAGCAGGAAATGTTTGTGGTAATAGTACGCCAAGAATTCTGGCTGTAACCATATGTACCGTTACTGGTGTAGGAGAAATAAATAATACTGAAATTAATATTTATCCTAATCCTGCCCAAAATTCACTCTATATAAAAGGTGTTTACAACAATGTCAACATAACAGACAATGCTGTTAAGATTATAGATGTTTTAGGAAAGACTATTATTTCCTTAGAAGTTGATAAAGTGAATTTTGAGATTAATATTTCTTATTTAAAGGGAGGTATGTACTTTATCCAATTAAATGGTGGGAGTATCACATATAAATTTATTAAAGAMKARNAARTARYASKKCNATMMMKRRMAWAYCAKYGAAMRTWWTYYMGYWGRTKWWWWCTCTGGTTACACTAAACAAGTAGTATGGCTTGATACTAAAGAATATAGAATTCATAAAGTTGATTTCTACGATAGGAAAGGCTCAAAGTTAAAAACTCTTAATTATATTGGATATAAAAAATATCAAAAAAATACATGGAGACCAGACTTAATGACTATGACGAATCTTCAAAATGGTAAATC
>NVVI01000015.1 GCA_002402165.1 Flavobacteriales bacterium
CAGTTTGACCACCAGTTCCAAACCTTATTTGCCTCATGCTCTCATCGACTTGACTGGCACTTACTGGTATTGCTTTTAACTTATCCTTGTCAAAGTCTTGAGCCAATAAATCACCGCGTCTTGCCATGAAACTATGGCCGAACAAATCAGCGTCGTCTTTACTCTTTGCATTCCTACTGATTAATAATTGTTCTATGTCTATATTCTCTATCACGACCCCTTTTTTGGTTCGCGTGATCTTAAGCTTGAGGTCAAACGTATCATCAGGGTTTTCTTTCTTTTCAGTTATTTCAACTTCAAACTTCTGCTTGGCTGCTTCTATCTCGATATCTCTCACGATATCAATCATCTCGCTTTCATCAAGACCCCTGTAATCCCTAACCTGTGTTGTTTTTTGCTCTTTCCAAGGATAGTGAAGTATGCCAGCGGTCTGTATCTCAACGCTCTTTAGGAAGTCATGAAATATCTTGAATGAGTTTTTTTGATTCCTGATTATATGGTGTACATATTTGGTCTTTTCATTGGCTTCTGTGACATCCCTTTCATTTTCTGAATTAGGCTTGAACTTCATGATCTCTCGACCACCCAAGAAGAACCTAACCAATGACGGCATATCAGAACCAACAACGTCACTCACCTCAGTAGATACAACCTGAGACTGACCCTCGACTTCATAGCCGTTTGGGCAACCTAGATAATCACTGAGCATGCGCCTGTTTAGCGGCATATATGTTGACGAATGGCTGATAGCGTCAGTTTCAGCCATGTTAACTTGCGTTAAGAAATCGTCATCCGACATTTGTGCCATTTATGTAACTCTAATAGTCATAGATGTAGTGAATAGTATCATGCTCTCTTTCTAGGTGCACGCCTTGGGGATTTTGCCCGCTTAACTTTGGGAGCCCATAAGCACATCATCACAGAATCTCCCATGTTTGGAGATGGCACGCCGAGACGTTTCATATCAACCTTGCCCATTTTTTGAATCAATTGGTTGGAATTGTCCTTTAACGGTACTGAACACAGCTCGGATCTAAGGGCATCCATGTCTTCTATTCCATCAGAATCAAAGCTAATCATCTCGTTGGGATCAATGTACTGTCCTTTAACCACACACTTGTAGGTGTTATACGTTCGATCAGCTAGCAATATGTAATACTGAGCCCTGTTATTCCTAAATGTATCTGCGTAGGTCTTGGCTACCCCCTCCTTATCCTTATTATCATCCGTTTCTAGGTATTCTTTTTCTGCATTATCCTGCCCTGATCCCGATAGCCCACCGCTAAACCCATGGTAATCAACCTTTTTGCCTTTAAATGCATCAGATACCTGACGTTTAAGCCCGGTTCCCATGCCATCCTTATCCCAGACAAACCAGTCTATATTGTTATCGATTGCAATATCCGTTGCCCAGTCACAACCCTCGTCTATTTCACCCTTTCTTTTCTCCAATACGCGCTCAATGATTGACCCATGCCGCTGTGCATAGCCGTGAGCATCACCCCCATCATCCATAGGATCATATGCTGATATCCTAGCGCCATATGGCTGAAATGCTTTCTTAAGCCTGTCAATCTTATGGGCATCAATACAAGCGTCGAACCACTCGCCCCTAATAATTGAATTATCTACCTCGTCCAAATAATCACCATGCCATTTGTGCCTGTACTGTGCATTAGTCATCTTATCTAAATCATCCAAGCGTTCTTGCTCTAAGCCTGATGCGATAAACCAAGACTTAGGCATGTCGGTGTAATTCATCTGAACAACCATGATTGTGTCGTCTTCATAATAACCATGACGCTTAAGGTCATTCTCTGCTCTGGCTAGCCATTTCTTAGCTACCGCACCACTCCTTCTGCCACGATTCATTGTGATAATAATCTCAGGCATTTTGACATCACTATCTAGCAGTAGATCATCAAGGTCATCAATCGATTCGATAACGTTGCCCTCTAATAACCTTTCTGTATCAGTGGCATTCAATCGGACTGATGCGGTTAAGACTCTCAGTGTGTTATCTGATATATGCGCAGCAAGTATTCATGGTGGCAATCAAGACGGCTCATTGGCCGCTTACAGCGCTAATATGCAGCAGCAATTAGCACAGTTGATGACTTTGCCGCAAATGCTAAACCCTGACACTGTCCATGCTGATAACAAACAGCCAAGTATTATTTGCGATAATGTCGTCAAGTTAATAAAAAGTCACAGATTTAAAGACAACAGCGGCATCGGTCAATTAGCCAAACAAATCAAAGTAGGCCAAGTTACCCAGTGTTTTGAGCTGTTAAACGACGATAACTTTTGTGACATCAACTGGTATCAACCCAAGCAAACTACTGCGCAAACAGTGGCTAACGAAATACTCACATCACTGATCACCCAACTATTGCCGATTTATCAACAATATACCCAAGCTGTGCAACAAGGTGATATACAAAAAGCCTTTAGCTACTTACACCAACAACAAGTTTTATGCGCGCAGAAGAGTGGATATTGGGGTGTTACGCAGTTAAATGCTTTGATTGATTTATTTAAGAATGAAGATTTTGTACGCCAATTTTCTGTTGCAAAAAATTATCTAATAAACCTTGTACTTAAAAGCTTAAGTATTCATCATCAAAAAGCAAAAAAGAGTATTGAATTAAATTCATTTCTTACAGAAATAGAAATACTATTCTGGAAAGGGCTTTATAAATTAGCCTATAAAAAAATACAGCAAGCAAAAAAAATCGCTCAAAAATACGACATGACTCATTATTTACTCTTAATCAATTATTGGGACAGAAGAATAGAAAATTACATGACAACAAAAATGCTTAATGAAACTGTAGTTAAAGATACTCAGAAATTTTTAAGTGAATATAATCAGCAGTTAGAAATGAGCATAATGATTAAACAAATGGAGAAAATTTCTAGATCAACTATTAAAAGAACTTTAGGAACAAGTGCTCCCGTAAAAAATATATTCAATCAAGATTTAATGAAGTTAAAAGAAAATGATATCATTAACTTTCATGCTAAGCTAGATTATTGTTTCGTAAAAGGAACGGGATATGCTTTTTTAGGAAATAAAGAGAAAGAATTTTACTATAAAAAAAGAGCTTTTGAATTATTAGAAGAAAACCCTCATCAAATCAAAGAGAATCCAACTCGTTATGCCTCTGCCATAAACAACATGATTTTGTATTACTATTTTCAAGGTCTGATTGATAAAATTCCACCTTATCTGGAGAAATTAGATCAAGTTGAGCTAAAATTTAACCATACAAAAATATCTTTTATAAACGCTAAGCATAATTTGAATTTAAGGTTTTATATGTACCATAAAGAGACAACAAAAGTGGAAGACTTGCTTCTAGAAATGGAATCATGGTACAATGCAAATATGACTTACAAAAGCACCGTTGTTAAAATGATAAGTGAATACAACATATCACTAGCATATTTTTATTTAAATAAAACTAAGAATTGTTTAAAATGGTGTAATAGCTGTTTTAAATTATTTGACATGAAAGTGAAAAAAAATAGACATGATTTAGCTGTGTCAGTCGTTTTGCTTCAGTTACTCCTATATTTTGATTTAAAGCATTTTGATTTAGCATTAAAAAATATTGACTTAGTAATTTCAATTGCAACTAAAAATAAATACGGAAGGTCTGAAATCTCAATATTTAAACTATTGAGAAAAATGATTGTTTCTAAAAACATTCACGATTACCCTCAAAAAATAAATGAAATAATAAAAGCACAAGATGCAGGAGTCATTAACATGGATAAGGACATCTTACTATTATGGATAAAAAAAAATAAGCACTTACATTTCAAAACTTAAATATTTTATAATACCAAGATTAATTAGAAATTTTAGGTATAAAAAAGAGCTTCAGAAAGCTCTGAAACCCTTTGGTACTCGAGGCGGGACTTGAACCCGCACGCCCTAATGGGCACAAGATTTTAAGTCTTGCGTGTCTACCAATTCCACCACTCGAGCATTGGTATATTATTTTGAGAGCGGGAGACGGGGTTCAAACCCGCGACCTCCACCTTGGCAAGGTGGCGCTCTATCAGCTGAGCTACTCTCGCTTATTATTAAAAGAACATCCTCCGAAGAGGAAAGCAAAAGTAATTAAAAATTTAAGTTTGCAAAATTCTTTTAACCATTTATTATTGAAATTTTTACCTCATATTTTGACCAAAAAAAAAACGCTGAAATATACTTAATAAAATAAAATTAAGTACTCCAGCGTTCTTTTAATGGTAGTAAGAAAGCTCCTCTAAGACATATGTACAAGGCATTAGCAGTATGAGGTAGTAATGAAGTGTCTTAGAGGAGCTATTTTCAAAATGCCACTACAGCTGCAACTGTAACTATAAATGACAATAATGCGATTATTATAAAATTATAAATGTTGTATTCTGTTGTTTTGTTCATCTCTGTTTTCATARCTTTCTTGTTTAATGGTTAATAATTCAATTTAACTTTAGCCTTTTAGTGTAAGGAGTAAGTAAAAAAGAAAGAATAATCAGTTTTAACAATAAGCGCTTATTTCAATTATTTTAAGAACTTTCTTCTATATTAAAAACGATTAAACAACCTAAAAAGTTGCTTTGAGAATTTTCGACTTTATAAACGGTAGTAATTTCTCWATAAAAGGAGATTATTGACCCCTTTATCGGAAATTACCTTTTAATGAACTCTAAGGTTTTTGCTAGAACCAATTGGAAATCTTCCGGAAAAGAGGCTTCAACATGCGGATGTTTTGCACCAAATGTATGTCCTGAGCCTTCAATTATCATTATTTCAGACCCTTTACTCCATTTATTAATATTCTTGGCTTCATCTATATGAACAGCTTCATCTGCTGTTCCATGAATTATTAAATGAGGTACTGTTAAATTGTTAGCGGACAACTCTATATTAAATCTATCTTGATTAGCCATTGTATCTTCTGCTAATTGATAKTWMAWTKKYWTWWRWTKRKKWKTTMKWKSWTTTWCKAMRWWAWYYRMASCWTCYTCYWWMMMYTSWWCRWYCWYWWCWTKCRSSTMMSRWTTAATTAAATCTGMMACMGCWGCCCASGTWATTAATTTYTTAATCCTWTTRTCTTCRTTWGCWGCCAAAATAGAAATTCCACCTCCCCTACTATGTCCTATCAAATAAATTTCTTCTTTATTAATGTTGGCATCATCTAGTTTTTCTATCCAATCAATAACTGTTCTTAAATCATCTAGCTCTTTCGTGTAATTATTATTTCCAAAAGCTTCTAAATCTGGAAAATCTATTGGCTGCTCTACAGTTCCCCCATTATGAGAAAAGTTGAATTTTAAATAAGCAAAATCATTTTTAATAAAATACTCCATTACTTTATTAAAGTGACCCCAATCTTTAAACCCTTTAAATCCGTGGGCAAATACAATTWTAGGTTTTTGAATTATTGATTCTTTATAACCAAAATCTAACACAATTGGTTTATTGTGTTTCCCTTCTATTACTATGTTTCTATTAATCATCATCTTTATTTGTCATAGTGAGTTTATCGAACTATAAACAAATAAACTTTCTTACTCTTCGATAACACTTCGACAGGCTCAGTGTGACATCTCTCAGAGCGACAAAAATTTATGTTTACATTTTATTTGGAACATTTACTCCCAACAATAACATTGATGATTTGATTACTTTCCCAACAGCTTCAGATAAACTCAATCTAAAACCAAGTTTATTTTTATCTTCCTCTCTTAATATATCAACCGTTTGATAAAAATTATTGAATTCCTTTACCAAATCATATATGTAATTCGCAATTATTGCTGGACTATACATCTCTCCTGCTTCTTTAATTATAGTGGGATAATCATTTAGCAATTTTATAATTTCTTGTTCTTTAGCATTTATCTCAACATTTTCATAGTCTTTAGAACAACCTAATTCGGTCGCTTTTGCTAGCAAAGATTGAATTCTAGCGTGAGCATATTGTATAAAAGGACCTGTGTTTCCATTTAAATCAATCGACTCTTTAGGATTAAAAATCATTCCTTTTTTAGGATCCACTTTTAACAAAAAATATTTCAAGCCACCCAACCCAATTAATGAATACAATGCTTCTTTTTCTGCATCACTCATTCCATCTAAATGACCTCTTTCTTGTGTCATCTCTTTAGCTTCATTTACTATCATTTCCATTAAATCATCTGCATCTACCACCATTCCTTCTCTCGATTTCATTTTACCATCTGGCAACTCTATCATCCCGTAAGACAAATGATGACACCCTTCCGCCCATTTATATCCCAGTTTTTTAAGAATAGTAAACAATACCTTAAAATGATAATCTTGTTCGTTTGCAACTGTATAAATTAAACCACTTAAATCTGTATGATTTTTGTATCGTTCTAATGCTGTTCCAATGTCCTGAGTCATGTAAACAGATGTTCCATCTCCACGCAACAATATTTTGTCATCCATTTTGGTATCAGAAAGATCTGCCCAAACAGAATTATCTTCTTTTTTATAAAAAACTCCTTTTTTTAAGCCATCTTTCACCATATCCTTCCCCAAGAGATAAGTATTTGATTCGTAATACAACTCATCAAAATCTACGCCCATTGTTTTAAACGAAACCTCAAACCCATCATAAACCCATTGGTTCATTTTTTGCCATAAAGATCTAATTTCTGAATCTCCTTCTTCCCATTTTCGAAGCATTTCCTTTGCTTCAACCATTATCTCGGTTGCTGATCTATAAAGATTAATTAAAACTTCCATATTTCTCTTATCAGAAGTCATAATCATAACCAGTTTAATTTCTTTAGAATCCTTAGGGTTCAAATAATCTATTCGAGGTAAACTATTAACATCTCCTGTTTCATCATGTATACAAATAGCCTCGTTTACCAAATCCTCAGCTTGTTTTTTCAACTCTGTATCAAACTCCACATAATACTTCCCCACCAAATGGTCCCCTTTTAATCCTGAAGATTCAGGGGTTTCTTCATTTCCAAATTTCTGCCAAGCAATCATACTCTTACAAATATGAATTCCTCTGTCATTAATAATTTGAGTTTTGATTACTTTATGTCCGTTAGCTTTTAATATTTCAGCAACAGAAAAACCTAAAAAATTATTTCTTAAATGACCAAGATGTAAAGGTTTGTTTGTATTTGGAGAACAATATTCGACCATTATAGTTCTACCAGAATTTGGCGTTGAAAAGCCGTAATTGTCTGTAGCAGAAACAGTATTAAATACATTTAACCAATACTCAGGGGAAATAGAAAAATTTAAAAATCCCTTAACAACATTATAATCTACTACCTCATCAACATTATCTTTAATAAAAGCTCCTAAATCTTCAGCAGTTTGCTCTGGTCCTTTTTTTGATGCTTTTAAAAATGGAAAAACAACAACAGTTAAATCACCATCAAAATCTTTTCTTGTTTTTTGGATTTGTATAAGATGATTTGCTACCTCAGTATTATAAAGCTCTTTTAAGCCTTCTCTAACCTTTTCTATCAGCCTATTTTCCATTACTTAATGCAGTGCTTTTCAATACTACTCGTAAAATCATTAATTACATCAAAAGCAGTTTCTGCCATCGTGTTTCCTTTATCATCTAAACAAGGATTTACTTCAACAACTTCAATACAGGAAACTTTACCACTTTCAATTATTTTATTAATAATTTGCTTTACTTCTTCTTGATCAAACCCTTTAGATACAGGCGTTCCTGTTCCTTTAGAAATTAAATCACAATCCATACTATCCACATCAAAAGAAATATAAATCAACTCACAATCACTTAACTTACTTAATGTTTCATTCACACAGACATCCACTCCTCTGTGTCTAATTTCATCAACTCTATAATTCTTTATTCCATTTTTAGCCATAACATATTCTTCTGGCTCTTCAGTATCTCTTACTCCAAAGTACACCAAATCATTAGGCAATATTTTTGGTGAAATTCCACCAATATTTTTCATTCCTTCCCAATTTTTATCAGTTTCTTCTTGAAGGTTGTTTATTTTTCTATCCATATTATCATCAGCTAAAGCTGCTGCCAAAGGCATACCATGTATATTGCCTGAAGGAGTTGTGTATGGAGAATGAATATCTGCATGAGCATCTATCCAAATCACTCCCAACCTTTTGTCTGGAAAAGCAGTTTTAACTCCACTAATTGTTCCCAAAGCAGAAGAATGGTCTCCAGACAATACTAATGGAAACTGATTGTCAATTAATGTAGATTTTACAATTTCAGCCAAACGAGTACAAACAGTTAATACTTTACCAATTCTTTTAGCAAAAGGTGCTTTTTGTTTTTGGTACACAACATCATTTTCCGTTTCAACATCTACATAATCATAACGATTAAAAAAATCGCTGCCACAATTAATAGCTGCTATTTCAATGGCATCAATACCCATATCAGAGCCACGCGTGCCAGCTCCAATATCTGATCTATTTTTTATTACTTTTATTTTCTCCATTACTTGTAATTGAGGCTTCGAAGTTATTGAAAATGGCTCACATTTCAATAAAAAGTATTTTATCTATAACAATTTATCTTTAGCACAAGATTTAACAATCCTTAAATTTATATTACTTTAAAAATAATGATATATTTGTATTTAGCGTTAGATATAACATTGAAAAAAATATTTCATATTATAATCTTTATAACTTCATTGTCCTTGTTTAGTTGTGGAGGCAACTCTTCAGATAAAACTCAAGGAATAATTGCTTATAATGTATCCTATCCAAAAATGGATAAGCACAACTTGATGTATGATTTTATGCCAAAAAAAATGGTGCTGAAATTTAAAGACAACAAATACAAAACTACACTGTCTGCTGGTATGGGAATGTTTAAAACCAGCTTTATTCTTGATCCAGATGAAAATCAATTTTCACAATTAGTTAAATTAATTAATAAAAAATACATATTAACACTTAAGGGAGATGAGATAACCCAATCTATTAGTCGACTTCCTTCCTTTCATATTGAACATACTGGCGAAACTAAAAAGATTTTAAACTACGTTTGCAAAAAAGTTATTGTTACTGTAGATAATGAAGCTAACGATGCTTTTACGGTGTATTATACTGATAAAATTAAATTAGAAAACCCTAATTGGAACAATCAGTTTAAAGAGATTAGTGGAGTAATGCTAGAGTACCAGTACGAAAAATATGGAATTTGCATGCAGTTCAAAGCAAAAAACATCAAATTCACAGAGATTAATGACAATGAATTTGATATAGACGAAAAATACGAGAACATCTCTGAAGTTAAAATGGGTGAAGAAATGCAAGAAATTTTCGATAGTTTTCAATAATTCCCCTCTTTTATACTCCTTATTTAAATACATAATCCCCTCTTGTTATTCACAATCAATTGTTATTTAGTAGCAATTAAACCACTTCCAATAGCGTTTGTTATTAATATATTTGAATGTTAGTAACATTAGAAGAATGGGAAGGAACGAGTATAAAACTGAAGATAAAAAATCGAAAAAAAGCTCTAAAAAGAAAACTGGAGTAAACAATCCTTTTCATAAGATTAGTGAACTCTTCTCAAAAATAGTAACCAACGAAAAATTAACTAAATCTGTAGGATTGTCTTTGTTAGTTTTTTCAGCATTTTTATTATTAGCGTTTTCCTCCTTTTTGCTCACTTGGGAAATAGATCAAAACATCATTAATAATAATTGGAATGACCCAAATATCACAGTGGAAAACTGGCTTGGAAAACTTGGAGCATATACTTCCCATCAATTTATATTTAATGGTTTTGGTGTTGTTTCACTCATATTTGTGTTTTTGTCATTTATTCTTGGATTCAGAATTTTGTTTAAGTCAAACCTACTACCTTTAGGAAAATGCTTTAAATATTCTGTTTTTTCTATCGTTTGGATTTCAATTTTATTAAGTTATTTAATCCCATCAATACCAATTCTTGGGGGTTCATTTGGATTTCAAACAAATTTATGGTTAAGCAGTATTGTAGGTAACATAGGTATTATTTTATTCCTTATTCTTACCTTTTTGATATTCTTAGTCCTTAATTTCAATATCTCATTTAACTTTTTTCCTGCTAAAACAGAAGGTTTAGAAAAAGAAAATACTGGAGCAGATATTATTGAAGAAAGCTCCATGAACTCAATCACTGAAGTTCCTGTAGAAAGTGTTGAAGAAAAACAAGAAACCATCCCTCCTATAGTAGATGCAAATACCAATGAATCTGAAGATAACGAAAGTATTAAACTAACTCCAGAAAACACAAATGAGCCAAAACCAACTCAAGATGGTGATGTTCAGTTTTCTGTAGAGGAAAAAGAGGAGAAAGACGAAATTTTAACTGATAAAGAAATTGATAGTAAAGTAAAAGAATTTGGAGAGTTTGATCCTACGTTAGATCTATCTTCATATCAATTACCTTCAATTGATTTATTAAAAGAATTTGGAGACAATAAGAATAAAGTGACTCCAGAAGAACTTGAAGCAAACAAAAATAAAATCTTAGAAACTCTTTCTAACTATAACATAAAAATAGCAAGCATTAAAGCAACTATTGGTCCTACTGTTACTTTATATGAAATTGTACCTGAAGCCGGAGTTCGTATTTCCAAAATAAAAAATCTTGAAGATGATATTGCTTTAAGCCTAGCAGCTTTGGGCATTAGAATTATTGCTCCTATTCCAGGTAAAGGAACCATAGGAATTGAAGTGCCTAATCAAAATCCAGAAATTGTATCAATGAAAACGGTAATATCGTCTGATAGATTTCAAAATGCAACTATGGAATTACCCATTGCTCTTGGTAAAACAATTACCAATGAAACTTTTGTTTTTGACTTAGCAAAAATGCCTCACTTATTAATGGCTGGGGCTACTGGTCAAGGAAAATCAGTTGGTTTAAATGTAGTTTTAACATCTCTGTTATACAAAAAACATCCTTCGCAACTGAAATTTGTATTGGTAGATCCAAAAAAAATTGAGTTAACATTGTATAACAAAATTGAACGCCATTTTTTAGCCAAACTCCCAGATTCAGAAGAAGCAATAATCACAGATAACCAAAAGGTTATTAACACGCTAAATTCCCTGTGTATTGAAATGGATGAGAGATATAAACTTTTACAAGATGCAAAAGTTCGTCATATAATAGATTATAACACTAAATTTATTGCTCGAAAATTAAACCCAGAAGATGGCCATAAATTTTTGCCATACATAGTTTTAGTAATTGATGAATTTGCTGATTTAATAATTACAGCTGGCAAAGAAATAGAAACACCAATTGCTCGATTAGCTCAATTAGCTAGAGCAATAGGAATTCATTTAATCATTGCAACACAAAGACCTGATGCAAATATTATTACTGGGATTATAAAAGCTAACTTTCCTGGAAGAATTGCTTTTAGAGTAACTTCCGGGATTAATTCAAGAACAATTTTAGACTCAAGTGGTGCTGATCAATTAATAGGTAAGGGAGACATGTTATTCTCTCAAGGCAACGAATTAATACGAATACAATGTGCTTTTGTTGATACTCCAGAAGTTGAAGATATTTGTGAATTTATTGGTGGACAAAGAGGTTATCCTGAAATATTTACTTTGCCTGAATATGTTGGGGAATCTGCTTCTGGGGGAACAGGAACATTTAATGGCGAAGATAAAGATGTTTTATTTGATGACGCAGCCAGAATGTTAGTTCAACACCAACAAGGTTCAGCCTCATTGCTTCAGCGAAAAATGAAAATTGGATACAATAGGGCTGGAAGGTTAATTGACCAAATGGAGGAGGCTGGTATTATTGGCCCTTTTGAAGGAAGTAAAGCTAGACAAGTACTCATAAGTGATTTAGATACTTTGGAACAGTTTTTGAAAGATTTAGGCAACAACTAATTTTTGAAATCTTAAATTTGAAAAAAAAATGAACATGAAGTCATTTATTATAATATTACTAACTATTTCCACCTGCTTTTCTGCGATAGCTCAACAAGATCAAAAAGCAAAACTAATTCTAGATAAACTAAGTGTAAAAACTAAGTCTTACAAAACAATTAAGGCTGAATTTAAGTTTGCCATAAGCAACAAAGCAGAAGGGATTAATGAATCTCAAACTGGAAAAATTCAAATTAAAGGAGAAAAATATTTCTTATCAATTTCTGGCCAAGATGTAATCTCTAATGGGAAGGATGTATATACCATTATAAAAGATGCAGAAGAAGTTCATATAAATAGCATTCCAGATGAAGATGAAGAAGATTTCATTAGTCCAAACACAATTTTTACACTCTATGAAACTGGCTTTAAATATAAATATGTAAAGGAAGATAAAGGGATGCACATTATTAATTTATATCCAAAGGATGCTGAGGATAAAGATTTTCATAGAATAGCATTATACATTAATAAAGCTAAGAATCAAATTTCTAAAGTGAAAATTTATGGTAAAGATGGAGCTAAAACTATATACAGTATTACAGCATTTATTGCAAACACTACCATGCCTGATTCAAAATTTACTTTTAATAAAAGTAAATATCCTAAGTATGAAATTGTTGATTTAAGAGATTAAAAAAAAGCCTCTCAAGTAACTTGAGAGGCTTTTGATTTATTTTAATAAAGTGACTCGTCCAATAAATTCATGCCATTCATCAAAGACATCTTTTGCCCTAATCTTATAGACAAACACATCCTGAACAGTAATTTCTTTTCCTTTATAAGTTCCGTCCCATTTAGAATCTAATAAGTATCCTTCAAAGACTAAAGCTCCCCATCTATCAAATATTAAGGTTTCTAATTGCTTTATACCGAAACCTTCTGAAAAGAAAAAATCATTTATTCCATCACCRTCAGGAGTGAACACATTTGGAATCCATATTACAAATACAGGATCAATTATCACAGTTCTATAAGCGGTATCCTTACAGCCATAAACATTTTCAATGTACATAATAACATTGTATGTTCCTGAGTCTGGATATTCATGAACAGGGTTTGGTAAAATTGATGATGTTCCATCTCCAAAATCCCAATCCCATGCGTACCCTATAACTGAATTATCACTAAATGTAATTTCAGTATCATAAATATTAGCATCATCTGGAGTATAGTAGAACCCCGCAAGTGGCTTAGGATAAACCGTTATCATGTTTGTTGTTACAACTGTTGTGGTACACTGTTTATCTGAAATTGCTGTAAGTGTTACATCAAAATTCTCTAGTACCGAATATGAACTATTTTGATAACAATGCGTTGGACTCATTGATGATGAGCCTACTCCATCTCCAAAATCCCATATCCAATTAGCAATAGTAGCTGATGGCTGATTAGCAGTATTTATAGTTGTATTATTTACAAACGTTACACACATATTAGGAGCACAACCATCCGTTGGATCTCCAAAAAGAACTTGCGGAAGTGGATTTACTGTTACATTTATAATTGTATCATGTGTACATCCATTATTTGATACAACCGTTAAATTAGCAGGAAAAATTCCATCTACAGTGTAAGTGTATATAGGGTTTTGAAGATTACTTGCTCCAACTCCATCAGCAAAATCCCATGTCCATAGAACTATATTATTTGGAGTATTTAAAGTAGATATAGTTGTTAAATCAGTAAATTGAGTGATAGCATTTAAACAAACTTCATCTGGTCCAAAATTAGCTATAGGAACAGGCCAAACTTCTATTTGTTGAGTAATGGTATTTGAACAATTATTATCTGTAGTAATAGTTAACTCTACAATGTAAGTGTTTTCTGAAGCATAGTTTTCTGAAGGKTTCTGAAGTATTGATGTATTTGAATTCCCAAAATCCCAAGCCCAACTTGTAACATTGTTTACAGTATTAACATTAGAAACAGTTGAAAGGTCAGTAAATGCTATCGCAGTTCCATAACAAGCATTTACAAATGAGAAATTAGCAACTGGCATTGGATAAATTTCAATTGGCTGAACAATGGTGTCAGCACAACCAAAAGCTGTTGTAACTATTAATTCTACATTATATACATTCTCTGAAGGATATAAATTTGTTGGATTTTGGTTCGTATTATCTACTGTCCCATTGTAATCAAAATCCCAATCCCAATTAGTTATTACTCCACCATTTCCGTTTGAATTATCTGTAAACGAAGCTGCTACATTTAAACACACATTGTTAACTGTAAATGCCGCTGTTGGCATATTATAAACATCAACATTAACGGTAGTTGTATTTGTACATCCGCTATCAGATGTTATCGTTAAGGTGATTGGGTAATTCCCAGAACTAGCATAAGTATAAGGTGCTGGATTTTGCAAAATACTTGTTCCTACTCCATCTCCATAATCCCATGCCCAACCAATAATTGAACCTGTTATTATTGTTGAAGTATTGACTATTGTTGTTGCAGTTCCTACACATTCATTTGTTCCAGTAAAACTAGCAACGGGTATAGGATTTACAACTACCTGTAACGTAGTTGAATCTACACAGCCTAAGGCTGTTGTTACCAACAATTCAGCAGTATATGTCCCAGCAGATGGATACCCATTAGTAGGGTTTTGAGTAGTATTATCAACTGCTCCATCATTTTGGAAATCCCAATCCCACTGAGTTATTACTCCTGTCGTTACTGTTGAATTATCTACAAAGTTAGTTGCCGTACCAAAGCACTCATTACTAAAATTAAAAACAGCTACAGGTGTAGGGTATATTATTACTGGTAATACTAAAGTAGAAACGCAATTATAATCTGATGTAGCTGTTAATGTTACATTATAAGTGCCTTCTGTAGGATAAATTTCGCTTGCGGGATTCTGAAGCGTGGATGTATTGGTATTACCAAAATCCCATAACCAGCTTATTATATTTCCCGAAGTAATGGTTGTATTATTGGTAAAATTAACTGCATCATAAAGACATTCATTATTCATAGAAAAATTAATAACAGGGTAAGGTTCTGGAAAAACTGTTATTACATTTGAAAAAACAGATCCACATGCATTGCTCACCTCCACTTGATAATAAGTTATAACAGTAATAGGTGGTGTTGTGTAGGTATCAAGTGTTGCACCAGCTTCGTTTGTCCATGGACCAGTAGGAGAAGATGATGATTGCCATTGAGGATTTCCATTATATCCCGTTAATGTTAAATTAGTAACATCTCCAATGCAAACACGATCTGGAGCTGCTACCGCTGTTCCAGCTATTGGTGGCAAATCAACAACGATAGTCAGACTACTTGTTGCAGTTAGCGTAGCACACACACCCGTTGTGGTTGCCGTTACTGTGTATGTGGTTGTGGTGGTTGGACAAACATTAACTAAAGCTCCTGCTCCCGCTCCATTATCCCAAGCATAACTAATTCCAGGCTGACAGTTGTTTATCCCCACTGCAGAAAGATCAACACAAGATCCTAAGCAAATATTTAACGATGTTGCACTTGCTGTTACCTGAAAAACACCCGCAGAACCRWWCMCWMARRMARRMMMWKMRKKCSMRMMANTTCCSMYRKCGCKYSMCYYRYWTKWMRYYWSYWTMRCYMKAMMRRARWWGRTWTYYMYMGRKSMWAWNAGCASMARSRYKKWMWKYWKSAGCGGTAGGATAAGGGATATTGCCCGAATTAGATTTATTAATACAGCCTGATCGATTGGTTACTAGTGGAGAACCACTGGCTGATGCCGTACAATATATTTCAGTTACAATATTGTAAGAACAAGACCAACCAGTAGTACTTGTCCAGTTTAAAATAAGATTTGTACCACTAACTGTTTGGTTATTTAGTATAGGCACGCCATAAGGAGAACACGCATTTACTTTGTGTAATACAAAAATTGAAAAAAAAGTAAGTACAAAAAATTTATATGGAATTTTCATTTGTTTGTTTGTTATAACATTCTCATCTCTTTGTGAGACAATAGACTCTATAAAAGACGAGAAAAATACCCATTCCGTTGCCTTTATTCAAGACATCGTACAATTTGTTATTTATTTTAGTTAAAATTAAGGAATTCTCAACAAAGTAGATGAGTAAAACTAACCTCCAACAGACTTTTTAATTTCATTGAGTTTCATTAATGCTTCTACAGGAGTTAAGGTATTGATGTCTATGTTTATGAGTTCTTCTTTTATTTGTTCCAATACGGGGTCATCCAGTTGGAAAAAGCTCAATTGTATATCGTCCACATTAATTTCAGTTTTTACTTTTTTAGATTTTCCATTTCCTACATGAGAACTTTCTAATTGTTTTAACACTTCGTGTGCTCTATTAATCATTTTATTAGGCATTCCAGCCATTTTAGCAACGTGTATTCCAAAACTGTGATTACTCCCTCCTGGGACTAATTTTCGTAAGAAAATAATTTTATTCGTAATCTCTTTAACCGAAACATTGTAATTCTTAATTCGCTTAAAGCTATTGGTCATATCATTTAACTCGTGATAATGCGTAGCAAACAATGTCTTGGCTCTTAATTTCGGTTGTTCGTGCAAATATTCGGCAATGCTCCACGCAATAGAGATACCATCATAAGTACTTGTTCCTCTTCCTATTTCATCCAATAATATTAAACTTCTATCAGAAAGATTATTTAAGATACTTGCCGTTTCGTTCATCTCTACCATAAAAGTAGATTCTCCTTGAGATATGTTATCTGAAGCTCCAACTCTCGTAAAAATTTTATCTACAACACCAATTTTAGCGATTTTAGCAGGTACAAAGCTTCCAATTTGAGCCATCAACGTAATTAATGCTGTTTGTCTCAACAAAGCTGATTTACCACTCATATTTGGACCAGTAATCATAATAATTTGTTGTGTACTGTCATCCAAATAAATATCATTGGCTACATACTCCTCTCCTATTGGTAATTGCTGTTCGATAACTGGATGCCTCCCATCTTTGATGTCAATTATTTTGGTGTCGTTAATTTCTGGTCTTGTGTAATGGTGCGTGTTTGCTAACGTAGCAAACGACAATAAACAATCTAATTGAGCAATTAGCGCAGCGTTTAATTGTATCGGAACAATATAATCTGCTAGCTCTAATACTAAATCATTAAACAACTGTGTTTCTAGTTGAAGAATCTTTTCATCAGCACCTAAAATCTTAGACTCATACTCTTTAAGTTCTTCAGTAATGTAGCGTTCTGCTTGCGTTAAGGTTTGCTTCCTGTGCCAATCTTCTGGTACTTTATCTTTATGGGTGTTCCTAATTTCAATGTAATAACCAAATACATTGTTAAAACCAATTTTTAAACTCGGTATACCCGTATTTTTAATTTCTCTTTCTTGAATTTGAACTAAGGCTTCTTTACCCGAATTTAAAATCTGGCGTAAATCATCCAATTCTTTAGAAACATTATCTTTAACTACATTTCCTTTTTGAACTGCAACTGGCGGATCATCCTGAACAATGCTACCAATCTTATCCCTAATAATTTCACAAGGATTTAACCGTTCTCCTATTTTATTTAAAGCTTCATTTTTTGAAGTAGCACAAAGTTGTTTTATCGGTTCCAAAACAGCTAATGCTCTTTTGAGCTGAATCACTTCTCTAGGATTAATTCGAGCAGTTGCAACTTTGGATATTAGACGTTCTAAATCGCCTATTTCATTGATGTTAGATGATAAGGGTTCAGAAAGCTTATCGTTGTTTACAAATTCATTTACGGCATCTAATCTGTCATTTATTGGCTGAATATCTTTTAACGGAAGTGCTACCCATCTTTTAAGCAACCTGGCACCCATTGGCGATATGGTATGATCCAATACATCAATTAATGTTTTAGCATTCTCATTGGGCGAATAAATTAATTCGAGATTACGAATGGTAAAACGGTCTAACCATACATATCTATCTTCTTCAATTCGAGAAATTGCAGTAATGTGCTTCGTTTTGTTGTGTTGAGTATCTGATAAATAATGTAACGCAGCCCCAGCAGCACAAATGGCTAAATTTAAGTTCTCAATACCAAACCCCTTTAAACTACTTGTATCAAATTGTTTTTGAAGAATTTCATTTCCAAAATCTTCTGTAAAAGCCCAATCTTCTAAACAAAATGTATAAAACTGGTCTCCAAAATTTTCAATGAATTGCTTTTGTTTGTTTCGTTGAAACAGTACTTCTGTTGGCTTAAAACCATGAAGTAATTTGTCAATATATTCAATGCTCCCCTCCCCAACCAAAAATTCACCTGTAGAAACATCTAAAAAAGCTACTCCACAATTTTTTTTATCAATATGTACAGCTGCTAAAAAATTATTAGACTTATGATCTAATATTTGATCGTTTAGAGTTACTCCAGGGGTTACCAACTCTGTAACACCTCTTTTTACAATCTTCTTCTCTTTACTTGGAGCTTCTAATTGATCGCAAATTGCAACCCTCATTCCTGACCTTACCAACTTAGGCAAATAAGTATTTAAAGAATGGTGAGGAAAGCCAGCCAGCTCCAATTTAGTTCCCCCATTATTTCTAGCAGTTAAGGTAATCCCTAATACATTAGCAGCTTTAATGGCATCCTTTCCAAACATTTCATAAAAATCACCAATTCTAAAAAGTAACATCGCATCAGGGTATTTCGCCTTAATTGCATTGTATTGCTTCATTAATGGAGTTTCTTTATCTTTTGTTTTTGCCAAGTTTAATAAATTATTGAGTAACACAAACTTAATTTTTTGACTAAAAAAACACTTAAATTTACCGAACTATTAATCATTATTTATGAACAGAAAGTTAAAGAACGAAGAGCTTAATCGTATTTCGGTTGATGAATTTAAATCAACTATAAAAACACCCATCGTTATTGTTTTAGATAATATTAGAAGTTTGAATAATATAGGATCTGTGTTTAGAACTGCTGATTCATTTTTAATAGAAGCCGTTTACTTATGTGGAATAACAGCTCAACCTCCACATCGAGAAATTCAAAAAACGGCTTTAGGTGCCACAGAAACCATTGAATGGGAATATTTTAAATCTACCGTTGACGCAGTAACTGAATTAAAAAATAAGGGATATATCATTTCAGCAATTGAGCAAACAGAAAATAGTACAACACTCAACAACTTTAAATTTTCTTCAAAAGAAAAATTGGCCATTATTTTCGGAAATGAAGTAAAAGGTGTAGAACAAGATGTTATTAATTTAAGCGATACAGTTATAGAAATACCTCAATATGGTACAAAACACTCCTTAAACATATCTGTAAGCGTTGGAATAGTTGTTTGGGATTTGTTCAATAAAATAAATGAGTAATAAATTATTACTGACTTACTCCTTTCCTGTGCAGACAGGAATTTAGACGAAGTTAAGTAAGTTTATCTATCTAGATCCCCGATTTCTCGGGGAAGGAGTAAAATGCACAAAATAATTAATTTATTTTTCTAAACCATATTCTTCACTCTATAGCTATCGAAATTAATTTATAACAGCAAAGTTGCTGACAAATTATCGCTCTGAATGATTACTTTACTCATTCTAAATATTCTTTTGAATTACTTTTTTTCGCTGTCTTGCTCCTTCCCCGAGAAATCGGGTATCCAGATGAAAAAAAACACTTGTTAGTTATTTAAAAGCATTACTGTGACTGGTCCCCCATCTGCATGGGGAAGGAGTAGAACAGACAAAATAATCATTTAAGATACATCTTAATCTCATCTACATCAAATAAATCGCCAAACCACTTCTTTTTAATTACACCATTTTCAAGGTAAACAATTGCTGGCAATCTACCTCCTGAATATTTAAAAAAAGTATCATCGGCTACCCAAATAATTGGAAATTTGGGGCTTGTATCTTCTATAAACTTAAGTAATCCTTCTTCGTACTTAGCCCCAATCACAAAATATAAGTTGTTAATTTGTTGCTTATTATTTAGTAATACAAATTTTCTAGAAGCATTGATACAATGCGGGCATTTATGGGTAAAAAAAGCAACAACCTTTTTCCCTTTAGAAAAATCTACTTGCTTGTTAGTTTTATACAAAGGTGGCAGTCCTGAAAAATCTATTTTTTCATTTACTTCTGTACCTTGTATATTATGAATTCCTATTGGATTTAAAACAAGGGGTAATGTAATTGATGTTGTTAAAATTAAAACAAAACTTATTTTAACAACATGCCCATGATTATGGTACTGCCTAGGAATAAAGAGTAATGCGATTATCATAGCAAAATTCTTAACAATAGAAACAGTTGGAGATAGTTCAATTAAACTACCAAAACAGCCACAATCAATATCATTTCCCTTTGTGATTAATAGGAAAACCAAATAGGCAGTAAAAAAAACTAATACACTTTGAGCCAGATAATAAACTTTATTTTTTAACCACAAATTAAAAATTATCGACAGCCCTAAGAACAATTCTAAAATAATTATAAATCTTGCTAAAAAAGGTACAAACAACCAATTTGATACCCCTAATTCTATAAATGTATTTTCGAATGGTTCAATTGGATATAACTTAGCTATACCAGAAATAATAAATACTAGTCCAACAAGTATTCTAAGAATATGATAAAAGTAAGTCATAAAAAAAGCCATCCTATAAAAAATAGGATGGCTTGAAAATAAATTGAATTTTTTCTTATACTGATTTACAAGATCCAAGACCAGCTAAAGCCTCATCAGCATCATCACACTCAGATTTAGATACATCATCAGTAGTAGTAGTAGTTCCTAAAATTGTACACTCACATGAATTCTTACTACATGAAGTAAAAGCCAATGCACCTATAACTACTGAAAATAATAATAATTTTTTCATAATAATTCTATTTAGTTAATATTAATTAGGTGGCAAAATATAAAAAATTTGACGAAAAACACTAAATTTTCGTAACTATTTTTAGATTCTTGTAACTGTTCAGCCAAAATAATCAATCACAACTTGTCCGCCTCAGGCGTGATAATTATACTCCGACAAACACTCACCTGCGAAGGCAGGTGTCCAGACACAGTAACTCACTTAATCTCTCCCGTCTGGATTCCTGCCTCCGCAGGAAAAGAGTAAGACAGGTTTTAATGTGTGCCCCTATTGTTTGCAAAAAGATAAATTATAATACATTTATAGTTAGTGTGTTATGGTTTTTAGAGTGTTTAAGACTTACTATTAAAAAACATAAACACCTGATATTAAACAGTTTACCTGTTTGTTTTATTTCTGGCTGAATAGTTACAAATCCTTACTTTATTTCACAAGTCTCGTCTCCAAGTTTTGCTGTAGCACAAACTGTTGATAAAGAAGTTCCAGCATCTTTAGCATCTTCTTCTGTATAAGTTATCCCCGTATTACTACATACGCATTCCTCGTCTTTTGCACAAGAGGTAAAAACAACAGTTCCACCTAATATAACTGCAATGTATAATAATTTTTTCATGAATATTTTTTTAAATTAATATATGTACTAGCCAAAAATAAATAAAAAAAGGCTCATGAAAAAATCAAGAGCCTTTTTATAAGTTTTATATTCTATTAATTAACAGCAGATTGGAAATCAGCGTTATCTCTAAATTTAATAAACTCAGCATCTGATTTAGCTTTAGCTTTTAAATCAGCATCTTTAGAAGTTGCCGTTTTTAAATTACTAATCATCATATCATTATCAGCACTTCGTGCACCAGCAATTGCTTTTAAATAATAAGACAATGCCTCATCTTTATCATCAGATCCGTCAACAACAGCTCCAATTGAATTATCACCATTTAGCATTTTAGCTAATGCAGAGTTAAATGAATTTACCCCTGAGTAATTAGATGCTGCTGAAGCATAATCACCTTGAATGATATTTATGATTCCTTTATTTTGAGCAACTTCACCACCAGCACCAGAAGCATTGTTGTAATACTCCATAGCTCCATCTAAGTTTCCATTTAATCTTTCAATAACTCCTAAGTTATTTTGTATGATTGGATTATTAGCAGAAAGTCCATTTGCTTTATCAAACTCTGCTTTAGCATCGGTTAATTTGTTTTGAGAAACGTAAATAAATCCAACATTGTTTGGTCCTCTCCAATCTGACGAATGAATAGAAGAAACACTTTTATAAATAGATTCTTTCTTTGCATCATCAGTATATAGTGTTGCAGCATATAACATTTGTTCTACATCTAGTGAATCAATTTTAGTATCAACCAATGCTTTAAGCTCGTCATCAGTTAAATTATGATGCTTCATAACTAAGTTACATTGAGCTCTTCTTAATTGAGGAAGTACCTTTTTTTGAACCTGAGTGTAAGTCGCAGCTAAGTTTTTAATTTCTTCTTCTCTCTTAGCCCCATCTTGGTAAGTCTCTAGAACTCTAATAATTAATTCTTTATCAGCAATATCAGAAGCTTGCATCATAGTCTTAAAACCACTCCAATCTTCACCTTTACCTGCTGCAGTTGTGAATCCTGTTTCTGGTAATTCAATTTTTGCTCTTTTCAATAAAGACTCCACTGCTTTAGCAGCAGAAGCAGCTCTTTCATTAGCCAAGTTTTCATTTTTACTTAACTCACCTTCTGGAGAAGCATAAGCACTAATAGATAAACCGTTAAACTCCATCTTCACATCTTCATTCCATCCCTTTAACTTAGCTTTCAACTCTTTAAGGTCATCATCGCTCATTTCACTTCCTCTAACTGTAGAATTACTCACTAAGTAATGAATCTCTACATTATTATCTTGTAAAGTAAACTTAACAAATTTATCAGTTCCCATAATTGCTTTATCCGAAGACAAAACCAATTTAGGAGTAATGATTGTTCCATCACCAACTTTACGAGGATCTAAATCTTTCGTTTTACCTTTATACTCCCCAGTTACTCTTAATTCAATAGTAGCAACTTCCATCCCATCTTTATAAGGAATTTTAGCACTGTGAGAAAAACTACCTCCTGATTCATACTTAATCGTAGTTCCTTCTGCTTCAGAAACCTCACCTTTTAATTTTAAAGGTTCAAAAGATTCAGAATTTTCTCCATAAACTAAAACAGGTGTAATCGTTGCAGATACTTTTTTATTAAAGTATTTTTCTGGAAAACTCCCAGAAAAGGTAATTGCAATAGTATCCCCATGCATTTCAACTGGATTTGGAGTAAGTTCATAGTTTACTTCTCCTTGTCTTTTAATCATTTTGTTTAATGGGTTACAAGCCATTAATATAGTGGTTGCAACTGCAACTGCAACTAATAATTTTGAATTTTGATTCTTCATCATTTATAAGGTTATTCTTTTAAAATCTATTTTTTAGTTAACTTTTTCAACTGCAATGATAGTCATTACTTTTTATATTTAAAAAACTATTTAATAATATATACTCAAATTAATCTAACATTTTGATTACCTCGAGTTTATCATTACATTTATTTTTAAGTTCCTTCATTGTTTTGTGCAATAAAGGATGCCTAAAACTAGGGATTATATCCACTAACGGAAAAAGAACAAAATTTCTTTTATGAACATGCGGATGTGGAATAGTTAGGTCTGGAGTGTCAATAATTTCACCGTCATAAAACAGTACATCTATATCTATCAATCTTTTGTGCCATTTTTCTTTTCTAACTCTTCCTATTATTAGCTCTGTTTCTAAACAAACATGTAAAATGTCAATTGGTAACAACTCAGTACTAAAAACAAGTACTTGATTTAAAAAATTTGGTTGATTCTCTACTCCCCATGCCTTTGTTTTATATAAAGAGGAAGACAAAACAAGCTCTCCTATGTTTTTCTCCAACAACTTAATAGAGTAATTAAAAGCTTGTTTCACATCCCCAATATTTCCTCCTAAAGATAATACCACACGATTATTCCGTTTATCAATTTCTGCAACCATTGGTGTATTTTGTTCAATAATAAATAAACACTTGCTCTACTTTTGTAAAAGTAAATTAACTAAACCAATTAAAATGAAACAATTTTTTAAATTCATGTTTGCTAGTATGCTGGGAACTTTTATAACCATCATGCTTACCAGTATTCTATCAATGATTATCTTTTTTGCAATGCTTGGGGGAATAATATCCTCTGCATCAAAAGACACTAAAAAAGTAGCTCAAATAGAAACCAATTCTGTTTTACACTTAACTCTTAACAAGCCAATAGCAGACAGGACTTCAGGAAATCCTTTTGAAAATTTCGATTTTGGCAGTATGGAATCTCAAAATGGATTAGGATTAGATAAAATCTTAAGGTCAATTAAAAAGGCGAAAACAGATGATAAGATAAAAGGTATTTACTTAGACATAAGCTTTATACCTGCAGGGATGGCAACGTTAGAAGAAATAAGAGCTGCTCTTATTGACTTTAAAAAATCAAAAAAATGGATTATCAGTTATTCTGAAATATATACTCAAGGATCATACTACATCGCTTCAACTGCTGATAAGATTTGTATTAATCCGGCAGGAATAGTCGAACACAGAGGGTTAGCCACTGAATTAATGTTTTTTAAAAATGCGCTAGAAAAATTAGAAATTGAAATGCAAATTATTAGACACGGAAAATTTAAAAGTGCAGTCGAACCTTTTATGCTCGAGAAAATGAGTGATGCTAATCGCGAGCAATATCAACTTATATTAAATACTGCATGGTCAAGCATGATTAAGGAAGTTTCTAAAAGTAGAGGAATTAGCATTGAAAAGCTTAACGAATTAGCAGACAACATGACCATTCAAGATGCAAAAATTGCTAAAAAGGAAGGTTTAATTGATGAGCTTTATTACAAAGATGAATTATTAGCCGAACTTAGAAAGAAACTAAAAATTGAGGCTGATGATGATATTAATACAATAACTATAGGAAAATATGCCACCACCTTAAAAGAAAAAAATAAAACCTCTAAAAATCATATTGCAATAATTTATGCAAGTGGTAGTATCAATAGTGGTAAAAGCAAAGGGGAATCAATGGGTTCAGAAACAATCTCTAAAGCCATAAGAGAAGCTAGATTAGATGAAAATGTAAAAGCTATTGTATTAAGGATTAACTCGCCAGGTGGAAGCGCATTAGCATCTGATGTAATGTGGCGTGAAGTTGTATTAGCTTCAAAAGTAAAACCAGTAATTGCTTCTATGGGAAATGTTGCTGCAAGCGGGGGGTATTATATAGCTTGTGCTGCAGATAAAATAGTAGCAAATGAAAAAACAATTACTGGTTCTATTGGAGTTTTTGGRGTYATTCCWAATGCTCAAGGATTAATGAACAATAAATTAGGAATTACTTTTGATAGRGTWMAAACAAATAARCATGCTGGAATTATGTCTGTGTTTAAACCATTAACAGCTGATGAAAGAGATATAATCCAAATTAGTGTTGAGAAAATTTATGACGATTTTATCACAAAAGTTGCTGACGGAAGAGGCATGACTAAAGAAGAAGTAGATGCTATTGGACAAGGTAGAGTTTGGATGGGWTTAGAYGCWTTAAAAATTGGMTTARTTGATGAAATTGGAGGRYTRGAWAAAGCCMTTGAWWTAGCRCAARAMGCWGCGAAAATWGATGACTATAAAATCGTTAACTATCCTAAACTAAAAGATCCTTTTGAAGAATTAATCGAAGAGCTTACTGCTAATATGAAATTGAAAGTTTTAACTAATGCATTAGGAGATGATTACAAATATTACAAAAAATTACAAAGCGTAACTAAACAATCAGGAATTATGGCTCGTATGCCTTTTGATATTGAAATTCATTAAAATATAATTTAATGAATTAGAGAAGGAGTTGAGTTTCAACTCCTTTTTTTATTTCTATTTTTGTCTTGCTCAGTTATGCAACTATTTTACACACCAGATATCACTAACGAAAAAAGCTACACTTTAAGCGAAAGTGAATCAAAACACGCTGTGAGAGTCCTTCGTTTAAAAAATAGTGACACCATAACTTTAATTGACGGCAAAGGAACTTTTTATAATACCATCATTGTTAATGATAATCCCAAAAAGTGTGAAGTATCCATAACTAATACAAATAAAGAAAGCACATTAAAACCTACTTTACATATTGCTATTGCTCCAACAAAGAACAATGACAGAACAGAATGGTTCGTTGAAAAATGCACAGAAATAGGCATCAATCAAATTACGCCAATGCTTTGTAAACATTCTGAAAGAAAGAAAATAAAGCTCGAACGATATGTTAAAACAGCTGTTTCAGCTATGAAACAATCGTTAAAAGCAACCTTACCTATATTATGTGAATTAACTAAATTTAGTGATGTTGTAAACCAATCGTTTCAAGAAAAAAAATACATCGCACACTGCTATAATGAAAAACAAAAACACTTTAAAGACATTCTTCAAAAAAGAGAAAATAGTTTAATTTTGATTGGTCCAGAAGGAGACTTTAGTCAAGAAGAAATAGCCTTAGCAATTGAAAAAGGTTTTGAACCAATAACATTTGGTGCTAGCCGTTTAAGAACTGAAACTGCAGGAGTAGTAGCTTGCACTATATTTAATTTAATGAATGAGTAAAATATTAAGCATACTATTAATTACATTGACTTTGAGTGGCTTTAGCCAAGCTTCAAGCTACCAAATTGCATTATTAAAATACAATGGTGGTGGAGATTGGTATGCCAATTTAGAAACATCATTACCCAACTTAATTGCTTTCTGTAATAAAAATTTAAACACAAATATTAACCCCGACCAAGCAATTGTAGATGTTGGAAGTTCAGAAATATTCAATTATCCTTTTGTACACATTACAGGACATGGCAATATTATATTTAACGGTGATGAAACAGAAAATTTAAGGAACTATCTTATTAGTGGTGGTTTTTTACACATTTCTGATAATTATGGAATGGATAAATTTCTTAGACCACAAATGAAAAAAGTTTTTCCGGAACTTGAATTTGTTGAAATTCCTTACTCTCATCCTATCTATCATCAGAAATATAATTTTAATAATGGATTACCAAAAATTCACGAACACGATGATAAACCTCCTCAAGGATTTGGTTTAATCTACGAAGGTCGTTTGGTTTGTTTTTATGATGTAGAATGTGATTTAGGAGATGGCTGGGAGGATCAAGAAGTACACAACGATTCTGAAGAGAATAGGCTTAAAGCCCTCAAAATGGGAGCAAATATTATTCAATATGCATTTAGTGAATAATGGGTGAGCAAGCCTTTATTGAAGCCAACAAAAATAAGTCTGTAGCAGAATTAGCCTTGTTACTAAGTAAAAAAACAGAATTTAATTCAGCCTTTATTTTAGCTCAAATTAATGGTCTCCAAAAAGCAAAAAACAAGCTCCCCGAATTTTACGATAATCCAAATATTATTTATCCTGTTAAATTATCCATGGAGCAATGTTCATCTGAGAAAACAGGAATCTATAAAAGCTCCCTATTACGTCATTCTGGACTTGATCCGGAATCTTCTATTATAGACCTTGCCGGTGGTTTTGGAATTGACAGTTTTTACTTCGCCAAACAATTTAAGCAAGTTACTTATATAGAGCAAAACAAAGAGTTATTTGATGTGGTAAAAAGAAATTTCAACAATTTAAAGGTAGATAACATTGATTTGGTGAATTCCACCGCTGAAGATTTACTACAAACTACCAATAAAAAAGTGGATGTGGTTTACATTGATCCGAGCAGAAGAAACGAAAACCAACGCGTTTTTAAATTAGATGAATGTACACCAAACATCATTGAATTGACTCCAGCAATATTTAAACTAGCTAATAAAATTTTGGTAAAAACAGCACCACTGTTAGACATCAAACAAAGTTTAAAAGACCTAATAAACGTAACTAAGGTTTGGGTAGTTTCGGTAGATAACGAATGTAAGGAGGTGCTATACTTAATGGAAAATGGAATAACCATTGAACCAGAAATCAACACCATCAACCTTACAAAAATTAATCAAGTTTTCAACTTTGATTACCAGCAAGAAAGCGATGCTAACTCAAATTATTCAGCACCTTTAAAATTCTTGTACGAACCAAACTCATCAATCTTAAAAGCTGGAGCATTTAATAGTATTTGTGGTAAATATAAACTGATAAAACTAGCTCCAAATACGCATCTTTATACTTCTGAAAAGCTCATTGAAAACTTCCCAGGCAGAAGTTTTAAAGTAGAACAAGTAACCCCCTACTCTCCTAAAGATTTTAAAAAACTAGGCATTACCAAAGCCAATGTAAGTTCTCGTAATTTCGAAGACAATCCTGAGCAAATTAAAAAGAAGTTGAAACTGAAAGATGGTGGCGAAACTTATCTTTTTGCAACAACCGATTTAAATAATAAACCTATTTTAATTACTACCATTAAGACTTGACTTTCTCCTTGAAAAACGTTAACTTCGTTCTTGCCTGCTGCAAGCACGGTAACACTTTAGTGTAAAGAACATTGAAACGTTCCCAACACAGTCGTTAACAACCACAGGCTTCCACTTCCTCAGAAAGGTTTTCAAAACTTCTAAGTGACGCTACTCCTTCACTTTCGCAATCTTTACAGTATTCACAGTTTTCAATATAAACTACTATTTCTCTTCCGTCTTTAATTTTAGATTTAATGTAGTGTTCTGGACAAGGTTTCCTTTTGGTAGCACTTTTATCAAAATCTACCTCAGCATTTGCCCAAAATGTACTATCCATAAAATTTATTGGAATATTATTACATTCAAGTTCGCATTTTAATTTGTCGTTAATTGTGATGTCAACTTCTTCTAAAAACTGAAGCACCCTACCCTCCGGCAACCACGCAGGTCTATCGTCTCTTCCTCGGTAAAGCGTAGCCCAAACTAAAACGCAACCTAATCCAAATCCAAACCCATAAAATTTTAAACGATAAAAAAGCCTTTTTTTGTCTATTGCCATATTACATTGCCATTAATAACAAGTTAATATCTTTATAAGGTAAGCCAAAAGTATCGGCTAAGTACTTATTGGTTAGTACTCCCTTATAGATATACACCCCATTCTGAATTCCTTGATACGATTTTATCATCACCTCTAACCCTCCAAATTCACCAGTATCTAATATTGTTGGAGTAATTACATTGCTTAATGCATAAGAAGCTGTTCTTGCAACCCTTGATGCAATATTAGGCACACAATAATGAATTACACCGTATTTAGAAAAAATTGGTGCGTCATGATTGGTTACTTCAGAAGTTTCTATACAACCTCCTTTATCTATACTTACATCAACAATCACAGAAAAATCTTTCATCTGACTAACCATTTCTTCAGTAACAATAATTGGTGCTCTTCCAATAGTAGAACTTATAGCGCCTATTACAACATCTGCAGATTTTAATGCTTTTGCCAATACTTTTGGCTGTATAATTGAAGTTGCAATTCGCTGACCAAGTTTAGTTTGTAGTTTCCTTAATTTGTATGTGTTATCATCAAATACTTTAACAATTGCTCCTAATCCAATTGCAGATTTTGCGGCAAATTCACCCACAGTTCCAGCACCTAAAATAACAACTTCGGTTGGTGAAACTCCCGAAATTCCACCAAATAATTGACCTTGTCCTTTATGTAAATTACTTAAGTATTCTGCTGCAATTAATATTGCTGCATTTCCTGCTATCTCGCTCATAGCAGTAACTATTGGCAGCATTCCCTGAGGGTCTTTTATGTAATCAAATGCAATGGCAGTAATTTTTTTAGTCATTAATTTTTTAATGAAATTTTTTGGTTGAATTGGTAGTTGTAATGCAGAAATTAATAATTGCCCGTGCTGCATTAAATCTATTTCTGCTAATGTTGGAGGCTCAACTTTTAAAATCATATTTGCTCTATATACTTCCTCAGTAGAATAGACAACGGTAGCACCGGCTTCAGAATATTCTTTATCCGAAAAACTTGATCCATCTCCAGCACCAGTTTCTACAATTACTTCGTGCCCATTGTTTACCAAAACTGCAACTGCATCTGGTACAACTGGCACTCTTTTTTCTTGAATTGAATTTTCTTTTGGAATACCTATTTGAAGTTTACTCTTCTTCCGAGGTACTTCAAGCATTTCTTCTTGGGGTAAAAACCCTTGTGCTAAGGATTTTAATAAATCATCTGATGTAGACATAATGATAGGGTTTACTACAAAGTTAAAAAATACTAGTTACGGAACAACAGAAATTATTCTATTATTCTCTTCRTCTTGTACGATATTAACTTTTACGGAATTATTGGGCAATAAGTTTGGGATTTTTTCTGGCCATTCAACAAAACAATAATTTCCGCTATAGAAATAATCTTCATATCCTAAATCAAAAACTTCGGCTTCTTTTTCTATCCGATAAAAATCAAAATGATAAATAGATTCATTAGTTGTAGATAAATATTCGTTTATAATAGAAAATGTTGGACTATTTGTCACTTCCTCTACACCTAATTGTTTACAGATAACTTTAATTAAAGTAGTTTTCCCTACCCCCATTTCTCCATAAAAAAGAATCACCTTCTGATCTCTAAAGTCTTGTATTAATGCTGAAGCAATAGTTTTTAATTCTTGTTCTGAATAAGCTTTATAACTACTCATTTATCTTGCACTAAGCTTAACAATTGGAATGAGCATTTCTTCTAAAGATATTCCTCCATGTTGAAAAGTATCTTTATAGTACTTAACGTAGTGGTTGTAATTATTCGGGTAAGCAAAAAACTTATCGTCCTTAGCAAAAACAAAAGATTGGCTCACATTTACTTTTGGCAAATGGGCATCTTCTGGATTTTTAACTGCTAAAACATCTTTTTCTTGATAATCTAAACTTTTGCCTTGCTTATATCTTAAGTTTGTATTCACATCTTTATCCCCTATAATTTTCGAAGGTTCTTTCACTCTTATAGAACCATGGTCAGTTGTAATAATCACTTTCCCTCCTCTTGCTGAAATCTCTTTTAAAATACTAAGCAATGTTGAATGCTCAAACCAAGATTTCACAACTGAACGATATGCTGCTTCATCAACAGCCAATTCTTTAATAATTTGAATATCTGTTCTAGCATGAGAAAGCATATCAACAAAATTATAGACAATTACATTCAGCGGATTATTAAACATATCAGGAACCTCCCTTAACACTTTGTTTCCATAACTCACATTCAGCACCTTGTTGTACGAAAATTTAATATCAAGTCCATTTCTTTTTAATTGCTCGGCTAAAAAGAATTTTTCATTTAAATTCCTTCCTCCTTCCTCTTCATCATTTACCCACTTATCTGCATACTTTCTTTCTATCTCAGAAGGCATCATTCCAGCAAAAATTGCATTTCTAGAATATTGAGTTGTAGTTGGTAATATACTGTAAAAAGCATCTTCTTCATCTATCCAGTAATCCTGAGTTAAAATAGGTCTAAGCGTTTTCCATTGATCATATCGTAAATTATCAATCACCAAAAAAAAGACAGGTGTATTACCATTTTTAATTTCTGGAATTACATGTTTTTTAAATAAATTATGTGACATTGTTGGTGCATCTTCTGGATGGTTCAACCAATCTATGTAATTACGTTCTACAAACTTTCCGAACTGAGCATTTGCTTCATTTTTTTGCATTTGAAAAACCTCATCCATCCCACTCTCATTAGATTTATCTAACTCTAATTCCCAATAAACTAACTTTTTATATAAAGCTATCCAATCTTTATTGTCTAAATTATCATTCAACATCATGCCTATTTCTCTAAACTCTTGCTGATATTTAGAAGTAGCTTTTTCACTAACCAGCCTTGATGTATCTAAATTCTTTTTTATCGATAATAGTATTTGTTTTGGATTAACAGGCTTTATCAAATAATCTGAAATTTTAGCGCCAATGGCTTCTTCCATAATGTATTCTTCTTCACTTTTAGTAATCATTACAACAGGTATATTCGGATACTTTTCCTTTATTATTTCTAGCGTTTCAAGTCCTGATAATCCTGGCATATTTTCATCTAAAAAAACAATATCTACTCGCTCTTCATCTAAAGCATCAAGTGCTTCATTACCACTTGGAACTGATAATACCTGATACCCTTTTTCTTCTAAAAATAAAATGTGTGGTTTTAATAAATCAATTTCATCATCTGCCCATAGTATTTTAATTGCTTCCATATATTATTCAAAGATTCTAAGTAATTATTTTTTTTCAGCTTTTCAAAAGTAGTACTTTTGACGTTCAATTAAAGACTTTGTCTATTTTATGAGTAAGCTTAATAAAAAGAAAATATTTAACGATCCAATATATGGTTTTATTACAATTAACTATAATATTATTTTCGACTTAATAGAACATCCTTATTTCCAAAGATTACGAAGAATAAAGCAACTAGGATTAACTCATCTTGTTTATCCTGGAGCTCTGCACACAAGGTTTCATCATGCTTTAGGAACCATGCACTTAATGGATAAAGCCATTGAAGTTATTCGATCTAAAGGCCATACTATTACTGGAAAAGAAGCTGAAGGAGTATCTATAGCTATTTTGTTACACGATATTGGTCACGGACCATTTTCTCATGCTTTGGAGCATAGCATTGTAAGTGGTATTTCACATGAAGAAATTTCTGCCCTTTTTATGGATGACCTCAATAAAAAATTTAAAGGAAAGCTGAATTTAGCCTTAAAAATATTTAGAAATAAGTACCATAAAAAATTCTTACACCAATTGGTATCTAGCCAATTAGACATGGATAGAATTGATTATCTTAAACGAGATAGTTTTTATTCTGGGGTTTCTGAAGGAGTTGTAAATACAGATAGAATAATAACCATGCTTAATGTTAAAAATGATGAGTTAGCTATAGATGAGAAAGGTATTTACTCCATTGAAAAATTTATTATTGCACGTAGGCTAATGTATTGGCAAGTTTACTTACATAAAACAGTACTTTCTGCAGAAAACTTATCTGTCAACATTCTTAAAAGAGCAAAGGAACTTGCTTTAAATGGAACTGATTTATTCTGTACTCCAGCGTTTAAAGAATTTCTATACAACAAGCATAATTTAAAATCATTTAAGAATAACCCTAAACTATTAAAAGTTTTTGCAGAATTAGATGATATTGATATTATGGCTTCTATTAAAGTTTGGTCAAAACATCCAGATAAAACACTATCATTGCTTTGTAAAATGATGATAAACAGAGATTTATATAAAATAGAATTGCAAAAAAAGAAATTTGACAATGCTGAAGTAAATAAAATTTCATCTACTATAAAATCTATTCTTAAATTAAATGATAATGAAGTTTCTTATTTTGTTTTTCAAGATAGTATAGTAAACAATGCTTATAACTCAAAAATGGATAAGATTAACATCTTACTTAAAAATGGTAAAATACTTGACATTAAAGAAGCTGCAGACACCTTCAACATTAGTGCTCTTACTACTCCTGTAAAGAAATGGTTTTTATGTTATCCTAAACATTAAGAACACTAAGTTCAAACAATAAGTGCAACAGATAACAAATATCGGAAAGCTAGCTTTCCGATATTTGAAAAAAAATCTGATGCCGATGAATTACCAACAATTAATCGACACTCAAAGATACCAAATAGAAGCGTATCTAAAAGCAAATTATACGATTACACAAATAGCTAAGGAGTTAGGAGTGGATAAAAGTACGATTAGCAGAGAGTTGAAAAGAAACAGTAGAAAATGCAGTTATAATGCAGCTTATGCTACAATGCTAACTAAAGAACGTAAAAGAGAAAGTTACAAACATCATGTTTTTGATGTTAATATGGAGCAGTACATTAATAAGCAGCTAATGAATTATCAGTGGTCTCCAGAACAGATTAAAGGRCGGTGTGATTTGRSTGGMATMCCAATGGTAAGTMTWGAGCGTATTTACCAATACATCTATAAAGAACAAGCAAGTGGAGGTGTATTGTATCTGCATTTAAGAACAGCTCGTAGATGGCGTAAGAAAAGGTTGAACAGAAAACATCAAAGAGGGCAAATACCTAATCGAATTATGATAGATCAAAGACCGCCAGAGGTTGATACAAAAGAACGTTTTGGTGATTGGGAAGTAGATACTATTATCGGGAAAAACCATAAAACAGCTATTCTTACAGTAACCGAACGTAAAAGYCAATTTGARTTAATGGTWAAAACYGATGGAACTAAGGCTGAATCTATACGAAAACAGATGATTAATCTATTAGCTCCCTTTAAAGAATTAGTTAAAACCATTACCTCTGATAATGGGAAAGAGTTTGCTAAACATCAAGAAATCGCTCAAAAACTGGAAACAGACTTCTTTTTTGCTGAACCTTATTCGCCTTGGCAAAGAGGTCTTAACGAGTATAACAATAAATTAATAAGACAATATCTCCCTAAAAAAACAGACTTTAATCTAATCACAAATAATACTATTAATATGATTATCAGTAAATTAAATAACAGACCAAGAAAATTATTAGGGTATAAAACCCCTAATGAAGTATTTTTAAATAATTTTAACCAACCTGTTGCACTTATTAATTGAATCTAGCAGACTAATAAAACCTATAGCTATCCTAAAATGTTTGAAAAGGAGGTAAAGGGGTTGGAATTATTGCGAATTACAAATACATTACGAATCCCTTCGGTTGTTTTGATTGATGAGTTTGAAGGAACCTCTTTTTTAATTTTAGAATATATTGGGGGTGCAACTCAAAGTCATAATTTCTGGAAAAATTTCGGAAAACAGTTGGCAGACTTACACCAAAATACCAATACTACTTTTGGATTAGATCATAACAATTACATAGGCTCATTGCATCAATCAAACAAACAGCACCAAACTTGGGCTGATTTTTTCATCAATGAAAGATTAAATCCTCAACTTAAATTAGCAAAAGATAACAATGAAATTGATTCAACAACTATTTCTAAGTTTKAGAATTTATATAAAAGATTAGATGAAATTTTTCCTAAAGAAAAACCTACATTATTGCATGGAGATTTATGGAGTGGAAATTTTATGATAGATGAAAAAGGAGAACCAGTAATTATGGATCCAGCAGTTTATTACGGGCATAGAGAAATGGATCTCGCCATGACTAAATTATTTGGAGGATTTGAAACTCAATTATACATTTCTTACAATGAGTACTATCCTCTTGAAAAAGGTTGGGAGCAACGAATAGAAATTTGCAATTTATATCCTTTAATGGTTCATCTAAATTTGTTTGGCGAAGGGTATTTGGGGCAAGTAAAACAAATCGTTTCCATGTTTTAATATTATTTCTTTAGGATTTTTTTAGCAATTTTTTTACCATTAGCCATATTTAGTTGAAGTGTATACAGTCCTTTACTATATTTTGAAATGTCTATTTCAATTTCTTTTTTATCAGGTGGAATTATTTTCTCAATTATTAGTTTTGATGTCGCATCAAATAATTTTAAACTAATAGTTTCTTTAATCTCTGAGAGCTTAATTAGCATGAATTTTCCAGAAGTAGGATTTGGATAAATATTAAACATTTTATTAAAATCAATATTTTTTATGGACGTAACAACTATTGAACAATAAGTGATAGTATCATTGTTTAAATCCAAACAAATATCTATATCATAAGTTACATTGTTTTGGGTTGTAAAATCAAAAAATGTCACAGTATCCATTTTATAACCAGCGACATCAACATTTAGCATATAGTTCCCAGTTTCAATATTCATCATATTGAAATCACCATTRATATCAGTWATATCTCCTCCYTGRACAATTCCWGTAGGTAATTTTTCTAATGAAATATCGACATTTGGAAAAGGGTTATTATTGGCTCCATTCATTACATTCCCATTAATTCTTCCAAACCCTATTGTAGTTGGAAAATCAATTAAATAAACATTAATTCCAGATGTTGTATCAAAACAGGTGGCACCAATGGTGTATTGGTTTGCCCATTGCCAGTGATTTGTACTATCAGCATAGGTTGAAACATTGACATATAATGTAGTGTCTCCTTTTGCTTTTATTAAATAATTACCAGCAGATAATCCGTTAAACACATAAGTGCCATTTGAATTTACAGCCATACTGTCTGTAACTATCATCGTTTGGGGGCTGTTTCCAGTTTTAAGAATTAGTTTGACTTCTCCAGAAGTAATAGGTATACCTTGATAATAAATAGTTCCTGAAATAACATTAGTTGGACTTCCGGTAAAAGATAAAGTAGTAGTGATGATACTGTCACAAGTATTAACAGCAGTAAGCGTGTCATAATAAGTGCCTGCTATGGTTTGAAAAGAACCACCAACGAATAGGCTATCTCCTGAACAAAGATTAGTAGTGTCAAATTGAGTTGATATAGGGTTAATTGTAAGAGTTGTTGTGTAAATACTATCACAACCCTGAATAGTTTGAAGAGAGTCAAAATAAATACCCTGAACACTTTGATAAGTGCCATAAATTAGGATACTATCTCCCTGACATATGGTATCGTTCTGATTATAGGAGAAGCTTGAATTAACTGCAAGATTAGTGGTGAGAATTAAACTRTCACAGCCATCAAAAGCGGATAAGGTATTAGAATAAGTTCCTGCAGTGCTTTGGAATGTCCCATAAATTATTGCGCTATCCCCTATGCAAATGAAGATATTTGGATCTGCCGCTACCGGAATAGTATCACCTCCACAACAGTCCATAATTAATTTATTATCACTATGTATCAAATAACAGCCAGACGTAACTTCTCTACACCATTTAAGATTTCCAGGATAGTTTTTTGTATAATCAATTACTCCATTAGTGTCCATTTTAACAAAAAAGCCATTTAAAAACGCTCCGAGCCATCCATTAGTAGCACCATTGAAAGTGTGAAGATTGCCAACCATAATATATTCTGTCGAATCGAACGAATTGTCATGATGTGATAAATAAGATTCTGTAGAAGGAGAGGTAGCCCAGTCTAAATTAAAATCTAAGGTCCCAGCTCCATCTGATGTTTTTCTGAGAGCAGCAGCAGCACTTCTGAGAGAAAAATAATATTCGCCTCTGATTACTATTTCTCCATTATTATTTGTAAAACCACCTCTGGTTGGATGTGCTCCACTATTAAATAGAGGAGTAATAATCCCTGCTGTATCTATTTCTTCAAAAATACCAGTATTCCACCCTGACATCATAATAAAAGTCGAGTCAGTCCATTTTTCTATTTGAAGATGTTCTTTTTGATATCCTGATTGGTTAACCCAACCTCTGGTGCCATTGATGTTATATTTAACAGCTAGTCCGTAAGGAGTGCTCCACCAATCTCCATTCACCCCGACTAAAATAAACTCAGAATTATTAATCATTGCTATGTCTTTGTAGCTTGATGGTGACCTAGCAAGTAAGGTGTCATACCAAAGTAGATTTCCATTATAATCTATTCGAGAAACATAAGCGTAATTTCCAGTTTTTCCTGCCACAATAAATGAACTATCAGATAATTGTTCAATTAAACTGGTGCTAACTGCAAAATTTGTGTCCATTGCTGTAAAAGATCTTATCGAATCTCCATATAAAGTAATTTGGCAAATAGTAAATGTTGTTGTGGAGCCTGTAGTCTCACTTAAGACATTGAAAAATTCATTGTTAGCTGTTTCAAAGTGGAATCCACCACCTTTTGGTAAGTCTTTCTCCCAGTATTGGGCATTTCCATTTGTGCCTAAAAAAAAGAAAATAGCTATCAGCGATAGGTGCGCTATAATAGTTTTATGAAATCTTATTCTAATATTCATAATTATGTTGGTTAAAAGTAAAGATAGGCACTCAAATATAAAGAAATTTTAATGAAAGTTAACACAATACCTTACATTTGTTCTCTTTAAGAGTTAAAACCATGAGCGACACTATAAATACAGATAAAGCACCAAAACCAATGGGATTATACCCTCAAGCAAAGCGTGTAGGTAATTTATTGTTCTTATCTGGTGTTGGTCCACGAGCTGCTGGTTCAGGAAGTGAAGAAGCAAATATTCCAGGATTAAAATATGATAAAAATGGGAATTACGAAACATTTAATTTTGAAGCTCAATGTCGCTCTGTTTTTGATAATGTAAAAATTATATTGGAAGAATCTGGTTCTAGCTTTAATAAGTTAGTTGATGTAACTGTTTTTTTAATCGACATGAAACGTGATTTTAAAACTTATAATCGTGTTTATGCAGAGTATTTTAAAGACAATCAACCTTGTAGAACAACAGTTGAGGTAAATGCTTTACCATCTCCTATTTCTATTGAATTAAAGTGTATTGCAACAATAGACTAATACACTTCATGATTGAAGTATCCCCGCATTTATTGCGGGGTCTTTATTAATAAAAAGATGTCGGAATAAATCCGACAATAATCCTATTTCTTTTATTAAATTCGCATTCTTATAGATGAAAATGAGTCAATATAAAACATATTCAAAGTTAGATTTACCAAACGTTGCTAAAGAAGTCTTAGAAAAGTGGGAAGCCAATAAAGTGTTTGAAAAGAGTATCTCAACCAGAGAAGGAAAACAACCATTCATATTTTATGAAGGACCACCTTCAGCAAATGGGATGCCTGGTATTCACCACGTAATGGGAAGAGCGATTAAGGATATTTTTTGTCGTTACAAAACCTTAAAAGGATTTCAAGTTAAACGTAAAGCAGGATGGGATACTCATGGTTTACCAGTTGAGTTAAGTGTAGAAAAGAAATTGGGAATAACTAAAGAAGATATTGGACAAAAAATTTCTGTTGACGATTACAATAAAGAGTGTAGAGAAACAGTAATGCAGTATACTGATGTTTGGAATGACCTTACTGAAAAAATGGGATATTGGGTAGATATGGATGATCCATATGTTACTTATGAAAATAAATACATGGAAACGGTTTGGTGGCTGTTAGGACAGTTATACAATAAAGGTTTAATGTATAAAGGTTATACCATTCAACCCTATTCGCCAGCCGCTGGAACAGGATTAAGTTCTCACGAAATCAATCAGCCAGGTTGCTATAAGGATGTAAAAGATACGACTGCYGTTGCTCAGTTTAAAATTAAAAACACTGAAAGGTCTTATTTTTTAGCCTGGACGACAACACCTTGGACATTGCCATCAAACACAGCATTAGCAGTTGGTAAAAAGGTTACTTATGTTAAAGTAGATACATTTAATCCTTATACAGGAGATATAATGTTCGCTATTCTGGCAAAAGACTTAGTCACTAAATTTTTCAAACCAGAAGGAGAGAATGCCTCTTTTGATGATTTTTCATTAGGAGATAAATTTATTCCTTGGTCAATAACTCAAGAGAAAAATGGAGAAGAGTTATTGGGTATAGAATACGAACAATTATTACCTTATGCTTTACCGCATGAAGATGCAGATAAAGCATTCAAGGTAATTGCAGGTAATTTTGTTACCACTGAAGATGGRACAGGTATCGTACATATTGCCCCAACTTTTGGTCAGGATGATGCTCAAGTAGCTAAAGAAGCAGGTATTCCTGCAATGTTAGTAAAAGATGATAACGGAAACTTAGTTCCCCTGGTAGATTTACAAGGAAGATTCAGACCAGAAATGGGAGAGTTTGCTGGGATGTATGTAAAGAATGAATATTACAATGAGGGAGAAGCTCCAGAAAGATCTGCTGATGTTCAAATTGCTATCAAATTAAAAGAAGAAAATAAAGCATTTAATGTTTCAAAATACGAGCACAGTTACCCACATTGTTGGAGAACTGATAAACCAATATTATATTACCCTTTAGATTCATGGTTCATTAAATCTACTGCCGTAAAAGACAGAATGATAGCCCTAAACAAAACGATTAACTGGAAACCAGCAAGTACAGGAACAGGTCGGTTTGGTAATTGGTTAGAGAACTTAAACGATTGGAATTTATCACGTTCACGTTATTGGGGTATTCCAATTCCGATATGGAGAACAGAAGAAGGAGATGAGGAAATTTGTATTTCCTCTGTTGAAGAATTAAAATCTGAGGTAGAAAAATCTATTGCTGCTGGTTTAATGACAGAAAGCCCTTTGGCGGATTTTGTTGTTGGAGACATGAGCAAAGAAAACTATGATACGTTTGATTTGCATAAGAACTATGTAGATGATATTACCCTAGTTTCTGCATCTGGTAAACCAATGAAACGAGAAGCAGACTTAATTGATGTGTGGTTCGATTCAGGTTCTATGCCTTATGCACAATATCACTACCCATTTGAAAATAAGGAACTTATTGATTCTCCCCTTCGGGGAGATGCCGAAGGTAGAGGGGCTTTCCCTGCTGATTTTATTGCTGAAGGAGTAGACCAAACAAGAGGTTGGTTCTTTACTTTGCATGCTATTAGTTCAATGGTTTTTGATTCTGTAGCATACAAAAATGTAGTATCTAATGGTTTAGTGTTGGATAAGAATGGCGTTAAAATGAGTAAACGTTTAGGTAATGCTGCCGATCCTTTTGAAACATTAGGAAAGTATGGTGCAGATGCTACTCGTTGGTATATGATTACTAATGCTCAACCTTGGGACAATCTAAAATTTGATTTAGACGGAATAACAGAAGTTCAACGTAAGTTTTTCGGAACACTATACAATACTTATGGTTTCTTTGCTTTGTATGCCAATTTAGATGGGTTTACTTATGCTGAAGACGAGGTAGAAATATCAGAAAGACCAGAAATTGACCGTTGGATAATCTCAAAGTTAAATTCATTAATTAATACGGTTGATGGATTTTATGGAGATTATGAGCCAACAAAAGCTGGACGAGCAATTCAAGATTTTGTTAATGATGAATTGAGTAACTGGTATGTTCGTTTGTGTAGAAGGCGTTTTTGGAAAGGAGAATACTCCCAAGATAAAATAGCAGCTTATCAAACGCTTTATAAATGTTTAGGAGTGGTAGCGCAACTATCATCATCTATTGCACCATTCTATATGGATCAATTGTATTCTGATTTAATAGCAGTGAGCGGAAAAGGAAATAAAACTTCGGTTCATTTATCTGATTTTCCAGTTGCTAACGAAAGCGTAATTGATACTGATTTAGAAGAAAGAATGGCAATTGCTCAAAAAGTTTCTTCAATGGTGTTAAGCTTAAGAAAGAAAGAAAGAATTAAAGTTAGACAACCATTACAAAAAATAATGGTGCCGATTTTAGATGATAAATTTAAACGTCAGATAGAAGAAGTAGAAGACTTAATACTTTCGGAAACCAATGTAAAGGAGTTAGAATATTTAACGGATACAACTGGAGTTTTAGTGAAAAATATTAAACCTAACTTTAAAACATTAGGTCCTAAGTATGGTAAAATAATGAAGCAAATTGCTACTGAGGTAAACCAATTTGGTGCTGATGAAATTGCTGAATTAGAAAGTAATGGTTCCAAAAACATAACAATTGATGGACAAGATGTGGTGTTGGAATTGACTGATGTTGAGATTTCAACACAAGATATTCCAGGGTGGTTAGTTCAAACTGAAGGAGGCCTAACCGTTGCGTTAGACATTACTTTATCTGATGAATTAAAAGAAGAAGGAATGGCTAGGGAATTTGTAAATCGTATTCAAAACCTTAGGAAAGAAAGCGGTTTAGAGGTAACCGATAAAATTCATCTTAAAATCTTAAAACACAAAGAAATAAATCAAGCAATTAATAATAATAAAAACTATATTTGCTCGGAAACTTTAGCAGGGAAACTTGATTTGGTTGATGAAATGAAACAAAATGATGGAATTACAGTAGAATTGGAAGATGAGGTAAGTACAGTAATTTCAATTACAAAATTGAATTAAAAATAAAATACAATGGCAGAACTAAGATATTCAGATAAAGACTTAAAAGAATTTAAAGCATTAATAGAAAGTAAAATTGAGGTAGCATCAAAAGATTTAGAGGGGTTACGAGGTTCGTTATCGCATAAAGATGATAATGGGACAGATGATACAGCTCATTCATTTAAAATGATGGAAGAAGGAGCTGCAACACTCTCTAGAGAAGAAGTTTCTCAATTAGCTGGAAGACAAGAAAAATTCTTAAAACATTTGCATAACGCATTGATAAGAATTTCTAACAAATCTTATGGTGTGTGTAGAGTAACAGGGAAATTAATCCAAAAAGAAAGATTAAGAGCTGTGCCTCATGCAACATTAAGCATTGAAGCAAAACAGGCTCAAGGTTAATGAAACTTTGTTTTGATTTTATCAAAATGAAGAGTTGAATTAATCCCGCTGAAAAGCGGGATCTTTTTTTATTTACTACCGAAAAAAAGAGTGTATTTAACGTTATTTTAATGCAATGAATAAATTTCTCTCCATAATTTCTAAACCAATTGTTGTAACACTTCTTGTAATAACAGCAGATCAATGGTTAAAAATATGGGTAAAAACTAATATGTATTTGAGTCAAGAATTTCCTGTTATTGGAAATTGGTTTTACATCCATTTTACTGAAAATAAAGGAATGGCTTTTGGGATGGAATTTGGAGGAGATTGGGGCAAGTTAGCGTTAAGTTTATTTAGAATAGTAGCTGTTTGTGGTATTGGTTATTACTTGTTTAAAGTATTGCCCAAAGACGCTCATAAAGGGTTGAAAATTAGTGTCGCGTTAATTTTTGCAGGAGCTATAGGTAATATTTTAGATAGTGCCTTTTATGGAATTGTTTTTAATGAAAGTTTTAATCAAATAGCAATGTTTTTACCTAAAGAAGGTGGGTATGCTTCATTTCTTCATGGTTGGGTAGTAGATATGTTTTGGTTTCCTTTGCTTGAGGGTAACTTTCCAAATTGGCTACCATTTTGGGGTGGGGAACATTTCTTATTTTTCAGACCAGTTTTTAACATTGCAGATGCCTCTATTTCAACAGGAATAGGGCTTGTTTTTACCTTTAATAAAAGATTTTTTCAAAAGAAAGAAAAAGAGGAGTAAAATAATGCCTTTTTTACGAAACTTTTATATTTATCATACGTAAATTAAGCATTACCTACTAAAAAATCAAAAATATGAAAAAAGTATTTACTACATTTTTATCTTTACTTATTGTTGGAGCTATTGCTAACGGGCAAGGGAATTCAATTAAACAAAAAAGTGCTCAAGAATTTTTAAATTCTAAAAACAGCACTATTACTACTATTCCATATAGTGTTTCTGTAGTAAATAGTAAAATGACTACCACTTGTATAGATACAATACTTTACCCTCAATCAAAAACAACAGGATTAGAAGTAGATACGATGTATTTTGGTTATGTAGAAGGTGTTGCAGAAGCTTATTATTTAACTAGCAACGGTTTTGTGCATGGTGTAAGAGCTTATATCTTACTCGATACCAATTCAACTTCCGGAGATGTTTCATCTCTAAATATGTTAATGAAAATATCAAATATAGATGCCTTAAAGCGACCAACAACTTTAATTGACTCTGCTTTTATTACAGTCAATGATATTGGACAGCAAGAACAAACATTTATGTTTACCAACCCCGTACCTGTTTCAGGAGATTTTACAGTTTCAATTGAATTAGATCCCGCTATACCTTTGAGGGGTGCTTGGTATGTTACCAATAGCTCAGTTAATGCTGATGGCAATGATGAGCAACTTGCAGCTACTTTATACGCTGGGATTTGGTATAATTTTCAAGGACAATTTACGCCACCTTGGGACATTGACCATTTAGTTGCTCCTATTTTTGAGACAGATGTTACTGCAAGTTTTACAGAAGATACTTTGAATTTATGTTTAGGGCAATCCGTAACGTTTACCAATACTTCGAGTTTAAATATGGATTCAATGTTTAACCAAATGACTGGACCAGCCTATACTTGGAATTATGATGATGGTACTGGAACTTATAACCATACTGACACTACATATACATATGGTTCTCCAGGGGTTTATCGTCCTACACTTTATGCAAATTATTATGGATATACTGTAACTTGTACTGATTCAATAACCTATACAACTGTCCCTAACGTTTATATTTTGGTAGCAGATACTATAGCAATAGCTAATTTTGGATGGACAGATATGGGTGGAGGAACTTATCAACTTTCCGATTCTTCAATTGTAAGTGGAAGTGGTTCTTATAGCTGGACTTTTCAAGGCGGAACACCATCTACATCAAGTTTGTCTAATCCAACAGTAACCTTTGCTACTCCTGGAAATTATGAAGTTTGTTTAACTGTAATGGATTCAACAGGATGTGCTATGGATATGTTTTGTGACTCAATATCTTTTACTGTAGGTATTGATGACTTTTACGCTGCAGATTATGTTAAAGTATATCCAATACCAGCTAATAAGCATTTTAATGTATCTGTACCTTCTAACTATTTTGGCGGAAAAATTATTTTAACAGATATTGTAGGAAAAACACTAAAATCGATTGATATTGGAGTTCAAGAAACAATAGAGATAAGTACCAGTGAGATAGCTTCTGGGATTTATTTTGTTTCAATTGATTATGAAAATGAACGTGTCTTTACACGTAGGATTATAATTGATAAATAGATTACTTGATTATATTAACGAGTCCTTTTGAGAAATTGAAAGGACTTTTTTTTTGTAGTAGATTCAACTATCTTTGCAACCTTAATACATTTAAATGGAAAGAAAAGTTAGAGTAAGATTTGCACCTAGTCCAACAGGGCCATTACATATTGGTGGAGTTAGGACAGCTTTATATAATTATTTGTTTGCTAAAAAACATGGGGGAGATTTTTTATTGAGAATAGAAGATACTGACCAAACACGCTATGTTAAAGGTGCTGAAAAATATATATTAAATGCTCTAGAATGGTGTGGAATTACTCCAGATGAAGGAGTTGGAGTTGGTGGAGATTATGGCCCTTATCGACAATCAGAAAGAAAAGAAGAAGGAATTTATAAAAAGTATGTTGATCAATTAGTAGAATCAGGAAATGCTTATTACGCTTTTGATACTCCGGAGGAATTAGAAACTATGCGCGAGAATTTAAAAGCTGCAGGAGTTGCAGCTCCTCAGTATAATGCAAATTCTCGAAACTCAATGAAAAACTCACTGACATTATCTGCAGAAGAAGTTCAAWAAAAGTTAGATGCTGGAGAACCCCATGTAATAAGAGTTAAAATCCCTCGAAACGAAGAAGTAAAGTTTAAAGATATTATTAGAGGTTGGGTGGTTGTCCATTCCGCTAACTTAGATGATAAGGTCTTGTTTAAATCAGATGGGATGCCAACGTATCATTTAGCCAATGTGGTAGATGATTATTTAATGAAAATTACGCATGTAATTAGAGGGGAGGAATGGTTGCCTTCTGGACCTTTACACGTTTTGTTATACCGTTTTTTAGGATGGGAGAATGAAATGCCAGAGTTTGCTCATTTACCATTAATCTTAAAACCAAATGGTAATGGGAAGTTGAGTAAAAGAGATGGCGATGCAGGTGGTTTTCCTGTCTTTTCAATAGAATGGAAATCAAAAGATGGAGAAGAAGTTTTTTCCGGATATAGAGAAAGTGGATATTTTCCAGAAGCGCATATTAACATGCTGGCTTTTTTAGGATGGAACCCCGGAACGGAACAAGAACTATTCTCTATGGAGGAATTGATTAAAGAATTTAGTTTAGAAAGAGTTGGTAAATCAGGAGCTAAATTTGATCCGGATAAAACCAAATGGTTTAATGAGCAATATTTAAGAGCAAAATCAAACGAAGAATTAGCAGACTTACTCTTATATAAAGAAAAAGATAAAAAAGATAGTGAGCTTTATGAAGCTTTAACCAAGAAGCTTCTTTTTCAATCACTAACTGTGATGGATTCTACTCTAGAAAAGGCTCACGAGCTCAGAGAGAAAGACAAGAAAGAGAACTACAAAAAGTTAATAAAAATTTGTGGCTTGATGAAAGAAAGAGTTTCTTTTCCAATTGATATTGTAACAAAAGGTGCTTACTTGTTTTACCCTCCTAAAACTTACGATGCTAAAACGGTAAAGAAAAAATGGAAAGAGGATTCGCCACAAATTGTAGCTGATTTAATTACTGTTTTCTCTGATACTGAATTTAATAATGAAGCGTTAGAAACAGCTTTTAAAACATACATTGAAGAAAAAGAATTAGGTTTCGGAAAACCAATGATTGCTATTCGATTAGCAATTACTGGTGAGGGAGGAGGACCTTCTTTATTCGAAATTATGGAATTAATCGGAAAAGAAGAATCTATAAACAGATTGAAAGCAGGTATTGAAAATATCAAAAAAGAAGAAATAGTTTAGAATTGAAATTAAAGCTATCATACTCCTTACCCGCGGAGGCGGGTGTCCAGTTGCAGTATAGTACTTTTTAATTTCTTTCTGGATCCCTGATATCCGCTTCGCTTCTTCAGGGAAAGAGTAATAGTTAGATTTTTAGGTTGTAAAAGTAATAGAGTAATAAATGGAAAACGTAGAAGAAAAAAAACCGCTTAATTTTATTGAGCAAATAGTAGAGGAGGATTTAAAAGCAGATTATTCTACGGATAAATTAAAATTTAGATTTCCACCTGAACCAAATGGATATCTGCACATTGGTCATGCAAAGGCATTTTGTTTAAATTTTGGATTAGGAGAAAGGTACAATGCTCCAGTAAATTTAAGGTTCGATGATACCAATCCTTCTAAAGAAGAACAAGAGTATGTTGATGCAATAAAGCACGATTTATCGTGGATGGGAATGAAATGGGAAGAAGAATGTTATTCCTCTGATTATTTTCAGCAACTATATGATTGGGCTGTTTTATTGATTGAAAAAGGAAAAGCGTATGTAGATTCTCAATCTTCAGAAGATATGGCAACTCAAAAAGGAACACCAACTAAACCTGGTGTAAATGGTCCTTTTAGAGATAGAACAGTAGAAGAAAATTTGGACTTGTTTACGAAAATGAAACAAGGCGAATTTAAAGAGGGAGAACACATATTAAGAGCTAAAATTGACATGACTCATGCCAATATGTTAATGAGAGATCCTATTATGTATAGAGTTATGCATAAATCGCATCACAGAACTGGAGATGATTGGTGTATTTACCCAATGTACGATTGGACACATGGTGAGTCGGATTACATTGAGCAAATTTCTCATTCACTTTGTTCATTAGAATTTAAGCCGCATAGAGAATTGTATGATTGGTTTTTAGACCAAGTTCATGATGAAAAACTAAGACCTAAACAAAGAGAATTTTCTAGGTTAAATTTAACCTATACCATTATGAGTAAGCGTAAGCTGATGCAGTTGGTAGAAGAAAATTTAGTAAATGGATGGGATGACCCAAGAATGCCTACACTTTCTGGATTAAGAAGAAGAGGTTATACGGCTAATGCAATTCGTAAGTTTATAGATACAGCTGGAGTTTCTAAAAGAGACCAAATGATTGATGTCGCATTATTGGAATCTTGTATTCGTACAGATTTGAATAAATCGACTAATCGAATAATGGCCGTTTTAGATCCAATAAAATTGGTAATTACCAATTATCCAGAAGGGGAAACTGAGATTGTGGTGGCAGATAATAATCCTGAAGATGAAAATGCAGGTCAACGAGAAATGGTTTTTTCTAGGGAGCTTTATATCGAACGAAATGACTTCTTAGAAGAATGTCCTCGTAAGGTTTTTAAATTAGGAATTGGAAAAGAAGTGCGTTTAAAGCATGGATATATTATTAATGGAGAAGAAGTTGTAAAAGATGCTGACGGAAATGTTGTTGAGGTGAGATGTACTTATGATCCAAAAAGTAAAAGTGGAAGTGGTTCGGAAGAAAGTAAACGTAAAGTAAAAGGAACATTGCATTGGGTTTCTGCTTCTCATAATGTATCTGCGCATGTAAATGTTTACGATAGATTATTTACAGAAGAAAATCCTGATGGAGATAAAGAAGTAGATTTTAAAACATTGATTAATGAGGATTCACTTTCTGTATTGAGTAATTGTAAAGTTGAATTAGCTTTAAAAGAGGCTAAACCCCAAGAACGTTATCAGTTTCAACGCTTAGGATATTTTTGTGTTGATGATGACTCTACTTCAGAACAATTAATTTTTAACAGAACGGTTACGTTAAAAGATTTTTGGGCTAAAAAGACAAAATAGGATGGGAAAAATATTTGTAGAAGGAATAAAGATTTATGCACACCACGGTTGTTTTAAAGAAGAAACAGCTATTGGAACCAACTTTCAAGTAGATGTGGTGTTGGATGCAGATTTAACAAAACCAGCTTTGTCAGATGATATTAATGATGCGGTAAATTATCAAGAGGTATTTACTGTGATAAAAGAACAAATGGCGATTCCATCTAAATTATTGGAACATGTTTCTAAAAGAATAATCGATGCACTATTTCTAAAATTTCCTACAGTTGATAAAATCAAACTAAAAGTTTCTAAATTGAATGTTCCTTTAGGTGGTCAAATTGATAGTGTAAGCATTGAATTAGAACTTGAAAGGTAAAAGAACAATAAAATGCGCAAAGTGTGGGACTGAATTTGGTTGTCAACCTCAAAGTAAATGTTGGTGTAATAATTATCAATTATCTCAAAATCAGCTTAAAATACTGAAAGCGACTTATAAAGATTGTTTGTGTGAAAATTGTATTACTACCTTTTGCGAGAAGGATAAGTAAAATTTGCATTCCCCTTTTAATCTAGGTACTTTTAATTTATGGCAATTAGTTTAATACTTATAGGCTTAATTGGATTAATTCTTATTTCATTCTCTATAGAGGAAGTAAGGTTGTCTATCATAAGAGGAGTATTAATATTTTCTTTGTTGGTTCTTGGAGTAACAGAGATTTTAAGCTTATTTAGCTCTCTTAATTACCTTAATCTACTTGTATGGTGGAGTCTCATTGATTTAATTTTAATTTATTTCATCATTAAAAAGAAATCATTTAATGATTACCTTTCTTTTAAATCTAGATTCAAAAAAACAGTAAATAGCTTTAGCCGATTAGAGAAATTTCTGATTGGATTTACCATGTTTATTCTTTTTGGAATTTTTATTCAAGGGGCAGTCTATCCAACAAACAATTGGGATTCCATGTCATATCACATGGCAAGAATTATTCATTGGATTCAAAATGAAAACTTAGAACATTACAGAACAACTATTTATCCGCAACTAACTTCAGCACCATTTTCTGAGCAAATGATTCTTACAGTTAATCTTTTAGTAGGGAATGATTTGTTCTCAAACACAGTTCAATTATTTTATTTAATAGGCTTAGGAATAACTATTAGCATAATAGCGAAGCAATTAGGTTTAAATAGATTCGGACAAATATTATCTTCTTTTATTTTAATATGTATTCCAGAAGTTATTCTTTTAAGCTCTTCTACACATAATGAAATAGTACTTTGTTTCTTTATGGTTATGGGTATTTACTTTTTAATAAAAACCCTCAAGCAACAAACTGCGATTAATTTTATGGTTTTAGGGTGTTGTTTGGGAATGGCAACAGCTACAAAACATACAGCTTATATTTATATAGCACCCTTTATTGCTGTCTGGATTTTGCTACAGTTACATAAAATATTGTTTAAAAAACAGAAAGTAATTTGGATTTCATACGTATTGCTAATAGGAAGTTTTATGATAATTAATGCTGGGCATTATTCTCGTAATTATCAGCTTACATCAAATGTTTTTGGCTCAGATGAGGAAACTACTAGGTATTATGTAAACGAAAAACACTCGGTTAGTATGATGATATCTAATGTTTCCAGAAATTTATCCAATCAGTTTGGAGTTCCAAAAATTGCTCCTATTTCTTATCGTTTAACTAAAAAAATTCATGAATTAATTAATATCGATTTAAATGACCCAGAAATTACTTCACATGAGTATAATGTGGATCCTTTAGCTACTCACGAAAATAATGGAGCGAATATTTATCATGTAATTTTAATGTTGTTAAGTATGGTATGGATTATTTTTACCATTAAAAAAAGAGATAAGCGGGTGGTGATTTATAGTATGGCTATTGTACTATCTTTTTTACTGTTTTGTTTTTATTTAAAATGGCAGCCTTGGGCAAAATTGCATGTTCCATTTTTTATATTTTATTCGGTTGTTTTGGCTCATTTTTTAATTCATACACTGAAATCAAAAATTCTACTTTCATTAGCAGTAGCGGGATTTATGACTTATGCTACATTAATTTTACTGTTTAATTTTAGTCGCCCTTATTTGACCTTTCCTCCCTTTACCTCTGAAATAAAAATGACTGATGATAGGTATCAAAAGTATTTTAGTCGATTTTTCAAATACCATACTGATTTTAAAGTTGTGAACGATTTGATTGCTTTAAACAATTTAAAAAATATTGGATTGATGTACGGGAAGTATGGTATGGAATATCAGTTATTTTTAAATTCATACAGAAATGATGTGAAACCAATTCATATTAATTCCTATAAATCATGTTCTAATATTCTAGTAAGTGGAGCAGTAGATTGCATTGTTTCAACTAAAAATGGTCACTTGATTAGATATGATGGGGAAGTATTTTATAATGTAACTAAAGATAATGACGGTTATCTATACTTATTTCTTAAAAAATGATTTAAGAAATTTAAAGTATTCCTTTCTTGTTGCACTAGAAGTGAAAACATTTAACATTACTTTTCCAATGAAACTTTTACCTTCGTTAACGGTTTGCTTATCTTCATTTCTCTTGTCAGGATTATAACCAATAATTTTATTAGAAGCCTTAAATCGATTTTTAGCACTTTTTATTTTCCCTACATTTTCTTCTAATAGACCTAAATTGTTAAGTGCAATAGAATCTTTAGGATCTAATTCTACTGCTTTTTGATAATCTTCAATAGCGCCATCTACATCAATTTTTGCTCTAATGTAAGCTCTGCTCGAATATCGATAAGAGTTTTCAGGTTCTAGCTCAACAGCTTTATTCATGTCATCCATTGCTGCATCTATGTCTTTATTATGAAAATGAGAAACACCTCTTTCAGAAAGGAGTGTTGCTTCATCTGGTAATCTTGTTAAAATGGCGGTTAAATCTGCTATTGATTTCTTAAATTCATCTATTCTGCGGTAACAAATGGCTCTAGTGTATAAAGCATCAGCATTGTTATTATTTGACAACAAAAATTCAGTAAGCACTTTTATGGCTTCATTGTATGCTTGTTTTTCAAATAATAATTTCCCTTTTTCTAAGCCGCTCATTTTGTTGATGAAATAATGGTACAAAAGTATGAAGTAATAATTGAAATATTTAATTTAGAAACCAAATGACAAAAGAAGAATCAAAAAACAGAATTGAGGTGTTATCAATCCAGCTGAGAGCACATAATCATAGTTATTATGTACTATCTAAATCAATTATTTCTGATTACGATTTTGACATGCTGTTGGAAGATCTTCAGAAATTAGAAGAAGATTTTCCTGAATATGCTTTTGAAGACTCCCCAACCAAAAGGGTAGGAGGAGAAATCACTAAGAATTTTAAAACGGTAAAACATAAGTATTCAATGCTTTCTTTAGGAAATAGTTACAGTAAAGAAGACATCGAAGATTTTGAAACTAGAATTAAAAAGTTGGTAGAGAATGAACTTGAATATGTGTGTGAACTAAAGTATGATGGTGTAGCGATAGGAATTACTTATGTGAACGGAAAACTAACACAAGCAATTACAAGGGGCGATGGAGTTCAAGGTGATGACATTACAGCAAATGTAAAAACCATTAGGTCTATTCCCTTGCAATTAACAGGAAGTGATTATCCAGAAGAATTTGAAATACGAGGAGAATTGTTTTATCCTAAAGATGTGTTTGAAGCCTTAAATAAGGAGAGGGAAGAACAAGGAGAAGATTTATATGCAAATGCAAGAAACACGGCCTCTGGCACCTTGAAAATGCAAGATTCTGCGGTAGTTGCAAAGCGCAGATTAGATTGCTACTTATATTTTGTATTGGGAGAAAAACTGCCTTTTACCACCCATTATGAATCCATACAAAAAGCTGGAGAATGGGGATTTAAAATTCCGACTGAAAAATTAAAATCTATTAAAAAGTGTAAAAATGTTGATGAGATTTTTGAGTTTATTAATTATTGGGACAAAGAAAGAAGTCAACTCAATTTTGATATAGATGGTGTTGTTATTAAAGTAAATAATTATGCTCGACAAGAAGAGATAGGTTCTACTGCAAAATCGCCAAAATGGGCAATTGCCTATAAGTTTAAAGCCGAAAAAGTTTCGACTAAATTATTAGCAATAACTTATCAGGTGGGTAGAACAGGTGCGATAACACCAGTGGCAAACTTAGAACCTGTTCTACTAGCTGGAACAACTGTTAAGCGTGCGTCTCTGCATAATGCCGACCAGATTGAGAAAATAGATGTAAGGATTAATGATATTGTTTTTGTAGAAAAAGGAGGAGAGATTATCCCTAAAATAGTTGGAGTAGAGACTAAGCAACGTGATATATTTTCAGAGCCAACGCAATATATTACTCAGTGTCCAGAATGCGAGACAGTACTCGTAAGAAAAGAAGGAGATGCCAAGCATTATTGTCCAAACGAGTGGGGATGCCCACCACAGATAAAAGGGAAAATGCAGCATTTTATTAGTCGTAAAGCAATGAACATAGATGGGTTGGGAGAAGAAACCATTGATTTATTGTATGAACAAGGTTTGGCCAAGAACATTGCTGATTTATATGAATTAAATTTTGATCAGCTTTTTGAGTTGGAATCCTTTAAAGAAAAAAAATCTCAAAACATTATTGATGGATTAATTGATTCAAAAAATATTCCGTTTGAACGCGTGCTCTATGGAGTTGGAATTAGGTATGTAGGAGAAACTGTTGCCAAAAAATTGGCCAGACAGTTTAAGAATATAGAGAACATTAAGAATGCTTCTTTTGAAGAATTAACCGGAGCTGATGAAATTGGCGATAAAATTGCAGAAAGTATTATCGATTTTTTTGCAATAGAAAGCAATGTAGAACTCATTAACAGATTAAAGGAACACGGCTTGCAATTTGAGCTTTCTGAGGACCAATTAGCAAATTCAACCACCAAACTAGAGGGATTGATATTTGTTGTTTCTGGGGTGTTTAGCAAGTTCTCTAGAGACGAATTAAAAAATACCATAGAACAAAATGGAGGTAAAGTTTCTAGTTCTATTTCTAAAAAAACGAGTTACATTGTTGCTGGGGAAAATATGGGACCAAGTAAATTGGCTAAAGCAGAAAAACTGGAAGTAGAAATAATTAATGAAGATCGATTTCTTGAATTGATTCAATAAACTGCTTACTGTAAGATTCAATGTTGAAGGAATCTATTTCACTTAAAGTATTTTTTATAATTTTTTTATAATTAGTTTCAGTTTTTTGATAAAACTCTTCAAGTTTAATTTTAAATTCATTGGCATTTTTACAGAAATAACCATTTTCCCCATCTTTAATAAATGAAAGATTTTCTCCAACAGGACTAGCTAAAACGGGAACACCAGAGGATAAATATTGCTTTACTTTAAAAGCAGATTTCGCTATGTTGAATTCATGATTTATCATCGGAGAAACTCCAATATCAAATTCCTTAACTCGATTGTAAATACTAATTTCATCTAACCAGTTAATATTTTGAGGTATACTTAAACTCACATTTCTTTTATTCTTAAAAAGCAACTCTATATCTACTTTATCTTTTGGGTTTTTAATTCCTAGTATAGTAAGTTTATAATCAAAATTTAATTCTAGTAATCCAGGATAAAGTAATTTCTCTAAACTTAATTTGTGGGAAAATGGCTCTATAACACCTTCATTTGTCCCATAATTTCCAATCCAACCAACATGGAATAACTTGCTTTTTTTACTTTTAACTTGATAATGAGTAATGATAGGAGAAGTTAATACATGAACATTTTTATTGTATTTCAAAGTATATTTTTTTAGAGCTGTACTGCCAACATGACACGAACTGCAATGCTTCATAAAATGGGTAATAACCTTGGTGTCATATCTTAAGTAATCTGCATCATCAGTATCATAAATAGTGTTTTTAGGACTTAATTTTAATAGTAACTTTAGTGTTTTACTATAAATACCATTCGTGTAAATTTTTTGATAAATTATAATAGAATTTTTCTTTCTAAAAAGCATTATTTCTAAAAAAGCAATAGTAAATCGAAAAAGTTCTTTCAATTTATAACCTGGGTAAACAAAAGTGTACGATATTCCTTTTGATTGTTTTAATTCTTCTAAAAAATATAAACCTCTATATCGAGTACTTACACTATTTGCATTGAACCAAGAAAAAAAATAAATATGAGTTAGCTGCATATATTTTAAAGGTATAAAATTAAATTAACTACTTTTCAATAGAATTAGTTAACGGTTAATCTCTATTATTTGTATGTTTACAACATGATTATAAAAAGAACAACAGTTATTAACGAAATGCCTTGGGTACGGATTCCAGGCTTATAGTGTAGATATTCTTTTTTCTTCGACAAGCTCAGAATGACAAGAGCTCGCAATGACGAACACATTAACAATCATTTTATTTTAACATTTTTAAATTTATATACATGAGTAATGTAATAGTATTAGGTGCYGGWATGGTRGGKWSYKCMATGGCMATAGATATGGCWAAAAACCATAAYGTAACAYTAACWGATTTAAGTCAAGAAGTATTAAATAAGGTAAAAGCTAAGTTTGATGGATTAGACATTCAACAATTAGATGCGTCAGACAAAGCATTGTTACAAACTGAAATAAAGAGACACGATTTAGTCATCTGTGCTGTTCCTGGTTTTATGGGGTATAATACGCTTAAATCAATTATAGAAGCAGAAATGAATGTGATAGACATTTCATTTTTTCCAGAAAATTCTTTGGATTTAGATGCATTGGCAAAAGAGAAAAACATCACTGCAATTGTAGATTGTGGTGTAGCTCCAGGAATGGATAATATTATTCTTGGCCGATACAATGAAACCATGAAATTAACCGATTTTGAGTGTTTGGTGGGCGGTTTTCCAAAAACAAAAAAATGGCCATTCTGTTACAAAGCACCTTTTTCTCCAATTGATGTTATTGAAGAATATACTCGACCAGCAAGGTATGTTGAACATGGAGAATTAGTAGTTCGAGAAGCGCTTACCGATTGTGATTATGTAGAATTTGATAAAGTTGGAACCTTAGAATCATTTAATTCTGATGGGCTGAGGTCTATCATTTTTACCATGCCACATATTCCAAACATGAAAGAAAAAACCTTGCGGTATCCTGGTCATGTAGAATATGTAAGAGTATTGAAGGAAAGTGGATTTTTTGGTGAAGAAAAAATTGATGTAAAAGGAGTTAAAGTTTCTCCATTAGATTTTACAAGTGAGGTGCTTTTTAACGAATGGAAATTAGGTGAAACAGAAGAGGAGTTGACTATAATGAGAGTTACTGTTAAAGGAGAAAATGCTGATGGTCAAATAGAAGAAGTAGTTTATACCTTGTATGATGAGTACAATAAGGAAACAGAAACATCTTCTATGGCAAGAACAACTGGATATACAGCCACTGCAGCAGCTRATTTATTTTTGGATGGTTTATTTGCTGAAAAAGGAGTGTTTCCGCCAGAATTGATTGGTAAACACGAAGAATGTTTTAACTATTTCTTTAAATACTTAGAGGAAAGAGGTATTTATTATGTTAAAAGCTCACGCATAGTCTAAAACAATTTACTAGCTTTTCTAAATCAACTTTAGTATTAAAAACGTGGGGAGATACTCTAACGTACTCTCCACGTATTGATACATATACATTATTGGCTTTAAATTCTTCTTGCAAGCGATCTATATCCATATTGTCTGCTAACTTAATTCCAAAAAGATGCTTTGCTCTAAATTCATCTTCTTCAATAAAACAATTCATTAATCGTAAATCTTCAATGGCTTCTTTAGTTATTTCATTGCAATAATTTTGAATGCTTTCTGGTGTCCATTCAATTATTTGCTCAATTGTTTTGGTAAGGATCGGAACTAGATTAAAGTTGCTCATTTCTCCCATATTATACCTATTTGCAGCTTCTTTGTAATGGTCTTCATAATTTACCAATCCAGAAAAATCTTCACTATTTTTTCTATTAATCCAATTTTCTTCAATGGGTATTCCTTCATTAAAATACTCTCCATAATAAGCTAGTCCTAAGGCGTAAGAACCCATTAACCATTTATATCCTGTACAAATTACTGCATCAGGTTTTAGTTCCTTAACTGAAAAAGGCAATGCTCCTATAGACTGTGTTCCATCGATAATAAGCAAAGCGTTATTTTCAGTTGTCTTTTTTCGTATGGCTTTTAAATTAAAAATTGTTCCATCTGCCCAATGAACATTTGCCATTGCGATTAATGCAGTATTTTCATTAATGGCTTCCAGAATATTTTCATTCCAAACCTTTCCTCGGTTAGTCATATTTTCTGGGGCAGAAATGGTAATTATTTGAGCACCATATTTATCAGCAATTCTTTTCCACGAATAAAAATTGCTCGGGAATTGTTCTCCCACAACAAGGATTTCATCACCATATTTTAATTTAATGTTATTTGCCACCGTTGCTATACCATAAGATACAGAAGGGATTATAGCAATGTTCTGTGGATCGGAAACATCAATTAATTGAGCAAATAATGCTTTTAATTTTTCTGCTGGTTCAAAAAAATCAGAACCATTGTATTCATTTGGTCTACATTTTTTAGAGAGAGCCTCAATACCAATTTGTTCAGCTTCTTTTGATAAAGGYGCWGAATAAGCWGTATTRAGRTAWGTTAYATYTTCATCTAAGGTATAGTTGTCTTTTTGAACACCATCAATCATTAGTTTCACTCTTGATTTTTATTTTACTCCAAGCCATTTCATGAAAAAAGTATAATGTTGACTTAGTAAAGAATCCTATCCCTCCAATAGTAGCAGCAGATGAAAGAGCTTCTCCTACCACTAAAGAAATTACAAATGTATCTAAACTCCCAATAACCCTCCATGTAAATGTTTTTATAAGGCTTTTCTTTACCGATTGTTTCTCGCCTGATTTAGCTTTTCTATTCCATAATACTTCATGAACGAAATAGAGAATCATTTTAGTAAATAAATCAATACTACCGATAGATAATGCTGTTGTAAAAGTTCCGGTTACCAGATAAGAAACCACAAAGGTATCCAAGCTACCAATAAGTCTCCAAGTAACTGTTTTTATTAGACTTCTTTTTAATGACATAGTCGCCAATATAGGCAACTTTTTATAATCATTAATAACAATTTACTATAACTTTATTTTACAGTTTGGCAGCATAGATTGAATTCTATTAATCTCTTTTGTTGGAATATTATTCCCTTTAAGAACAAGGTTTTTTAAATTGGTTAATTGACCAATTTCATCTGGTAAATTGGTTAATTTGTTATTTGTAAGAACCAATTTTTTGAGTTTGGTCATTTTTCCAATACTTGGTGGAATTGATGTTAAATTGTTGTTCCTGAGAATTAAAGTAGTTAAATCTAAGGCAGTAATTGTTTCAGGAAACTTATCTAATTTATTTCCAGCAGGTGCTTTAGTCAACTTGGCTCCTAAATCTGGTAATGTTAGCATATTACCTCCAGCAACTGCAACAACATATTTTTGGTAAGGATTTATTTCTCCTGATGCTATCCCTTTATCATAATCTTCTTTTACTGTTACGTATCCGTATTTTTTATACTCAGTCTTAAATGTACCTATATTACTAGAAGCATGAGTTTTAATGGAAACTTTGGCTGATTTAAGATTTATTGGCGTATTTTTATTTACAGCATATCCTTTGCTGTTCTGTTTTATTATTTCTAATAAAGCTCTTCTTCTTCTTGTTCCATCTGTTGTGATGTTTTTTTCTAAATCAAGTGCTTTCGAAATCACATTTTTGGCTTTTTCAAACTCCATCATGTACAAATATGCAGTCGCTAGGTTTTCTGAAATATGCAAAGTAACTTTCCTGTTAATTCTTGCACCTTTGTCGCTTGGGTTACTTTCAGTAAGGGCCTTTTCCCACATTGATGCTGCTTGTTTTAGTTTAGATTGCCCATCTTTACTTTCTACATTATTTTTAACAACTCCATATCCGTCTTTAGCAACAGATGCAGCTCTTTCTAAATCAGAATAATCTTGTTTTTTGCTTTTTACATAATAGATTACTAAATTTTGAGGTATATAGGTAAAAAAGAGGGCTCTATTTATATAATTGGAAGCATCTTTTAATCCTCCTTTCGTATATTGAGATTTACTTTTTGATTCAAATTTTGATTTCCCCTTTTCGTAGTTAGCCTTTAAACGTGATTCTGTATTGTTAGCACATTGACTTTTACCATAGTCAACAGTTCCCTTGTTTCCTAAAGTTGTTTTTTCCATAGCAATTACTTTTCCACTAGCATCGCTAATTTTGGTATAACCAACTGGCTCGAGAACAGAGAATTGATAATAAAATGCCTCAATGGCTACGATTTTTTTTGTGAGATTATTCTTACACGCTACGGATACTTTTGAAAGCTTTTTACTCATAAATTTTAAATCTCCCAAACAATAATCTGCAGTAAGTGTTGAAACATCTACATTAGAAGCATTTATTATAGGATAAGATAAATAAGAACTTTTAACTTTTTCTTTTTTGATGTTTTGAGCAACAAAAAGTAGTGGTGCTATTACAAAAATAGTCAGTAATATTTTTTTCATGTCTAATTGTTTTTTTTTGTTAGTGGATTGATAAATTTACAAAAAATATGCCATTAAAATTCAGTTAGCATTTCAATATGAGGAATATCATCTTTCAAATACATTTCTCCAACCTGAATAAACCCATGTTTGCTATAATAGTTGAATAAATATTGTTGTGCAGAAATTCTTATTGATTGCTTGCCAAATTCTTTTTCTATGAATTTAAAAGTTTCATTCATTAACTCATCAGCAATTCCTTTTCCTCGCCATTCTTTTTTAAGTGCTATCCTTCCAATAGAGATTTCTTTATACGATACTCCTTGAGGTAAGATTCTAGTAACGGCAATTACCTCTCCACTTTCTGTTCGTCCAAATAAATGAAATGATTGCCTATCTTTTTCATCAACTTCTTGGTAGGGGCAATCTTGTTCAACTACAAAAATGGCTGTTCTGAGGTATATGATTTCATAAAATTCATTAACAGTTAAGTCATTAAATGCTTTTGTTTTCCATGTTATGTTATTCATAATTATTGCTTCGTATTCGTCATGCTGAATTTATTTTAGCATCTGTTTTAATTTTCTAAAGTAATAGATCCTGAATCAAGTTCAGGATGAAGTTTTAGTATTATTTTTTTTGGAAACTTCACTTTCTCCATTCCAATAGATTTTCTTCATTAGATATTAGTTTGTCATTTTCCATTAACCATTGAATTACTTTAATGGTTTTATCATCTCGTACACCATCAATTTTATTGATTACTTGTGTAATTGGTAATTTTTCATCTTGCACTATTTTTTTTACTTGATCAGAAACAGAACTAAATTCAATATCGCTTAATTCAAGTTTGTTTCTTTCCAAACAAACATCACATACGCCACAACGGTAAATGTCTTTTTCACCAAAATAGTTTAAGAGAATTTCGCTTCTACATTTATGCTTTGCAGTTGCAAAATAAATAACACTCTCCATTTTCTTTATGGCAATTTCTTTTCTATCATGGTAATGTTGAGCAGAAATAGATACATCTTTAACGTCTAGCCGTTCTGTTAAATAGGTTAATTGAGGTAGATTGGTTTGTTCTAAATAACTAATTATTTCAATATGGCTTAAATACTGTAATGCTTTAACTACTTTTTCTCTAGTAGTTTTTATTCGTTTGGCAATTTCAAATTCATCAATTCTTACAAAGTTTTCAAATAATCCGGAATAGGATCTCAAAATGGTTTTAATAAACAGATCAAACTTGTTATTTTTTACTTGAAATTCATAGAGAGTATCTTTGTTTACTTCAAATTTAATTCGAGATGCATTATAATTTGATTCTGATAAAATGAGGTAACCTTCCTTTTCTAAAAATTTCAAACAATTAAAGACAGTATAAACTTGTAAATTATATTGCTGGCTAAATTCAATAATATTTAAAGAATAACTTTCATTTAATGCAGAACCAATAGGCAATTGAAAATAATTGGCTAAAGACTGATAGACTTGTTTGATTACATCAATTTCTGGAAAACTGTTTACAATTCTTTTTTCTAAATCTATTCTATCTGCTTCCTCAAACAATAAAATAGCATAAGCCTTTTGCCCATCTCTACCAGCCCTTCCAGCTTCTTGAAAATAAGCTTCTAAAGAATCAGGTAAATCGATATGAAAGACTGTACGAACATCTGGTTTGTCTATTCCCATTCCAAAAGCATTGGTAGAAACAATAACTCTTGTTATATCATTAATCCAATTGCTTTGTTTTTTGGTTCGATCATCATTACTTAACCCTGCATGATAAAAATCAGCAGAAACGCCATTTTTTAATAAGAAAAGAGCAATTTCTTTGGTTTTTTTTCTACTTCTAACRTAAACCACAGAAGTTCCTTTAACTTTTTTTAAAATTTTTAATAATCGATTTAGTTTGTCTTCTTCTTTTAGTACAGCATAAGCTAGATTTTTACGCTCAAAACTTTTTTGTAAAACATGATTTTTTTTAAACTTTAGTTGCTTTTGGACATCAATAACAACCTCCGGAGTTGCAGTTGCGGTAAGCGCTATAAAAGGAATGTCAGGGTTTTGCTCTCGTAGATTAGCAATATTTAAATAAGAGGGTCTAAAATCATAACCCCATTGAGAAATACAATGAGACTCATCAACAGCAATTAAGTTAACATTCATTTTTTTATAACGCTCCTTAAAAATTTCTGTTTCTATACGTTCAGGAGATATGTACAAGAATTTAATATTACTGTAGGCACAATTATCTAAGGTAATGTCGATTTCTCTTTTCGTCATGCCAGAATAAATGGCTACAGCTTTAATATTACGTTGCAATAAGTTTTCCACTTGGTCTTTCATTAAAGCAATTAGAGGAGAAACAACGATGCAAATACCTTCTTTAGCCATTGCTGGAATTTGGAAACAAATAGATTTCCCTCCACCAGTAGGCAATAAAGCAAGGGTATCTTTACCGTCTAATACAGCATTAATAATATCTTCCTGTAATGGTCGATAACTTTTGTGGCCCCAATATTTTAGTAATAGTTGATGAATATCCATTATTAGTAATAAGCCAATTTATTATAAAATTAATTTTATTTTTACAGTTATAGATTATGAATTCAATAATTGCATTTATAAAACTTATTCGTTTACCGAATTTACTCATTATTGTGCTAACACAATATACAATTCGATATGGAATTATTTATCCGATAATTTATAATTTTTCAGGGGGCGATATTATAGCTGGGGTTGGGTTAAAAATGGATGAGATTGATTTTTTTCTTTTAAGCTTATCTACAGCAATGATTGCTGCTGCAGGTTACATTATTAACGATTATTTTGATGTAAAGGTAGATCGCGTAAATCGTCCTGATAAAATTATTGTAGGAAAATATATTAAGAGAAGAATGGCAATGGGTTCTCATCTAGTTATTAATGCTATTGCCATATTATTAGCAAGTTACTTGGCCTACAAATTAGGAAACTGGAAATTAATTTTTATTCAATTGCTTTCTATTGGAGCTTTATGGTATTACTCTACCATGTTTAAAAAGCAAGTTTTAGTTGGAAATGTAGTTGTGGCTTTATTGGCGGCATTGGTTCCTTTTGTTTCAGGATTATATGAATTAATCGCACAACATGCTGATGTTGATAATACGGTTAACACCTTATTGTTTTATTTAGAAGCACAAACACCTTTTGCTGATGTAGAATATAGCCTTCATCTAGTTTTAAGAAACATTATGATATGGACTATAGGGTTTTCGTTTTTTGCGTTTATTAGTACGATGATTAGGGAAATCATAAAAGATATTGAGGATTATGAAGGAGATAAAAAATATTTCAGCAATACATTGGCTGTGATTTATGGAAAAGAAAAAGCTAAAAGAGTCGCTCAAGGTATTGCTATAATAATGATAGGGCTAATTGGTTATTTACAGTATATGCAATTTCTAGCTAAAGATATGGCTACATTAATGTATTTTTTGTTTGCATTGCAAGTGCCAACAATTTATGTAATATATAATCTCAACTCAGCTAAAGAAAAATCAGATTATTCGAAATTGAGTAAAAATGTTAAATTGATAATGCTGATGGGGATAGCATATACTGCCTTCTTTTATTATTCAACGACTAACCTTTAATGACTTTCACAACTATTTCTTGGAATATAATTTTAGCTTCAAAATCGCTAAGAAGGCAAAGCTTATTGAAAGAGCTTGGTATTGATTTTGAAATTATCACAAAAGAAGTTGAAGAGGTTTATCCACCAGAATTAAAAAGAGAAAAAGTTGCTGTTTTTTTAAGCGAATTAAAAGCAAAAGCCTTTAATGATGAGTTAAATGATAATGATTTAGTAATAACTTCTGATACCATTGTTTGTTTAGGAAACGAAATAATTGGAAAACCAAGAGGACGAGAAGATGCTATTGCTATGCTTGGAAAGCTGTCGGGCAATAAACACGAAGTAATTACTGCGGTTACGCTACTTTCTAAACAAAAACAACATACATTTTACGAAGTAACAGAAGTTTACTTTAAAACATTAACTAACCAAGAAATAGAATATTACATTGATAATTATGAACCTTTTGATAAAGCTGGGAGCTATGGCATACAAGAATGGATAGGATATATTGCCATCGAAAAAATAAATGGATCTTATTTTAATGTAATGGGACTACCCGTTAAAAAATTGTATGAAGAGCTAATTAAGTTTTAATCCTTTGTCATCCTGAGCCTATCGAAGGATAAAAAGGTTATTTTAAAATATGTCACTATGAAAGGATTGTTACTATTTACTTTATTGCTTTCTTTTTCATTTCTTATTGCCCAGAATCCTATAGAAAAAGAAGGTTGGGAATTAACGTTTAATGATGAGTTTAATGGTGGTGAATTAGATCATAAAAAATGGCAAGATTTACCTTACCATGGTAGCAGAAATATAGATAAAAGTATAACATATTATGCTAAGAATCAATATAATTTTACTGATTCTACAATTATTTTTATTGCAGATGCAAAGGATAACAAAGGGAATAAAGAATATCGTTCAGGAATGATAGATAGTAGCCCATCTTTTAGGCAACAATATGGCTATTTTGAAATAAGAAGCAAAAACCCTAAAGGAACTGGGTTTTGGCCTGCATTTTGGCTAGTTTCTACAGAGAAATGGCCACCAGAAATTGACATATATGAGTTTTATACTAATGAGCCCAATAGGATAAAAACTAATCAACATTGGTTGAATAAAAGAGGAAAAAAACACATGCAACCTAAAGGGCATATTATGAAAGAAGATGCTTCAGAATATTTTCATACGTACGCAATAGATTGGTCTCGAAAAAAAATTATTTGGTATTTAGATGGTAAAAAAATTAAAACATCTCGAAAAGGTACGAAACACCTAAAGTACAAAATGCACATCATAATTAATAATGAAGTGAGTAGAACAAACGATATGAACATGGAAAAGGCCACATTTCCAAACTATTTTGAAGTAGACTATGTAAGAGTTTATAAGAGAAAATAATATTACGGTTTACTATAGTATAATTTTTTATTGTCAATTATGTTCCAGTTGAGTAGTAATTTTGTATTTAGTTCAGATTTATCATAATCCGTAATTGTTTCCCAAGATAAAACTTTACAGTTTTGTTTCAAAAGGACTATTTCTTTGTTTGATTTCTCGATTTGCGTAAACGCACTTCTTTCACAACTACTTTCATTTAACTCTGACCTATCAGCATTAGTAAAAATTAGTATGACTACAAAAATCAAACTTATGTAAACAGTTTTTCTTTTTTTTATTTGTTTAATAATAATATAGGAAGAGATGCCGTAGATGTATATCAAGCAAAGAGTAATTGGCATAAAGGTGTCATATCGTATAATATTTTCTCTATAAAATCGGTATCCACCAAGCGGAAGAAGTAATATATAGATTAAAGAAAAAGCCACAACCCATTTTAAATTAGCTAAAACTTTTCTACCATCCTCAGTGTAGATGTATTTTTTGATGATAAGGATATTTGTTATTATAAGGGTAAATACGATAAGATAACCTAGTTTTTGAGTAAATAGATAGTAAATTCCAATTGGCAATCTTGAATATCTTACTGAAATAGGAATTATATCTTCTTGATAAAATTGATTGTAAGAACCAAGGAACATAGAATATATGCTAAATAGGGAAATAGGAATGAAGAATATTAAAACATGTTTTGGGATTAGAGAAATTGTTGTAAATAGTTTTTTAAAGAGAGGGAAATTATTGTTCATTTTATGAGTTTTTATATAATAATAAATGAACAGTAGCAATGATACAATTAATATAATTGGTGGTATAAGAGGTCCGCTGAATGGTAAAATAATTATTAATAAAGCTAAAACTATTTTTAAAATAAAATTTAGTTTTAATCTTTCATTATTCCGTATTGCCATATAAAATGGATAGTAAAATAGTATTAGAAACAATAGGGGAAGAGCATAAAAAAAAGTATAAGTAATAGATTCGTCTATTATCCCCATGTAATGATGATAGCCGTATGTCTGAAATAAAGGGGTGATAATTACCATAGCCATGAGTAAATTCATATTAAAAATAGATTTAACATTAGTTATTAGYCTAGAAAATATATAAATAATAAGTATTTGTATTAATAATTTTATTGTGGCAGCTGATAAGTAAACACTGTCTATTGGATTAGTGATTTTTTGAAAAAATAAAGGGATACTTTTAAAATAATTACTAAAGGCAAAATATATAAAAAAGCGATTTGGATTTCCATGTGGCTTATTCTTAATAAGAGCATTAAATCCAAATGGATCATTCAGCACTTTTTTTATGTCATTTGCTGGAACTATTGCACTAGCCATATCTCCATCTAATGGCGTGTTATAGAATTGCAAAAAGGAGTAAGTGAAATCACTAAGTAAAAAAAAGACTAGTAGAATATAAATTAATTTAGTTTTGTTCATGATTATAAATGAGGTGAATTTTTTAATTTCCTCACTAACAAAAATAATTCTTTTGAAGAAACTATCTAATAAACCGCCTTCACCAAATTTTTTAGGTGAAAATTGAATATTTTTTTAAATAAATTATGTGAGGGTTTACAAGAGAGAAAGTGACTAATAGTAATGAAGTAGTATTGGTATATTAGGGTAATCATTATTAATTCCTGCAGCAACCAAGTTATTCTGGTCAACAATTTTAAGACAATAAAAATCCATAGTATTGCTAGAATAATCAATAATCCATGTGGCTCCTCCATCTATGGTTTTTAATATTTTTCCATTTCTAGAACTTGGACAGTCCTTTATATATGAATCACAATTTATACCAGTTGTTACAGCAAACCCWATTTGATTATCTACAAATTCAATTTCTTTAATAAGGTCATTTGGATTTGAATAAACTGTATTCCAAGAATTTCCACCATCATTACTTTTTAGAATTTCACCATTAGAACCTGCAAAAATTGTGTTGTTATTGGTAAGGTAAATGCTGTTGAAAAAATAGCTAGGGTTGTTATATAATGTGTCCCATATGTTCCCTAAATCAATTGTTTTACGTATGAGCCCATTTGTTGCAGCACATACACCATATGTTGTGTCTGAAAATGAATAGGATGAAACCCAGTTAGGGTAGGGTAAACCGCTCATTAACGAAAAACTTTGTCCGTTATTACGAGTAATTGTTCCGCCCAATATAAAAGTGTTATTATCAATATTACAAGTTGATATTCCTTGACTATAAAACCCACCACCAATTTTTAATGGCCAATTTAGGCCGCCATCAAAAGAATTCCATATAGATAGGCCATCACATGATGTAGTGCAAAATCCATCGTTTGGAGAAGTGAATAAAATAGATTTACCAAAATTACCATTAAATCCACAATCAAATTTACTCTTTTCTAACCATGAATTTCCCCCATCAGTAGTTTTGTATATTATTGTAAATGGACCGTATGGGTTTGAAGGGCCCATTTCAGCAGGTCTCACATCATAAGATGTTCCTATAAAATAACCAACATTTGCATCCAAAAAGTAGATATCGTTAATTTTATGCACAGGTGGCACGTATGGAGGTCCAGAATTAGTGTCTTGAACTGGTGTAATGGTTTCATCTTCTTTGGAGCATCCAAATTGAAGGACTAAAATAGCTAGTATAGGTATAATTTGAAATTTTTTCATAAAGAAATAAAAAAATGTTGAATCAAAGATAGACATCTTGAAAGGTAAAAACTAAATTATCACCTATCGTTCAATAAACGGCTTTCACCAAATCTCTAAGGTTGTACTGAGAAGCCATCACTTCTCCATAAGCACCACACGAGTTAATGGCAATGATATCTCCTCTTTTGGTTGTTGGGAGCATCAGTGCTTTTCCAAAACAATCGGAAGATTCACAAATAGGACCAACCACATCATAACGCTTTTTTTCTATTGATGTGCTGGTTAAATTGTTAATAGAATGTACTGCCTGGTATAATGCTGGTCTTATTAATTCTGTCATACCTGCATCAATAATCGCAAAATCAGTATTTACTCCTTTTTTAACATAAAGCACTTTGCTAATTAAAGTACCACATTGTCCAACAATAGAACGACCTAATTCAAAATGCAATTTTTGTTGAGGTCTAAGTGCTATAAAGTCGTTAAACAATTTAAAAAAGGCTTCAAAATTAGGGATGGGGTTTTCTGCTGGATTTTCATAATCTATTCCTAAACCACCACCAACATTAACATGGTCAACAATAATCTGTCGCTCATAAAACCATTCTTGAATTTCATTTACACGTAAACAAAGTCCTTTAAAATCATTTAAATCGGTTATTTGAGAGCCAATATGAAAATGCAAGCCAATAAATTTGATGTTATCCATATCAGCTAAAGCGACTAAAACATCTTCTAATTCCCACATGTTAATGCCAAACTTGTTTTCTTCTAATCCCGTTGTGATGTAAGCATGAGTGTTTGCATTTACATTTGGGTTAATGCGTAAAGCAATTTGAGCTGTTTTGTTTTTGGCTTTAGCCAATTCGTTTATTACTTCTAGTTCGGGTATAGACTCACAATTAAAACAAAAAATATTGTTATCTAGTGCAATGTTTATCTCTTTATCAGATTTTCCAACACCTGCAAAGACAATTTGTTCTGAAGTGTAATTGCATTCAATTGCCTTTTTAATTTCATTGCCACTAACACAATCTGCACCCAAACCATAAGTTTGAATGAGTTCTAAAATGGTGTTATTGGTATTTGCTTTAAATGCGTAGTGTACATTATAATTATAGATAGAGGAAGATTCTTTTACTGCATGCAAAGTAGCTTTAAGTAACTCTAAGTTGTAATAATAGAATGGAGTAGGGGTATTCCCAAAACGTGTTATGTCTTCTTTACTAAACATTTTTAAACAAGTTTTGATGTAAAGCGTTTAATGCTTCTTTTTTATCAGAAGTGTTAACTAAGAGAGATACATTGTGTCTGCTTCCACCATAAGAAATCATTCTAATGGAAATATCTTTTAAAGCCCCAAACACTTTAACAGCATATCCTTTACTTTCCGCAATAAAATCGCCAACCACACAAATAATAGAAAGATTTTCATCAACCTCTACTATTCCATATTTTTTGAGTTCAACAACAATATCGTCCAAGTATTTGGTGTCATCTATGGTGACAGAAACAGCAACTTCTGATGTGGTAATCATATCAATAGAAGTTTTATAGGTTTCAAATATTTCAAATACTTTTCGCATAAAGCCATGAGCCAATAACATTCGGCCACTTTTAATTTTTATGGCAGTAATGTTATCTTTTGCGGCAATGGCTTTAATTCCTTTTCCGTTAGTTTCACTACTAACTAATGTGCCATTAGCTTCTGGATGCATGGTGTTTTTTAGTCGAACAGGAATGTTAGCAATTTTACAAGGTTGAACACTTGCTGGATGTAATATTTTAGCTCCAAAATAGGCCAACTCTGCAGCTTCATCAAAAGATAAATTAGATAAAGGCTTGGTGTTTTCTACGTATCTAGGATCATTATTGTGCATTCCAWCAATGTCTGTCCATATTTGAATTTCTTCAGCATTACATGCAACTCCAATTAATGCAGCAGAATAATCACTTCCACCTCTTTTTAAATTGTCAATTTCTCCAAAAGCGTTTCTGCAAATAAACCCTTGAGTAATAAATAAGTTGTTATCTGGTTTTTGAGCAATCTCTTTATTAATATTTTGGTTGATGTAAACGACATCTGGTTCACCATCTTTATCGGTTCGCATAAAATTTAATGCAGGAATCAAAACAGAATTAATGTTTTGTTCATTTAAATAATAATGTAATAAAGCGGTAGAAATTAATTCGCCCTGGGCAAGAATGGCTTTTTCTTCAAACAAGGTAAACATATCTTGAGTGAAAGATTTAATGTGGGAAAAGTGAGCTTTTATAAGCTCACTTCCTTTTTCTTGAAATTCTGGAGTGGAAAATAATTCCTCAACTATGCTGCAATACTGTTTTTCTAAAAGTATAATTGCCTCATTCGCACTAGCATGATTTTTTTTATACAAGTAATCAGCTATTTCTACCAAACTGTTTGTTGTTCCTGACATGGCAGAAAGAACCACCACTTTTTTTTCTGAAGTGTTAATTAAATTAGCAACTTCTTTTATTCTTGCTGCCGATCCAACTGATGTTCCCCCAAATTTTAATACTAACATTATTCAATATTTAATAGCGTGTGCAATATTACATAAAACTATTAAGTCGAAAATATAAAAAAATGTTAAATATAAAACATAATAATCCTGAACCGCTTATAAAGTCAAATGGTTCGTTTAACAATTTTTATAATAAACATCATTTAAAAAATATTACTTTTGAACGCAGTTCAAAACAGATAAATGTTAACGCTAATAAATAAGGAAATAAGAAGTTTTTTGGGGTCATTAATAGGCTACATTGTTATAGTTGTGTTTTTAACAACAATTGGGTTAATGATGTGGGTTTTYCCTGGAGGAACAAATGTTTTAGATAATGGTTATGCCAATATTGATGCYTTRTTTTATGTTGCTCCATGGGTTTTTATGTTTTTAGTGCCAGCCATTACAATGCGGTTATTTGCAGAAGAAAGCAGAACAGGAACAATAGAGCTCTTACTCACAAAACCTTTAACGGATTTTCAGATTGTATTTGCAAAATACATTGCAGGATTCACGTTGGTATTGTTTTCATTGCTTCCAACATTAGTCTATTTCTATTCAGTATACCAAATGGGTAGTCCTGTAGGAAATATTGATGTTGGTGGAACATTGGGTTCATATTTTGGCTTGCTTTTTTTAGGGAGTGTTTTTGTAGCAATAGGCGTTTTTGCTAGTGCTATAACAAACAATCAAATTATTTCATTCATTGTTGCTGTTTTCCTTAGTTTTTTCTGTTACGTAGGTTTTGAATCAATAAGTTCTTTAGAGTATTTTGGAGTAGTAGATGATATTATTATGAAGTTAGGTATAAATGAACACTATGTATCTATGAGTAGAGGGGTTATAGATACTAGAGATGTAATTTATTTTTTAAGTATAATATTGTTATTCCTAATATTTACTAAAACAGCACTAAGCAGCAGAAAATGGTAGAGAAAAATGCTGTAAATAGAAAGAAAGACATTATCTTTTTGATAATAGGAATCATTATTATTATTCTAGTCAATTATATTGGTTCTTTTGCTTTTGAGCGTTTTGATTTAACTTCTGAAAAAAGGTATACTCTCTCTGAAACAAGTAAGGATTTAGCTCGAAATCTTGATGATATAGTTTATGTGAAAGTTTATTTAGAAGGAGATTTTCCAGCTGGATTTAAACGATTGCGTGATGAAACAAAAGAAATGTTAGATGAGTTTAGGGCTTATTCTAATGGAAATTTTGAATACGAGTTTATCAACCCATCAGAAAGTTCGGATACAAAAATTAGAGATAAAATTTACAAGCAGCTCTATAAACAAGGTTTACGACCAACAGATTTAAATACAAAAACAGATGATGGTTACAGTAATAAAATAGTATGGCCAGGTGCTATTTTTAGCTACAGAGGGAAAGAGTTAGCTACTCAGTTATTAAAAAGTCAAATTGGAGCATCTCGAGAGTCCATGCTAAATAGCTCAATAGAATCTTTAGAGTATGAGATAGCTAATTCAATTAACAATTTAACAGTTATCAATATTCCAAAGGTTGCTTTTATAGAAGGGCATGGGGAATTGAGTAAATTGGAAACTGCTTCTTTAGCAAAGTCATTAGCAGAGTTTTATGTTGTTGATAGAATTGAGTTGAATGAAAATTTAAATAGTTTAACAGAAAGAGTAATGCACGATAGTACTAAAGCGTTTTCTGTTAAAATTAAATACAACGCAATTATTATTGCAAAGCCTAATTATAAATTTTCAGAGAAGGATAAATTTATAATTGACCAATATATTATGTATGGAGGAAGAGTGGTTTGGCTAATTGACCCAGTTTTTGCTAGTATGGATAGTTTGCAAACAGCAAACATCACAATGGCAATTCCTTTAAATTTAAATTTAGATGATCAATTATTTACGTATGGGGTTAGAATAAATACGAATATTGTACAAGATTTGCAATGCGTACCAATTCCAATAATTACAGGAGTTGTTGGCAATCAGCCAAAACAAGAAATGTTTCCTTGGTTTTTCTTTCCATTATTAACACCAGCAAATAATCATCCTATTGTAAACAACTTAAATGCTTTAAAAGGAGAATTTGTAAGTTCGATAGATACTATTGCTAAAAAAGGAATTAGAAAAACAGGATTATTAAAAACTTCTCAGTATTCTAAAGTGAGCAATGCTCCAACTAGAATTGGGCTCGATATGGTTCGTTTTGAACCTGATCAAACCCAATTTAATAAAGGCAGTCAATCCATAGCCGTTTTATTAGAAGGAAATTTTGAATCGGTATTTAAAAATAGAATTACCCCTCAAATAAAAGATGCTAATGAGATAAATTTCAAGGAAGAAAGTGTTGAAAACAAAATGGTTGTAATAGCTGATGGAGATGTTGCTAAGAATTATGTAAATAAAAGAACAGGAGAATATTTCCCATTGGGGTTTGATCGTTACACTAGACAAGAGTTTGGAAATAAAGATTTCATGCTAAATGTGTTGGGATATTTATGTGATGATAGTGGTTTAATGAGCGTAAGGTCAAAGAAATTGAAAATCCGTTTGCTAGATAAAAAAATATTAAAAAACGATAAATTTAGTTGGCAATTAACCAATACTATTTTACCGATAGGATTAGTATTATTGTTTGGTATTGCACATTATTTTGACAGAAAGAAAAAATTTACAAAATAGATGATGAAAAATAATGAAATATTACTACTTCTCTTGGTTATTTTAATAGCCGTTGCTATATATTTTTTTACTACTAAAACTTCAGGAACATTAGGTTCCAATACTGGTGAAAAATCAAATTTTGCTATAGAAGACACGGCAAGTATTAGTAAAATATTTATAGTAGATGCAAAAGGTAAGAACGTAACACTTACAAAAGAGGATAAGGTTTGGCTAGTTGATGAGAAATACGTAGTAAGACCAGATAATATTAGACTGTTAATGAAAACATTTAGTAGAATAGATGTGCGTTCCCCAGTTCCAAAATCTGCTTTTAATAATGTTGTAACACAAATAGCAACAAATGCTACTAAAGTTGAAATATATCAAGGAAAGGACAAGCCTAGTAAAACCTATTATATTGGTGGATCAACTTCAGATCATCAAGGAACATATATGCTATTAGAAACAGAAGGAGTAAAATCTTCAGCTCCGTTTATAATGTATATACCAGGTGACCGAGGGTATTTAACTACAAGATTTTTTATAGAACCAGAACAGTGGAGAGATGCAGTTGTTTTTAGGTATTTGCCAAAAGAGATTAAAAGTATCGAGATTAATTATTTTGAATCTCCAAAGGAATCTTTTGTTATCAATAATAATAATGAGATATTTCAATTATCTAAAATTGGATCAACTGAAGTAATACCAGTTGATACAGCTGTTCTTAATGAATATGTAAATAGATACCGAAAAATATATTATGAAATGATTGATGTAGAATCTCCTAGAGAAAAAATAGATTCTATTATTGCATCACCTCCTTTCATAAGCATTGAAGTAAAAGACTTGAGTGGAGGTGAAAATAAAATAGTTATTTATCACATGCCTAATTTTAGAACTATTATTGACGATAGTACAGGCGAAGAATTTGTGTATGATGTAGATAGAATGTATGGTTACCTAAATAATGAACTATTTACCTACATTCAGTTTGCAACTTTTGATAACATTACATTACCTAAAAAGTACTTTACCAATAAATAGTTCTATATAGAGGCAACCATTTTTAAATGTTTACGTCTTTAGTGTAGTCTGAAGCTTTTAAAAGCTAAGGACGTTACCTTTTTCTTATAAAATTGCCCCGAGTAATCGGGGCATTTTTCTTTTATAAAATGAAGTGATTTTTCAAAATTTTATAACAATTATCATTTAAATCTTTAAAAGTTTAAAAATTTAACCTTTTAAGTTACTTTGTAGGCAACCTAAAGTAAAAATATTCGTCTTTTTAGTGTATATTTATAATTAAGAATCCAATAATATTAAAATTTTAGTTACGATGAAGAACAAATTTTCCAAATACCTTGTTACGATTCTTATGTTTTCATTCATTTTTATGAATTCAAAAGTGAATGCTCATGCATTACAATTAGGTTATTGCACTAATTGTAATGGAGATTTAAGAATATGGATTGAACACTGGCATGGTGGTTCTTTTGGGACTAGCTCGTTAACCGTTACCATAACTGTCAATGGTGTGCCAACTACTGTTACAGGTGCAACCACATTAGCATCGCCACTAAATACGCCTGCAGCTTCTTTACCTGGATGTTTTACTCCTTTAGTAGTTTTTTCAACTTGTCCAGGGGCTAATACTTATAATGAGTGGGTAGCTTATGATTTTCCTAGTGTAACTTGTGGTGTGCCTATTAACGTTACAGTTTCTAATAATGCTGGTACTACTATTTATACACAAGAGGCTTGTAGTAGTTTGTACCCTGCAAGTACAGGTACCTTTACTATACCTTGTGCCACTAATCAATTACCAGACGTAGATACTTGTGCAGGTAATATAGTTGGACCTTTCACATTCCCTGCTGGGAATACTTGGACAAACGATAATCCTAGTATAGGATTACCAGCTTCAGGATCAKGAGATATTCCTGCATTTACACCCGCTAATACCTCAACAACCCAAGTAGCAAATATTGTAGTGACTAATTTATGTGGTACAGCAACATTTACAATAACAGTTTATCCTGGACCAATAAGTAGCTTTATTCCTAATGTTGGTTGCCCAGGTTTTCCAGTTTCATTTACAGAAAATTCTAATCCAAATGGAAGCACAATAATCAGTTGGCAATGGGATTTTGGGGACGGATCTCCTTTTGATAATAACCAGAACCCAGCACCCCATACTTTTCCCGCGGGGGGTCCGTACAATGTTACCCTCACAACTACAACATCCAATGGATGTACACATGATACAATAATCTCAGTCGATCCACAAGGTGGATTAGTGGCTAATTTTATTACTCCTTCTGTGTGTGATGGTAGCCCTTCTATATTTACTGATACTTCTACGCCTATAGTTAACATAACAAATTGGGCATGGGATTGGGATAATGATGGAGTAGTTGATGATGTTAATCAAAATTCATCTTTCACTTTTGCTGGACCAGGAACTTATAATGTTGAATTATTGATTACTGGAGTAGGAGGCTGCTTTGATTCGATAACAATACCAATTGTAGTTAATCCAAATCCAGTAGCAAATTTTACCGGAACAAGTGAGTGTTTTGGAACAGCAAATACTTTTACTGATATATCAAACATTCTTACTGGAACCATTATAGGATGGCAATGGGATTTTGGAGATCCATCAACTATTGCTGATACTTCCATATTACAAAATCCAACTTACACTTATCCTGCACCAGGCAATTATAATGTTACTTTAACAGTAACCTCTGATAGTGGATGTACTAATACGTTTAATGTAAATGTGGATGCATTTAATATTCCAGTTGCTATTTTTACTAATAATACAGCTTGTGCTGGTAAAAATACGCTCTTTACTGATTCTTCCGCACTTGGTTCATCAGCAATTCAATTTTGGAATTGGGATTTTAATAATGATATGGTTGTAGATGATATCAATCAAAACCCTACCTATATTTTTCCTGGAGGAGTAGGAACTTATCCAGTAAATCTGAATATTATTGATATTAATGGATGTTTTCACGATACTACTATAATTGTTAGTGTATCAGCTCAACCTACAGCTATATTTACTCATACCAATGAATGTTTTGGCTCAACAACAGGTTTTACTGATTTATCTACTCCTAATGGAGGAACTATTACCAATTGGGATTGGGATTTCCAAAATGATGGAGCAGTTGATAATACTACTCAAAACCCTACTAATGGGTATCCATCTGCTGGGACATATACTGCTGAATTGTTG
>NVVI01000057.1 GCA_002402165.1 Flavobacteriales bacterium
AATAACAGACCAAGAAAATTATTAGGGTATAAAACCCCTAATGAAGTATTTTTAAATAATTTTAACCAACCTGTTGCACTTATTAATTGAATCTAGCAAGGTTTAATTTTTTTCTTACGACAACATTTATATAATTTTGTTCGTATATTTCCATATAACATCTATAGAGCTTGGTTAAGAAAAAGATAAAAAATAATAAGAAGAAAGTTCAAGCTAAATATTTTTTTATTGATGAATCTGGAGACCCACAATTCTATGGAAAAAGGAAAAAATCATTAGTTGGAAAACCTGGTTATCAACCAATATTAATGATTGGAATGATTAGGTGTAGCAATCGTGTTGAGTTAAAGAAAAAAGTTGTTGAATTTCAAAACAACCTACTGTCAGACCCTGAATTAAAAGATATCCATTCACTTCATAAGAAAGGATGGTTTCTACATGCTCGAGGAGATCACCCTAAAGTTCGGCAAAGAACTTTTGAATTTATTTCTACATTAGATGTTTCTGCTTATTACAATTTAGTTATTGACAAATACTCCACTATTTATGATATGTATTGCCAAAAAAAAGGTAAGCATTTTCATAAAGGAGATGTATTTAATTTGGAAAAAGTAAAAGCAATAAAAAGTGGAAAATTAGAGCATAAAAAAAAGGCTCCTCTAACCTCGTGTTAATTGAATAACAACTGTCGCAGAAGCGACTTTACAATTAGATTAACCTTTAGTACAAAGTTATGCAATAACTAAGCCGTTAAACCTAAATATAATAAAAAATATAAAATATTTTTTTAATTAGTTGATATTTAGGTTTTTATAGCGACTTACATAAATAATACATTTAATTCTTTGTATTCAATTATGACTACAAAATGTAGTTTTCACAATACTTTTTCATCAATTTTCTAACTACAAAATGTAGTTTTCTTAACTATTGACAATAATATAACGTTTGAAAGGTACTAAAAGTTGCCTTATACTTTGTATTGCATACTACTATATTATAGTGAGGAGTATAATATGACTAACCCCCCTATCCTATTTTTGTCTTATAACTTGCATTATGTAAGACTAACCTAACCACCAAAGTAAAATTTAGAACACAGATACACCCCAAGAATAATCAATAATAAACCTATTATAATTATAGTGTATTTAAGTGACTTTTCTTTTTTCTCGTATCCAACGTGAACTAAGGCAATCCCCATCAATAAAATTATAGAAGGTATTGCAATAATAAAATGAGTTAATCCCATTAAATAAATATACTAAAGTTTGGAGAGTTGCACCGACTAATTAGTCACTATGTAAAATATCTAGCTAATAGATTATTTTCACTTTAATTGCCCGGCCAATACCACCGTTTTCTTAAACGATTTTACGTTGCCTTCTAAATCAAATGCTTCTACAAAAATAATGTAAATGCCAATTCTTGCTTTCTCATTATTTTCATTAATTCCATCCCAGCTAAATGTTCCAGAAATCCCTAGCAATTCATTTTGAATCAAGTTTCTAACTAATCTTCCTTTGGCATCATAAATAATTATACTTGCCACAAACCCTCCGCTAGGAAAGGTATAAGAAATATTCACTACATCATCTACCCCATCATTATTAGGAGAAAAAGTAAGCGGTGAAACTACTATTTCACCACCATCAGTATTTGTTTTCATATACTGAGAATTTTCAAAACCAGGCGTTGCAAAACCAACACCTTCTGCTGCCGAGTGCCAATTGGTTTCATCATTACTTGGTCTGTTGTAATCTATTCGCTCTAAAGAAACACCATCTTCACTATTTAACAACGCAAAGTGCATATCATCGGTATAATAAAAACTATCTACCACCATATTTAAATTATTAATCAGGTAAACTTCTCCTTCATCATTACTATAAGTAGGTAAAGTAGCCATTTGTAAAAATGCTGAAGTAATGGAATTGATATAATCATTTTCTACCGCTTGACCATCTTTAGTTAAGAGTACAAATTCGCCTGGCAAAATTAATTTTGGGTTATCGGTTAGCACTTTGTAATTATCAATACTATCATTCTCCAAATTGGCTAAWTTCCAATCTTGTAAGTTGATGAACTTGTTGGAATTATTATAGATTTCTACGAAATCAACACCTCCAGTATATGGATTAAAGAGGACTTCATTAATTACTAAATCACTAGCAAAACCTTGTTCGGGTAAGGCAAAAACAGCAGTGTTATTTGAGCCAATAACATTGCCTACACAATCGAATGCTCCTGTTACTGTTACGGTATATTTAGTTTGAAAAACTAGTTTGTTAGAGAGGTTTAATTGAACATTTTTTGAATCAATAATTTGATTGGTAGCAATAGTAATTCCATTGTTAATAGAATAAATTGCAGCCATCATGCCATCATTATCAATAGCCTCACTGAATGTAACAATAACAGTAGAATCATCTATAGCATTTGCTTCGGTAAGCATTGGCAATACAACATCTGGATTGGCTCCAAAAGCTGTATTTTGTGTTCCAGGTGTTCCGCCAAACCATTTGGTAGAAGCTATCCAATTATCAGCTTCTCCACAAGGATTATTTGGATCTATCATTTCTAAACTCCAACCACCATCTTTTTTATTGTTGTCTCTGTACCAAGTGTCATAATAGTGTACTTGATGAATAAAAGAAGTATCGGGAGCATACAATGTAATCTCATCATCAGCATTATTTAGGGATGGGAAGCTGTTTACTGTAATTACTTTTCCGAAAGGAGAAAATTGATTTTCGAAACTGTTATCACAAATAATTATATGTTCTCCTGGTAAAATTTTACCTGCATTTAACTGATCCATGCTCGTCAAATCGGAAAGCCAACAATTAGTCAAATCGATGATTTTGTTGGTGGTATTGTACAATTCTAAATAGTCTTCTGTTGGTAATCCATTTGTTGGTGATGGATCTGCAAACAACTCGTTGATTACAATTTCGTACTTGGCAGGAGCTTTTCCTATTCCAAAGTCTATAAAATTTGGACTTAATACGTTGCCTGAACAATCATTTGCCCCAACAATTGTTAACGTATAAACTGTTGATGAATCTAAAGCGGGGGTAACGGTAATTGTTACTCCTTGATTGTTATTATTTATTGTAACTAGTGTAATTGTAATCCCTCCAGTTATGCTGTAAACAGCATTTGCTAAGCTTGTACTATCCATTGTTTCATTAAAAACAGCGTTTATTTGGGTTGTTGTAATAATGGTTACTGAAGAAAAAACGGGAGGAGTAGTATCTGGCAATGTGTCAAAAACTGAATTTTGAGCTCCTGGAGTTCCTCCGCTTGGGTTTAGAGAAGCAATCCAATTGTTAGCATTGCTGCATGGATGGATAGGATTGATTCGTTCCAATGTCCAACCTCCGTCATCTTTCACGTTGTCTTGGTACCAGCTAATGTCGTATTTAACAATATCCAAAACAGTACTATTATCATCCATTAAAGTTAGACTATCTCCTCCGTTTGTTAAAGCAGTAAATGAACTTATACCAATTACATCTCCGTATGAAGTGTAAAGTGAAGTGTCGTTTATGTCACATAAAATAACATAGGTGTTTGGTGCCAATACAAAATTAGGAAGTGTTTTAGCAGTTGTGGAATTTACGAATTGCCAATTATTGAGTACAAAAGCATTGTTGGAGGGATTATATAACTCTACAAATTCTTCAGGAGGCAGTCCTAATTGAGGATTWGGATCTGCAAAAATTTCGTTAATAATAACATCTCCAGCATTTGGAGTAATAATTACTATATAAGTAAAAGGTTGAACAATACTTGTAATAGCATTTGTAGCAGTATCTTCAACATTAGTGATGGTTAAGTTATAGTTTTGTCCATTGGTAAAAGGTGTTGTAAAAGTTAGATGTACCAATGAAGAATCAATTGCATCTCGCGTAGCAATACTTGGTGTTCCAATTCCTAAATCGACTGAATAATTAGTTAAAGTTTGTGCAGTTGTTAAATCTACAGGTTCATTGAAATAAGCATCTAACTGAGTAGAATTTAACACGATTAACGAATCTAAAGTTGGTGCAACATTGTCTACAAACCCAGTTCCTGTAATATTAAAATTATCATAATAAAACCGAGTAGAACGAGTAGATGTATAACGAGAATAGACTCCAAAAAAAGAAGTAGAAGTGTAGGTGTTTTCTAATCCGCTTCCTTCTAAAACATAGGATGTCCCTCCAGTTGTGTCTGAAAAAACTTGCCAATTTCCTGCATTGTCTCTAGTAACTTGAATGGAAACATTAACAGGGTTTGTTCCAACTCTTGTATCAATTCCATCAATAATTTCTGTTTCGGTTAATCCATCTTGTCGATAAAGACTTATTTCATCTGTCGTGTTCCCTACTTTTATAAAATACCCATTTAATGGACCTCTCAAATTTGCCTGATCAGAAACTAAATAAATTTTAGCATAATTACTTGACGAAGGGTTAAAAGTCATTTGCACAAAAAACTCCCAAGTGGCATTACTAATTGCAGCAGAAGGAGTTGAAAGATAAGAGGTGTCTGTTTGAGCCGGAGCATTTAGGTGTAACATAAATGAAGCATCAACTTCATAATTAACGCTATTACCAGTCCATATAGGATTAACAGCAAAATCCCCGTCAGTAAAGTCATCAGTAAACTGAGCATACCCAAGCTGAGTACAAAATATTATTAATATGACCCCTAATTTTTTTAGCACTTGATAAAAGTAACCATTTTGTTAATTTATTCAGTCGGACACACAAAATAGTTAAAAAGTGAAATATATTTAGGGTTTAATGTTAATCGTTTACCCTTTCACAAAATTTAACTTTACATTTGTTTTTCAATTAACTAATTATGAAAATAGCTGTAGTTGGTGCCACAGGAATGGTKGGCAATGTMATGYTAAAAGTTTTGGCAGAAAGAAATTTTCTTGTTACAGAATTAATACTTGTAGCTTCTGAAAAATCTGTTGGAAAAGAAATTGAATTTAAGGGTAGTAAATTTAAAGTGGTTGGTTTGCAAACAGCTGTAGAAATGAAAGCTGACATAGCTATTTTTTCTGCAGGAGGAGATATTTCATTAGAATGGGCTCCAAAATTTGTTGATGCAGGAACTACCGTTATCGATAATTCTTCTGTGTGGAGGATGAATCCTAACAACAAATTAATTGTTCCAGAAATTAATGCAAACCAACTTACTGCTGCTGACAAAATAATTGCCAATCCAAATTGCTCTACCATTCAAATGGTTATGGTAATGAATCCTTTGCATAAAAAATATAAAATAAAGAGAGTCATTGTTTCTACTTACCAATCCATTACTGGAAACGGTGTTAAAGCAGTTCAGCAATTAGAAAATGAAAGAAATGGAAATGAAGGAGAAATGGCCTATCATTATCCAATAGACAGAAACTGTATTCCTCATTGCGATGTTTTTGAAGATAACGGTTACACCAAAGAGGAAATGAAATTGGTAAATGAACCCAAGAAAATTTTAAGTGATAATTCACTCAAAATTACAGCAACGGCAGTTCGAGTTCCTGTTGTTGGAGGACATTCGGAATCCATTAACATTGAATTCTCAACTGATTTTGATATTGCTGAAGTTTTTCAACTATTACACAAAACGGATGGAATTACTATACAAGATGATATAGATGCCAACACCTATCCAATGCCGTTATATGCTGAAGGTAAAGATGATGTTTTTGTAGGAAGAATTAGAAGAGATGAATCACAACCTAATACTTTAAACCTATGGGTTGTTACTGACAATTTAAGAAAAGGGGCAGCAACAAATGCAGTTCAAATTGCAGAATACTTGGTTAAAAATAATTTAGTAAATAATGGAAAAATACAGCACGCTTAATCAATTAATCGCAATTGATTCACCCACCGGTTATACTGATAACGCCAGTAAATATATTTTTGATTTATTAACCAGCTATGGATACTCTCCAGAATACACCAACAAAGGGGCAGTAAAATGTGCTTTAGGATCAACTCCAACATTGGCAATTGCTGCCCATGTTGATACGTTAGGGGCCATTGTTTCGGGAATTAAATCTAACGGGACATTGGCTTTTTCTCTTTTGGGAGGTTTATCTTTAACTGGAGCAGAGGGTGAATATGTCAAAATAATCACGGATCAGGAAAAAACATACACAGGAACTATTCTATTGGACAATCCTTCTGTACATGCTAATAATGAAAAGGAAAAAACACAACGGAATATTAAAAGCATGCACATCCGAATTGACGAAGAAGTATATAGTAAAGAAGATGTGGAAAAGATAGGTATTGGTGTGGGAGATATCATTTGTGTGGATGTAAAATATGAGGAATTAGAAAATGGCTACATCAAATCTCGCTTTTTAGACAATAAAGCAGGTTGTTACGTTTTATTTGAATTAGCAAGAAGATTAAAGGAGCAAGGGAAAGAAGTACCAGTAGAGCTTTTCTTTTCTAACTATGAAGAAGTTGGACATGGAGGAACAGTTGGTTACTCAGATACTATTGAAGAATTATTGGTAATTGACATGGGTGTTTTAGGAGATGATTGTCAAGGAGATGAAGTTAGTTGTTCCATCTGTGCAAAAGATTCTAGCGGACCTTACGATTATGAATTTAGAAAAAAATTGGTTGACCTTGCTCAAAAAAACAACATCTCTTACAAAGTAGATGTGTACCCTTTTTATGGCTCTGATGGTTCGGCAGCTTTACGTGCTGGAAATGATTTTAGGGTAGCTTTAATAGGAATGGGCGTTGCTGCATCTCATGGAACAGAACGAACCCATATAAAAGGCATTGAAGCAACCATTGATTTGTGTTTGGCTTATCTTAAATAATCAATAAGCTCCATAATATTTCGTAAACTTGTTTTATGAATGTTCCGGTAGTAATAATTATGATTGGCTTGCTCGTTTTTGGAGCACACCTTTTTAATGGCCTTTTCAAGTTTACTAAAATCCCTAATATCCTTATTTTATTAGTTATTGGAATAGTTGTAGGCCCTATTTTTGGCTTTGTAAAAGAAGCTCATTTTGGCTCTGTAGGGCCAATATTTACCTCTATAACTTTAATACTAATCTTATTTGAAAGTGGCACTAATTTAAAAATTGGAGAATTGTTCAAATCCATAGGTTCTGCTTTTTTACTAACTTTTTTTAATTTTATTGTAAGTGCTGTAATTGGAACTTTTGTTGCAGTTACTTTTTTCTCAGACATTGATATGTTAAGCGCAACCTTTTTTGGAGTTATTATCGCGGGAACATCCTCTGCTGTTGTAATTCCAATCATAAAACAACTTAAAATGAATAAAAAAGGCTACACCACTTTAATGCTTGAATCTGCATTAAGTGATGTGCTTTGCTTGGTAATTGGGTTGGCATTATTACAAGCAATGAAACAAGGCATTTTTGAATTGAGTGACATCCTTAATGCCATTTGGAAATCATTTTTATTTGCGTTTTTGATTGGATTTGCTGGTGGTTTTATTTGGTCAATCATTATTCGTTTTACTCGAATAATAGAAAACTCTAAAGTAATGAATTTGGCCATCGTTTTTATTGTATATGGGTTAACTGAATATTTAGGATTAAACGGAGGTATAGCTGTTTTAATTTTTGGAATTACATTGGGGAATGCTCATTTATTACAAGATACTTTTTTGAGAAATGTTTTTCCATCTAAAGAGTTACTTGATAATGAGAAAGATTTTTTTAGTGAATTGGTTTTCATTATGTCAACTTTCTTTTTTGTTTACGTTGGTATTTGTATGAAGTTTGGGAGTGTAGGCATTTATTTATTAGCGCTATTAATAGTAGTTGCTATTATTTTAGTTAGACCTATATCTATAAAGCTTTTAGTACGAACAAAAATGTCCTTTAAAGATTTAAGTATCATRTCTATAATGGCACCAAAAGGGTTGGTACCTGCAATTTTAGCTTCTATTCCTATTCAATATGGATTGTCTGGTGGAGAAAACATACAAATGTTATCTTTTGCCGTTGTATTATTAAGTATTTTTATTTGCTCTGTGCTAGTTATCATATTGAGCAAAAACCCATTAAAAATTGGCTATCTTAAAAAAATGCTGGGATACAAGGAGGAAGAGGAAAAGCCTGAAAATACGTTTAAAGAAAATTCGAATGAAGAAATAAATAATGATAATACCTCGTTAGAATAAAAACAATCCGATTGAAAAATTTTCTGACCTTATATCTTGGAGTTTTTATAGCTGTAACATCCAGTTTTTCTCAATCTAATACCTGTACTTTTTCTGGCACTATTCAAGACACAAAAGGAGAGCCTATTCCTTATGGTACTATCTATATTCCAAAACTAGCTACTGGTAAAATGGCAAACATGGAAGGCAAATACAAAATGAATTTACCATGCGGAAAGTATAAAATTAAAGTTCAATGTTTAGGCTATCAAACTAAGTTTATTAATATAGATGCGTCTTCTATAAATAGTAAAAAAACAATTGTGCTATCAGTGGCATCATTCAGTATAAGAGGGGTTACAGTAAATGCATCGGATGAAGACCCAGCTTATAATGTAATGCGAAAAGCAGTAGTAATGGCAAAGTATTACAAAAAGCAAATTACAGAATACGATGCTAAAATATATATACGATATTTCTTTGTGGCTGACAACATACCAAAACTAATTAAGCTATTCGCTGAAGAAAATGACATTAAACAGATGAAAGCTGGGGACATGTCAGAAACGTTAATACAATACAATTATAAAAGGCCAAACAAGGTAATTGAAAAAATAATTTATACACGTAATGCAAGAGGAGATACTGCTAAAGGAAGATCACCTTACGTGAATTTTAATTTTTATGATCTTGGTGGAGCTACAATTATTTCTCCTTTAAGTAAAAGTGCTTTTGCTGTGTATAAGTTTGAGCTTATAAGTACTTATTTAGAAGGAGAAAATACAGTAAATAAGATTAAAATTATTCCAAAGCGTAAAGGAACAGATTTAATGAGTGGCTACATCTATATTAATGAAGGGACATGGAATATTAATAGTGTAGATGTAAAATTTAAACAGCAATTTGTAGAGGTACAATACAAACAAATTTACTCTGAAATTGCCCAAAATGCATGGATGCCCATTAGCCATGAGATACGTGTAAAAGCCAAAGCTATGGGTTTTAAAGGACACTTTAAACACATTGTTTCTATGAGTAATATAAAGCTTAAAACAGATCCAGAAATTGACAAAAAAATAAAATCATTGGTTACACTTCCTGTAACTGAACAATTTGAAATGGAAGAAAAACCTAATGTAAATGCTACTCCTAAAGAGTTAAAAACGACTAAAAAGATTAAAGAATTAATGGAACAAGATAAGCTGACTCGTGGAGAAACCATGAAGCTAGTTCGGTTGGTAAATAAACAAGCCAATGAAGAAAAAAAGAAATTACCAAAAGACTCTGTTTTAGAAATAAAACGAGATCACAAAACAGAGTATGCAGATAGTGCTTTTACCGCTAATGATAGCATTTGGTCTGAAGTTAGAGAAACTCCTTTATCAAAAGAAGAAATCATTATTTATACAACCCGAGATTCTTTAACGCGTGTTGAAAACGGAGATACCATAATTAATAAAAAAAGAAGTTTTATTGGAGATGTATTGTTTTTTGATGGAACTATAAAAAGTAAAAACAAAAATTCTAAATTGAAGATTCCAGGGCTATTTGCCAAGTTGAGTTCAAATTTTAATACTGTAGATGGCTTTGTATTGCGAAAAACATTATTCTCTTACAAAAGGAAATACACCAAAAGCAGGTGGTGGAAAATCGAGCCATCAGTTCTTTATGCATTCTCTAGAGAAGCAGTAATGGGAAAGTTTGATTTCACTTCTCAATACAACATGAAAAAACGTGCACATTTTTATTTCTCGGTCGGAAAAATGAATAGTGATTTTACTGCCAATAGTCCAATGCCTAATTTTTTTAACAGCCTTTCTACCCTTTTCTTTTCCGAAAACTACAAGAAGCTCTATCAAAAAGAATATGCCTTGGTCGGTAATTCTTTTGACCTTAGTAATGGGTTAAATTTAAACACCTCTATTGAATATGCGGATAGAACTCAGCTCTTCAATAATTCGGATTATAAAGTAATTAAATACAAGAACAAAGACTACTTACCAAATGCTCCTACAATTTCTGATAGTAGTAATCTTTCTTTTATTTTTAATGATAACATTGCCCTCAACTTAAAAGCAACGTTAAGCTATACACCAAAACAATTTTTTAGGTATAGAAATGATGAGAAAAAGATGTATCGTTCTAAATACCCAACATTTGATATTACGTATAAGCATGGTTTTAAAAATGCCTTGGAAAGCCAGTCCGACTTTAGTTTTGTAGAGGCTTCTGTTCGTCAATCTAAAGCTATTAACTTAATAGATAGAGTTGCTTGGCATGTTGGTGGAGGTAAATTTTTAACAAATAACACACTTTATTTTGCGGATTATAAAAGCTTTAATAGCCAGCCTTTTTACTTAATTGGCAATTCAAGTATCACTTCGTTTAAATTATTAGATTTTTACGGTTACAGTGCCAATGACTACTTTTTTGAAGCTCATTTTGCCATAGAAGATAATTTTTTATTGTTAAAAAATTTACCACTTTTAAATACTTCGTTTTTAAGTGAAGGGCTGTATGTTAATTATTTATTTACCAACCAGCAAGATCATTATTATGAGTTTGGGTATGGTTTAAAAAACGTGTTTTTACTGTTTAATGTAGAAGCCTTTGTAAGTTTTAAAAATCAAACCTATAACGCTTTTGGTGTTAAGCTAAGTTTAAATTTTATTAACAATAAGAGTGATTCTTTTAATTAATCGGTAAATTTAATGTCATGAATATCGTAAACAACAATCTCAGTACTTTTAAACTCTTGTTTTTGATTAAAGGAATTTTAACCCTATGTTTTTCAGGGCAAACTCATACTTTTATTCTGAGTATTTTTAATAGGTATTGATTGTCCCACCCAGCTTTCAGTCTTTTGCCTTTAACGCCCTGCTTTTCTGTT
>NVVI01000058.1 GCA_002402165.1 Flavobacteriales bacterium
ATTATCAGTATAATATACGAATAATTAACAACTTAACCAACTATAGTTTAGGTGATTATCTTAGATTTGTTTGAGAAAAAAGTATGAGTTTGCCCTGGTTTATTCTATTCAAATTATTAAAAATAAGATTAAAAAAAATTACATTTGTGGCGTTAATTATAAAACATAAAACTTAAATAGAATAAACATGTCAAAAGATCAAGCTGAAATGGACGTTGCAGTGAATGACGTTAAAGAAAATTACAAAAAAGAAATAGGTTCTTTTATGGATGGCGTTAGAGCAAAACAAGCTCACGAGTCTGAATTTTTACAAGCAGTTGAAGAGGTAGCTGAAGCAGTTATTCCTTTTATTGCAGATAAGCCACAATATAAAGCAGCAAAGATCTTAGAAAGAATGGTTGAGCCTGAACGTACAATTATGTTTAGAGTGCCTTGGTTGGATGATAAAGGAGAGGTTCAAATTAATAAAGGATTTAGAGTAGAATTTAATTCTGCAATCGGGCCTTACAAAGGTGGGTTAAGATTTCATCCATCAGTAAATTTATCTATACTAAAGTTTTTAGGATTTGAGCAAGTGTTTAAAAACTCATTAACAACATTACCAATGGGGGGAGGTAAAGGTGGTGCTGATTTTGATCCAAAAGGAAAATCAGACAATGAAGTAATGAAATTTTGCCAATCATTTATGACTGAATTGCAAAGACATATAGGGCCAAACACAGATATTCCTGCTGGAGACATTGGAGTTGGGGGGAGAGAAATAGGTTATATGTTTGGTCAGTATAAGAGAATTAAGAATGAGTTTACGGGTATTTTAACAGGTAAAGGACGTAACTGGGGAGGTTCTTTAATCAGACCAGAAGCAACAGGTTACGGAACGGTCTATTTTGCTAAAGAAATGTTGACAACAAAAGGAGATGATTTTCACGGAAAAACAGTAGTTATTTCTGGTTCTGGTAATGTTGCTCAATATGCCTTAGAAAAAGTGATTCATTTAGGAGGAAAAGTAGTAACCGTTTCAGATTCTTCAGGATATGTTTATGCTTCAAATGGATTTCACTCAGAACATTTAGATTTCTTAATGGAATTAAAAAATGTAAAGAGAGGAAGAGTTAAAGAAATAGCAAATCAATTTGAAGGATTTGAATTTCATGAAGGAGAAAATCCTTGGGGAGTTAAATGTGATATTGCTCTACCTTGTGCAACTCAAAATGAATTAAATGGTGATGAGGCCAAGGCATTGTTAGCCAATGGATGCTTTTGTGTTGCCGAAGGAGCAAATATGCCTTCTACACCAGAAGCAATTGAAGCATTTTCTGAAGCAAAAATATTATTTGCACCTGGAAAAGCATCCAATGCTGGAGGTGTTGCAACATCTGGTTTAGAAATGAGTCAAAACTCATTACGTATGTCGTGGACTGCAGAAGAAGTGGATGAAAAATTACACAACATTATGGTTTCTATTCACAATGCTTGTGTTGRATATGGAACAGATGGCGATTATGTTGACTACGTTAAAGGAGCAAACATCGCTGGTTTCGTAAAGGTTGCAGACTCAATGCTAGATCAAGGACTGGTTTAATTTTTTAATCTATACAAATGGAAGCCCTGTATTTGCAGGGCTTTTTTTTGTAATTATTATTTTATAAATTTAATTATTAGTGTAAGGAAATTCAAGATGAAATTTTGTTCCATTTTTAGAACTAATTTTTATAGTTCCATCAAGTTGTTCAACTAATGAATGAATTAATTCTAGTCCTAATGTATTTGAATTGTTTGCATCAAAATGTTTTGGCATTCCTACCCCATTATCTGAAATTATAAATATGCATTTGTTATCTGTCTTTTTAAGTTCAATACTAATTTCTCCATTTAATTTTTCAGGAAATGCATATTTATAAGCGTTTGATAATATTTCATTGATAATTAAACCACATGGAATTGCTTTTTCTATGTCAAATTTCTCAAGGTCATCAACATTTAAATTATAATTAACTTTAATATATTCTTTATTAAATGAATAGCTTAAAAGATCTACAATAGAAGTAATATACTCATTTAGATCAACATATTCTACATCTTTCGACTTGTATAGCTTTTCGTGAACTAAAGCTAGCGTTTTTATTCTATTTTGAGTTTCCTTAAATAGAGATTTTGCATTATCATCCTCTAAATAATTAGACTGTAGATTTAATAAACTAGATATTATTTGTAGATTGTTTTTTACTCGATGATGAATCTCTTTTAAAAGAATATTTTTTTCGTTTAAGGATTGTTTAATTTTCTCCTCAGCTTTTTTTCGTTCGAAAAACAAAGGAACATCATAAGGCATAATATTATTAACAGATCCTTCATTTTTAAGATACTCGTCAATTTTATGTGGAGGAGCCATGATGAAAGTGCATTTATCATCACCTTTTGCTCTGCAACTAATTTCAACGGAAGTTAATGGTATTCCAAAGCTTTCTTCACACCAACCTGAAGAGTATCCTGAATTCATAATGCAAACAGGGTATTCTGACTTCATTCCTGATTTAATCCAAGAATCTGCTTCAAATGAATATGGATGGTGATATTTTAAATAATAACTATCATCTGGTGAAGGCTTACTCTCTGGTAAGATATCTACATAAGCCCATCCTGTATAAGCAAAATGAACTGGTCCTGCTGACAGTTTAGAAATTGGGTCTTTTAAGCCCATTTTAATGTGAAAATTCTTTGCATCTTCCAAACCTATTACGTGCGCAATATCAAATAGAAAATTTCGCCCTATCAGATATGCTTCCTTTTCTCCCTTATCTGCATATAAATCTTTTATCTTATTTAAAAAACCAACAGATAATGAAGATGCTCTCATTAGCACATATCTTTCTCCATTAATTTCAATTCTTCCTTTAGAAGGATCCGTTGAAAACCTTTCAAAATATTTGCCTACAGTTTTTTCAGCTTCATTAAAAACATCTTTAAGTTGACTTGGAGCACTAACAGTACCTCCTGAAGTAAAAATAGCAGAAGAACCTTCTTTTAAAAGCTGGTTTTCTTTTTCTAATTCTTCTATTCTGGATTTTAATTTATCTAGTTCTTTCACAGCTTACTAGTAATAATAAAAACTAAATATAAATCATTTATGGTAGAAAAAAAAAATTAAATCTCATTGAGAGGACAATAATAAATGAACTTACATTTATTATAGATAATTTCATCTAGCTCCAACAAAGAAGCTAATGCCAATTGAGAGTAATTTTGAGAAGCATTTCTAAATGCTCCAACTTCTGTATGCCATAATGTAGTTATTAACTCCATATTCCCTTCTGTTGGGTTGATATAGTTTATAGCATTTTTCACATTCCCAGCTCCTGCATGATAAGTGTGTAATACCAATAGTTTATACCATAATTCACTAGAATTATAACTAATGCCTTTTTCATCTAACATTTTGTTCGTTTCTGGAATGCAGATAGTTCTTATAAGTTTTGCTGATGCCCACGCTGATTTATCAAAATCCTTACGCTCATCTACGTACTTATTAACTTTTAGCCCTAGATTAATAGCTACTTTTCTCATTATTTGAAAAGAACCATATGCACCTACTGGGGATTTTTGCATTTTATTTGGACTTTCAATTAATAAAATAACTTGAGCATAAAAAGGATCAACTTTGTTTTGATTAAAAATTTCTATCCCTCTGCCTATGCTTGGTATTACTTTTTCAAAATCATAAAACATTTTTTTACCAGAAGTCATATAAACATGCTCCTCATCTGACAGCCCATAATGTTTTTTAACGCTATCTCTTATCGCATCTTTCCCATCATTTGTTAACTTGTTCCAATCTTTTACTGCTACTTTTCTTATAATTTGACGAGTACTTCCTATGTTTATTAGAGCAGAATCATCATCCATTGTCATTAACATTCTCCAAAAATTAGGCTGAACCAATGTATCCCAGCCTTGATCGTAAATTTGTTGATTTTCTACAAACTTATAGTTAATAGAATCGTGTAATCCTGATACTTCTATTAATCTATATTCATTTAATGATCCTTGAGCAAGAATTGTACTCGCAAAAACCATTAAACATATAAATATTATGTCTTTTATTTTAACCATGCTCCAAAGAAAACGAGAAAGCCCACTTGTTATTACGAAAACTCATGCAATTTGTTAACACTGTTCTGTTATTTAATCTCTTTTAACTAAAGCATAATAATCATTATCTAAAACTAAATAACCTTGGTCATAACAGAAATAATACACATTACCTGTTTTTGTGGTGTAGATATTTGTAAATAAATTGAAGTCAAATCCTTTAGCATCCATTCGTTGTTTCGTTACCTTACATTTACCATTCGGATTTAATTCTTCTAAAATTCTCCAATTTTTCCTTAAMCGGTTATTYGTRTTTCKWATCAAATTTTTACTGTCTTTGTTTACTTTATTGTTGAAAGCGTTCCTACAGTAATCAGAACAAAACTTCTTATCCACCCTTCCATTAAAGGACTCTGAGCATTCTAAACATTTTTGTTTTTCCATAATTCAAATATACAAATTATTCGTTTACAAACGACTACAAATGATTACAATCGACATTAAACGAAAACAAACATTTAATAACCGATTAAGTTTTGCAGGTCGTCTTTACTTTGCCTCATCAAATCTGAACGAATCAGGTTTTAACAAATAAACTTTTTATAAACCATTAAATTTTACATTATGAACAATTTAAGAAACAAAGTACAATTAATCGGAAACCTAGGTATGAACCCAGAAATTAAAGACTTAGATTCTGGAAAAAAATTAGCTAAATTCTCTATCGCTACTAACGAATCTTACAGAAACGCGAAAGGTGAAAAAATAGAAGATACGCAGTGGCACAATTTGATTGCTTGGGGAAAGACAGCTGAAATAATCGAGAAATATGTGAAAAAAGGAAATGAGATTGCTATTGAGGGCAAACTTATTAACCGTAGCTATGATGATAAAGATGGTAACAAGCGTTACGTTACTGAAGTCTTAGTAAATGAAATCTTAATGTTGGGCGGGAAGAAATAAAATCCACTAAAAAACAAAAAAAAGCCACTCACACTGAGTGGCTTTTTTGTTAAAGTTTATTTCTTAATAATTACTGTTCTTGTATTCACTATACCAAATGTTAAAGTCGTAATGAGCATATCAACAAAATTAGCACGAGTATCAATTTCATAATTTTCCGCACCTCCAGCCAATGCTTTAGAATCTACTTCAGATACTCTATTGCCTATAATATAAACAGTTTTTTTTCTTGCAGCTTCTACCCCATTACCTCCATCACCAATTACATGTGTATTAATCATACAAGATTGCATACTAAATAACACCCCTAAAACAATACATATTTTTTTCATATCTTAAATTTACTTGTTAATAATAATTGCTAATATATATATATATGGGATTCAGCAATAAATTCAATGTTTTTTTTTAAAAAATAACAAAAAAAGCCGCTGACAAACATCAGCGACTTTTTTTGTTTTCAATTTATTTAAAAAGAAAGTCCAGCAAAACAAACTAAAAAGGCAAATATCATTCCTGGAAACCAAAAAAGCAATGTGCCTATCAAATCAACCCAAAAATTAGTAGTGATAGAATCTTCATATAAATAAACACCTAAAGGAGGTATAAAGAAACAGAGAATAGCTATAACAACTTCACTTACTTGACTTGCTGCAATTTTATTATTATGAATATTATTACTTCCATTCATCCCCATATTAGAAAAACTCATCTCTCTATTATACTTATTCCATTCAGAATAGTCCTTTATATTTTCTTTAATTAAGCTTAATTGAACAGTTTGCTCATCCTTTAATTCTACCATAGTTGAATTATCATTAGCTTCTATTTCTTCCATTTGATAATTAACAAGCTCCGTAGAAGAAGCATACTCATTAGTGTTAGCAACATAATCTAATTCATTATCATATTTATCAATGTTGTTTTCATTCTTTGTATTTTTTTTCTTAAAGCTTTTCATGTATTTCCTTTTCGAAAATTGACTCAATACATTACTTTCAGAACTACAGGAAACAAATACTTGACTTGTTAAAAAGAGGCATGCTAATCCAAATATTACTTTTTTCATACTAATAGATTTAAATTCAGTTTAAAAATAAGATAACACTTCTTTTTATCAAAAATTTTCTATCAACACTTATTAACAATAATCAAGTATAAAAAGTATTTTTGTCGCGTATATGAGTTTAGAGCAAGAAATAAGCAAGAGAAGAACATTTGGGATTATTAGTCATCCAGATGCTGGAAAAACAACCTTAACAGAAAAACTGTTATTATTTGGTGGTGCCATTCAAACTGCTGGAGCAGTAAAATCGAATAAGATTAAAAAAACAGCTACTTCCGATTTTATGGAAATAGAAAAACAAAGAGGGATTTCTGTTGCTACTTCTGTAATGGCCTTTAACTATAAGACTGTTAAAATTAATATCTTAGACACTCCTGGACATAAGGATTTTGCTGAAGATACTTATAGAACGCTAACTGCTGTAGATAGTGTTATTCTGGTGATTGATTGTACGAATGGTGTTGAGGCTCAAACCAAAAAATTAATGGAAGTCTGCAGAATGAGAAATACTCCTGTAATTGTTTTTATTAATAAAATGGATAGAGAAGGCCGGGATGCATTTGATTTATTGGATGAGATAGAAGCTAACTTAAACATTAAAGTTAGGCCATTAAGTTGGCCAATTGGAATAGGAAGTACATTTCAAGGCGTTTACAACATGTATGAAAACCACTTAAACCTATTTGATAGTAACAAAACTAAAATGGAAAGAGACATTATTTCTATTACAGATATTAATGACTCTAAACTTGATGAACAAATAGGAGGTGCTGCATCTCAATTAAGAGAAGATGTAGAATTAATAGAAGGTGTATATGATGAGTTTAATGAAGCCAACTATAAATCAGGCGAATTAGCTCCTGTATTTTTCGGAAGTGCCTTAAACAATTTTGGAGTTCAAGAATTACTAGACACATTTGTAAAAATCGCTCCTTTCCCTAAAAGTAGAGAAACCAATGTGAAAGTTGTAAACCCTACTGACCCAAAATTTAGTGGATTTATTTTTAAGATACATGCCAATATAGACCCTAAACACAGAGACCGTATTGCATTTTTAAGAATATGTTCTGGAAAATTTGAACGCAACAAATTCTATCATCACGTTAGAATTGATAAAAAAGTAAGGTTTAATAATCCTACCAGTTTTATGGCTCAAGATAAAAGTGTTATTGAAGAAGCTTTTCCTGGTGATGTTATTGGATTATATGATACTGGTAGTTTTAAAATAGGTGATACACTTACAGAAGGTGAAAAAATGGATTTCCAAGGAATACCAAGTTTCTCTCCTGAAATATTTAAAGAATTAGTGAATAAAGACCCTATGAAAACCAAACAGTTAGAAAAAGGTATTCAGCAATTAACAGATGAGGGTGTTGCTCAATTATTTATTCAACAACCTGGTAATCGTAAAATTGTAGGTACAGTTGGTGACTTACAATTTGAAGTAATACAATACAGGTTAGAACACGAATATGGTGCTTCGGCAACATTTGAACCTAAAGCACTTTACAAAGCATGCTGGCTAACCTCAGACAATGAGTCCAAGCTAGAAGATTTCATCAAGCGTAAAGCTCAAAACATAGCAAAAGATAAAGACGATAATTATGTGTTTCTAGCTCAAACAAAGTTCTTGCTTCAAAGTGCTGAAACTGATTATCCAGAAATCACTTTCCATACTACATCTGAGTTTAAAAGAGAAATGATAGAAGGATAAATTTTGCCAGTAAATAACTATTAAATATTCTTCTTTACATTCTAAAACCCATCCGTAAAACCTACAAAACACTAACCATCAACAATTTATTTTTAATTACTCTTATTTTTTGAGTGTTTGCCTTTAGCTTATTGCAACTAAAGTAATTGTTCATTTTAATGACAATACAGTTGCAATGTATTGCTTTGGAGTTTATCCTGAGCTTGTCGAAGGGGCCTACAAAAAGTATGATCTAAAAAATTACAGAAGGAATGGAAACGGAACAAAATAAAACACAGAAATAGTTTTGCCTGCACTGAGCTTGCCGAAGTGTAAAAACGGCTGGGTTTTGTTTTGTGGGGCTTATGGGCTGCCTCATATTACACTTACCGTTACCTAAATCTTATTTGGCTACTCGGCTCTAATTACTTATTTTAGTTCACTCTTTTAAACCAAGCTGTTGAAACTAATTGCCAAAATATCATTGTTTGCTATTTGCTATTTAACACAGCTTACACACAAAATTTAGTGCCTAATTTCAGCTTTGAACAGATGAATAGCTGCCCAACTGTTTTTGGTGATTTTAGTGTAAGTGATTGGGGTTCTCCTACACAGGGGTCGCCTGACTACTTCAATAGTTGTAATAGCGGAGATGCGGGTGTTCCTAATAATGCTTTAGGAAATCAACAAGCCATTTTGGGTAATGCTTATGTTGGGTTTGCTATTTATGACACCTTCAGTACTTATAGCTATCGAGAATATTTACAAGTACAATTACCCCAAACACTTGCATTAGGACAAAAGTACTGGGTAAGTTTTTACGTAAGTTTAGCAGACAGTTCAATGTACGCAATTCAAGAGCTTGGAGCATACTTTTCCCCAACTCAAATAAATGATAATATTTCAGATACAGCCTTGCCTTTTATACCACAAATTGAATTTAACGATAGTATAATTACAGAAAAAAATGATTGGATAAAAATAAGTAACTCCTTCATAGCAGCAGGTAATGAAAACTATCTGTTGATTGGTAATTTTAACAGAAAACAAACAACTACAGCTATACAGGCTAATAACACATCTCAAAATTATTCATATTATTATGTTGACAATGTATGTGTCTCTAATGATTCCTTAACCTGTAATCAACCTGTTGGTGTAAATGAAATTGAATTTAATCAATCATCCTTTAATCTTTATCCAAATCCAGCGACAGACTTTTTTGCCATCAATAACGCTTCAAATCAAACTTACAACTTAACTATTTACAACTCCATTGGACAACTTCTTTTTGAAGAAACAAACATCAACAAAAGCACTAAAAAAATTAACATTAATAATTTCAATTCTAATCTTTTATTTATCAAAATAAAAACACAAAATAAATCATTTACTTATAAACTTTTAAAACCTTAAATTATGAAGAAAATCAACTTAAAATTATTAGGAGCAATTACCTTTTCTCTGCTTTCATTTTCAACTTTTTCACAAAATTGGAAAGTCGGAGGAAATGCTTTTAATCAAATGGGGCCTCCTGGAAATCAACCTATACTTGGAACTTTAGCAGGTAATAAYAAACCTTTATTATTCCACACCAACGGCATAGGTCGTATGGTAATTAATAATGGTGCAACAGGAATCAATGATGGTAAAATAGCCATGGGTAATAACTTACCAGCAGGCTTTACTCCAAGTGCAAGGTTACACTTGCATCAAGATGCTGGTCTAAATCTTATTTGCTAGCCCAACTCTAATTGCTTACTTTAGTAAGCACTTTTACAATATCTTTCTTCTGAACCACTTAACTAAAATATCACTAACTGTTATCATGCTATTTGCTATGGCAGTAAACGGGCTTGCCCAAAACTCCGATATTAAACGTACTTACCACTGGTATTTTGGAGAAAAGGCAGGGCTTGATTTTAGTAATAATAACGTTGTAAAAGATACAACATCGCAAATTAATGCCGAAGAGGGTTGCTCAAGTATAAGCGATACTTGTGGGAATTTACTTTTTTACTCTAATGGCGATACAGTCTGGAATAGYAAYCATAATGTTATATTAAACGGAACAGGTTTATTGGGATGTTTTAGTAGTACACAAGCAGTAATTATTGTGCCACAACCTGCAAATGATACTTTGCTTTATATTTTTACAACGGATTGTTGGGAATTGAATGGAGTCAATGGATTAAGGTATTCAATATTAAATATTAATGGAGATAATGGCAATGGTGAAATTATTTTAAAAAACCAATTACTCTACCAGCCTTGTAGTGAAAAGATGGCTATTACTCATCATGCAAATGGAACTGATTACTGGATAGTATCTCATGAACATAATTCCTCGCAATTTTTTTCATATTTATTAACATCAACAGGAATTACCGCTCCTGTAGTAAGTATAGAAGGTGTAAATATTGGACAATTTGGTGATGGTCAATTAACAATTTCGCCTAATGGTAACAAAATAGCAACGTCATACGATTTGATATCCCCCTATGATACCCTTGAGATATACGATTTTAATAATACGAACGGAATTGTAAGTAATCCCATTAGCTTGCAATTGGATACATTAGATGGTGCTTATGGATTGTCTTTTTCTCCTAACGGAAATATACTTTATGTTCCAACATTAAATGCTAATGGAGATTTGCTCACCCAATTGTGGCAGTATGATATATCAAGTAATAACCAAACAACAATTCAAAATTCAAAAATAGAGATATTCAATTCATTGAATCATTGGCTGTATAGTATGCAATTGGGGGCTGATGGAAGGATATACATTTCTAAAGAAGGTACTCAGTTCGCAGATTCTTTAGGAGTAAT